>NZ_KE384282.1:0-39958 GCF_000424965.1 Streptomyces sp. TAA204
CTCCGTGAATGCTTCATCAGCAACCACCGAAGAGCGGCACCACCGGGAGGAATCATCCCGGCATGCACAACATCCTCGCTGATCAATCTCAAAGAAACCCCACCCCACAAAACTATGAGGCACGAGGTATCAACATATCTGGCGTTGACTTTTGGCACACTGTTGAGTTCTCAAAGAACGGACGATCCCTTCAAAACCCCTCACAGGGCCTCTCCGGACGTTTCCCTCTCGGTGCAACCGACGCTATCAGACGCTTTTCCCGGTCCGAATCCCGAACCCGGATCCGCAAATCCGAAACCCCAGTCGAAGGGGGCGCCTTCCGACGCGGCCGCCACATTAGACCGTCAACCCCCACGACACAAAATCGCGCCGCACCCACTCACAACCGAACTGATATCCACCGAACCCCAACAGGCACAGCACAACCAGCCCGACCAAAGCCGGGGAAGAACCACCAACAAGAGACCGCCGCCGAAACGGCAAGAACGCCACCACGAAAACCGACCGGCCCCGCGGCAACCCGGAGGACAATACGTTTCGGTGTCCACCGTGTCAACTTGCTGCTCATGCCCCCGACCGGGGTTCAGTCCAGGTCGGTCAGCCGGCCGCCCGCGTCCGGCTGGGCGTGCTCGACCCGGCGCAGCAGCCGGGTGAGCAGCTCGCCCAGCAGGGCCCGTTCGACGTCCGTCAGGTCCTGGAGGAGTTCCTCCTCGAAGACCGAGGCCTCACGCATCACTTGGAGCCACTTCTCCCGGCCCTCGTCGGTGATGCCGATGATGACCCGTACGCGGTTCTCCTCGTCGCGCTCCCTGGTGACCAGTCCCTGGGCGAGCATGCGGTCGATGCGGTGGGTCATGGCGGCGGGGGTCAGCCCGAGGCGCCTGGCGATGGTGCCGGGCCACAGCTGGTAGGGCGACCCCGACATCACCAGTTCCTTGAGCACCTCCCACTCCGCGTGGCCGAGGCCGAGCGTGGCGAGCTGCCGTCCGTAGGCGACGTTCATCCGGCGGTCGAGCCGGCTCAGCGCGTTGACGACCTTCTCCACCCGGGGGTCCAGGTCGCGGTATTCGCGCTGGTAGATGGCGATCTGCTCGTCGAGTGAGGGCTGTTGGCCGTGCGCGGGAGGCATGGCCGGAGTATCCCACGTGAACTCGTTCGACTCGAAGACTTGCCGTGTGTACTCTTTATCTTCGAACTTTAGCTTCGAAGTCTCCTCCTCGGGGACCTGATCAGAGGTAGGTGAGTGTGACCCTGGCGATGGGCGCTGCGCTGCGCCGGATTCAGTTCGGGAACGCCCTGGCGGCGTTCGGCAACGGCTTCACCGCTCCGTTCCTGTTCGTGTACGCCTCGCGCGTGCGCGACCTCGGGGACGCGACAGCCGGTGCGGTACTGGCGGTGTTCGCCGTGTCGGCGCTCGCGGTGCTGCCCTTCACCGGCAGGGTGATCGACCGCCGGGGTCCTCTGCCGATGGCTTTCGCGGGCTCGGCCCTCGGAGCGCTGGGGGCGTTCGGATTCGGTGTCTCCGCGAGCGCCCCGTCAGTGCTGGCCTCGTCCGCCCTGATGGGGACGGGGGTGGCGGTGCTTCAGCCGGCTCTGGCGACCATGGTCGTGGCCTGCTCGACAGGCGCGACGCGTTCCCGCGCCTTCGCCACGCAGTTCTTCCTCAACAACCTCGGCCTGGGGCTCGGCGGGCTGCTGGGCGGTCTGCTGGTGGATGAGCACCGGCCCGCGACGTTCACCCTGCTGTTCGTCGTCGAGGCCGCCATGTTCGTACTCCTGGCGGTGGTGCTCGCGACGGTCCGGCTGCCGCAGGCAGCCGGCGGCGAGGTCGCGGCCGGGCGTGGCGCACAGGGAACGCGGGAGTCCGCGAACGGCTGGTCGGTGCTGTTGCGGGACCGGTCGATGGTGCTGCTGTGTGTGCTCGGGTTCGTCCTGTTCTTCGCCTGCTACGGCCAGTTCGAGTCGGGGTTGTCGGCCTACGCGGTCGAGGTCACCCGAATATCGACGTCCACACTCGGCATCGCGCTGGCCGCCAACACGGCGGTGATCGTGCTGGCCCAGTTCGTGGTGCTGCGGCTGGTGGAGCGGCGGAGGCGCAGCCGGGTGGTCGCTCTGGTGGGCGTCATATGGGCGGTGGCGTGGCTGGCCGCGGGGGCGTCCGGGCTCGTGCACGGAACGCAGGCGCTCGCGACGGCACTGCTGATCTCCACGTATGCGCTCTTCGGACTGGGCGAGACGATGCTCTCCCCCACGGTGGCGCCATTGGTGGCCGACCTCGCGCCGGCGCGGCTGGTCGGTCAGTACAACTCGGCGTTCGCCCTGGTGAAGCAGTTGGCGCTCGCCGCTGGGCCGGCTGTCGGAGGGCTGCTGGCCGCCATGGGGGCTTACGGCTTCTACATCGTGATGCTCGTGGCCTGCTCGCTCGCGGTGAGTGTGCTGGCGATATGGCTGGGACGGCGGCTGACGGCCCGCCAGGACCGTCCGTACGGGTCACTCGTGGTGGCGGGGAGCGACGCTTCCCGCCCTGAGGACGGCGCCCCGTTCGACGGGGACGCCACGAAACACGCTGTGGGCGCCGGGGTCTGACACCGGCCGGGTCCTCCGCGTACGGGGACTTCGGCCGGCCGGCCGTCGGGGCGGTTCAGGTGGCCGGCAGGGCGAATTCGCACCAGACCGACTTGCCGCCTCCGGGCGTCCTGCGCGACCCCCAGGCCGACGCGATGGTGGCGACGATGGAGATGCCGCGTCCCGCCTCGTCCACGGGGTCGGCCCTGCGGCGGCGCGGGAGGTGATCGTCCCCGTCCGTCACCTCGACGATCAGACGACGGTCGGTGCGCCGCAGACGCAGCCGCATGGGCGGTGTGCCGTGCTGGAGGGAGTTGGCGACGAGTTCGCTGGCGGCCATCACGCCCAGATCCTGCAGTTCCCTGGGGAACCGCCACGAGGAGAGGACGCCGGAGGCGAACGCGCGGGCGCGCGGGGCTGCTTCTGTGCCGCCGAGCAGGTCGAGGGCGGCGTTGTGGAACAGTTCGGCGTCCGGGCCGGTACGGGCGGGGTGCTGCAGCACGAGGACGGCCACGTCGTCGTCATGTTCCGCGGTGATGCCCAGGGAGCGAAGCAGCCGGTCGCAGACGATCTCGGGGGAGCCGGTGGCGCCGGCGAAGGCTCGTTCGAGGGTGGCGACCCCGGTGTCGATGTCGGCGTCGCGCCGCTCGACGAGGCCGTCCGTGTAGAGCACCGCGGAGGCTCCGGGCGTGAACGGCAGCGAGCAGGAGGTGTGGACCCAGCCCCCGGTGCCCAGCGGGGGCCCGGTCGGCTCGGAGGCGCGCTGCACCGCACCTTCGGTGTCGCGGACGATGATGGGCGGATGGCCTGCGGAGGCGTAGTGCAGGACGCCCTCGTTGGGGTCGTGCACGGCGTAGACGCAGGTCGCGATCTGGCTGGGGTCGATCTCGGCGGCGAGCCCGTCCAGCAGTTGCAGGACCTCGTGCGGGGGGAGGTCGAGGCGGGCGTAGGCGCGTACCGCTGTGCGGAGTTGGCCCATGACAGCCGCGGCACGCACTCCTCTGCCCATCACGTCGCCGATGACCAGGGCGGTGCGGCCGGCGCCGAGGGTGATGACGTCGTACCAGTCGCCACCGACAGCGGCTTCCGTACCGCCCGGCTGGTATGTGGCCGCGACGCGAAGGTCGTCGGGCTGCTCGAGCTCCTGCGGCAGCAGGCTGCGCTGCAGGGTGACCGCGGCTTCGCGCTGGCGGCGTTCGCTGGCGCGCAGGCGTTCGGCGGCCTCCACCTGATCGGTGACGTCCGCGGCGAAGATCAGCACACCGCTCTCGCCGTCGGCGGTGATGGGAGTGCAGGTGAAGCTGTAGAAGCCGTCGCGGGGTTCGCGGGCGTCGGTCGTCCGGCAGGGGACACGGCGCGACTTGACGGTGCGGGGCTTGCCGCTGCGCAGCACCTGGTCCATGAGGGGAAGCAGGCCGAGTTCGACGAGTTCGGGCAGTGCCTCACGGGCGGCCTCGCCGGGCGTACGGCTGCCGAAGACGGCGGTGTAGGCGTCGTTGACGTACGCGATCCGGTGGTCGGGGCCGTGCACGACTGCGGCGAGGGCGGGCACCTGGCCGAGCAGGTCGTGGACGGAGAGCGCGTCGATGCTGCGGGTGACGTGCGTACCGGGTGCGCCGTCTCCGGCGGCGAAGGCGGTGGCCCCGTCCGTGGCTCCGGCTGTGGCCCCGGCTGCAGACCCGGCTGCAGACCCGGCTGTGGGGGACGCTCCCGTCTGCGCTGCCGCGTCTGCCTGCTCGCGGGGTCCCCGGCCGCCCGTCGGTGCGGCCGCTCCGGGTGAACTGCCGACGGTCGCCGTCGCGTTCGGGTTGCCCGGCTCCGCCGGGCGGGCCGGTTCGCTGACGGAGGTGCCGTCACGGCGCTCGGCACGGGCCGCTGGGACGGCACCCGCACCATCCGCGCTCTCCACCCCGTTGGCGGTGTCCTGCTGCTCGGACTTCTGCTGCGCCTGCGCTGCCGCCCGGGCGGCTTGCGCGGCTGAGGTACGCCGCTGGGTGCCGGGCAGTCGAGCGCTCCAGCGCGTGAAATTCACGGTCGTCCGATTCCTCGTGATGGTCAGGGGACGGCCTCCCGCCGGGCCGTCGTATGGTCACTCTGTGCGGATGCGAGCCCACTCATGGTCACACGCCCCGCGTGGTGCACGGCGGAGACATTGGATCACGCGTAGGGCACCCATGAGATCACTCAGCTGCCTTTCCGTCAGGCGCCCCCGCCGGTGGCTCCGCCGGGACGTCGGGGCCCGGCCGGGCCTCAGTTCCGTTCGGTACGGCGTCCGCTGCCGGCGGCGATCTCGAACTCCGCACGGGGGTGTTCGAGCGAGCCGAGAGAGACGATCTCACGCTTGAACAGCCCTGCCAGGGTCCATTCGGCGAGCACGCGCGCCTTTCTGTTGAGGGTGGGGACACGGCTGAGGTGGTACGCCCGGTGCATGAACCAGGCGGGCCAGCCCTTCAGCTTGCGCCCGTAGACGTGCGCGACGCCCTTGTGCAGCCCCAGGGAGGCGACAGAGCCCGCGTAGGCGTGACGGTAGTCGGTCGGCGGCTCACCTCGCAGTGTGGCGGCGAGATTGTCAGCCAGTCGTCTTGCCTGACGTACGGCGTGCTGGGCGTTGGGGGCGCACAAGGCTCCCGCCTCGCCCTTCTCCCGTGAGATGAGGTCGGGTACGGCGGCGGCATCGCCGGCGGACCACGCGCCCTCGACGCCCTCGACCCGCAACCGGGCCGTGCACTTGAGTCTGCCCCGTTCGTTGAGGGGCAGGCCGGCGGCCTCGAGGACGGGGTGGGGCTTGACGCCGGCGGTCCACACGAGAGTGCGGGTGGGATGGCGCGAACCGTCGCTCAGCGCGGCCACCCTGCCCTCGCACGAGTCGAGGCGTGTGTCGAGGCGTACGTCGATGTTGCGGGCGCGCAGCTCGCGCAGGGCGTAGACGCCCATCTCGTCGCCGACCTCGGGGAGGATTCGGCCCGAGGCCTCGACGAGCAGGAACCTCAGCTCCTCCGCCCGGACGTTGTGGTAGTAGCGGCAGGCGTAACGGGCCATGTCCTCCAGCTCGGCGAGGGCCTCCACGCCCGCGTAGCCGCCGCCGACGAAGACGAAGGTCAGGGCGGCGTCGCGCACTTCGGGGTTGCGGGTGGAGGAGGCGATGTCGAGCTGTTCCAGCACGTGGTTGCGGAGCCCGATGGCTTCCTCGACGGTCTTGAAGCCGATGCCGTGGTCCGCGAGGCCGGGGACGGGGAGGGTGCGGGAGACGGAGCCGGGCGCCAGCACGAGCTCGGTGTAGGGGATCTCGACCGGGCCGGTTCCCTCCTCCTCGGTGGCGAGGGTCCTGACGCGGGCGACGCGTTCCCCGTGGTCGACGGAGACTGCCTCACCGATGACGAGCCGGCAGTCCGGGAGCACTCTGCGCAGAGGCACGACCACATGGCGCGGGGATATGGAACCGGCGGCCGCTTCGGGGAGGAACGGCTGGTAGGTCATGTAGGGCTCGGGGTCGACCACCACGATCTCGACGCCCCCCTGTGGGGCGCCGCCGCCTACGTCGCGCCCCTGTGCGGTGCGCTTGAGCTGGTGTTTCAGCTTCTGCTGCAGGCGGAGCGCCGTGTACATGCCCACGTAGCCGCCGCCGATCACGAGAATGCGCGCGGTTTCCTTCATCGCCTTCGTCACCTGTCCATGACGCACCCGGAGCAGGGTGTTTGTCCACAGGCTCAAGGAAATTGTGTGACTGACGGAACCAGACTCTCCGCTTCTTTTCCGCCCTCTGCGCGGAAAGAGTCGTCGCAGCTCAGCCGCGTGCCGGGCCAACGCCGGGCCCCCTGTGCGAAGCCCGGCCCGCGTCGCTCCTCGGCCATGCTGGGACGGCCCGGAACCCACCCCTTCTCTCACGACGCGGGCTCAACTATCTTCGTCTCGACGGGGGTGCGGCGCTACGACCACGGCGCCGGCGCCACCGGCCGCGACAGCGCGAGGGTCTCCGGGGGGAGACTTTGATGACCGGGGGAAAATAATGCGCATTCAGGGTTTTGACGGCTCTCATTCCGTGACCGCAGCCATGACGGCGGTTCCGGACAGCGGGAGCCAGGGGGCGGGAGGCGGCGTCAGGAGTATCGGCGCCGCAGGAGCAGTGGGCGGCGCCGAGAGCCCCGCAGGTACAGGGGCAGCCCCGCGCCCCACTCCGCTGCGGGTGGACGCACAGCGCAATCTGGAGCACGTACTGCGAGCAGCGCGTGAGGTCTTCGGCGAGCTGGGATACGGCGCGCCGATGGAGGACGTCGCCCGGCGGGCACGAGTGGGAGTGGGAACGGTCTACCGCCGCTTCCCGAGCAAGGACGTACTGGTCCAGCGGATAGCGGCGGAGGAGACGGCCCGCCTCACCGAGCAGGCCCGTTCCGCTCTGGGGCAGGAGGTGGAGCCCTGGTCCGCGCTCTCCCGGTTCCTGCGCACGTCGGTGGCGTCCGGAGCGGGCCGGCTGCTGCCGCCGCGCATACTCCGCGCCGACGGCTGGAGCACCGGGACGAGTTCGCCCGAGTCCGGGGCACGGGTGCCGCACCAGCGGCAGGCCGAGCACGCGCAGGACAGCCGTTCGGGACTGAGGCTCGTCGAGAACGACAGCGGCGATGCCTCCGGGCATGACCCCGGCCACGGGCAGCCGGGTGCGCCGGCAGAGCGGCCGGACGGCTTCGACGAGGACGGTGGCTGTGCGGAGTTGCTGAGCGTCGTGGGTCAGATGGTCCAACGGGCCCGGGACGCAGGAGAGTTGCGCACCGACGTGACCGTCGGCGACGTTCTGCTGGTGATAGCCACGGCCGCCCCTTCCCTTCCGGACGCGGCACAGCAGGCAGCCGCGTCCAGGCGGTTGCTCGACATACTCCTCGAAGGACTGCGCCCGCATCCCAGAGTGTGAGGCGCGCCGCACCGACCCCTTCCGCTCGACCGTTGCTGCTCCACCGGTAGTTGCCGGCATGAAGCGCGAAATCCCTCGACCGGGTGGTTGCTTCACCGGCCGTCACCCCGTGGCCGTCATCTCGTGGCCGTCACCTCGCGTCATCGCTGTGCAAGACGTGCCAGATGCCTGGCTGTGACAGCGTGCGCGAGGGACGGCGGGTGACTTCTGAGGGGCGGGAAGAGCCGAAGGACGCGGGAAACCGGAGAAGGCGGGCGGTTCGCCGTCGCAGCCTTCACACCACCGCAGCCTTCACACCACCGCGGTCGCCAAAGTCCGTCACAGTCGTCGAGTGCGTCACAGCGCGGGCCGTTCCTGTGCCGGCAGCACACCGCCCGCCACCGCCCTCTTGCGCGGCGCGGCGGAGCCCGTCCAGCAGGTGCCGCGCCGGGAGACGAGCCGCCGCAGCCACAGTTCCGTGGAGATCAGGTCGGCGAGGCCGTCGAGTGGCAGCGGTTCGCCCTCGGCGGCCGCGCGGATCGCTTTGCGCACGACTCTCGCCTCGATCAGTCCCGCGTCCGCGAGGAGGGGGGCGTCGAAGAGCTGGATGAGTTCGCCGGCGGCGGCGCGCAGCCCTGCCCGTACGGATGCCGCCTGGTGGGCGTAAGAGGGAGCGCCCCAGCCTGCGGGCAGATCGTGTACGCCCGCACCCCGCAGCACCGCGCGCAGCACGGACGCCCGAGCGCCCGGCTTGACGCGCAACGCTTCCGGGAGGTCGCGGCAGGCCCGTACGACCTGATTGTCGTAGAAGGGCGCGTGCAGCCGCTGGTTGCGGATCTCGGCGGCCTGTTCGAGTACGCGGTGATCGGCGGCCTGCCGGGCGAGCGCGGCGCGCGCGCGGCGTTCGCCGGGACGTTCGCTGGAGGAGCGGAGCCTGGCCGCGGCCTCCAGCCGCAGGGACACCTCGGCGAGTGCCTCCCCGGTCAGCCACCTCGCCGCCGGTCCGGGACGGCACCAGGTGAGCGCGGCGACGGAGGCGCCGACGGCGCCCTCACTGCCGTAGCCGCCCGCGCCGCCGAAGACGCCGAGGTCGGCAAAACCTTTCCCCATGTCGGTGCCGAGGCCGGGTCCGTTGTCCGGTCCCCGCCCGCGTCCTGACCCGTTCTGTGCGAAGCCGCCGGTACGCAGCCGGTCCGCTGTCTCCGCGATGCCGTCCCGGTACTGCGTACGGGCGAGTCTTCGTGCCGCCCGGTAGACGGTCCAGGGCACCAGGACCGACCGTCCCGGCGGTACGTCGTCCGCGCGTGCCAGCGCGGCGACGGGACGCAGCAGGTGCCGGCGGCGCCGGTCCATCAACAGGTCGGCGAGACGGGCGGGGTGGGCGTCCATCACCTGGCGGGCGCCCAGCCCGACGAGATGGTCCGAACTGCCGACCGCGAGCCGCTGCCGGTGCCGGTCCGCGACGATCAGTGAGGGGCCGGGCTCGTCGGTGAGAGGTCCCTCCAGCTCGGCGTACGGAAGGGCCTCCTCACCGGCGGCGACGACGAGATGGTGCAGCCGCGGGTTCTCCGCCATGGTGCGTGCCCGCTCCAGTTCGGCTCCGGCCGAAGTGGCGCTGGTGGCGAGGTCGTTGAAGGTGACGGCGAGAAGGCGTTCGCCGGCTTCGGCGCCGAGCGTGCCGTGGACGGTGCCGGGCATTCCGGGGAGCCCCGCGGCGAGCAGGGCGAGGGTGCCGGATGCGGGCCCGCCGGAGAGGTCTGCGCCGACGCCGGGGGCGGGGCCGCCACGGGCGGCGCGCCGGTCGGCCGGCCCCATGCCCGGGACGGGGCCGGGGTCGCGCCCGTCCGCGCCGCGGGCGGCGTGGCCGTTGGCGCCGTATCTGCCGGTGCCGGTGCCTGCGCCGGTGCCGGTGCCGGTGCCGGTGCCGGTGCCCGCTGTGCCTGTGCCGCCCGCACTGGCTCTGCCGCTGTTTCTGCCGCTGTTGCTGCTGCGGTCTGCGCCGCTGTGCCTGCCGGTCCCGGCGGCGCCGTGACCGGCGTGGGAGCCGTGGGCGTAGGCCCCGTTGGTGCCGAAGGCGCCGCTGGCGGCGTTGTCCCCGTAGACACCGTTGGCGGCGTTGGCGCCGTTGGCGGCGTGCTCGTAGACGCTGCCGCGGTCGCCGCCACCGTTGTACGCGCCGCCGTACGCGCTCCCCGGCCCGGCTCCCCCGCCGTACGGATCGCCGTACGGATCGGTGCCGTACGCCGCCCCACCCGCCGTCTCGTAAGCCGCCGCCCCCGGCGCGTACCCGCCCCCGTGCCCCAGGTCGCTCTCCGACGCGTGCCGCGGCGCGGCCAGCCGTGCCCGTACCGCTTCGACCAGCGCGTCGCGCACCGCCGCCACCGCCGTGTCGGGGTCGACGGGCGGCGGTGCGGAGACGACGAGCGAGGCGGTGGGCTCGTAGCTGGTGATCTCGCGGCTGCCGCCCTCGCGCAGGATCAGTGCGTGCCCGGGCGGTACGCGCCGCACCCCGGCGTACGGTGTGCCCTCGCCCAGCGCCTCGGGCGCGTCGGGGCAGGCGAGCAGGGCGCCGAGGTGACCGATGTCGAGTTGCGCCTCGATGAGGTCGGCGAGGGGGAGGGCGGCGGTGGCGTAGGCGGTGCCGCCCTCCCAGGGGGTGTGGAAGACGGGGCGGACGCCGGCGAGGTCGGCGGAGACGGTGAGGCGGCGGCCGACGCAGGCGACGGCCGTGTAACTGCCGGGCCAGGCCGTCAGATGGCGGTATGCGCCGCCGCGTGCGGCGGTGAGTCCGGCCCGCAGTTCGGCGTCGCTCGCGCCGCAGCAGCCGAAGACGGCGAGGCGGTTGCCGTCGGCGTGGACGACGCGCACTTCGTCGGGGCGCCAGTCACCGACGGCCCACAGGGGGTCGGGGTCGCTCCACAACAGCTGGGCGCCCACCGGCTGCAGGGAGTGGTGAGCCGGCGGGCCGCCTCGGGGAGCGGCGCTGCTCCACCCCACCAACCATCGCATCGCCGCCCGCCTCCGCTGCCTGGAAATGACGCCGTGTGTGGGCGTCCCGTCAGCTGCCCTTGCGGCCATGTTGCCACGAGACGGGTACACGAGAGGCGTGAAAGGGGCGCATATCTGGCTTCAACGCGCCGTCGGCGAACGCGGGTTGCGCGGAGCGTGCGCCTGTCCCGACGACCCGGTCAGACGTACGTGCGGAGTCCGGCGGGGCCTGGGCACCGTGGCCGGCACCGGCATATTCCACTGGCGTCGGCACCGGGCACCGCACGACTGACCGATGTTATTCGGCCAAGTATGAGCCTGTGGACGGACGTTGACGCCACCTCACCGTCTCACCCACCGGACCCGTGAAGCCTACGCGCCGTGTTCACCGCGCCCTCCCCGCGAGCCGGCGGCGAACCCCGTGAACGGCTTACGGGGTGCCCCGGGACGCGGCCGGCACGGAGGCGGAGAGTCCCGCGGCGGGCGGCGGAACTGCCGGACGAAGAGCAGGGGACGGCGTGGCCCGGAAGGCTTCTCCAACCTCCCGAGCCGGACCCGTCGCCCGCGGGGAATGGGGCGGCGGTTTCCCCCAGCCCACTGGTCCAGTGCAGCGGGCCGACCCACGCACCTTCCATGGAACCGCCCCCCGACGAGGCCGCACAGGCGCATGCGCAGGCGCACGACCACACACCCGGAGCACGGCCGCGATGACGTTATCCGACGGTTTCCGCACACGATTTCGGCCGACTGCCGTGGACCGCCCCGGGGTTGGCACGTGACGGACGCACGTACACGCGGACAGTCACGGATGTGCGCCGTCCCCGCTTCCCGCACATGTCCATTCCCCGGTTCGCGCACGGACACGAATCCCGCCATCCACTTCGGCGGCCCTTAACGGTAGGGATGCGGCGAACTACGCTAAGTCCTCAGTGCGTCCCGCGCCGTGCCCGGTGCAGGGAGGCATCCCGTGTCCTTCGCACGGGTAGTAGGTGCCTCACCCCGGTCTGGCGCCGGGCAGGGAGGCGGCCGTCGGTGTGTGTCAGGGGTGTGCGCGCATGTCCAGGGAGCCACGCGGGCCGAATGAGAAACTCGGTACCGTTCTCGCCCTCGCGGGGATCAGCAACGCCGGACTCGCCCGCAGGGTCAACGACTTGGGCGCGCAGCGCGGTCTGACGCTCCGCTACGACAAGACGTCGGTCGCCCGCTGGGTCTCCAAGGGCATGGTCCCGCAGGGCGCCGCTCCGCATCTCATAGCGTCCGCGATCGGCAGCAAGCTCGGGCGTCCCGTTCCACTGCACGAGATCGGACTCGCGGACGCCGACCCGGCTCCCGAAGTCGGCCTGGCCTTCCCGCGCGACGTACGCGCCGCCGTGAAGTCGGCCACAGACCTCTACCGTCTGGATCTGCACGGCGGTCGGCGCGGCGGTGGCGGCATCTGGCAGTCCCTCGCGGGTTCCTTCGCGGTCAGCGCGTACGCGACGCCCGCGTCCCGCTGGCTGATCACCCCGGCCGACAGTTCCGTCGCGCGGGACCCGGAGACCGCCGCGAGCAGCGCCGAGCACGACGGTTCCGCCGAGAACGAGCAGGGCCAGGGCGACGACTCCCTCTCGCCGCTGCGCGTCGGCCACACCGATGTGGCGAAACTGCGCGAGGCGGCGGACGAGGCGCGCCGCTGGGACTCCAAGTACGGCGGCGGCGACTGGCGTTCGTCGATGGTCCCGGAGTGTCTGCGCGTCGACGCGGCGCCGCTGCTGCTCGGCGCGTACACCGACGAGGTGGGGCGTTCCCTCTTCGGCGCGACGTCCGAACTCACCCGCCTCGCCGGGTGGATGGCCTTCGACACCGGGCAGCAGGAGGCGGCGCAGCGCTACTACATCCAGGCGCTGCGGCTCGCCCGCGCCGCGGCCGACGTACCACTGGGCGGGTACGTGCTGGCGTCGATGTCGCTGCAGGCCACCTACCGGGGCTTCGCCGACGAGGGCGTCGATCTCGCCCAGGCGGCCGTCGAACGCAACCGCAGCCTGGCGACGGCCCGCACCATGAGTTTCTTCCGTCTCGTCGAGGCCCGCGCGCACGCGAAGGCCAACGACTCCCACGCGTGCGGCGCGGCCCTGTCCGCGGCGGAGAGCTGGCTGGAACGCGCCCGTGAGGGCGACGCGGACCCCTCGTGGCTGGACTTCTACTCCTACGACCGTCTCGCCGCGGACGCCGCCGAGTGCTACCGCGACCTGAAGGCGCCGCGCCAGGTGCGCCGCTTCACCGAGAAGGCGCTGTCGAAGCCGACGGAGGAGTTCGTACGGTCGCACGGGCTGCGGCTGGTCGTCTCGGCGGTGGCGGAGCTGGAGTCGGGGAACCTGGACGCGGCGTGCGCGGCCGGTGCGCGAGCCGTCGAAGTGGCTGGGCGCATCTCCTCGGCGCGCACCACCGAGTACGTACGTGACCTCCTGAACCGGCTGGAGCCCTACGGGCACGAGCCGCGGGTCGCGGAGCTGCGCGAGCAGGCGAGGCCGCTGCTGGCGGCGCCGGCGTGAGAGGCCGCGGTGGGTGGCCCGGTCCGTCCGTGAGCGGCGGACGGGCGGCCTGCGTGAGCGGCTTGCCCTGAGCGGCCTGCGTGAGCGGCTTGCCTGAGCGGCCTGCGTGAGCGTCGCGTGTGAAGAGGCGTGCGCGAGGCACGTACTTCAGGCGCGTACCGAGAGGGCGTGCGTGAGTCCCGGAGCTGAGGCGCGCATGTGAGGCGCGCACCCGAGTCCCGCGAGCCCCCGTGCGTGACCGATGTACCGGGATGCCCGCATGAGGGGTGACGCCAGCCCGCCGGGGGTAGTGACCGGGCGGACGGGACGGCTCCGTCGTGCCCGGCGTCGTACGCGCGTGACCGGCAGCCTCGTGACCTGTGTCGCAGCCGATTGTCGGTGGTGCGGTTCATGATGGACCACGTGCCCTTTGATGCCACCGCCGCCGCTGATGCCGTCCCTGCCGAGGCCGTCACCGCCGCCACCGATGACAGCTCCGCCGGCGCCGCCGTCACCGCGGGCGCCGCCGGCACCACGTACACGACCGGCACCACCACGGGGAGGGTCATGCCAGCGCGGACGACGCCGGAGGGCTCCCGGCGCGCGGGCTCACCGGCGGGATACGACTGCGATGTGCTGATCGTGGGCGGCGGCATCGTCGGCCTGTCCACCGCGTACGCGATCACGCGCGCGGCGCCGGGCACGCGCGTGATCGTCCTGGAGAAGGAGCAAGGGCCCGCCCGTCACCAGACCGGGCGGAACAGCGGCGTGATCCACAGCGGGATCTACTACCGCCCCGGCTCGCTCAAGGCACGCTTCGCGGTGCGTGGAGCGGCGGAGATGACGGATTTCTGCGCGGAGCACGGCATCGCGCACGAGGTCACGGGCAAGCTGATCGTCGCCACGGAGCGCGAGGAGCTGCCGCGGCTGCACGCACTGATCCAGCGGGGCAGGCAGCACGGCATTCCGGTGCGGGAGTTGGGCCCTGCCCAGATCGCGCAGCGCGAGCCGCACGTACGGGGCCTGGCCGCCATCGACGTCGGCACGACGGGTGTCTGCGACTTCGGGGCGGTGGCCGCGCGGCTGGCTCGTCTCGCCGAGGACGGCGGCGCCCAGGTGCGGTACAGCGCCCCGGTCACGGCCGTCGACCGGTGGCCCGGCAGGGGTGTGGCCGTGCGGGTGGGTGCACCT
The DNA here is from genome assembly GCF_000424965.1 of Streptomyces sp. TAA204. Taxonomy (NCBI): domain Bacteria; kingdom Bacillati; phylum Actinomycetota; class Actinomycetes; order Kitasatosporales; family Streptomycetaceae; genus Streptomyces; species Streptomyces sp. TAA204. The sequence goes on from NZ_KE384282.1 coordinate 14,137, forward strand.
GCGGCGGGTACGTCCGCGCGCGGCGGGGCGGTACGGGCGCAGGGCCCCGGCAGCACGCAGAGCCCCGGCGGCGCGCACACCTCCGTCGTACGCGCCCGCACCATGGTCAACTGCGCGGGCCTGCACTGCGACCGGATCGCGCAGCTGACCGGTGACCGGCCGGCGGCCCGCATCGTCCCCTTCCGCGGTGAGTACTTCGAGCTGGACCACACCCGTGCGGACCTGGTGCGCGGCCTGGTCTACCCCGTTCCCGACCCCGCCTTCCCCTTCCTCGGCGTCCACCTCACCCGCGGCGTCGACGGAAAGGTCCACATCGGGCCGAACGCCGTTCCCGCCCTCGCCCTTGAGGGATACGACTGGGCCACGGTGCGCCCCCGCGAAGTGGGGACGGTGCTGGCCCACCCCGGCACATGGCGCATCGCCCGCCGCCACTGGCGTTACGGGGCGGGGGAGTTGCGCCGCTCCCTGTCCAAGAGCGCCTTCACCGCCGCGGTGCGAAGACTGCTGCCGGAGATCACCGAGAGCGACCTGATACCGGCCCCCGCCGGCGTACGCGCACAGGCCGTGCTGGCGGACGGGACACTCGTCGACGACTTCCTCATCACCGAGGGGCAGCACGCCGTCCATGTGCTCAACGCCCCCTCCCCCGCGGCGACGGCCTCGCTGCCGATCGGCCGTGAGGTGGCGGCGCGGGCGCTGAAGTCGCTGGGGGCGACCGCCCGCTGAGGTCACGCCCTCGCGGTCTCCGTCACGCCCTTAAAATGGAAGCACTGTGTCTGAGAAACCCGCCATGTTCCCGGACGGCACCGGCCCTTCCGCCGACCCGGCCGGTTCGCATCACGAGCGCCGCATCCGCAGCTTCCAGCCCCGGCGCAGCCGCGTCACCGCCGGGCAGCGCGCGGCGCTGCGCCGCCTGTGGCCCCGCTGGGGCTTCGACATCGACGGCCTGCGCCGTATCGACCTGGAGGAGCTGTTCTCCGGCGAGGAGCACCCCGGCCGGTCCGGGGCAGCCCGCCCCGTCGTCCTGGAGATCGGCTTCGGAATGGGGGAGGCGACCGCGCAGATGGCGGCCGCCGAGCCGGGGACGAACCTGCTGGCGGTGGACGTGCACACTCCCGGCCAGGGCAATCTGCTGCGCCTCGCCGACGAGCGCGGTCTGTCCAACGTCCGTGTGGGAAACGGCGATGCGATCATCCTGCTCCGCGAGATGCTCGCTCCCGGCTCGCTCTCCGGGCTGCGCGTCTACTTCCCGGACCCGTGGCCGAAGAAGCGGCACCACAAGCGCCGCCTGATCCAGCCGGAGTTCCTCGACCTGGCGGCGGGCCCTCTGCGTTCCGGCGCCACGGTGCACTGTGCGACGGACTGGGAGCCCTACGCGGAGCAGATGCTCGACGTCCTGTCCGGACACCCGGAGTACGAGAACACGCAGCTCGACGGGGGGTTCGCGCCGCGCCCCGCGATCCGGCCGCGTACGCGCTTTGAGGGGCAGGGGCTGGAGAAGGGGCACAAGGTCCGCGACCTGCTCTTCCGCCGTCGCTGAACGCACCCTTCCGCCGTCCGCAGCCGGGGGCGAGCCGCACGGCAGACTGCCCCGTGGCCCGGGCCCCTGGCCCCGGCCACGGCAGCAGTCGCTCCTTCGCCCTCCCGCCGGGCCCGGGCCGGCTTCACGGGCCCCGGCCCGGTCCGGCGGTGAGGTCGTCCCGTCACGCCGGGTTCAGCCGGCGGAGGTGTCGTCGATCCCCTCGACCTCGATCCGCTCCTTGCGGACCTGCCCCCGCACGGTCTCCTGCGTGACGTGCTCTTCGGTGACGAGGCGGATACGCTCCACCGGCACCGCCTCGGTCTCCACGACCGGACGTTCGTCGTGCAGGACGACCTCGTAGGTGTCCTCCGCGATGTCCGGACCGTTCATCGCCTCCTGCCTGTTGGCCTCCGTGATCGGCTCGCGTTCGATGCGAACCTCCTCGTGCCGGACCGGGACAGCCTCTTCGACGTCCTCCGTCACGACGTACTTCACCAGCCGGGCCCGTCCTGTCTCGACCCGTTCCGTGCCCACACGCAGGCGCTCCTCCGAGCGCGTCATGGCGTCCTGTCCGGTCGGCGGACCGCTCCGGGCGCCTTCACGCCCGTACGGCACCGCCCCTGCCGACGCCGCTCCCGCGGGCACCGCGCCCGGCTCCTGAACCGGCTGATCCTCGGGGCTCTCGGCTTCGGTGCCCGCGGTGTCCGTGTCCCCCGCGGTGTAGGCGCTGCTCGAAGCACCCGACGCTCCGAGACCGGCCTGCGTAGCGGCGTCGTTCCAGTCGAATCCGTAGAAGTTGTAGAGCTCACGCTCCTGTTGTTCGGTGAGACGTCCGTGCTCGACGTCCATGTGGGGGGCGTCCTTCACCTTGGTCTTCGCGACGGGGACCTCGAGGTGGTCGTCCACCACACGGCCCTCGTGGATGGGTACGAACGTCTCCTGCGTGCCGAAGAGACCGGTACGGACCGTGGCCCACTCCGGCTCACCCGTGCGTTCGTCGAGGAAGACGTGCCGGGCCTCGCCTATCTTCTTGCCTTCCGCGTCGTAGATCATGTGGTCGACCACGGCAGGGATCTGCTCCTGGGAGATCATGAAGTGCCTCCTACTCCCAATGGCGTATCGCTCCGCTTCCAGACAAACGCCGTATCGAACAGCGCGCCTGCCCGTACCAGAACATTCATCCTCAAATCAGGCCAGATGGATGAATTCCTATCCACAACGGTAACTCCGGACGCCCCTCCCGGCAGTCCGGCGCCTCCCGTGAAGCCCCCACCGGCCAATCCTCGGGCAATCCGGAGCACCCACCGCCGGGCCGCCGCCCACGTCGTTACTGTCGAGTGGTGGACGACGAGGCTTCCGGCGCACCTGACGCGCCCACTTACGCGGACCGCCGCTACGCGAACGGGCAGAATGCCGCAACCCCGGGCGCTGACACGACGAGTGCGGGCCCTCAGCCCCACCCTTCCGACCAGCACCCGCCGCACCCGCAGCTCCACCCGGTGCCCGCCTATGCCCAGCAGCCCCAGTTCCCCGCGATGCCCGCCTCCCCGGCGGACTGGCGCTACCGGCCGCCCGCGACGCCGTCCTGGTGGCACCGGCACCGCCGTACGCTCCGCGCCCTGACCCTGGTCACCGTGCTCGCGCTCTGCGGCCTGGTCATCCTCGGCCTCGTACGCCAGCAGACCGGCACCGCCGGCCTCTTCGTCGGCCTCGGCCTCGCCGTACTGCCCGTACCACTGCTGATCGCCGCATTCCGCTGGATCGACGGAGTGGAGCCGACGCCCTGGCGCAACCACTTCTTCGCCTTCGCCTGGGGCGCGTGCGCCGCCACCCTCGTCGCCCTCCTCACCAACAGCCTCGCCACCAACTGGCTCTCCACCTCCGTCGCCGAATCCCCCGGCCACGCCGACGTCCTGGGCGCCACCGTCGTCGCCCCGATCGTCGAGGAGACCGCGAAGGGCGCGGCCGTACTGCTGCTCTTCCTCTTCCGCCGGCGTGACTTCGACGGAGTCATCTCCGGCATCGCCCTCGCGGGCATCACCGCCACCGGCTTCGCCTTCACCGAGAACGTCCTCTACCTGGGCACCGCCTTCGGCGAGGACCAACTCGTCGCCCCGAACGCCCTGTACGAGTCCGTGACGGCCATGACGTTCTTCATCCGCATCGTCCTGGCCCCCTTCGCGCACCCCCTCTTCACCGCGTTCATCGGCATCGCCCTCGGCATCGTCGCCGCCATGCCCGGCATGCGGCGCGCCCTGCGCGGCCTGCTCCCCGCGCTCGGACTGCTGACGGCGGTGCTGCTGCACGCCATATGGAACGGTTCCGCCTCACTGCCGGACCTGACGTTCCTCGCGGTCTACGCCCTCTTCATGATCCCCGTCTTCGCCGCCCTGACCTGGCTGGCGATCTGGTCACGGCGGCAGGAACTGCACACCGTCCGCGACACCCTGCCCGCGTACGCGGCGGCCGGCTGGCTCGAACCGTCCGAACCGTGGGCCCTGGCCTCCATGCGCGCCCGCTCACTCGCCCGTTCGCTGGCCCGCCGTACGCACGGGCCCACCGCCGCACGCACCGTCGCCGAGTACCAGCACTTCGCCACGTCCCTCGCACTGCTGCGCGCCCGCGCCCTGCACGGCACCCCGGCCCCCGACTTCCACGCACGCGAACAGGAACTCCTCCACCACATCTGGCACCGCCGCGCCGTCGCCGGACCCGCGACAGCCTCCGCCGCGCACAGCCTCAACCCGCCCCGGCCCACCGGGCCCTGGGGCGGGCCGCCACCTCCGCAGCCCTCCCCGTACGGGCCCCAGCACTTCCCCGTCCGCTAGCGAGGCCCTCCGGCCGGAGCACGGACCAGGACCGATCGCAAGAAGGAACCGGTACAACCTTCGCGCTTACCCGCATGTCCCAATACACGGTGATGATGCGGCAGTTGGCGGCAGCGCCCCGGGGAAGGGACGCGCAGAGGACGCCAGGACGCGGCACCGCGGCGAAGAAGCGCCACAGCGCGGGGTTTCCACCGCCCGTGCCCGGCAGGCCCTTCGCCGGCGGCGGCCTGCTCTGCCCGCTGAACCGGCCCGCGGGCCCGGGGAGTCAGGCCGCTCCCCCCGGACCCGCGGGCCTCCGCGGGTCCGTCAAGCTGTCGCCACCCGTACGTGGACCGGGAATGCGCCGCAGACCGTCACATGTTCCCCTCCGTCGGCACCGACCACGTTCACCGTGTATCGCTTGATGGAGGCAGCACCCAACTGCCACCATGCGGCCCGTCGGTTGGGATGTGCAGCGAGGGTGGGGGCGGTTTTGCAGCTGGCTGACTTGGTGGCCGCCGAGCAACAGGCGAGAGAAGACGCCGCCGCCGCACGGCAGGAGTTCCTGGACTTCCTCGACGGATTCCGGCACACGGCTGTCCTGGTACCGCTCGACGACAAGGGCAGCCTGTGGACCGCCGAACTGGGCGGAATCCTCTGGATTCTGGCCTTCTCCGACGAGGAGGCCCTGGCCCGCTTCGCGCTCACCCGCCGCGAGCTGGACGTTCACCGGCCCTCCGCGGGCCTGGACGAAAGCACGCAAGCCTGGGACTACCGGAAAGTGCTGGGGTGGCGGCTGCTCGACGCCATCGTCCCCGCCGTGGGACAGCCCTGTGGGGTGGCGCTGGATGCCGGCAGCGACGACGGGCAAGTGCTGCCGCCCGTGACCGGGATCGTCCCGGACAAGGCGACGGTGGAGGCATACACGGTGAACAGGGACGGCACATGAGTGGTGGCGACGCGGACCTCGTCGCGCCCGAGGAAGCACTGAAGCTGATCACCAAGGGCATCACGGACACTCTTGCCGAACTGAAGGAACTCGGCCTCGTCGGTGAGGCAAGCATGGGCCGTGGCTTCTCCGATCTGACGCTGACCGGGGTGCAGTTGGGGCATTCAGGTCTGACCTCCACGTTCGAGTCCTTCTGCGAACGATGGGAATGGGGCGTACGCACGCTCGTCCAGGAAGGCAACTCCTTCGCCCAGAAGGTGGGGCTCTCAGCAGGTGCGCTGCACGAGCAGGACCAGTACATCCAGGGCGCGTTCAAGGTGCTCACGAACTCGGCGATGGGTAATCCGTACGCCACCGAGGAAGAGATCACCGAAAAGTCCTGGGGTGAGGTGACCTCCAGCAACCCCTACACGCACATCCGCGACGCGGACTTCAGCGCGAAGTCCTTCCAGGAGGCCCAGGACAACAGCGTGCAGGCGTGGAAGAACACCGCCTGGGACGTGAGCGACGCAAGCGGGTCGCCTGCCCTGCAAGGCATCAATCACGGAATCGACGCAGCGGGCCTGCGCGATGAGGTGGACGCGGGAATGCGCCAGACGCTGGGCCCTTCCCCGGAGGAACAAGAAGCCCAGGCCCGGCAGCAGGGCGAAGGTGAACGCTGATGGGCATCACCGACTCATTCGGGGACGTCGTCGAGAGCGGCAAGAACCTCGTGAACGAAGGCTTGTCCGTCGCCGAGGAAACTGTCGAGGACGGCAAGGAGGTCCTCGGCAGGGGCATCGACATCAGCACCGGCTGGACCGGTGACGGGCTGGAGTCCCTGGGCTTCGAAGGCGCCGCGGACCGTGTCGAGGACTGGGGCGACGAGACCGCCTCGTCACTCGGCGCGAAGGTGGACGAGCAGCAGCTCGGTCAGACCGAGGAAGCCAACGAACTGGTCCACGGCTCCCCTGCGGACATCACCTCGACGGCGAAGCATCTGCGGGACTTCCAGGGCGCGTTCGAGCGGGTCGGGCGAGGCATGCGCAAACTGGACTCCTCGCACTGGAAGGGCGAGGCGGCGAACGCCTTCCGCGACAAGTTCGCCATGCATCCCACGAAATGGTTGCGCGCCGCGGACGCCTGCGAGAAGGCCGCCATGGCGCTGGATTCGTATGCCGACACCGTCAAGTGGGCGCAGCAGCAGGCCCAGGACGCCATCGACACGTACAGGAAGGGCCAGGACGCCTCCGAGAAGGCGGAGAAGGCCGACGACCCGCCGGACAAGGACCCCGGTGACGCGCACCGCGAGCGGGCCCACGAGATCCTGAACGAGGCACGCCGTCAGCGCAACAGCGCCGCGGAGACGGCGGAGAGAACCGTGAAAGCAGCTCTCGCGCACGCCCCGTCGGAACCGCCCCCGCTGGACCGTGCCACATCCACAGTCATGGACGCCCACGGCGCCGCAGCGGTCGAGCTCAACCACGTCATCGGCGGCGTGGTCAAGGGGGGCGCGGGTGTCCTCAACTTCGCACGGGGGCTCAACCCCACGGACCCCTACAACCTGACCCACCCCGCGCAGTACGGCCAGAACGTCAACATGACGCTGGCGGGGCTGGTTTCGACGGCGGCACACCCTGAACGCATCCCGCAGGCCCTCTACGAGAGCTTCAAGAAGGACCCGAGCGAGGCCATCGGCCGGCTCATCCCCGAACTCATCGGCACCAAGGGCGCCGGCTCGCTCCGTACGGGCGTCCGCGTCGCCGCACGTGAGGGTACGGAAGCCGGGGCGGAGAGCGCCGCCCGGAACGCGGCACGGCACGGGCCGGACGCTCCCAAGAACTGGAACGACCTCGCCCAGGCCACGAAGGACGTCAAGGAAAAGGCGGTTCACGCCGATTCGGTGTCGCCGCAGAAGGCTCAGGAATTCCTCGACGATCAATATCCGTGGCTACGGGACGTCAATAACACAGGACGCCCAGGTTACACAGATAACTGCACTCACAATGTCGTCACCGTCGACAAACGACTGGACGGACACGAAGTCTCCGCAGCGCCGAAGCCCAGGCCGGACCACCTTCCTCCAGAGGCTCTGGGCCTCAAGAACAGGGCTGTCGGCCATTACGACATGGTTAAAAGCTACGACGACTTGATCAAGGATCTCAACTCAAGAGGCGACGACGCACGAAGCGTTGTCTATGTATCCCGCCCGAACAATACCGCGCACGTGTTCAATGCAGTGAAAACAGACCATGGTGTAGTCTTCCTGGACGGTCAGTCCGGAACGCTGGCCAAGCTCGAACGTGACGTGACCAGCATCGGACATATTCCGTACCGATAGAAGCCGCTCACCCTTCAAGTCGGAAAGTTTTGAACCACGATGTCACTCTCGCAGGATGAAGCCCACCAAGCGGCGCAGAAGTTCCTTGACCGCATTTACTCGGACACTTCGATGACGATCGTCCTGGAGACCGAGGCCACAGAAGAGTACCCATGGGCCTACACGGTCAAATTCGATTCTCAGGAGCACATCGACACCGGAGAGTTCGCAAAGGCACCCTTCACACGCGTGGTCATTGTTCCCAAGAGCGGAGAAGTTCCCTATTTCCCGCCGACCAACATGACCACAGCGGAATTCTACGAACACCTCACCGCGAACGAATCCCCCACCGGAGCCTGACGCAACATGGTCGACCCCCGGCAGCAGGCACTCACCTGGCTGAACGACACCTACCGCGGCCTCGTCGAACTGTCCCCTCCGGACCCGGTGGCAGAGGATGCGGCGACCTGGCTCTTCGGCTGCCGCACGAAGCCGCAGCCCAGCTACCCGTCAACTCCCATGCTGGCGGCCTCCGTTGTCGTACCGAAGGACGACAGCATGCCGCCCTTCCACCCGGCAGCCGACGACCCTCACGGGGATGTGGCGGCCTTCGGCCGGGCACCCTCTCCTCGTACGCCGGAGGCTCAGGCACGCAAGCTCAACTCCCGGGGCTGCGTCGTCGCGGTCCACTCCTCCTTCAACGGCGCGCCGTCCCAGCCACTGCCGTGGTCGCCAGCCCACGAGGCACCCGGCTGGTGGCAACTGCTGATGCGGCGGTACTTCCCGCAGGCGGAGCAGGTGGACTGCGCGAGTTGGGACGAGGTGATCGGCGCGTTGCAGCACACCGGTCCGGGCACCCAGGGTCCGGTGTGGGTGCGCCGTGAGACCGCAGGTGTGGAGACGAGCGGACATCTCGTCCACGTGCACCTTGACGAGGACGGCCAAGCCGTCTTCCTCGACGGGATGACCGGCGGACTCGCACGCTTGGACCCGGAAGGCGTACGCAGCCTGACCCTCGCCCGTACCAAGCCGACGAGCGGCCAACAGCCCGCCGCACAGGCCACATCGGCCCCCTGGAAGGCGGAGGCGGGCGACTTCACCGCTGCTGTCGTCAAGGCGGAGACGTGGCTGCGGCGAACGTACGAGCAGCCTGTCGTTCTCGTAGATCCCGTGCCCGCAGACGAGTTGGACCGGGGCTGGCTGTTCGCATGCAACACGGAGACATACGTCCACAACGGCGACTGGACACAGGCGATGCTGGACGCGGCAGTCGTCGTGCCCAAGGCGCCGGGTTCCGAACCGTTCCACCTCTCCAACGCCTATCCCTGGCACTGGCTCGACGCCTGGAACCGCGGCCGCGAACCTGGCGACGGTGTCCTCCCCCTGCCACCGGAACCCGGCCCGGCGGCAGCCTGGCTGCCGCCGACACTCAAGGAGCTGGGCTCGACCATCTCCGTCTCCGAAGTCGCCGAGTGGAACGCCGTGTTCGACGAACTACGCGCCATGCCCGTCGGCGCGCGCGCTCTGGTGTGGGTACGGCGCTGGGACACCCGCGGGCGCGAGTCCGTCGGATACCTCCTCACCGGCTTCCACGCCGGAGACGGCGCCGGAATCCTCGACGGCTCCGCCAACCCGGTGAGTGACCTCAACCCGGTGGCGGCCAACAGCTTCCGCGTCGTCCGCTACCGCTGAGGACTGCCGACGCGGCGGCTCCGAGACCGGCACGAGAGACACGCCAGCGTCCACATGACTATGGCGGACGTGCCACACCCAAGAAGCTGCGACCGGTGAGCGGCGAGCGCCGCCTGCTACTGCCGGGCCGCGCAACGTCGGTACACCTCTACGGTGTCAAGCATGAATAGCCCTCCGTGGATCTGGGACGAACTACTGTTGGCCTGTGCCTTGGTTGTGCGCAACGACTGGCGGGAGCTGCGTGAGAACGATCGAGAGGTACGGGAGCTGTCAGATCTCTTGCGCTCGCTCCCTTTGCACGACGCTACGGCCCGCAACTTCGAGAAGTTCCGCTCCCGCGGCAGCGTGAGCCGCAAGACCTCAGATCTTGCCTCCAACCACCCCACGTATCAGGGCAAAGCGACACGGTGCAGCAAGCTCGACACAGTGGTCATATCAGCCTTCACGGAGCATCCTGCTGCGATGCTTGAGGCAGCCGACGCCATCATGGCGGGTGTTGGCTCCGGCGAGCTGTACCGGATTCCTCAGCAGCCGGATGAGGCTGAGGAGGACGGAACGACCTGCCGGGAGGGGCGGCTCCTCACTCGGTGGACCATCGCGCGGGAACGCAGTCCCCGGTTGCGGCAACGCAAGATCAGGCAGGCGGAGAGGCTGGGTCAGCCGCTCCTCTGCGAAGTGTGCGAGTTCTGCTTCGACTTCTACGGCGCGCTCGGAAAGGGGTATATCGAGGTCCACCACGTCACACCGCTGCACGTAGGCGGCATTCGTGAAACACAGCTTGATGATCTTGCCTTTCTCTGCGCCAACTGCCACCGAATGTGCCACCGCAACCGCCTTGGCGAGTCCTGGCGCACTCCTGCTGCTCTCCGCACGGAAATCACGAACGCGAACCGTTCCTGAGCACAGCATCCAGCTCGCACCAGATGGTCTTGCCGGTGGTGTGGTGGTCGACGCCCCAGTGGTGGGTCAGGGCGTCCAGGAGTGCGAGGCCGCGGCCCGTCTCGGAGTTCTCAGGGACCGGGCGCGGAGGTGGGAGCGGACGGGGGTCGGGGTCCGTGAGGGAGAGGCGGGGGTGCGGGCCGGCCATCGAGGCGTGCAGGGTGACCGGGGTGCCCTCGCCGACGTGGAGGATCGCGTTCGTCAGCAGTTCGCTGACGCAGAGCTGGGCCGTGTCGGTGAGTTCGGGCAGGTCCCACAGCTCGAAGTAGGCGGCGATGCGGCGGCGTACGGGGGAGAGGGCTTCCGGTTCGGCGAGAAACGGGATCGTCAGCGTGACGCAGCAGCGACGCACCAGGTCCCGGCGCTCCAACTCGGCAACAGGAGGGGTGTCTTCGCCGCCGGTCATCGCGCGGGCTCCTCGTCCCGGACGGACCGGAGCAGCGCGGCCAGCCTGTGGGCCGTGTCCAGGCGGCAGTTGCCGAGGGAGACGAGCGGGTATGGCTCCTCGCTCGCGTACGTGGTCAAGTCGACGCCGAGTGACGGGAGTTTGAGGCCGTGGTCGGCCAGTGCTGCGCGCAGCTCCTCAGCGCACGCCTGTATGGCGTCCCGAACCTGTGAAGGGCTGGGTTCCGGGGGTGGGTCCGGGGTGGTCATGGCGTCCTGCCTTCCGTGCTCTGTGTGACATCTTGCTCACAGAGTGGAGGCACGAAGCGTAGTGTGACAGAAGTTCATGTTCAGCAGCGAACCGTGCTGAATCGGAGGTCATCAGTCATGCCACCACGCAAGGACGTCGACGCGGCGGCGAGTGTCCCCGCCTTCTACGGTGCCGAGTTGCGCTGGAAGCGGGAGGACGCCGGGCTCACGCTCCAGGAGCTGGCGGAGGGCTGCTTCTACAGCGTCGCCTTCCTGAGCCAGATCGAGATGGGTGACCGTCGAATGCCCGTCGATCTCGCCCGCCACGCCGATCAGCTACTGAGCACTGATGGATTCTTCGAGCGACGTTGCGAGGACGCCCGCAAAGCGCGCCGGGGCGGGCATGCCGAGTACTTCGCAGACGTGGCAGAGATGGAGAAGGGAGCCCTCACTGTGGAGGAGTGGGCTCCCGGGCTGGTCCCGGGCCTTTTGCAGACCGAAGCCTATGCTCGGTCTGTCATCCGGGCTACGCACCCCCTGGAGCCCTACGACGACGTTCAGGCGAAGGTGGACGCCCGGCTCAGCCGCGCCCGGCTCTTCGGGGCTCCTCGTCCAGCTGAGATCTGGGTTGTGCTACACGAACTCGTCTTGCTCCAGCCTGTCGGCAGCTCCAGCACGATGGCCGAGCAGTTGGAGCACATCATCGAACTCACCCAGCAGTGCCGCATCGTTACGCAGGTGGTTCCGGTGAACGCGGGGGCGTTCCCTTTCATGATGGGCATGAGCAAGTTCATGACGTTCCCCGGCTCGCCACCTGTGATGTATACGGAAGGTCTTCACAGTGGAGAACTCATCGATGAGCCAACGCTCGTGAAGCAGTACGGCAGGTCCTACGATCTGCTCAGGGCCGCCGCACTGCCACCAAAGGCGTCCCTGACGATGATCGAGTCAGCGGCAGGGGACTTCAGAGATGACCAGCAAGATTGCCAACCTGGACAGCAATGCCGTTTGGCGTAAAAGCAGTTACAGCAATGGCAGTGGTGGCGACTGCGTCGAGGTCGCCCCTGGCACCCCCGGCGTCGTACCCGTACGGGACAGCAAGCAGAGCGGCAACTGCCGCTCCGTGCTGGTCTTTCCGGCGGACGGCTGGGGCGCGTTCGTGGCCGCCGTCAAGGGCGGGCACTTCTGAGCGGAGAGGACTGAGGACCGGTGGATGAGGATCTGCTCGCGCTGCTCGCGGAGCACAAGCTGGGTGTGCTGGTGACCCTGAAGCGGGACGGACGGCCGCAGTTGTCGAACGTCAACTACACGTACGACTCCGCCCGCCGCCTCATCCGGGTCTCGGTGACCGCCGACCGCGCCAAGTCGCGCAATCTCGCCCGTGATCCGCGCGCGAGCTTCCATGTCACCAGCGAGGACGGCTGGGCCTGGACCGTTGCCGAAGGTGACGCCGAGTTGACGCCCGTCGCGGCCGATCCGTACGACGACACCGTCGAGGAGCTGATCGACGTCTACCGCGCTGTCAGCGGCGGCGAGCATCCGGACTGGGACGAGTACCGCGCCGCGATGGTCGCCGACAAGCGGCAGGTGGTCCGGATCGGCGTCACGCACGCCTACGGGCAGCCCCGGCGCTGACGAACCAGGGCTTCCGCCGCTGGTCAGGGCGCGTACGCCCCATCGCGTGCGCCCTTCGTGCCCGGCATGCCCTCCCCCGCGCCCGCGCGCCTCTACCGGACTGTGTCCGTGCCCTCCAGCATGGTCGGGGAATGTGGAATTCGTCCGACCGACCATCGGAGGAGTCGGCATGGCCAAGCACGAGAAGCCGCCGCCGGAGCCGTCGCAGGGCAAGCCCCCGCCGGGAAACTCGGACGGGCAGGTGCCCACGCCCGAGCCCGGTTCGGGCAAGCGCAAGAAAGAGAAGTAGGACTCCCGTGTCGGTCTTCGGCGGGCAGCGGCGGGAGTTGGCGGAGTCCATGGACCGGCGGGGGGTGTGGCCCGCCGGCTCACCGTGGGTGCGCGGTGCCGTCGAGGCCCTGCCGAGGCATGAGTTCGCGCCGGAGCGGCTGTGGCAGTGGGACGGCCGGACGTACGTGCCGGTGGACCGGGACTCCGACGAGGAGCGGTGGGCGGGGCTCGTCTACGGCGGCCCGTACGACGCGGCCGTCACGCGGGTCTCGGCTGCGGGAGCGGCCTCGTCCAGTCTGTCCTGCCAGGCCGTCGTGGCGGACATGCTCGACGCGCTGGGCGTCCAACCAGGCCACCGCGTCCTGGAGTTGGGCGCCGGGACGGGGTGGAACGCGGCCCTGCTCGCCTACCGCGCCTGTGCCGGCGGCGGCTCCGAGGCGGGCAGCGGCTCCGGCGCCGGGCAGGTCACCAGCGTCGAGGTGGACCCGTGGCTGGCGGAGCAGGCCCGGTCGCGGCTCACGTCAGCTGACGTCCGCGTCCTCGTCGAGACGGGTGACGGCGGAGAGGGATGGCCGCCGGGGGCGCCGTACGACAGGGTGATCTCAACGTATGCGGTGGACCGGGTGCCGTGGCTGTGGGTGGCCCAGTGCCGTCCGGGCGGCCGGATCGTCACGCCCTGGGGGTGGTTGGGGCATGTCGCGCTCACCGTCGCCGGGGACGGCTCGTCCGCGTCCGGGCGGATGCGGGGGCTCGCCCAGTTCATGCCCGCTCACGGCACCGCCCCGGGCGCCGCCTTCGAGGACGTACGGGGCACGGGCCCGGCCGAGGACGAGCGCGAGGTCCGGCGGGATCTGCGTCCGCTCCAGGAGGACTGGCACCTGCGGTTCGCGCTACGCGTCGCCCTGCCGGAGCTGCGCGTGCGTACGGCGGTGGACGAGGACGGGGTCAACGCGTGGCTGCACGACGGCACTTCGTCATGGGCCGTCCTCTCCGCACTGCCCGACGGCCGGACGGTGGCACACCAGGGCGGCCCGCTGCGGCTGGCGGACCTGCTGGAGAGGGAGTGGGACACGTGGACGGCGATGGGCGGCCCGGAGCTGTACGACTTCGGCATGACGGTCGAGCAGGAGCGCCAGTTCGTATGGGCGTGGGACGAAATCACCGGCCCGCGATGGGAGTTCCCCGAACCGGGGAGGAGTGCCACGAGTGCGGTCCGCTCCCCGAAGCCGGGAGAACGGGCCGGGGCACAGTCACCGTCACCGGTCACGGAGGGGCGATCGTCCCCGCAGCACTGACGTGTTGGTCCCTGCCTGCGTCACCGTCCTCCGCTCAGGACGCCAGGTGCTTGATCTTCTCGAACGGGTAGCGGCACACCACGACCACGGCGAACGCGTAGCCGGCGAACGCCAGCAGCCCCGGGGTGCTCACGGACCGGCCGCCGTCGCTCATGATGACCAGTCCGGCCGGCACCAGCGGTGCGAGGCTGAGCACTGCCGCCCCCGTGCACCAGAAGGCGACCAGCCGGTTCGCCCGCTGCCTCAGTGCCGGGTCCCGCTGCACGGCGTCGGGCACCTCGTACCCGGCGGACCGGCGGCAGACATCTCCGCTGTACCCGGTTCTCGCCGCCAGCGCGCTGACGGCACCGAGGACCATGAAGCAGCAGAAGATGAGTACGTACGCCATGAGTGATCTGACCAATCGGGTGTTTCGCTCGCCGGATGCGGGTTTCCGCTCGGGAACCTACCTTCGGCGACGTGCTCGGCGCCGGGGTGGGAACGCCCGGGACCGCGTGCTCGCCGCCGTCGAGGACACCTACGCGTGACGCGGCGACACGGCAGGAGTCCCCCGGCAGGCAGCTCCCGGCAGCAGCTCCCCGGCCGGCGGCCTCACGCCCCCGCCGTACGGGCGACGTAGACGGTGTTGGCCGAAGTGCCGCCGTGCAGGGGGTTGTCGAAGGTGACGACGTGCGCGTCGGACTCGGCGAAGACCTCCGCCAGCGCGGAGTTGAAGCCCTCCTCCGGCGGGTCGTCCGACCACAGGGCGAACACACCGCCGGGGTGGAGCTGTTCGGCCAGGGCACGCAGGCCCGCAGGACGGTAGAAGCTCGCGTGGCCCTCGTGCAGCACATGGGCGGGCGAGTGGTCGATGTCCAGCAGGACGGCGTGGAAACGGCGCCCCGGGACGTCCGGGTCGAGACCGCCCGGGCCGGAGCCGAGCGCCTTCGCGAAGAAGTCCCCGGCGACCAGCCGGCAGCGCGGATCGCCGGCCAACCGGGCCCCCAGCGGCACCAGTTGACGCTGATGCCAGTCGATCACCTCACCGAGGGCCTCGACGACGGTCAGCGACCGTACGCGTGGATCGTCCAGCACGGCCCCCGCGGTGTGGCCGAGACCGAGACCGCCGACGACGACGTCCAGATCCGTCTCCGGCAGCCCGGCCAGGCCGAGTCGGGCCAGTGCGATCTCCCCGGCGGTGAAGAGGCTGGACATGAGGAACTCGTCGCCGAGCTTGACCTCGTGGACGTCCGCGCCCGTCGAGGGGTCCCTGCGCCGCCGCAGACTGATCTCGCCCATCGGCGTGGGCCGCCAGTCGAGTTCCTCGAAACGCGCGCTCATGGGCCCTGCTCTCCTCTTGCCGTGCCGGTGATACGTCCGAAGTGGCAGCCCTTCCCCGTCGGTTGCTCCGGGGAAACGGCGGCCTGCCGGCGGGCGTCGGAGAGGGCGATGACCACGTCTCGCGGCGTCGTCCGGGCACCCGGGCGGATCTTCACGCCGACGGTACTCCACAGCGGACCGCGGAACGCCCGGCGGCGAAGGGCCGGGCGGCACGGAGCCGCACGACACAGCGCCTGACGACAGCGCCGGATGACGGGGCCGGACGCAAAAAAGCAAGGAGCACGCCCGCTCCTTGCCACTCTCAACGTATAGCGCACGGGGGGCCTTGCGGCAAGACCCGGGTCGTGCCGCAGAATCGTCGGCCGAGGCCGCAACCTGCGGAAATCACTGATTCGCGAAGTCCGTGTGCTTTTGTCGACGTATGACGCCACGGTGCGGGCGGACTCGCCGCCGGCCGGGCTGAGCAGCCGGGCCGGGAATCAGGCTCTTGGAGTGGGGGTTTCATGAATGACGTGATCATTGTCGGCGGTGGACCGACCGGCATGATGCTGGCCGCCGAACTGCGGCTGCACGGTCTGCGGGTGGTCGTGGTGGAGAGGGAGAAGGAGCCGGTCACGTTCGTCCGCTCGCTGGGTCTGCACGTGCGCAGCATCGAGGTGATGGACCAGCGCGGTCTGCTGGAGCGGTTCCTCGCGGAGGGCACGAAGTACCCGGTCGGCGGCTTCTTCGCCGCCATCAGCAAGCCGTCACCCCAGGGGCTGGACACCGAACACGGATACGTCCTCGGCATTCCGCAGCCCGTCACCGACCGCCTGCTGGCCGAGCGTGCCACCGAGCTGGGCGCCGAGATCCGGCGCGGCTGCGCACTGGTCGGACTGAGCCAGGACGAGGAGGGGGTGTCCGCCGAACTGGCCACCGAGGACGGACGCACGCTGCTGCGCGCGCGTTACCTCGTCGGCTGCGACGGCGGCCGCAGCACGGTGCGCGGACTGGTCGGCGTCGGCTTCCCCGGCGAGCCCTCCCGTGTCGAGACGCTGCTGGGCGAGATGGAGGTGACCGAGGATACGGAGAAGGTGGCCGCCGTGGTGGCCGAGGTCCGCAAGACCGAACTCCGGTTCGGCGTCGGGCCTTTCGGGGACGACGGGGTGCACCGCGTCGTCGTGCCCGGCGAGGGGGTGACCGAGGACCGCACGGTCCCGCCGACTCTCGAGGAGTTCAAGCGGCGGCTGCGGGCCGTCGCCGGGACCGACTTCGGCGTGCACTCACCACGCCGGCTCTCCCGCTTCGGCGACGCCACCCGGCTTGCCGAGCGCTACCGGACCGGCCGCGTGCTGCTGGCCGGCGACGCGGCGCACATCCACCCGCCCACCGGCGGACAGGGCCTCAACCTCGGTATCCAGGACGCGTTCAACCTCGGATGGAAACTGGCCGCCGAGGTCGGCGGCTGGGCGCCGGAGGGGCTGCTGGACAGCTACCACACCGAACGGCACCCGGTGGCCGCCGACGTACTGGACAACACCCGCGCACAGATGGAGCTGATGTCCACCGAGCCGGGCGCCCGGGCGGCTCGCCGGCTGGTGTCGGAACTGGCGGACTTCGAGGAGGTCAACCGGTACCTGATCGAAAAGGTCACCGCGATCAGCGTCCACTACGACTTCGGCGAGGGCCACGAACTGCTCGGCAGGCGGATGCGGGACGTAGAGCTGAAGCGGGGGCGACTCTACGAGCTGATGCGCGGCGGGCGGGGGCTGCTGCTCGACCGGACCGGCACGCTGTCCGTGGCGGGCTGGGGCGACCGGGTCGACCACGTCGTCGACACCTTTGCCGACCGAGACACCGCCGCCGGTGCCGATGCCGGCACCGGCACCGGCACCCGCGAACTGGACGTGCCCGCCGTGCTGCTGCGGCCGGACGGCCACGTGGCGTGGGCCGGCGAGGACCAGCAGGATCTGCTCGGCCATCTGCCCAAGTGGTTCGGCGCACCCGCCGGCTGAGCGGGCCGGGCAGGGCGCGGGAAGAGGACCGGCGGCCCTGATGTCGGGGGGTGGTCCACCAGGGCCGCCGGGGCATGTGCGGGGCCGTGGGCCCCCGTCCGCCGCCGCCCCGTCCCCTCCATCTCCGTGCCGAGGGGCATGGGCGAGTCGTGCGTGGTCCAGCGCACCTCGACGGTGCGAGGCGGCGGCGGCGCGAAGAGTCTTCGCGGGATCTCGATGTGCCGCGGATGCTGCGGGGCCGGCCGCCGGCCGCTGGCCCCGCAGCGCGGCCGGGTGCGGCGAGTGGCCGGTGCCACGGGCCGGACCGGCTGGACGGGTCCGGCCCGTGGGCCGTACCAGTGAGGAGGCGCAGAAGTGAGCCGGGACAGGGGACGGACGTGACGCCGCCCCCGGCCCTCAGATGCTCAGGCCCTTGCCCCGCAGCCACGCCATCGGGTCGATCGGTGAGCCGCCGCCCGGGCGGACCTCCATGTGCAGGTGTGCGCCGGTGACGTTGCCGGTGGCGCCGACGCGGCCGATGACCTCGCCCGCGCCGACCTTCTCGCCGGCGGTGACGTTCATGGACGACTGGTGGGCGAACCACACCTCGGTGCCGTCGTTGAGTTCGAGGATGGTGCGGTAGCCGTACGATCCGGCCCAGCCCGCTTCCTTGACGGTTCCGGAGGCGACGGCCTTGATGGGCGTGCCGGAGGCCGCTGCGAAGTCCTGGCCGGTGTGGTCGTTCGACCACAGGCTGCCCGACTCGCCGAAGGTGGAGGTGAGTTGGGCGCCCGCGACGGGAAGCGAGAAGCTCTTGGCGAGCTTGGCCAGCCGGGCCTCCTCCGCCTTCTTGCGCTTCTCGGCCTCTGCCTTTCGGTCGGCGGCGAGCGCCTTGGCGGCCTTGGCCTCCGCCGCGTCGGCCGCCTCCTTGGCGGCGGCGTCGCGTGCGTCGGCGTCGGCCTGGGACTGGGCGTCCTGGGCCTGGGCGAGGATGCGGGAGCGCAGCGCCTCGCCCGCGTCCGTACGGCCGGCGGCCGCGTCGTCCGCGGTGAGCGCGCCCTGCGTGAGCGGCTGGCCCGCGATCTCCTCGGAGTCGCCGCCCGCGAGGAGGCTGACTCCCGGCAGGTCCTCGGCGGCGGAGACGTCCGGCATCGAAATGGCGGAGGGCTTCTCCTGCGCGGTGGCCATGCCGCCCGCGCCGACCGCCGCGATCATGCCGACGCCGAGGACCGCGCTGCTGCGGGCCATGCTGCCGCCGCGCTGCTTGACGACCTTGTGCCGCCCGCGTACGGGGCGGACGGTCTCCTCGGTGGGGTTCCAGCCTTCGTAGCGTTCCGGGGCGTCGTCGCCGCCGTGCCAGAGGTAGGGCTGTGGCTCGGAGTCGCCGGTGGCGGAGCCCGTCTCGTACGTCTCCGTCAGCAGCGAGCCCTGCGAGTCCGACCGACCGTAGGTGCCGTACTGGGGGTACGAGCTGTAGGGACCGAAGACCTCGTACGTATGGGACTCGTAGTCGCCGCCGTACGGGGCATAGGTGCCCTCGGGGGCATGCCTGTTGGACGCCACGGGGGCGTTCTCCTTTCCTTCCTTCTCGCCTACCGGGTTAGCTGACGGGTTCGGAGCAGGAAGGTCTCCTACGAACTGCCCGCCCATGGACGGAACTTGTCGATTCACCCCATCCCCGCCGTGCGAGCCGGCAGGGGGTGGTTCCCCGGTTCCTTTCGGTGCATCTGTATCGAGTTGTGGCTCGGGGTGGTGCACTTTCAGGATTCGGCGACGGTGCACGGTGCCGTCTCTCGTGACGGCAGTGACGACCGCGCTGCGTTACCGAACGTTAATGGAGCCCCGGCTCGGATTCCAAGCGGTTCCAGTGGAATTTGCACTCGCATGACAGAGCCGCGAGGACAGGTGCGGCGAATCGGGACACGCGGTCACCGGGCCGGTGCACGTGTGCGCGGTGCGTGAGGGGAGTGAGGGGGAGAAGGGAGAGTTGAGAGCCCGTCAGTCCGGGGACCTGTCCCGCTGCACTGCCATCAGGGCCATGTCGTCCTTCACGCGACCGCCGGCGTGGGCACGGACGTCCGCGAGGACGCGGTCCAGCAGCTCCGCCGGGTCGTCGAAGACGCATCCCGCGAGCCGCGTTCCGGGGTCGAAGAACGTCCCGGACCGGTTGCGCGCCTCGGTCAGGCCGTCCGTGTAGAAGAGGATCTGCAGCCCCGGGGGGAAGGGCAGTTCCTGCACCCGCCCCCTCCAACTGCCCAGTTCGCTCAGGCCCAGCGGCAGGCACGGCTCACTCGGATCGAGGAAGCGGGGCCTGCCGTCCTGAAGCAACAGCGGGGCCGGATGGCCCCTGTTGAGCACCCGCAGGGTCCTCTCGCCGCCCGCCGTGAACTCGGCGAGCAGCGCGGTCGTGAACCCCTCCAGGTCCTCCTCTCCCCCTCGGGGCCGTCTCTCCCGCAGCAGCGCCCGGTCCAGCCGGTCGGCGACCCCTTCGAGGGTGGGCTCCTGCTCGGCGGCCTCCCGGAAGGCTCCGAGAAGGATCACGACCGTGCCCACGGCGGCCAGGCCCTTGCCCCGCACGTCGCCGAGAAGGACGCGCACCCCGTGCGGGGTCTCCTGCACCGCGTAGAGGTCCCCGCCGATCTGCGCACCGTGCGCCGCCGCCTCGTACCGCACCGCGATCCGCAGCTCCCCCGCCCGGGGCAGAGGTACGGGCAGCACCGCGAACTGGGCCGTCTCCGCGACCGAACGGGCGGAGGCCAGAGCCGCCCCTCTGCGGCGTACGAACCAGCTGATCCCGGTCGCCAGGACGCTCACCACGGCGAGGGTGACCACCCTGGTGAGGTGGTCCTGCAAGGTCGACATCCCCCCGGGGAGCAGCAGCGTCGCGGCCAGGAGCCCGGTCGAGAGCAGACCCGTCAGGGCGGTGGCGGCCGTCGAGGCGACGAACGCGACGATCAGCGGCGCGGCGGTGAAGAGGGGAGTACCCGAGATGTGTGACGGGGTGAGCAGGGTCATGAGGGTGCCGGCGAGGATCAGCAGCGCGGCCAGCATCAGCAGCAGACGCGTGGCGGGACGCCCGATGAGGTCGCTTTCGTACCGGGAATCCGGCGGCATGCTGTGGCGGTCCTGCATCTCTTCGCGCTCCCTGGGGCGTGCCCGGCCGGCCGGCTCACCCGACAGGCCAGTACCTCAGCCTCGCCCCGGTCACCGGTGGCGGCCAGCCCGGGAGGACCAGCCGGAGCACAGGACGCCCGCCCTCGACGGAGTCGTTTGCCTCCCGACAGGAGGGGAACCGGGCGGTATGTCCTATTCACAGAAAATCCTCGCGTGCGCGACCGCCCTGCGCTCCGTCCTCCCCCACCCCGACGGCCCGGGACGCGTGCTCACCGCAGTCGAGAACGTGGAGCGGAGCACCGTCCTCGACCCCGTGATGTCGAGCGTGCGGCGTTCCGTGCAGTCCCTGCCGCTGGGCGAGCAGACACGTGACGCCCTCCACGGCCGCTGGCTCGGGCATCCCGTGCATCCGGCGCTGGTGCAGATCCCCATCGGCACCTGGGCGTCGGCGGCCGTGCTGGATCTGCTGCCCGGCAGGCGCTTCGCACCGGGACTGCTGGTGGCCACAGGACTCGTCGCCGCCGTGCCGGCCGCGGTGACGGGGTGGATCGACTGGGCGGACCTGCGCAAGCCGCAGATGCGCGTGGGCCTCGTGCACGCCGCGGCGAACTCGGCCGCGGTGGGCCTGTACGCCGCGTCCCTGGCCGCCCGGCTCCGCGGGCGCTCCCTGCGCGGACGGGCGCTGGGCTACGCGGGGCTGACGGCGGTCGGACTGGGCGGTGCGCTCGGTGGGCATCTGGCGTACCGGCAGGCAGCGGCGGTCAATCACGCCGAGGACATCTCCGTACGCGCGGAACCCGGCTGGCACCCGCTGGGGACGGCCGCGGAGTTCCCGGTGGACGAACCGGTGGCGCGCGAGGTCGGCGGCGTGCCGGTCGTCGTCGTACGGGAGAGCGGCGGCTCCGTGTACGTGCTGGCGGACCGGTGCAGCCACATGGCGGGGCCCCTGTCGCAGGGGAAGGTGGCCGACGGCTGTGTGCGCTGCCCGTGGCACGGGAGCGTCTTCCGCCTCTCGGACGGGTGGAACGTCAGCGGCCCCGCGACCGCGCCGCAGCCCGTCTTCGAGACGCGGCACGCCGGCGGGCGGGTGGAGGCACGGCTGAAGCGGTGACACGCGGGGCCGGGCGCACTCGCCGCCGTCGCGGGCCGGACGACCTGCCCGCCCGTCCCCGTCCCGTGTCCCCCGGCTGCGTGGAGGCCGGGCCGGACCGGTGCCGCGGACGGAGACTGAGCAGAGGCCGGACCGAGGGGCAGCGGTGGCCGACCGCCCCATGGAGGGAACGGACATGGGCACGGGCAGAGTTGTCGCCGAACGCGCGGAAGTGATGCAGCGCGCGGACCGCGGCGGGCGCATGCGGCGCAGAGAGCTGCTGCCCGCATGGGTGCGGTGGCTGCCCCTGGTGCTCGTGGTGCTGGCGCTCAGCCTGGAGATCGCCTCGCCCACCCGCTACTCCTTCGCCTCCCTGCTGACGGCCGCCGTGGTCCTCGCCGCGCTGCTGTCCCGGCCCGTCGTCACCGTCGTCGTCGGCGCAGTGTGCATCGCCATGCTGGTGAGCATGCACGTGGCCCTGGACGACGTGTATCCCGAGAACGTCACCGGCCCCGTCATCACGCTGGTGCTGGTGACCGGGTTCGCGACGGTGCTGGCGACCGTCCTGGAACGCACCACGCTGCAACTCGTACAGGTGCAGGCGGTGGCCGAAGCCACCCAGCGGGCACTGCTGCGGCCGCTGCCCCCGCGGCTCGGCCCCGTACGCCTCGCGGGCACCTACCGGGCCGCCGACGAGGCCGCGCTCATCGGCGGCGACTTCTACAGCGTCAGACCCACCCCGCACGGAGTCCGGGTCGTCGTCGGCGACGTACGCGGCAAGGGCATCGGCGCGACCGAGACGGTGGCCACGATCACCTCCGCCTTCCGGGAGGCGGCGGCCTCCGCCCCGACGCTGACGGAGGTGGCCGACCGCATCGAGCGCTCCATGGCGATGGACCGCGCCGACATGGAGGCGGGGGTCTCCCTGGCCGCACCCGGGCGCCGTGAGCAGCCCGGGGGCTGGGCGGCGGAACTGTTCGCGACGGCGGTACTGCTGGAGTTCCCCGAGGAGGGCGGCCACGTACGGGTCCTGGACCGGGGGCATCCGCCGCTCGTCCGTCTCGGCGGACAGGACGGCGTGACCCAGCTGGACTCGCAGCACGCCCTGCCGCTCGGCTTCGGCGACCTCGCCCGGGAGCCGGCCGCAGAGGTGAGCTACCGGCTGACCGAGTGCGAGACGCTCGTGGCGTACTCCGACGGAGTCACCGAGGCGCGCGACCGGGACGGGCGCTTCTATCCGCTGGTGCAGCGGCTGGAGGAGCGCTACGGAGGTGGAAGCGCCCGTGCGCACCAGGGCGCCGGGGACATCGACCCCGCCGAGGTAGTCGCCTTCATCCGGAAGGACGTCCGGCACTGGGCGGGGTCGGTCAACGACGACATGGTGATCGTCGTCCTGCAGAATGACTCACGGGCGGCGGCGTGAGAACCGCCCGGGTGCCGCCGCGCGTGAGGCGGCGGCACCCGGGCGGGCACGCCGGGCCGTCAGTCGCGCTCCGCTCCCTCCGGGAGTTTGCGCAGGTCCAGCTTGCCGGTCTCCTGCTCGAAGGACCAGTCGAGCATCTTCTTGGCGTCGGCGTAGCGGTCCCCGCTGTTGAGGATCACGCCGGCGACCGAGCGGTCGCCCTTCGTCGCCGCGAAGACGAGGCACGGGCCGGCCTTCGTCCCCGTGCCGGTCTTGATGCCGATGACTCCGCCGTAGGAGCCCAGAAGCTGGTTGGTGTTGTACCAGGTGTAGGTGCGGCCGTTGGTGGCCTCCTGCTTCGTCGACGTCGACTTCGCGGCCGCGCGGATGTTCTTGCTGCCCAGTGAGTACTCGGCGAGCGTGGCCATGTCCCGCGGGGTCGAGTGGTTGGCGCCCGTCTTGGAGATGCCGTCGAAGGAGTCGAACTCGGTGTTGGTCATACCGAGTTGGTCGGCCTTGGCGTTCATCTTCGAGATGAAGGACTTGGTGCGGGCAGCTGTGGTGTCACCCGTGCCGACGGCGTCCGCCAGCGCGTACGCAGCGTCGCACCCCGAGGGGAGCATCAGCGCGTAGAGGAGCTGGCGGAGGCTCAGCTTGTCGCCCGTCCTCAAGTCGGCGGTGGACGCACCCCACTTGGTGACGTAATCACGGTAGGCCTGCTTGACGGTGATCCTGCGGTCCAGGTCGATGTTCTTCGTGCTCACCACGACCGCGGCGGTCATCACCTTGGTGGTGCTGGCCATCTCGCGCTGGGTGTCGGCGCCCTTGCCCCACATCTCCTCGCCGGAGGAGGTGTCCAGCAGGAACGCGCCCTTGGCCTTCACGTCGGAAGGACCGGCCGCGTGGGCCGTGACGACAAAGGGCCCCGCTGCCAGCACGGCTCCTGCCGCCACCGCCGCGGCACCGATGCGGCGGGCCCTTCTCGAAACACGTATCAACTCAAAGCTCCATCGTCCGTGGGACCGGCGGCGGTCGCGCACAACCGGACCCAGCAATCAGGGAATCGGAGAAGCGGTCTCCCGGTCTTCACAGGCCGGCGCGCCGCGCCCGTCGGTCGTACCGGCGCGGCCGGCCACATCCTTTCGCGAACCGACCGTCCGGAGGAAGAAGCTGAGCGGCACTCGATCGAGTGCATTCGGACGGAAGGACGTACGGGGCGGCAGAGCGGCATCCGGGACGGCCGCGCCGGTCTCCCGCCCACGAGAGGGCGGCGGCGGCACGACGGCACTGCTGTACGGCGTGACCGTACACGAACGCAGACCGCGGCGCGGGGCGCGGGGCCCCGACCGGTCTGCGGTCCCGAACGCCCTTCGGCAGCGCCGGGTTGAGAGTTCCGGGGCGGAGCCGTCACACCTTGGTCCGCTTCGGGGGGATCGCGTCCCCCGAGGGGGCGTCACCGCGCCCGTAGTGGTGGGTGGTGAACATGTAGAGCAGCCCGGTCAGCACGACGACGCCGCCGCACAGCAGCACGATCCAGTTGTCGTACCAGGGCTCCTCCGGCGTGCGCGCCCAGGAGATGTTGATGATGGCGAAGATGCCGTACGCCAGCGCCGTCGCGTTGACCAGCACACCCCACCGGCCGAGGCGGAACTCGCCGCGGGGCTGCCACCCCTTCAGCCGGGCGCGCAGGGCGGCGAGCACGACCATCTGGAACGATCCGTAGATGCCGAGGATCGCAAACGAGACGATCTTGGTGAGGGCGTCCTCGGAGATGAGCGAGCCGAACGCGATCACGGCCGGTACGACGGCGGCGACCAGCAGGGCGTGGTGGGGGACGGCGCGCGTCCAGGAGAAGGCACGCAGCATCCTGTGACCGATGATCATCTTGTCCCGCGCGTAGGAGTAGATGAGACGCCCCGCGGCGGCCTGGAGGCTGATCGTGCAGGACAGGAAGGAGATCAGCACCACGCCCATCACCAGCCGCGCGCCCACCTCCCCCAGCGCGTCGAAGAGCACGCGCACCACGGGGTCCGTGTCCTCACCGGCGATCACCGCCTCGTAGTCGGTGACGGCCAGGAGCAGCGTCAGACAGGTGAACGTCGCAGCGGCGCCCCCCACATAGACGGTGCGGCGCATCGCCTTGGGGATGACGACGCCGGGACGGGCGACCTCCTCAGCGAGATCGCCGCACGCCTCGAAGCCGTAGTACTGGTAGAAGCCGATGATGCTCGCCGCCAGGAAGACGGGCAGGTACGAGCCGCCCTCGGAGGCGCCGAAGTCGTCGAAGACGACACCGAGTCCGTGAAAGCGGTGGGTGGTCAGCAGCCAGATCCCCACGACCACCGCGCCGAGCAGTTCGGCGGTGAAGCCGATGACGGCAGCCTTCGAAAGCGCCCTGGTGCCCGCGTAGTTGACGATCGCGGCGACGAGGATGAGCGCCACCGTGCACAACACGGTGGTGTGCACGGTCGGTTCGAACCCGAAGAGGATGGCGATGTAGGGCCCGGCCCCGTAGGCGACCGCGGTGATCGTGACCAGCAGCGCCCACATGTAGACCCAGCCGGTCATCCAGGCCCAGCGGATGCCCCACAGCCGCCTGGCCCAGGGGTAGACGCCGCCGGCGATGGGGTACTGCGCGACGATCTCGCCGAAGACGAGCGCGACCAGGAACTGGCCCGCGCCCGCGAGCACGAACGCCCAGATCATCGGCGGCCCGCCGGTGGCCAGCGCGGTCGCGAAGAGGGTGTACGTGCTGACGACCGGGGAGAGATAGGTGAAGCCGAGGGCGAAGTTCGCCCAGGGCCCCATCTCCTTGCGGAACTCCGAGCCGTGACGGGCATCCCCCGTGGAACCGCCCCCCGGGCCTCCGGGGCCTCCGGGGC
>NZ_KE384282.1:40053-206953 GCF_000424965.1 Streptomyces sp. TAA204
TCCGGGGCTTCCGGGGCTTCCGGGGCTTCCGGGGCTTCCCGCGCCACCCTGCCTGCCTGCGTCGGACATCAGCGCTCCACTCCCCCGGCTACTCCCGGTACGGGCCCGGCCCGGCCGGTGATCAGATCCGCCGCGCGCTCGGCCACGAGCAGCACGGTGACCATCGGGTTGACGGTCGGCATGCTCGGGAAGACCGATGCGTCGACGACGCGTACGCCTTCCTCCCCTCGCAGCCGGAGCTCCGGATCGAGCACGGCCGCCGGATCGTCGTCCGCGCCCATCCGGCACGTCCCCGCCGGGTGGTAGACGGTGTGGGCGGCGCGCCGCCCGTACTCCGACAGCTCCTCGTCCGTGGTGAGATGCGGGCCGGGGGCCACCTCCCGCAGCAGCCATTCGCGCAGCGGCCCGGTTGCCGCCACCTCGCGTGCGACGCGCAGACCGTCGACGATGGTGCGCTCGTCGTAGCCCTCGGGGTCGGTGAAGTAGCGGAAGTCCAGGGCGGGTTTGTCCCCCGGGTCGGCGCTGCGCAGCCACATGCGGCCGGTGGAGCGGGCCTTGGGCACATTGGGCGTCAGGCACACACCGTGTTCGGGCGTGGGGTAGCCGAGGCGCTCGGTGTTGACGGTGAACGGCACCTGGTAGAAGTGGAACATCAGGTCGGGGCCGGGCAGCCGGCCGTCGCGGCGTACGAACAGGCCCGCGTCGGAGTCCATGGCCGAGTTCGGCGGCAGGGGCCCCGCGATGTCCCACACGATCACCGACTCGGGGTGGTCCAGGAGGTTCTCGCCGACACCCGGCAGATCGCCGAGCACTTCCACGCCGAGCGCGCGCAACTGGCCCGCGGGGCCGATGCCGGAGTGCAGCAGCAGCCGCGGGGTGTCGATCGCACCGGCGCACAGCAGCAGTTCACGCTCGGCCCGTACCGTGCCGGTGCGGGGTCCGCCTCCCGTGCCGGTGCCGCCGCTGCCGTGGCCGGCCTGGACGCGGGTGAGCCGCCCGCTCCCGTCCCGCAGCAGCCGGTACGCCCAGCTCTCCAGCTTCAGCGTCAGGTTGGGACGGTCCAGCACCGGGTGCAGATAGGCGACCGACGCCGAGGAACGCATTCCGGTGGCGGCGTCGTACGCGAGTGAGAAGAAGCCCGCGCCCTCGGTGAAGGGCCGGGCGTTGAAGTCCTCGACGACGGGCACGTCCAGGGCGTCGACCGCGGCCGTCACGAAGTCGTGGGCGACGGGGTTGCGGTCCTTGGCGGCGACGGGACGGATGGTGGTCTGCAGGCGCTGCCGGTACGGCAGCACCGTCCCCGGGCCCCAGTCCGCCGCGCCGCGCCGCACCCACTCCTGGAGGTCCTGCGGGAAGGGCAGAAAGCTGATGAGCGTGTTGTGGGAGGAGCAGCCGCCCAGCACCCGCGCCCGTGAGTGCAGGATGTGGGAGTTGCCGCGGGGCTGCTCGACCGTCGGATACCGGTAGTCGAACTCCGAGTCGAGCAGGTTGATCCAGTTGCGCAGCCTCAGGACGCGCTGGTCGCCGACGTCGCTGGGGCCGCCCTCGATGACGCACACACGGCACTCGGGGTCCTCGGTCAGCCGGGCCGCCAGTACGCAGCCGGCCGTGCCGCCGCCCACGATGACGTAGTCGTAGGTCTCCTCGTTCCTGCTGCCGTCGCTCATCCCTTGAACCAACCGGAGGGAGCGGGCGAGAGGTTGTGGTAGATGTGCTTGGCCTCCTGGTACTCCCGCAGCCCCGTCGGCCCGAGTTCACGTCCGATGCCGGAGCGGCCGAAGCCACCCCACTCGGCCTGCGGTACGTAGGGATGGAAGTCGTTGATCCACACGGTGCCGTGGCGCATCCGGTTCGCGACGCGCTGGGCGCGTCCCGCCTCGCTCGTCCACACGGCGCCCGCCAGCCCGTACCGGGTGTCGTTGGCCAACTCCACCGCCTCCTCCTCGGTGTGGAACCGCTCGACGGTCACCACCGGCCCGAAGACCTCCTCCTGCACGATGCGCATCGAGGACTTGCAGTCCACGTAGACGGTGGGCAACAGGAAGAACCCGCGGGCCAGTTGGGGGTCGTCGGGCCGCCGTCCGCCGGTGACCAGCCGCGCCCCGTCCATACGGGCGATCTCCAGGTAGTCCTCGACCTTCGCCCGGTGTTCGGCGGAGCTGAGCGGACCGCTCTCGGTCAGCGGCTCCAGCCCGTCGCCGAGCCGGATCGCCTCGGCCCTCGAGGCCAGTTCGGTGACGAACGCGTCGTGGATGCCGCTCTGCACGATGAGCCGCGAGCCGGCCGAGCAGACCTGGCCGGAGTGGAGGAAGGCGGCGTCCAGGGCGTAGTCGAGCGCGGCCTCGAAGTCGGCGTCGTCGAAGACGACGTTGGGATTCTTGCCCCCCAGCTCCAGCGCGATGTTCTTCACGCCGCCCGCGGCACCCGCCATGATCTTGCGGCCCGTCGCCAGTCCCCCGGTGAAGGAGACCATGTCGACCTCGGGGTGGGAGGTCATGGCCGCGCCGACGGTACTCCCGGCGCCCAGCACGAGGTTGGCCACGCCCTGCGGCGTGCCGGCCTCCTCCAGCAGGCCCATCAGCGCGATCGTCGTCAGCGGCGTGGTCTCGCTCGGCTTGAGGACGAAGGTGTTGCCGGCCGCGAGCGCGGGCGCCACCTTCCACGAGGCCTGCAGCAGCGGGTAGTTCCACGGCGCGATCAGCGCGCACACCCCGACCGGCTGATGGACGACCCGGCTGAGCACGTCAGGGCCGACGTCGACGATCCGGCCGGCCTCCTTGCCCACGAGTTCGGAGAAGTAGCGGAAGGCGTCGGCGATGTCCTCGATGTCGAGCCGCGCCTCGGCCACCGTCTTTCCGGTGTCCAGGGTCTCCATACGGGCGAGCTGTTCCACGTCGCGCAGGAGCAGTTCGTGGACGCGGTAGAGCACGTCCGCGCGCCGCCTGGAGGGCGCCCACGCCCAGTCCGCGCGTTCGAAGGCCCGCTTGGCCGCCCGTACGGCCAGGTCGACGTCCGTCTCGTCGGCCTCGTCGACCTGGGTGATGACCGACGCGTCGAAGGGGTTGACCACATCGCGCAGGCCGCCGGAGACGGCCGAGGTCCATTCGCCGTCGATGTACAGCTCAGCCATCCGAAGCCCCTCGCTCTCCCGCGGCGTCCCTCCGCCGTCCGCCGTCCGCCGTCCGGCACGACGGCCACCAACATCGTGCGGAGCACGGCCCGGCTCCTACGGGGCGCACCGAGGGGGAGGGCCCAGGAGCGGGATGTTGACCCGCGTGGTCTAAGTGGGTGTTCGAACGGTGACGCCATCGTGTCCAGGCAAGGCGCGAAGGCATGTCCGGCAGGTCGAAGACCGGCCGCCGGGCTCGGGAATTCGCTGGCTGTCGCCCGTTGCGCGTGCTGGGGTGATGCTGTGTCTGCTTCTCCTCCGTACCCGTCGTACGGCAACTCGCTGCCGTCCCCCGATCCGTCGGCCGCGGCGCTGGCCTGGGTCGCAGAACTCCTCGGCCCCGGCGCCGCCGTGCGCGCAGTTCGGCCCCTGACCGGTGGCACCCACGCCTCCACCCACCTGCTGAAGACGGCCGGTCCGGAACAGCAGGTCGTACTGCGGCGTTTCCCGCCCGGCGACGACGCCGCCGCCCGCGAGGAGAAGGTCCTGACGGCGCTCGACGGGCTGGGAGGCTTCGCCCCGCGCCTCATAGGCGTCGACCCGCACGGCGAACAGTGCGGTGCACCCGCCGTCCTGACCACCCGGCTCCCGGGGCGGGCCGACATCACCCCCGCCGATCCACACGCCGCGGCCGCCGCCCTCGGGTGCGCCCTCGCCCGGCTGCACGCCGTCCACAGCAGCCGGCTCACCGGCTTCCGGGACGGCATGACCGCCACCCGCAGCGGCACAGGCCCGGCCACGGCAGTGCTGGACAGGCACGCCGAACGGCTCGCCGCCGAGCCGCGGGTGCTGTCCCACTTCGACTACTGGTCGGGCAACGTCCTGTGGCGGGACGGCGCGCTCACGGGCGTGATCGACTGGTCCGGTGCGAGCCTGGCACCGCGCGGGTTCGACACCGGCTGGTGCCGGCTCGATCTCGCGCTGCTGCACGGCCCCGAAACCGCCACCGCAGACACGTTCCTCGCCGCCTACCGGGACGCGTCCGGCACGCCACCAGCCGACACGGCGCTGTGGGACCTGCACACCCTCGCCCGTTCCCACAGCACCGTCGAGACCTGGGTCCCCAACTACGCGAGCCTCGGCCGCCACGACCTCACCGCCGAGGAACTCCGCCGCCGCCACGCCGCCTGGACGGCACGCTCACTGGGCGCCGTTGACGCATAGGTCTCGCATCGCTGGTTGCGGCACGAGACCGTCGTGCGTGTCCGCGGCCGGGACGGCGGCCCGGATCAGCCCTTGCGGACCGCGTTGGCGAGGATCGCGTCCCGCAGATACTCCGCCATCCCCGGCTTGATCTCCTCGTAGTAGGCGGTGAAGCGCGGATCGGAGACATACATCTCGGCGAGACAGGTGTGGATCTCGTACGTGCAGTCGTAGTAGAAGCGGCAGATCTGCTGCCGGTGCTCCTCCGCCAGCTCCATCGCCGCCTCGGACTGAGGACCCTCGCCCGACTCCATCCGGGCCACGAACCGCCGGCCCCACTCCTCCTGCTCCCGCTGGATCCGCAGCCAGTCCTCCTTGGTGTAGGAGGAGGTACGCCGCTGCGACTCGCGGTAAGCGCCGGTGTCGCCCCAGCGCCGCTCCGTCTCCTCCGCGTGCTCGTCGGGGTCGAAGTCTCCGAAGACCTCGAACTTCTCCTCGGGGGTGAGATCGATGCCCATCTTCCGTGCCTCCATCGCGCGTTCCACGGCGGCGGCCATCCTCTGCAGCTTCTCGATCCGGACGGACAGCAGTTCGTGCTGCCGCCGCAGGTGTTCCCGCGGGTCCGCGTCCGGGTCGTCCAGCAGGGCCGACACCTCTTCGAGCGGAAAGCCCAGCTCCCGGTAGAACAGGACACGTTGCAGCCGGTCGAGATCGGCCGCGCTGTAGAGCCGGTGGCCGGCACGGCTGCGTTCGCCCGGTGCCAGCAGCCCGATCTCGTCGTAGTGATGCAGGGTGCGCACGGTGACTCCGGCGTACCCGGCGACCTGTCCCACGGAGTAGCTCACTTCCGCTCCTTCCTCGGTACGCGCTTCACGATGAGCCCTTACGTGACGTGAGGTGCAAGCGCCTTTCTCCGCCAGTGCCGGGCTCGGCGTGCACAGCCCGGAGTCCGGTGCCGGTCGCGGCACCCGGTCCCGTGGACGAGCGGCCACGCCACGTCAGGTCAGGACGGCGGCCGCCGCGGCGCCGGCCGGGACGCGCAGACGCGTCGCGTCCTGGCTGGGTGGCACGCCGAACTGGCGGCGGTACTCCCGGCTGAACTGCGAAGGGCTGTCGTACCCCACGCGGTGGCCGACCCCCGTGACGTCGTGCGGGCGGGTGGCCAGCAGCAGCCGGGCTTCCTGCAGGCGGATCTGCTTCTGGAACTGGATGGGGCTCATCGCGGTCACCGCCTGGAAGCTGCGGTAGAAACCGGAGACGCTCATGCCCGAAAGCCGCGCCACGTCCTCGACCCGGAACGCCTCCGCGTAGTGGTCGCGGATCCACCGCACCGCTCGCGCGATATGGCTGAGGCTGCTGTCGGCCAGCCCGAGCTGGCGCACGATGCCGCCCTGCTCCCCGGTGATCAGACGCCACAGGATCTCGCGCTTGATGAGGGGCGCGAGCACCGCCCGGTCGCGGGGCGGCCCGTCGAGCAGGCGCAGCATACGGATCACCGCGTCCAGCAGCTCATCCGGTGCATCACTGACGGCGATGCCGGAGGGCGCGCCGCCGCCGGTGCGCGGGATGTCCCCCGCCCCCGCCAGCAGCAGCACCTCGGCGACGGCGGACGGCTCCAGCACGAGCCCGAACCCCAGCGCCGGGCACTCCGGGCCGGCCTCGGTGAAGTTGCCGGTGACCGGCAGGTCGACCGACGCGACGAGGTACTGCCCGGCGCCGTACTCGTAGACCCTGTCGCCCAGCGCGAGGCGCTTGGTGCCCTGGGCGATGACCGCCAGCACCGTGCCGGTCATGGACGGCGACGGCGGGTCCGGCCGCTCGACCCTGGAGACGAGAACGCCGTCGACGTCGGTGGTCCAGTCCGGCCGCGCGTGCCGCTCCAGCAACGTGGTCAGCTCGTCGAGATGCATACTCCGATTGCACCACACCCGGCCGCTGCCTGATCCCCCTCATTAGAGGATCATGCAAGCTCCCGCGACGATCGCTCTACCGTATTCCCAGCTCACAGCTGTTTGATGGAGTCACCGGAATCCTACGGGCCGACAACCGGCTCCCGGTTCTGATCATCCTCTACACATCCGACAGGAGAGAAGCCGTGACCGCGGAATACGGATTCAGCGCCACCCTGACCGCCAGGCCCGGAACGGGCGACCGACTCGTCGGCCTGCTGCTGAGCGGCCTGGACGAGGGCAGCCCCGCTGCGAGCGAGTACTGCCTGGTCTACCTCGTCTGCCGCTCGGCGTCCGACCCGGACGTCGTCCACGTCACCGAGGGGTGGACCAGCGAAGCGGACCACCACCGTGTCTTCGCCGGTGAGGCCGCTCAGGCCGTCGTGTCGCAGATCGAGGGGCTGCTGGCTGCGGAGTCCCGGTACACCGACCATGTGCCGGTCGGAGGCAAGGCCGTCCTCCGGGAGCGCCGGCCACAGCTGTGATCCCCGCTCCGGTCCGTCCGCACCGGCGGCATTGCCCGGAGCGCTCCCCGGCAGGCATGCGGTCGGCCGCCGGCCGCCGGCAGTCACCCTCCTCCGCCGCACCACCCTCCACCACACCACCCGGCAGTCCGCCCCTGAAAGGACCTCAGCCATGACCGCCACCCCCGCACGCCCCGGCCTGGACCCCGAACTGCACGCACAGCTCGCCGAGATGCCTCTCGTGTCCGAGCTCGGCCCCGAGGTGCTCGCGCAGCTCCGGCAGATACCGTCGGAGCCGGTCGGGACACTCCTCCAGGACCGCGCGGTCTCACGGCGCGAGGTCACCGTCCCCGCCCCGGACGGCACACAGATCCCCCTCACGGTCATCAGCCCCGCAGGAGCCGACCCCTCGTCCCGGCTGCCGTGCGTCTACTGGATGCACGGCGGCGGGATGATCATGGGGGACCGCTTCTCGCAGCTCGACATCCCACTGGAGTGGCTCGACCAGTTCGGCGCCGTCGTGGTCTCCGTCGACTACCGCCTCGCCCCGGAAGCCGCCGGTACGGCCCCGCTCGACGACTGCTACGAGGGCCTGCGCTGGGTCGCCGAGCACGCAGGCGAGCTGGGCATCGACCCCGACCGCCTCATCGTCGCCGGCGCCAGCGCGGGTGGCGGCCTCGCCGCCGGAGTCGCACTCACGGCACGCGACCGCGGCACCCCGGCCATCGCCGCACAGGTACTGATCTGCCCCATGCTCGACCACCGCAACGACACCGTCTCCAGCCGGCAGTTCTCCGGTGTGCCGGCCGTCTGGACCCGCGAGATGAACGAGTTCGCATGGCGGTCGGTCCTCGGCGACCTCGACGGCGAGGACGTCCCCCGCCACGTCTCCCCCGCGCTGGCCGAAGACCTCAGCGGCCTGCCGCCCACCTACATCGACGCCGGCTCCGCGGAGGTCTTCCGCGACGAGGACGTCGACTACGCCACCCGGATCTGGGCGGCGGGCGGCAACGCGGAACTGCACGTCTGGGCCGGAGGCTTCCACGGCTTCGACGCGCTCTACCCGCACGTACGGGTCTCGGCAGCGGCACGCAGGGCGCGCGCCGACTGGCTCACGCGGACCCTGCACCCGGCCTCTGACGCATAGGCACCGTTCCCGCCCCCGAAGGCGCGGAGCCGGCGCACAGTCGCCCAGTCGCCCCGTTGTCAGCGCCCCGTACCGCCGTCGATCAGCTCCCGGAGGATGTCCGCGTGACCGGCGTGGCGGCCCGTCTCCTCGATCATGTGAGTGAGTGCCCAGCGCACGCTGGGAGCGGGCCGGCCCCGCCGGGCACGGGGGACGGGTGCGCCGAGGTCGGCGCACCCGTCGAGCACCCTGTTCGCCCGCTCGACGGTCTCCCGGTAGCGGGCGACGACGGCTGCGGCGCTGTCCTCGGGCGCCGCCCGGAACGTCGCCTGCCAGTCGGTGACCTCCTCTCCGAGGAACGTCGAGCGCTCGACGAAGGTGAGGTGGTTGACCAGGCCGAGCAGGTTCGTGCCGGAGGGCACCCCGGCCGTCCGTACCTGCGGTTCGGGGGCGCCGTCGACCTTCCCGGCGATCGAGGTCCGCAGGTAGTCGAGGAAGCCGCGCAGAACCTCGGCCTCGGTGTTTCCGGTACGGGGTGGCGGTGTGTCACTGCGGCGGGAGGTGGTGGGCACGGTGGTCCTGCCTTTCGACGGGGCGCGGCTCTCACGCCGAGGGTCAGACGGAGCGGCGGACGACCAGGACGTGGTCGGTGACCTCGGCGGTACGTCCGTCCGGCCCGGTCGCGGTCCGACGGGGTGCGTCGGCCCGCTCGACCGTCCAGGTCGCCGGGTCCGGGCCGATACCCGCTGCGACCTCCTGCGGGGTCGGGTACCGCACGTCGGGATCCTGATTCCACGACCACGGCGCGGTCGAGCCGTGGTCGACGACCAGCAGCCGCCCGCCAGGGCGCAGCCTGTGCACGGCCGCGCGCAGGACAGCGGCCCGGTCCAGGTCGTGGGGCGTGTGGAGGTAGTGGGCGGAAATCAGGTCGTACCGGCCCTGCGGGAAGGACTCGTGCAGGTCGTACGGCGCGGTGGTGACCCGGTCGCCGAGACCGAGTGAGCGGGCGTGCTCGGCGAGCCGCTCGACGGCGACGGAGGAGATGTCGACCGCTGTGACCTTCCACCCCCTCCTGGCCAGCCACAGTGAGTCGCCGCCTTCGCCGCAGCCGAGTTCCAGCGCGGCGCCGGGCGGCAGTTCCGTGACCGTCTCCACGAGCCGGACGTTCGGCTGCGGGTCGACGGCTGCCGGACGGGCCGCGTAGACGCCGTCCCAGAACGTGGCCGCATCGGTCGTGGTCATCGAGACCCCTTCGGTCGGAATGCCGTCAGTGTCACCGGACGCACCCGGAAGGGGCGAGAAATCTTGCGGTTATGGCAAGCTGCCCCCATGGACGGGCCGGCGGCGGACAACCCGACAGCGGAGGTGCTCGACGCGGTGGGGCCGCGGCTGCGTGCGCTGCGGCGCGACCGGGGCATCACACTCGCCGACCTCTCGGTGACAACGGGGGTGTCGGAGAGCACCCTGTCCCGGCTGGAGAGCGGACAGCGCCGGGCGACCCTGGAATTGCTGCTGCCGCTCGCCCGTACCTACGGCGTTCCGCTGGACGATCTCGTCGGTGCCCCACGTACCGGCGATCCGCGTATTCACCTGAAGCCGGTGCGGCGTTTCGGGATGACCTTCGTGCCGCTGTCGCGGCGGCCGGGCGGGACACAGGCGTTCAAAATGATCATCCCGGCCCGGCCGGAACCGCTCGAACCGACCCCGCAGACGCACGAGGGCTTCGAATGGCTGTACGTGCTCAACGGCCGGCTGCGGTTGGTGCTCGGAGAACGGGACCTGACGTTGCCGCCCGGTGAGGCCGCCGAGTTCGACACGTCCATGCCGCACTGGCTGGGCAGCGCCGACGGCGGCACGGTCGAACTCCTCATCCTGTTCGGCCTGCAGGGAGTGCGTGCGCACCTGCGCACAGGGTGACGTGGCGCCGAGAGGTGCAGATGACGTCTGTGCCTTGTTCACGTGGAAACGCCGCGGCACACGGAAGGCGAAGCAGCCTGGCCGCGCCGGGAACAGCCGGTCCGGTCGGCACGGTTGCACCGTACGAGGGACCGGTGCCGCACGGGCGGGGAACACGGAGGCCACGAGGCCGTCCGCCCCACCAGGCTCCGGGGCGACAGGATCGCGGTACCCCGCTCACCCGGACCAGGATTGCTTTCCCGCAGGAGGACTCTTCCATGACTGACCGGCCTTTGACGCTCATGGCAGTACACGCCCACCCAGACGACGAGGCCACCGGAACCGGAGGGGTCCTCGCGCGGTACGCGGCGGAAGGCATCCGCACGGTTCTCGTGACGTGCACCGACGGCGGCTGCGGTGACGGCCCCGGGGGCGTCAAGCCGGGCGACCCCGCGCACGATCCGGCGGCCGTCGCCTCGATGCGCCGCCAGGAACTCATGGCGAGCTGCGACGTCCTGAAGGTCAGCGATCTGGAGATGCTGGACTACGCCGACTCCGGGATGACGGGCTGGCCGACCAACGACGCCCCCGGATCGTTCTGGCGGACCCCCGTGGAGGAAGGCGCCGCCCGGCTTGCGGAACTCATGCGGCACTACCGGCCCGATGTGGTCGTCACCTACGACGAGAACGGCTTCTACGGCCACCCCGACCACATCCAGGCCCACCGCATCACGATGGCGGCGCTGGAGATGACCGAGCTGACGCCGAAGGTGTACTGGACGACGATGCCCCACTCGATGATGCAGCAGTTCGAGAAGACCCTGCGCGAGTTCCACGAGGACATGCCTGAGCCGGACCCCGCCGAGGCCGCCGCGATGGCCGAGATCGGCCTCCCCGACGACCAGGTCACCACGTGGGTGGACACCACCGCGTTCAGCGGCCAGAAGTTCGACGCTCTGGCCGCGCACGCCAGTCAGGGCGAGAGCATCTTCTTCCTCAAGATGGGCAAGGACAGGTTCGGCGAACTGATGGGCATGGAGACCTTCGTACGTGTCAAGGACGCCACCGGCGCGGCCGTACCCGAGAGAGACCTCTTCGCCGGACTGCGCTGACCCGCCCGTCCGTCCGGGGCCCGGAAAAGGCGACGGGCCCCGGCCGGGGTAACCGGCAGGGGCCCGAACGTGAAGGTCAGAGCCGCACCAAGGGCTTCGGAGAGTAGGCCGTGTGGGACTCGAACCCACAACCAATGGATTAAAAGTCCACGCCGGATCGTGACGCCGAGTGCTGCACTGTCCCGTCTGAGCCTTACGTACCTGATCAGAGACAATGCGCGGGGTGGCCGAGGCCGCCTCGTCCGGACGGGTGACGACTCGTCCGCTCACGCATCGCTCACGCATCCGCAGCACAATCGAGTGCAGAGGAAGGCGACTTATGGCACGCAAATGGCACGGGCTCGCGAACACAACACCGCGACGCTGAGCTGGTACAGGGTGTGCTGTGGGTTGGCGCTCCTCTGACGTAGGCCCTCGCGGCCCACCGAGTACGCCCCCATAACCCGGGCTGCACCGAGCGCGGCCGGCAGGTCGGCCAGGTTTAAGAAGTTCGGCGAGGCCAGCGGAGGCACCGGCCCGAAGGGCGCGATGGCCTCGGCGACAACCTGCGCCTGAGCGTCTGTCGCGCCGCATCCGTGCATCTGGCGGTGATGCCGGCGATGTCAGCATGGCGCCCGGGGCCGATGGCCGACATGGAGATCAGTCTCGCCACCACGACCGCGACGGTCCGAACTGGCCGCCACTCCTGCTGGGTGGTTCGTGCTCGGTTCCCGCCCAACGCTCCGCGCGCCCTGGCTGAGGTCACCGACGATGTAGTCCGTGAACGCCTCGACGCAGAAGGTTACTGGGGCGAGATCGCACTACTCCAACGTGCAGTCCTGAGCGGAACTCAAGCTCAAATCACCTAATCGTGTGAACCCCACGGCCTCACATCGCGCCGCCGCTGACGCACGTGGCAGATTTCCTTCCGCACGTCGGTGGTTCATCACCAACGTCCGCCTCATGCCGCCGACGGCGGAGCAGGAGCTGGTTGCGAGATGCCCAGGCGCTACAAGGTGCGTTGTTTGGGCTGATCTGTCGGCGACGGGTGAATCGTGGTTCTGGATCACTTTCCGTGCTGGTGCAACGGAGGGTCACCACATCCGCGATCATGAACGGCTTGCTGCGTCGAGGAGGACGCGTTTGCGGAGCAGGTCGAAGTCGGCCCGGCCGAACATCTGACGCTTCAGCATCTTGATCTTGTTGTTGTGTCCTTCGACGGCGCCGGAGCTGTAGCGCAGGCTCAGGCCGGCGACCACGGCGTTGAAATCTTGGCGCAGACCGGCGAGGAAGGTGTGCGGGGCGGGAAGGTCGGTGTCCTGGACGCGGGCTATCCATTCGTTGAGGTGCTTGCCGCGTCGGTTGTTCATCAGCTCGGCGAAGGCCCGGACGTGCTCGGCGGTCTGGTCAAGCGCGGGGCAGCGGGCCAGGATCTCCTTGAGCTGCTGGGCCTGGTCGTCATCGAGGCTGTCGGGGTGCCGGGTGATCCAGCTGGTCACATCCCGCACCGACGGCTTCTTCCGGGGAGGATCTGAGTGAGGGAAGACCGCACGCAGCTCGCGGACGTACTTCTTGACGACTTCCTCGCTGCCCGCAAAGCCACGCTCGCGGATCTCGCGGAACAAATGGCGGGCGACCGTGATCCCTTCGGCCCACCGCTGGTGCAGGTAGGGCTTGTAGGGGGCAAGGATGCTGGTGCGGCCGGTCCACTGACCCACCAGCAGCTCATCGGCGCTGGCGGCATGAGCCAGACGGCGAACGGTGTTGCGGGCCAGACCGAGTTGGCGGGCGATGGCCCGCAGTCCGGCACCTTCTTCGAGGAGCCTGTGGACGGTCGCGTGTCGTTCGCGGATACGGTCGGAGAGCCGGCCCGACCGGCGCGGGCCGTCGCTGCGTGCGTCCAGCTTCGCCGTGTCCAGCGGCGCCGGTGCCAAGTCCGGTAGATCAGGCGGCGGTTCCCGCAGCAGGGCCCGGTGGTGGACGACCGTGTTCTCGACCGCCTCGACGAGGTTCTTCCAGATGTGCCACCGGTCCGCCACATGTGTGGCGTCGGGGGCGCCGATCCGCCCGGCCTCGGCATAGGCAACCGAGCGGTCGCGGCAGATCACTTCCACGCCGGGATGGTCCGCCAGCCATCGGGCAACTGTCGCCACGGACCGGCTGGGCAGCAGGTCCACCGGGCGTCGGGTCTCGATGTCCACCAGGATGGTGCCGTAGATGTGCCCCTTGCGCAGGGCGAACTCGTCGATCCCCAGGACCCGCGGGGTCTTGGTCTGCGGTTCCGTCAGCCGACGTATCAGCCGCAGCAGGGTGGAGCGGCTTGCCCTGGCTGCAAGGGACTTCGCGAGCCGGGCGCCGGCGCGGCCGGCGAGCATCAGTGCCAGCTGTCCCAGGGTCGTGTGCAGTTCCATGCTCCGTCGCCCGTGCCGGAACGTCAGCCCGCTGATCTGCTCGGCGAACGTGGCCCGAGGGCAGGCGGCTTCGCCGCACCGGAACCGTCTGACCTGCAATTCGATCACGACTGGGCGACCGCCGACCGCGTTGTCGGCCAGACGACGCACGTACCTGCTGTGCACCCGGGACGACATCACACCGCAGTCGGGGCAGTCGGCCAGGCCAGCCGTTGCTCGGGCCCGTACCAGTACGAACTCGCCGTCTACCGCCACGTTTTCGATCAGAACGTCTTGGAACCGGTGGAACCATAAGTCCTGGAGAAGCACATCACCCACGACCGTTCATGATCGCGGATGTGGTGACCCTCCGTTGCACCAGCACGGAAAGTGATCCAGAACCACTTTTCGGCCGTCGCCGACACGCCAACCCGCCCCCATGAACGCTGGCACGCCAAGGGAACGGCAGGGCTCGAGACCTACCGAAACCCGGCCCCTATCCGACTGTTCGGTGCCCAACAGCGCAGCGGGGGCGTAACGCCCCCATGTCAGTACCTCCCACTACCCTGCTGAACGTGGGGGAACCGGAGAGCGAAACGAACCTGCCAGCATGGCGGCACCCGCTGTTGCGTCTACACCACCGCTGGGTTGAGAAGCAGGTGGTTCCTGCCGAGAAGGCTGCAGCCGAGCTGGGCATCGACTTCAACGCTTCAGCGATCCGCAAGGCACTCGGCTACCATCGGTGGACGTACCTCCGCAGGCTGAGAGGGCTCGCGATCTTCTTTGCAGCGCTGGCCCTGTTCGCTGTGGTAACGCGCTCGGCCACATGCAGGCCAGGCGGCCTGCTCACCACAGGCGAAGACCGCTGCCCTACCTACACCGAGTACGTCTTCGGACCGAACGCTGACCCCTGGGTTTCAATCACGCCTACGCTGGGTTTGCTCGCCCTCTTCTGGATCATTTCGGCCTGGCGGGGGGAGAACATACCTCGCCTCTACAAGCCGCTATACCTGGCGCTCGCCCTCCTCACCGCCAGTGCTGATCTGATCGCGGTGGATGGCGGCCGGTACACGAAGGCCACTCGGCTTAGCGCCAAGGCCGCCGAGCTCGGCCTGCCCCTACGAACAGTTGCCAGGAACGCCGCTTCCGACTTCGGGAACCGCGGTGGGCTCCGCAAGCAACTCCTCAGACACGCGGAACTCGTAGAGGCAGCGGTGATGCAAGCAGCGGATGGCCTCATCCAAGACCGGGCGGCTTCAGCGCGGAAGCTTGGCACGCTGGCTGGCCTCATTGCTGGAAGCATCGCAGCTGATCGATTCACCCAGATGCTGCCGCCCGCGGAGCTACCGGAGGAAGCGGCCATCGAGCCCGACCGCCTCGATGGCCGCCGACTGGCCAAAGCCTGTCTCTGGTCGGCTATCGCCGTCACAATATTCGCGCTCCTCCTCGCAGGGTTGGGTGCGCCGGCCGAACTCCTAGTGCCTCTGGCGGTAGTGGCCTTCGTGGTGACTGCGTACGTCCTCCTAGGGCTTTGGTACGGCCTCGGCGAAGCAACCCGACTGACGCGAAGCCTCATGTCGTTCTTCTCCGCTGGCCCGCCCCTCTGATCAAGTCTCGTGAGTCAGCTTGGCATCGCTTGCACTTCAGCAGCTCACCATGAGCGATGCAGGGCAGGCCCGGCTCAACCAGGGACGGAGACATCGAGGACTG
Organism: Streptomyces sp. TAA204; assembly: GCF_000424965.1. Lineage (NCBI taxonomy): Bacteria > Bacillati > Actinomycetota > Actinomycetes > Kitasatosporales > Streptomycetaceae > Streptomyces > Streptomyces sp. TAA204. The sequence goes on from NZ_KE384282.1 coordinate 54,992, forward strand.
CTGGCGGATGGTTCGGCACCTGAGTCACCGATTCTGGAACCACCACACAACCACCGCGACCGCGAGACTGCCGATACTGCTGGAGATGCCGTGGACGGTCTCACGGGCAGCCATGGCAAGCCCCTTCCTCACCAGGCCCTTGATGTGCCATCCGAAGCGCTTGCGCCTCGTCTCCTCAACCGTGACCACTCCCGGTTCGTCGTGATCGCTTCCGTCGTGGCCGTGCCCAGCGCCCAGGCGGTGTGCTCGGCCTTCACCGTCGCGATGCGCCGCTACGGGTGCCTTTCGATGTTCTGACGGACAACGGCAAGCAGTTCACGGCCCGTCACACCCGTCCACAGCCGGTGGAAGTGCTCTTCGAGCGCATCTGCCGGGAGAACGGCATCAACCAGCGCCTCACCAAGCCGCCGCGTTCGCCCACCACCACAGGCAAGATCGAGCGTTTCATCGCACTCAGCGCCCGGAGTTCCTCGATCACGTGGTGCCGTTCGAGTCGCTGGCGGCGGCCCAGAAAGCGATCGACAGCTGGGTACACGCCTACAACCACTCCCGACCGCACCATGCCTTGAACATGGCCACACCCGTCAGCTTTTTCCGACCCCACGGCGTCGTCGACCACGATGACGAGCATCGTGAACAGGCAGTCGCTGTGCCGGAGTCACTTCGTCTTGGTCGTGGCCCGCTTGCACTTGGGGCAGCGGTAGAGGCCACGATTGCCCTCCGCGTCGAGACGCTTCATCTGCGCCCCGCACGTGCAGACCGGTTCCTTCGGCATCGTTCATCCCGTCCCGGGGGTGTGTGCCGCCCCGGGACGGGGACTTGTGGGGCGGTGGACCAGCAGTACGTCACCGAGCCGGAGTTCGAGCGTCGTCCCGTCGTGGAAACGCAGCAGCTTGCCCGTGCTCCCCGCGACGGTCATGTCGACGACTTCGAGACGTGTCTTGTCCAGCACGGTGAGGTCGCCGACGCGGATGCCCAGCGGGCCGACGTGCATGGTCTGCGCGAGTGCGGGTGCCTGGTTCATTCGCTCTCTCCGCGGGCTGCGGCGCGTTTCTCCAAAGCGGCGACCTCGATGCGCAGCGTCTGCGTAGCCGTGGGCCGTGCGGCGAGCTGGCGTGCACAGGGCAGACAGGCGTATACGCCGCCGGCCGGGCCTGATCCGCATTCGTAGATGCGGATCAGGGCAACGTCCTTGGCCCACGAGTCGTGCCACGAGCAGTGCCCCGGATAGGCGTCTCGTTCGCTCACCGTGCCGACTCCTGCACTGCCAGAAGCAGGTGTGCCGCGGGCGTACACCGCTGCGCGGCAGTGCGTGCCCAGTGAGGGCCGGGCGGCGCGGTCACATCGTCAGCGGGGATCAGTACATGCGCCCCGCCGAGGTAGATGGTCACACCGGGCATGACCAGACCGCGGCCCTCGCCCGGCTGGACGAAGAACCACATGCTGATTCCATCGGATACGACGGAGCCGCACACTTCACCCAACCTCGCGATGACCTGCATGCCGACGTCGGTTGAGACACGCACGGCGTCCCACAATTCCCCGGCACGGGCAAGCGCGATGCGTAGCTGAGCGGCAGGCGGTTCGACGGCATTCACCCCGCCATCACCTCGCGTGGGCCGCAGTGTTGAGCAATGGCCGAGGCGAGGGCCGCGCGCAGCGCTTCTGGCGGAGTCAGCAGGTGCCCGTCTTCGACGGGACGGGCCCAGCGCAGTCCGGGCACGCCGACGAACTCGCGGGGCGGCACGGCAAGCCAACTCGTCCTGCCCAGGACGTGCACGCGGGTGCTGTCCGGGAAGTTCCAGTCGGCGGCCGTCCCGAGGGGGATGAGCCAGTACAGGCAGGGGGTGAACGGGTCGTGAATGACCGCGCCGGAGAGTTCGCCGAGGATGGCCAGGGCAGGGCGCCCGATACGTTCCGGTGCCCGCACGGCCTCCCAGTGCACGCCCGCGTGCGTCAGTTTGACGTCCCGCCCGGTGGGCGGAGTCCATCCCGTCGTGGGGGTAGCCATGTGTACCTCGTCCGGATCGTGTGATTGCCTGCGACGAGGTAACTCCTCAGAGCTACGAGACCGGTAGCGTTGAGGGAAGGGCAAAGCATGAAAGCCATGAAAGCTGCCGGGAGTTGAACATGGCACGCACCCGAAATACCGCGCTCGCCACCCTGCTTGACCAGGCAGGATGGTCTCGAACGCAGATGGCCTCCGCCGTGAACAGGACCGGAGCGGAGGCTGGCATGTTCCTTCGGTACGACCAGACCGCCGTATCCCACTGGGTCGCGGGAACCATGCCGAAGCAGCAGGTCAGGCCCATCATCGCCGAAACCCTGTCGAGGAAGCTGAAACGGCCGGTGACACTGGCCGAAGCCGGTCTGGCATCTGAACGGTCCGACGACGCGGCCAGCGAGGGTGACACTGTCTCCGAACTGCTCGACGTCGGAAGGCAGGACATGGACCCATCACGCCGGACCGTGCTCACCACTGGCGTGTACTCCGCAGCCCTCGCAGTACCAGGCTTCGAAGAGGTCTTCGCCCAGTCCGCGACAGCCGCCCCTTCGCGTACCGCCCGTATCGGGGAAGGGGAAGTGGCGACCGTACGGTCCATGACCGACAGGATCGCGGACATCCTCGATGAGTTGGGCGGCGGCCATGCGCGGCCGATGGCCGCCGCGTTCCTCGTCAACACTGTCACGCCGTACCTGAAGGCATCAGCCAGTGAGAGCGTCCGCAAGAGCATGCTCGCCGCCGCGTCCGACCTCGTCTACCTGACCGGCTGGATGGCGATGTACGAGCGTCGGCACGGACTCGGACAGCGCTACTACGTCAAGGCGCTCAAGCTGGCCGGGGCCGCCGAGGATCACGTCACCTACTGCAGGACGCTGCGGGGCATGAGCCTCCAGGCTTCCAACTTGGGTTACGGCACGAAGGCGTTGACGCTCGCAGACTCGGCCGCCGAAGCATCACCCCAGGCCGGCCCCCGGCTGAAGGCATTCCTCGCCGGACAGCAGGCACACGCCGAGTCGATGACCGGCAGCCGCCGCAGGGCAATGGCGCGACTGCAGGAGGCCGAAACGGCGCTGTCCAAAGCCGACGGTCGGCGCGACGCCGTCGGCGGATACGACGCAAGCGCCTACCAGTTCCATGTGGCCCACGTCCTCTACGAGTTCAAGGACCTGGCCGGCTCCATCGCTGCCATGCAGGAGTCCCTGCGCATCCAGCCCAAGCAGGAACGCCAAGGCCGAGTGCACTCCAACGCCCTCCTCGCACAGCGCCAGTTCGAACTCGGACACGTGGACGCAGCCTGCGCCACATGGAACGCCTTCCTGGACGACTACACGCAGCTCAGCACGTCACGAGGCGACGAGCACTTCGACACCATGCGTCGACGCATCGTCCCCTACGCCAAGGTCCGCGCCGTGCGCGAACTGAAAGAGCGGGCCCGGGACGTCGCCACGCTCAAGGGGCAAGCAGCCTGAGAGAGCGATTCGTGTACTTACCGTCGTCCGATGGCGTGAGCGCGGACCGGAATCCGCTGGTGCGGCCGGGGATTGAACGAAGGGAACAGCACGTCCGCACTCATCCTTGACACCCTGCGGTCGGCTCAAGGCTGTCTCCGTTTGCGGGCTCCCTGAAGACCATCCCAACGAGAAACCGAAAGTAGATCACTACAGATGACCACTCCCGCTCAGCTGGGTCTAGACACCGGTAAGTCTGCAAATGACCCCCGCACTGCGAAGTTTACGGATGCATCAGAGGCGCCAAAGGGGCAACGCGATTGGTGCGAGGATGCTCTTACCCGCATGCCGTTCTCTTGCTCGCCGGAGCTGTTGAACACTCTGGGCCGACTCCATGCGGTCAACAGTCAGCAGTGGGATGCCGAGGACCGGGTCCGGCAAGCTGGGGACGGGGAGATCCCCGCCATTAAGCGGGAGATCGACGAACTCAACGACCTTCGCCACGCACTGATCGAGCAGGCGGACGGGATATTGGGGCAGACGTGGGCAGCCAAAGAAGAGGTGCCTCCCCTCACAGAGTCGATCGGCTCGGCGCTTGACCGACTCTCGGTGCTGACGCTCCGGACCTTGCACACAGAGCGGCTGTTCGGGAGCGGGATTGGAGCTGCGGAGCGCGTCGCGCTTCTGCGTCGTCAACGCGACGATCTGGTGTGGTCCATCGCCGTCGCTTGCGAGGACCTTGTGTCCGGTCGGAGGCGCGCTCCCCGGCCTGAGCGAATGAAGCTCTACGGGAATGCCGGGCGGTGAGCGCGGTCGTTGGGCCCTTCCGAGCTGTTGGGACTTTCGATGAAAACTGATCCCTCCTGGGGCTCAGAGGAGTTCGAGTCCTGGCGTGCCAGCCTGTTTCTGCGTCCCGATGGGAGCAATGCGGAGGCGCTGGTTGAGCTCGTGCGCTGTGCTCTCGATGAGGCGCTGGGGCATCAGGGAGCGGGGCCGGTGTACCCACGCGGCCGGGGGAATCGGCGCTCATCACTGGGCGATGGAAGCCTGCCAGAGGGCCTCATCGCTCCGGAGGATGTTCTTAGCCAGTTGCCAGATTGGCTGGCCGGGTCGGTCAAGGTGCATCACCAGATGTTCGCCAAGAACATCGTTCCGCCGCCGTCGTTCGTAAGCCTGGCGGCGTGGTGCGCGGTGTCGTTGTTCATGCCGAACGGTGTCACCGGGGAGGACGCGGCAGAGACGCTCTCCGCTGAACTGTCATGCGCTCGGGCGCTGGCGCAGTTGGCGGGATACGACCCGGGCCGGGCCGGCGGCCTGTTCACCTTCGGCGGTACGGCGACGAACTTGTACGCGATCAACGTCGGCATATCCAAGGCGCAGCCCGACCACGCAGAGCGTGGGCTGGAGCCCGGGCTCGCCGTCGTGGGTTCGTGGCCTGCGCACTACTCGCAGAAGTCGGCGTGCGCGTGGCTCGGGATCGGTACTCGGAACTACATAGCCGCGGCGTCGCATCCCGACCAGACCACGGATCTGGGGTCGATGGAGGCGGCCTGTCGCGACGTGCTCGTACGCGGGCAGCGGCTGGCATGCATTGTGGGCGCAGGAGGGACGACCTCCAACATGGCCGTCGACGACTTCGCCGCGATCGCTGGGATGCGCGATCGACTCGCCGCCGAATACGAGTTGGACTACACGCCCCACGTGCATGCCGACACGGTCGTCGGGTGGGCCTACCTCTGCTTCGTCGACTATGACCTGCATCGCAATCCCCTCGGCTTCAGCGGCCCGGTGGTCGCCAAGCTGTCACTGCTGGTGGAACGCCTGAAGACGGTGCGGCACGCCGACTCGTTCGGAACCGACTTTCACAAGACCGGGTTCGCGCCGTACACGTCCAGCATGATCGTCATGCGGGATGGACAAGACTTCTCGCGGCTACGCCGCGACGGCGGAGTCATGACGCCGCTGTTCCACGACAAGGACGCCTACAACCCGGGGACGTTCACGCTGGAGACGTCTCGGTCGGCGGCGAACATGGTCGCGACCTGGGTCGGCCTGCAGGCCCTGGGCAAGGAGGGGATGCGGCAACTGCTTGGTCACGCGCTTGAGACAGCCGAAGCCCTTCGGCGCCACCTGACAGCTCTGGCCGGTCTCGACGCGAAAGCCATCAACAAGGATTCGTACGGCCCGGATGTGTTCGTGCGCTGTTACCCGCCTGGCGACCCGGCCGCTGCCGAGGAGGACTTCGAAGACGCCAACTCGGTGCGCAGGATAAACCAGTACAACTCCGACCTGTTCGCTTGGCTATCACGTCGAATCGTGCCGGAAGCCGAACAGATCGCGGTGAGCAAGACCTCCGCGGCGTTCTATACACCGGCCGGCGAGCCGGTTGTGGCGATACGGGTGTACTCCCTCAACCCGTACTTCTCCGATCTCCACACCAGAGAACTGGTCGTGCACCTGCTCACGGGCAAGCGACGGTTCGATGCCGCGCATCTGGACGCGGACGTGTACGAGGGGGCTCGGTGAATCACCTATCGCCCGGTCCAGGGGAGCTGCCGGCACGCTTCGCCGTCGCCGACATCCCTGTCCGTGACTGTGTGGAGTTGGCGGCCGGCCTGGCCTCATATGCCCGCAAGCATGGGCTGGAGCGAGTCGAGGTGAGCGGCCCACCAGCGATCAGTGAACTCATCGAGGAGTTCGGCTTCCACGAGGTGCATTTCGTTGATGGCCACGCCGAGCCCGCAGTGGACATCCCGGCAGCTCCCCGGACTTGGCGCTGCAACCAACGCGGGCTGCATTGCCTCAGTGACCAGCTCGCCGATGATGCGGAAGCCCCATCGAGGGCGGAGATGCCGCCGACGGCGCTCGCCGAGGGAACCGTGATGTGCTTTGCCCGGCACAACCGCCTTGGCGATTCGCTGGGCATCGTTGCCGGCCTGGAGCACTACTGCCGCGACAATGCTGTGGCGTCGGTTGCCGTGACCGGTTCGCCCATCCTCGCTGAAGTCGTGGAGGTGTTCGCATGCGAGCGGGTGAGGTATGCCTCTTCGCCTATCGAGCCGGTCAATGGCGACGCGATCTTCGCTCGATCTTCGTGGAGCCTCCCGTGGCTTGACCGGTTCAACCACGCCGTCACTGATGCCTACGGGGGGAGAGCGCGCCACGGAGTACCGCCACTGTCCCTCCGTCACGCACCGCCGCCTCGTGTTCAAGAGAGCGTGGTGTATTGCCAGTTCGACGCGCGCTCCAGTACCCCGGTTCCGCGAGACTCCGTCCGGCGGATCCTGAACCAGGTTGCGGCACACGACAAAGTGCGGGTCCTCGGTGGCCCCGACACCGAGGCCTACCTCGGCGAAGACGTGACCTATGTACGGGCTGATCTCCCCGAAATGGTCGCTCGTCTGCTGTCCGGCCGTCTCTTCGTGGGGTGCGACAGCGGCCTCGGTCACCTCGCGGGTTGCCTCGACGTGCCCGGACTGATCGTCAGCACCGACGACTTCGAGACGACCTGGTCATTCTTCCGGGGCTACGCCAGCCTCAGTGTGATTCCGCTCGCCGCAGCAGACCTGCTCGTCCCATGAAGCCTCCGACCGAGCACGAGGTCTTGCAAGCGGTACGCCGATGCCTGCGCCAGGACGCCGTGGCCGCGCGCCGGATTCCCATGGGCCGCAGCCACTTCGTGTACGCGGTGGAATTGGCGTCCGGCGAGAGCGTGATAGCGCGGATCACGCGACACGACCGCGCCGAGTGCTTCGCGGGATTCGCGTATTGGCGACGCCGGCTTGCTGAGGTGGGAGTGCCTGTCCCCCGCGTGCTGTCCATGGATCTGTCCAGGTCGGAACTGTCGTGGCCAATCATGTTCCTGGAGCGGGCGCCAGGGGATGACCTCTGCAACGTCTACGCCGACCTCACGGCCGCCGAGAAGCGCAGCGTTGCCGTCGACCTGCTCGATATCCAGCACCGCGTGTGCAGACTTCCGCCCGGTCCCGGATACGGTGGTGTCGCCAGCTACGACGACCGCCGCTGCCACCCACACTGGTCGGACGTGCTGTGGGAGTACTACATCGGCGCCGTCGAACAGCTCACCCCCCAGCAGCGGCAGACCCCGGCCATCGAAGAGATCCGCAGGACCATCCACGAGCTACAGCCCGAGTTCGATGCGATCAGCCCAGAGGCATATCTCATCGACGCCACCCACCAGAACGTGCTCGTGCACGGCGGGAGAATCACAGCGATCGTCGACCTGGACGAGGTCGGATTCGGCGACGCCCTGTACCCGCTCGCTGTCGCCCGCGCCGGTCTTCTGGCGCGCGGGCCGGAGGCCGACTGCATCGAGGAGGCTGCCGCGCCGCTGTGCGACGGTCCCCAGCGGCAGCATGTATTCGCCCTGTACTCAGCGATCGCATGCCTGAAAATGCTCGCTCCCTCTCCCCTCAGCGTCACCGGCCCACCCTCTGCCGACAGCCGGCTCGCCGCCCGGCTCTGGGCCTTGCTCGACGGCTTCGCCGCTGCCGCGACCCGCAAGGAGTGACCGCATGACCGGCACGGTCTTTGTGAGCGTCGACGACTTCACCCGCGAGGGCTTCACCAACGGCTTGTTCCTGCAAGTCCGCCAGCTACTGCAACGCGTCAGTGCCCGAGGGCACCAGGCCACCCTCGCCTGCATCGCTCAGAGAGAGAATCCCAAAATCGAACGCAGTACCCGGGTAGTGCAGAACACCACGGTCCACGAAACCTTCCTCACGGCCCCAGGGTCGGCGAACGCCTACCGGCGAGCGCTGCGAGACCTCGTAGATCAACTGGACCCCGACGTGATCCTGCTTAACTCGTCCGCGGTTTTCCTCACTGAGGCGCACCACGCCGTGCTGGACGAAAGCCTCGCGACCGGTCGGCGCGTAGTCGTGCTCGTGACAGACCAGCTATACCCCACGAGCCAAGACCACCCGCCCGACCAGGTGCGGAGCTACTACAACCTGTTGCGGCAGGCCAGCGTGCACGCGGTCAGCCAGACCATCGCCGACGCCTTGCACAGCCAGACCGGAGTGACGGCCCGGGTTCTCCCCAACCTCCTGCCCGAGAGGCGAGTCAACGCAACGCCTCCGGGCACCGAGGGGCGGGCGCTGGCATTGATCAATCACCACCCCATCAAGGGCCGGTGCGTCTGGGACGAGATCATTCGTCAGCGACCCGGCGACACGTACCTTGTCGTGGAGACCTGGCCCGACGTCCCGCCGTACGCACCACCCTCACCGAACGTCCAGGTAGCCCCGTTCGCTCCCGACCCCGCCCCGATCTACGAACGCACCAGGATTCTGCTGCTGCCGTCCCTCGGCCCTGAAGGCCTTCCACGGGTAGCCCTTGAAGCGATGGAAGCTGGAGTCCCCGTCGTAGCTCACCGGATCGGCAGCCTGCCCGAACTCGGGAACGCCGCCATGTTCGTCGCCCCGCCACCCATCGCCGGCCACGAGCTTGAGGACACGGTGCTGTACCCCGTGGTCTTTCCGAACGACATCAAACGGGCCGCACGGGACTTCCGGCAGATCATCGACGCGATCGATCATGATCCAGCGCTCAGGACCCGTTTCGTGGCCAAGGGCAGAGCATTTGTGAGGGACTACCGCAAGCACAGCGAAGCCGTAGTCGAGGGACTGCTCGACGCATGGTTCGGGACGGCGTGACGCAGATGGCTCCGGGACGCCGTGATCTTGGCTGCTGCTCCCTCTGTGCACCCCTGACCAGCAGAAACACAGAAGCTCCTGGGAGCTCTACACTGGCCGCGACACTTACACACCCGACTCAAGGAGACACAGGACTGTGACGGCCATCGTCGACGAGCTCAGGTGGCGCGGGTTGATCGCCCACGTCACTGACGAGGACGCATTGCGCAAGGCTCTCGCGGACGGCCCCGTCACGTTCTATTGCGGCTTCGACCCGACCGCGGCCAGCCTGCACGTCGGCCACCTGGTGCAGGCACTCACCCTGCGTCGGCTCCAGCAGGCCGGGCACCGGCCGCTGGCGCTCGTGGGCGGGGCGACCGGGCACATCGGCGACCCTCGGCCGACCGCCGAGCGCACCCTGAACGATCCCGAGACCATCGCCCAATGGGTGACCCGGCTGCGCGCCCAGATCGAGCCGTATCTCTCCTTCGAGGGCGAGAACGCGGCGATCATGGTCAACAACCTGGACTGGACCGGCGGCCTGTCCGTGATCGAGTTCCTGCGGGACGTCGGCAAGCACTTCCGGGTGAACAAGATGCTCACCAAGGACTCCGTCGCCCAGCGACTGGCATCCGACCAGGGCATCAGCTACACGGAGTTCAGCTACCAGCTGCTTCAGGCGATGGATTTCGTGGAGTTGTACCGGCGGTATGGCTGCACCCTCCAGACCGGCGGCAGCGACCAGTGGGGCAACCTCACCGCAGGTCTGGATCTGATCCACCGCCTGGAGCCGCACGCCGAGGTGCACGCGCTTGCGACGCCGCTGATGACGAAGGCGGACGGCACCAAGTTCGGCAAGACGGAGACCGGAACGCTCTGGCTCGACCCGGAGATGACCACGCCGTACGCGTTCTACCAGTTCTGGCTGAACACAGACGACCGTGACATCTCGCGGTACATGCGCATCCTCTCCTTCAAGTCCCGCGAGGAACTGGAGGAGTTGGAAAAGGTAACCGAGGAACGGCCGCAGGCCCGCACTGCGCAGCGCGCGCTCGCCGAGGAGCTGACCACCCTGGTGCACGGCGACGACCAGTGTGCCGCCGTGATCGCCGCGTCGAAGGCACTCTTCGGACAGGGCGAGCTCGCCGAACTCGACGAGGCGACACTGGCCGCCGCGATCTCCGAGCTCCCGAACGCCAAGGTGAACGAACTCGGACAGGTCACCGATCTGTTCGCAGATGTTGGCCTGGTGGCGAGCAAGTCGGCCGCCCGGCGCACCGTGAAGGAGGGCGGCGCCTACGTGAACAACGTGAAGGTGACCGCCGAAGACGCGGTGGCCACATCCGGCGAGCTGCTGCACGGGCGCTGGCTCGTGCTGCGCAGGGGCAAGAAGAACCTGGCGGCCATCGAGGTCACCGGGGCCTGAGGCTGACTGCCTTTGAAAGCCCAGCTCATGAGCGAGAGCGCTCACGAGCTGGGCTTTCTGCGACCGGTCATCGACAGCACAACGTCGACCAGAGGCTGTGTTCGTCGTTCGATGCGGAGTCATCGATGGCGTTGGCTGCTGGGCAGGGGTTGAGGGGCCGGTGGATGCGGTGCCGGTGTGATGGTGAGGGGCCGCTTCGAGGCCGAGCCGTGGGCGTGTGTGGCAGCGTCATGGCCGGTGGGTGTGCCTGCTGTCGTGAGGCGCTGGATGCGCCAGGTCAGGACGCGTGCTGGGAAGCGTGCGTCATCGAGGGCTCGTTGGTCGGCGGCCTGCTGGAGGAGCTGTGCCGGGTTATGGCCTGCGGCCTCGGCGTCGGTGAGCACGGAGGTGAGCGCGTCGCAGGCGGGATCGGCGAGGACCCGTTCCGCGTGCCCAGGGACGGCCTGGCGGATCGGGAAGACCTGCCGGTCCACGGTCTGCTTCGGTGGTTTTCGTCGGGCCAGCGCGGCCAGGGGTGCATCTGCCGCTTGGTCGGAGGCGGCCTGGAGGTGGAGCCGGGCTTGGTTAGCTGCGGCGACTTGTTGGTCGTGCTGGCGTAGTTGGTGCCATCGGGTGGCGGCGATGACGGCGAGTATGGCGGCGTCGAGGAGCATGGCGAGGCCGTCTCCATCGCCCGCAGGCGCGGGGGCGCGCACGAGGGCCCGTATGGCACTGCGTAGGGCGCGGGCGTGGTGGTGTTCGGCGCGGATGCGGGAGCGGGTTGCCCGTTCGAAGGCTGTTGCTGCTTGGCGGAGTTGGGCCCGGAGCGGTGGTGGGGCGATCAGCGGCAGGGCGTCGAGGGCTTCGCCGAGAGCAGCAAGGTGGGCTTGTGAGGCTGCGTCATCGCCTTGTTCCAGGCACTCAGGGATCTCCTCGGTGGCTGCGGTGGCCTCGTGCCAGGGGTTCCGGCTGCTTCGCCCCTTGTGGTCGCTGGTGCTCGTGTCGTTGTCGGCGTTGAGGCGTTCGTGGATCTTGGGGAGGGACAGGTCGGGGGCGAGTTTGGAGCCGGAGAACCAGACGGGCTGTCCGGCGGCGTTGGTGTCGTCGGCGAGGGCGACTTTGTAGCCGCGGATGTCGCCGGAGGGGAAGTGCTGGACCTCGATCAGGATGCCGTCAGTGTCGGTGAGGAGGCCGATGAACTCCTCCGTGCTGGTGGCGGCCGAGAGGGCTGTGCGGACGATGGTGCGGAGGCGTTCGCGGGCGGTGAGCTGGTGGCCGCTGCGGCGGGATTTCTCCTTTTCGGCGCGGGTGGGGCGCTGGGCGGCGGTGCGGTCGCCGAGTGCGACCCGGCGCAGGCCGTAGTCCTGCTCGACGGCGCCGAGTTCGGCTTTGGCGGTGAGGTAGTCGTTCCAGTGGCGTGCCGACCTCAGGTCGCCTCGGACGGTGGTGGCGGCGATGTGGATGTGATCGTCGGCGTGGCGGACGGCGGCCCAGCGACAGCCGTCCGGGTCGCCGTTGGGGGCGATGCCGGTGGCGTGGACGATGCGGCGTGCGATGTCCGCCCAGTCTTCGTCGCTGAGGATGCGGTCTTCGGGTGCGGCCCGTATTGAGCAGTGCCACACATGCTGCTCGGGTGCGCGGTCGCCGGCCTGGTGCACGCGCAGGTTCAGGGCGTTGACGAGCTGCTTCTTGGTGGTGGTGAAGTCGTCGGTGCGGCCGGGGTCGGGGGCGAAGCCGTCCCAGGAGGCGACCAGGTGTGGGTCGGTGTGTTCGTTGGCGCGGCCGGGGCCGTAGAGGTAGCCGATCAGTGAGGCGGTGTTCTTGCCGCGTGTGATCTTGGCGATCACGCGGCGGTCTGCCGCATCTGCGTGACGGCCCGGTGCGCGGCGTCGTCAATGCTCGTGGTGGCGGTGCCGACAGCGTTCAGGGTGTGCTCGGTCCGTTCGAGGACGGTGGCGTCCACAGGGTGGGGATCGCCTCCGGAGTTGAGCCGTTTGGCGATCTGGTTGACGTTCCAGCCGATCCTCGCGACCTGCTTGCGCAGGGCGGCCAGTTCGTCGATGTAGTCGTCGACGACGGTGCGCTGGCCGGGCAGTGTCAGGTCGCCGTCGATGTAGGCCATGACCGCGGCACCGACGAGGTGGGCGCCGGTGATGCCCAACGTCCTGGCTTTGGCGAGGATCTTGGTCTTCTCGTCGGTGCTGTAGCGGGCGTCGACGCGCTGGGTGCGCTGTCCCTTGCCGTACGGGCGGCGGCGTGCGACGCGGTAGAGGGCCGCCTCCTCGGCCGCACGCGGCGCTACGGCGGGGCCAACGTCGACGGACCGGTCCTTCTCGGGCACCCCCTGGTGCCCGCAGGTCTCCGCCACCCCCGGGGCGGAGACCTCCCCGTTGGACCGGCCCTTGGACGGTCCAACGGGATACCTTGCTGCGCTTCGGCTGGGGTGGTCTGCCATCTGCTGCTGGTCGGGCGGTGTTTCGTGGTGTGTTTCGTGCATGTCGGCGTTCTCCGTGGCGTGTTGGGGATGGCGAGGGGGGTCGGAGGTGGCTGGGTCTGCGCCGGCTGCGAACCGGTCCGGGCTGTGAGGAGCGGTCCGCTGGGGTGGTCCGGTACTCGGCCGAACTCCTGAAGTTGCTGCGCGAGACGGTCCGGTGGGGCTGCGGACCGTGGGACCGTCCTGGGGCGTATCGGGTGTGGCCTGCGGGGAGTTCCGGTCAGTCCCCGGTCCGGGGAGTGGGGCCGGTGCGGAGGGTGGTCATGATCTGGGTGAGGCGGTCTTCGCTGATGCTGTGTCCGGCGGTGCGGATGGTGTGGCGGACCGTCTCGCGGGTGGGGGTTTCGTGCGCTGCGAACAGCGGCCGTGCCAGGTCGAGGAGTTCGGGGAGTTCTGCGCCGGGCGGGCGGCCGATGCGCCGCATCCTGCGAGCCGGTATCTCGTCGTTCTGCACGGAAGCCGACACGTCCGCTTCGTCGAAGAGCGATGAGGCTTCCGCACTGAGGCCGCTGCTGCCGGTGCCGGTGTCGGTTTGGCGGGCGATGAGGATGTAGAGGTGTACGGCGCCTGCGAGGGCGAGGGGGGCGAGGGCGGAAAGGAGGCCGACGGTGATGTCTCCGAGCCGCAACCCGCCTGATTCCGCGAGGTTGTTGAGGCGGATGGCGTGGAGGGCGTTGGCCCAGAGGCTGGCGGCGGTGGCGGTGCCGAAGAGCGTCCACACATACAGCCGTGCCCGGAAGGGCGCGGTGTTCAGGACGAGGAGTGCGCGGACGCCGTAGGCGATGAACCCGTCGATCACGAGGGGGAAGAGGTAAGTCAGGGGGCCGCGTATGTGGATGGCGATGGCCATCTGCTGCAGCGCGTCATACGACAGGGCGCAGGCGGCTGCGCCGAGAGCGAGGATCGCGGCGCGGTCCCAGCCGCTCACCCGTCGGGCAAGCGGCCTCGTGGTGGTGGGGTTGTGGGTGGGGGCGGGGTGGGTCATGCGGCGGTGTCTCCAGGGGGTGGAGGGTGTCGGCAGGCGTGGCCGGAACGCTGCGCGCGCCTGCTGCAGGGGCGGTTGGCGTTGCACTCGTCCCACTGGTTGCGTGGCTGGTCAGCACAGGGACGGGTGGAGGGGGTGTGACGGGTCGACTCGTTGCGGGCCCGGAACCCGTCCCGGCGGTGAGCTGCGCGGGGACGGGTGGGACCAGTCGATGCGGGTCAGCCCCCAGGAGGTGCTGGGGCCGCGGTGGGGCAGTAGCGGGCCCAGGCGTCGAGGAACTTGTTGCGGGCGAAGCCCTTGGCCTGGATGCCGTCGGGGAAGCGGATGTTGGCCGAGGTGATGCCGTAGTCCTTCAGCAGCAGCTGCAGACCGCGCGGGGTGAGTCCGCTGGTGCCGTATTCGGCCCAGGGCGCTTCCGCGTCCTCCTTCAGAATCCCCAGCAGCCGTGTGGTGGCCAGCGCTTCGGGATCGCCGCAGGAGGCGAAGGCGGTGCGGATGTCGGCCAGGATGCGGATCCTCAGCCCGCCCTCCTCGTCCTGCCCGGCCTCGAAGGCGGACATCGCCGCGCACGCCGACCGCGCCAGCGCAGGCCAGGCCCCTCCGGCAAGGTCGGCGACCACCACGAGGGGTTCCCAGGTGTCGGCTGCGCGGTCCTCGACCGGCATCTGCGGCTCCCGCTCCACCGCCAGCTCGGCAACCTCACCGGCCCAGGCGGCGAGGCGGTCGCGCAGCAGATGCAAGTGCGGGATGTCGCGGCGGGAGCGGAAGGTGGCCACTCTTTCGCCTGGTGCGCGGCGGCGCATCCGCACCACCACCGCACGGTCCATGATCGTGTCGGGCAGGTCGCCGATCCCCGCCAGCGCGGCCATGGCGAAGGTGGGGAAGGAGACCGGCTGGTGCTCGGGCCCGGCGATGCGCAGAGCGGGACGGTTGCGCTGGTGACCGGCGTTCAGCAGGCCGCGCAGGTCCTCGTTCTTCTCCGCCATCTTCGGGCTGCCGAAGAGGGTGTCGGCCTCATCCACCAGCAGTGTCGGCGGATTCGCGGTCACCGACCGGAAGATCGCCGCTGTACTGGCGTTGACGGTGATCACCGGCTTGTGGACGGTCTCGGTGATCACATCCAGCAGCCTCGACTTGCCGCACCGCTTGGCCGGACCCACCACCGCCAACCTCGGCGCATGCTGGAAGACCTGCTGCAGATGCGTCGCAGCCACCCACAACGTGACCGCATCCAACGCCTCCGTACTCGGCAGAATCACATACCGGCCCAGCGCTGAGCGCAGGTCGCCCAGCAACTCTGCGCCGGTGTCTTCACCACCGTCAGGGCAGTCCGGCGGCTCGAATTCGGCACCGGCACCATCCAGTTCGTGGCCGCCGCCGTCGGCGTTGAGATCTTGCGCTGCCGGGTTGCCGGCTTCGCTCGCGGACGAGCCCGTCGTGGGCTGTGGCTGCTCCCCGTCACCCGGTGAAGGGATAGTTGTGGGGGGGTGCGGCAGGTTCGGGCTGGGTCGTAGGGTTGTCCATAGGCGTTCCTCACCCGGTGGTGCGGGGCTGGCAGGCCCCGCACCACCGATTCGTCATCACACGCGATCAGTTGGGGCGTCCTCGGCCCTCGGGGTGGCAGCCCCGAGGGCCTTCCTCATGCACCGCCTCTCGGCAGGCGAGCAGCAACCTACGACCGGCCACTGGCAACAGTCCAGCAATTCTGTGTCCCTGAGACATACAGATGGTGTGTAGCATCCGGCGCTAGACGGCCAGGCCGAGCAGGGACCGCAGGTCGGCGGTCACCACCCGGTAGGCGTTGCCCAGCCGCAGAACCCGGCACGGATACTGGCCCCGGCGGGCGAGTTCGTAGCCCTTGCTCCGCCCCAACCCCAGGGCACGATTGGCTGTCTCCAGGTCAACCGTGGCAGGAAGTTCCAGCACCTCGCCCTGGCTCATACCCCTCCGCCGACCGGCGGGCTTCTCGGGTTCGTCGTTCATGTGCCGTGCTCCCTCTCGTCGTTGCCTTCGGCGGACGCGGCGGTCGCGACCGGCTCCCGGCAGTACAAACAAGGCTAGACAGAGCTACTGTGTCTTCATGACACACGACGATGAGGATGATGAGTTGGACTGGTCGGCGCAGGTTGCCGCCACCGTGGCCGCCGAAGTACGCCGCCGACGCAAGGAGCGACACATGAGCGCGGAGCGCCTGGCCCAAGTGTGCAGCGAGATCGGCTACCCCATCCCCCGCAACGTGATCGCCAACATGGAGTCCGGACGCCGCACTTCACTGCTCCTGGTCGACGTCATGGTGCTGGCCAAAGCCCTGGAGACCAACCCCATCAGCCTCATCATCCCCGTCGGCCACATCAGTACCTACGCCGAACTGCCCCTGCGAGGGGCCGGATCGCCCTGGGACGCGCTGACCTGGTTCACCGGCGAGGACGACAAATTCGACACCGACTGGAGCCTGCGTCTGCACCGCTTCCACCACGCCGTGCTCACCTCCGCGGAAGAAGCCAGGAGATACGCCAAGTCCCGGCGTCAGCAGGCCAGCATGGCAAACGACCCCGACAAGCGCAGCAGTGCCCTCCGTAGCGCCGAGCACCACGAACAGAGCCTGGCCGACGACTACGCCGCACTCCGCCGTGTTCGCGCCCAGATGCGCAGTGCCGGCTTCCGTCCCCCCACCCTCCCCCGATATTTCGTTTTCCTCGACGAACACCCCCACGGCCCCGATCCCAACTCCCCTGAGGAGGACGCTTGAAAGGCTCCACCTACCGCCGCTGCTACTGCCGCGACCCCGAGACCGGCAAACCACTCGGCACGGCCTGTCCCAAACGCAGCAGCCGCAAGCACGGCACCTACTCCATCCGCCAGGAACTCCCACCCCGCCAAGACGGCACCCGCCGCTCCTTCAACCGCGCCGGCTACGACACCCTCAAGGACGCCCAGAAGGACCTGGATCACGTCCGCGGGCTCCTTGCCCTTGCCGCACCGGACGAACCCGACGAGCTTGATCGAGTCGGTGCGATCTTGGAGCAGATCGCGGATGACAAGGCACCGCTTCCAGACATCGAGACAACCCGCCACCGGCTTCGCTTCGGGTTGGACCTGATAGCTCGACTCACGGTCGCGGAATGGCTGGATGAATGGCTGGCGGCCAAGAAGACCCGCCGTACGACGAACAACGGGTACGCCTCCCACATACGCGTCCATCTCAAGCCACGCATCGGCCACATACGCCTCGACCGCCTCAACGTCGGTCACTTGGTGGAGATGTTCGACGCGATCTCGGATACCAATGAGGTCATCGCCGCTGAGAACGAAGCCCGGGATGAGCAAGTGGCTCGGTGCAAGCCGACAAAGCCGGGTCGCCCGCCCTTGCCCGAACGAAACCGTCTGGAGCGTGAGCGGGCCAAGCTCGCCGAGATGCCGCCGTACCGCAAGCAGACGGGCCCAGCGAGTCGACAGGCCATCCGTCGCACGCTTCGGGCGGCACTGAACGCAGCCATCGCCCGTCAGCTCATCACGTTCAACCCGGCCTCCCACGTGGAGTTGGAGTCGGGTAAGCGCCCCAAGCCGCTGCTGTGGACTCCCGAGCGCGTAGAGCGCTGGCGGGCCACCGGGGAGAAGCCCTCTCCCGTCATGGTCTGGACGCCGGTGCAGTTCGGTACGTTCCTCGACGCAGCTGAAGGCGACCGGCTCTACGCGCTCTTCCACCTTTGCGGCACACGCGGCCTGCGGCGCGGGGAAGGCGTGGGCCAAGACTGGGACAACGTCGACCTGGAGGGCGGCGCCATCACCCCTGCCCGAGCCATAACGGTCGACGGCTGGGATCCATACGAGGACGCTCCCAAGACCGACGGAAGCGCGGCCACGATCGCGCTCGACACCGTCAACATCGGCGTCCTACGTGAACATCGCGCCCGCCAGCAAGTCGAACGCGAAGCCGCCGGCCCTGCCTGGCAGGAGAGCGGCAAGGTCTTCACCAACGAGGATGGTTCTAGGCTTCACCCCGAAACTGCGTCAGAGACTTTCCGCCGAATCCTCGCGAGAACCGACCTACCACCGATCACCTTTCGCGATCTCCGCCACGTTGCTGCCACCGTCGTCCACGCGGGCGGCGGCGACCTCCACACGATCAAAGAGACTCTGCGCCACTCCACCATCGTGCTGGCCTCGGACACGTACACGAGCCTTCTCCCGGAGGTTGATCGCAGTGCCGCCGAGGCTGGCGTGCAATTGATCCCCCGAGCTCGTGGCCAAAATGGCGGACGGGGAAGTTCGTAACCTCTGACCTTCACAACCAGCCCGGCTGCGCAGCGACTTCAGTCAGCGTGCCGGTCGTGGGTTGCCGAATTCCCCTCCGCGCAGGATGTCGGAATGCCACGCTTATGCCATGGGACGAAACAGCCAACGTCGACGAAGCGCCCGCGCGGGACGTAAGAACCTACCCCCGCCGGATCTGTCCGAGACTTCCCGCGCTCGCACAGCCAAACGCTTACGCGCCGACATCGCCACCTGGCTGGAGAACCCATCAAAGGGCCCCGGAGGCACCTTCATTGAGGGGGACCATCCGTCTGACCCGACCATGGTCTTCGGTGTCCTCATGGGCTGGCTCGTCGCAGCCCGCGAAGCGATCACCGAGGAGCAGGCATGCGAGGCCGTCGACTGGGTCTCTGACGCTCTAGGGATCGCCCACGAAGATCTCCTGTACGCAGCAGGTCTCATCGGTCACCCCGACGCCGATCCCGACGTGACCCTCAACCAGGGCGTGGAGCACTACGGCGACGATGACAACGGCGAGATGCCCTTCGTTCTGTACATGCTGCTGCTGAGCGGAGGCTTGGTGGCCACCGTTGGAGGCGGAGACCCGGAATGGCTTCGCCAGTTCGACCTCAAGGCGTAGCTGCTGACTCCAACCGCGCGGCATGAGCGCTCGTGCCACCCGGTCAAGGCCCATCCGCTCACGCATCGCTCACGCAGAAAGTCCCCAAACGAGGAAGTGCCCGGACCGATCAACCCGGTCCGGGCACTCCCTCGCAGGTCAGCGGGGCGCGCTGGCCTCCAATTCGGTAGGCCGTGAGGGACTCGAACCCTCAACCAATGGATTAAAAGTCCACTGCTCTGCCAATTGAGCTAACGGCCCGCCCCCGCAGCATAGCCCGACGGACCGCCGGGCTTCGAAGGCATTGGGCCTTCGCGCTGGGGAAGTGTCAGCCGTTGCGCTTCCAACGGGGCTTGTCCGTACGGCGGTCGAAGGAGCGGCCACCTGCGCGGTGGTCGTCACGGCGGCCGTGGGGGCGGCGGTCGTCGTGCGAGCGAGCGTCACGGCTGTGCCCGGAGGGAGCCGGACGGCGGTCGTCACGCCGGAAGCCGCCGCGGTCGCCGTCCCGCCGGTCACGGTTGTACGAGGGGCGGTCGTCGCGGCGGAATCCGCCACGGTCGCCGTCACGGCGCGGACGGTCGCCGCCACCGTCCCGGTCGCGGCCCCGGTTGTACGGGGGACGGTCGCCGTCGCGGCGCGGGCGGTCGCCCCCGTCACGCCGGTCGCCGCGCTGGTCGTCACGCCGGTCGCCGCGCTGGTCGTCACGCTTGGCGTCGCGGCGCTGGTCGCGCTCCTCGCGCCGCTGCTCCCGGCGCAGCTCCTTCGCGACCTCCGCCTCGACCTCCGCGGTCAGCTCCGCCGCGGCCTGCGCCACGGCCGCCTCCGGGTCGTCGCCGCGCTCGCGCGCCGCCCGCGCGGTCAACCGCTCGGCCTCCTCGCGCAGTTCGGCGGCCCGCTTCTGCTCACGCTCGAGCTGGCGGGTGAGCTTCGCGACCTCGCGCTCCGCCTGCTTCGCGGCGTTGGCGGTCGAGTCGGCCTGCACCTCGGTCAGCGAGCGCGCACCGGTGATCTGCGTCACCTCGTCGTCGAAGACGTCGCCCCGGCCGATGATGTGCCGCGAGGCGTCGACGCCCGCGTCCTCCATCAGCCGGAAGATCTGCCGGCGCTGGTGCGGCAGGGCGAGCGAGACGACCGTCCCGGACAGGCCCGCGCGGGCCGTACGCCCGGAGCGGTGCAGGTAGTCCTTGTGGTCGCCGGCCGGGTCGACGTTCAGGACGAGGTCGATGTTGTCGACGTGGATGCCGCGCGCCGCGACGTCCGTGGCGACCAGGACATTGACCTTGCCCTCCTTGAAGTCGGCCATGGTGCGCGTCCGCGCGCCCTGCGTCATGCCGCCGTGCAGCGCCTCGGCACCCACACCGCCCTCGCGGAGCTGCTCGGCGACGCGGTCCGCGCCGAGCTGCGTGCGTACGAAGATGATCGTGCGGCCCTTGCGGGCGGCGATGGCGGAGGTCACCGGCGCCTTGTCGCGCGGCTTCACGACGAGCACGTGGTGGCTCATGGTCGTCACGGCGCCCTGCGCGGCGTCGACCTCGTGCAGCACGGGCGTCACGAGGTAGCGCCGTACGAGCGTGTCGATCTCCTTCTCCATGGTCGCGGAGAAGAGCATGCGCTGGCCGCCCTCGGGGAGCTGGTCCATCAGCTCGGTGACCTCGGGCATGAAGCCCAGGTCGGACATCTGGTCGGCCTCGTCGAGGATCGCGACCTCGACGTCCGCGAGGGAGCAGGAGCCGCGCGAGATGAGGTCGCGCAGCCGCCCGGGAGTGGCGACGAGGATGTCGACGCCCCGCTCCAGGGCGGTGATCTGGTTGGTCATGGAGGTGCCGCCGCAGACGACCTTGAGCTTCAGGCCGAGGACGTCACCGTAGGGCTGGAGGGCGTCCGAGACCTGCATGGCCAGCTCGCGGGTGGGCGTGAGGATGACGCCGCGGGGGCGCTTGCGCTCCGTACGCCCGCCGGTGAGGCGGGTGAGCAGCGGCAGCCCGAAGGAGAGGGTCTTGCCGGAGCCGGTACGGCCGCGGCCGAGGATGTCCTTGCCCTGCAGCGCGTCCGGGATGGTCGCGGCCTGGATGGGGAAGGGCGTGGTCACGCCGTTCTGCGCGAGCTTGCGTACGACCGGCTCGGGAAGCCCGAGATCGGCGAACGTGACGGTCTCCTCGTCATCGGGCAGGACGACATCGATTGAGGCAACAGACATGCGAAATGCGAACCTTCCGGAGTTCAGCAGCACGCGCCCAGACTCCGTGAATTCGCAAACGACCGCCTCGATGCGGTCAGCCACGGCTAAGAGAAACGCGCCACGCGGCGCGCTCTTCAGGGGCGCCGGGCAATTGGGATCAAACGATCACCCAGCATACGCACCCCGTGGTGCCGCGTGCAAATGAGGTCCGGGAGGGGGCGCAGCGCCTGATCAAGGGCTATCCGCTGGTCGGAGGCGTCGGCAGCCCCGTCGGCGTACGCGGAGGGCTCGGCGTGGGCTTCGGCACACTCGGCATCGGCGGAACGGGCGGACGCGGATGCGAAGTACGGGGCGGCGCAGGGTGTTTCGGCAGGCCGGGCAGCCGGCCGGCCTCCCCGCGGCGGGACTTGGACGCCGCGGACTTCCCGGAGCCGCCGCCCTCGCCGTGCCCCTGCCCGCGCCCTCCGTGACCGCCGCCGTGCCCGTCCCCGCGCTTCTGCGCCCGCCGCGAGGCGTCCTTGCCCCGGGTGCCGCTCTCGCGGTGCGCGTCACGCCCACCGCTGCCGTCCGCACCGTCCGCTGCGCCCTCCGGGGCCGCGCTGGCCCCATTCGCGGAACCCGCCGCGCCGCCGCGCGAAGTGCCCTCTCCCGCCGCGCCGTTGACCGTCACGCAACCGGAGACCACCACGACCGCCACGGCCGCCAGTACCGCCGCGAACGTACGGACAGCGGCACGGGGAGCAGTACGGGCAGCGCCCCGCGCGGTCACTGCCGGAACCGCCGCCGGAACCGGCACCGGCGGGGGGCCGGCACAGGCGGCACGGGACGGGAGAGAGGATCTGTATCGGCGCACAACGGGCCCTCCGGGCGCGGGAAGCAGCGGGCCAACTGCCCAACTGCCCCTCGGTGCAAAGGGTCACGGGGGAACGCTGTGGGGCCGTGGGAGGACTCGCACCAGGACGTCACGCGGGACGCCGCACGGGGAGGCCGCACGGGGACGCCGCACGGGGAGGCCGCACGAGGAGGCCGCACGGGGACCTCACGCGAGGAGGTCACGTGCGAGGGCCAGCCCCGTGAACACCGCCCCCAGACCGACCAGCAGCGACGCCCCCACGTTCGCCACCGCGAGAAAGCGCCGGCCGCGTTCGGCCAGGCGCAGCGTCTCGTACGAGAACGTCGAGTACGTCGTCAGCGCCCCGCACAGTCCCGTGCCCAGCAGTGCCACCGCTCCCCGGCCGGCGACGCCGGATACGGCCGCCCCCGTCACCAGCCCCAGCAGCAGGCTGCCCACCGCGTTGACGGAGAAGGTGCCCCAGGGAAAGACGGAGTCGTGCCGCACCTGGACGGCCCGGTCGGCCAGATACCGCAGCGGCGCACCCACCGCGCCGCCCACGATCACCAGCAGCCAGTTCACGGCACGCCCCCCTCACCGGCGGCGGCACCGGCTCCCCGCCGGCCGGCACGCCGCCCGCCGGACCCGCTCCCCAGGAGCCGGCGCGTACCCGCCGCGGCGGCCCACACCGCGCACAGCGCGCCGACAGGCGTCCCCACCAGATAGGCCAGCGCCGCCACGGCCGCCCTCGGGCCCTCCTCCAGGAGCCGGACGGTGTCCACCGCGTACGCCGAGAACGTCGTGAACCCGCCCAGCACGCCGACACCGAGGAACGGCCGCAGCAGCGGATCCGTACGCGCGTCCCGGCCCCCCTCGCTGACCAGCACCATCAGCACGCCGATCAGGGCGCAGCCGAGCAGATTGACCAGGAAGATCCCCCACGGGAAACCGGCGGCACCGCGGGCGGGCAGCCACAGCGACACCGCGTGGCGCGCCACGGCACCCGAGGCGCCGCCCGCCGCGATGACGGCGAGCACCAGCAGTCCGTGGCGGCCTGCGGCCTCGGCACGCTGCGCGGGTACGTGCAGGTCCACGTCCGGGTCGAGTGCCTCCTGGGCGAGCGGATCGCCGGGACCGCCGCTCGCCCGGCCTCCCTCACGGCCTTGACCGTCCTGACCGTCCCGGTCACCCCGGCCGTCCTCGCTCACCCGTACCCCAGCTCGTGCAGCCGCTCGTCGTCGATGCCGAAGTGGTGCGCGATCTCGTGCACGACCGTCACCTCCACCTCCGAGACCACCCCGTCCCGGCCGCCGCCCTCGCCGTCGACCATGCGCAGAGTCGGGCCGCGGTAGACCGTGATCCGGTCCGGCAGGACCCCCGCGTACCACTCGCCGCGCTCGGTCAGCGGCGTGCCTTCGTAGAGGCCCAGCAACTCCGGGTCCTCGGCCGGCGGCTCGTCCTCGACGAAGACCGCGACGTTGTCCATCAGCCGGGTCAGCTCGGGCGGAATACGGTCGAGCGCCTCCGCCACCGACTCCTCGAAGTCCTCGCGTGTCATCTCCACCACGCGGCCATTGTCGGTCACCGGCCCCTCGCCCCGCACCGTCGGCCCCACGCATCCCGCATAGGTTGCCGCTCACCGGGCATAGGGGGCCTCATGGCCCGTGACGCCAGGAAGCCACGCAAAAAGCTCCACCTGCCGCAATGGGTACGCACCGTGCGCGCCCCTCTCGCCGACCGCTTTCGCCGCCGCCGCGCACGCCTCGGCCGGGACGGCGGCCCGGAGGGCGGCCCGGACCGCCGTCCCGGCAGCGGCCCGGAACCCGGCACCGGCCGCCCGTACGTGCGCGCCCTCGGCCTGGCCGCCGTGACCCTTCTCGGCGCCTGGCTGGGACTGCTGGTCGTCGGCAGCATCAGCGCCCCCGTCGGCCCCGTCGACACCAAAATGGCGCTTCGCCCCTCGCTCACGGGCGGCACCAAGGTCAACGTCTCCCCGCTGGGCGCCCTCGAACTGCGCAGCCACTACGCCCCCCTGCGCCTCGACGTCGACGTCGACCAGCTCGACCAGGAACGCGCCTCGGCCCTCGTCGACCATCCCGAGCGCCTGGAGGGCCTGGAGAGCGAGATCACCTCCGACGTACGCTCCGGCACCGCCGACCTCGCCGTACGCGCCACCGCTGCCGCCGTCGCCGGCTCCTGCGCGCTCGCCCTCGCCGTCTACCGCCGCCCCCGGCGCGCCCTCGCCGCGGGCGGGCTCTCCCTGGCGCTCCTGGCGGTCTCCGGCGCCACGGCGTTCGCCACCTGGAACCCGAAGTCGGTACTGGAGCCGAAGTTCTCCGGGCTGCTGGCGAGCGCGCCCTCGGTCGTCGGCAACGCCCGCAGCATCGTCACCGAATTCGACATCTACCAGCAGGAGCTGGCCCGCCTCGTCGCCAACGTGACCAAACTCTACGAGGCGACCTCGACCCTCCCCGCGTACCAGCCCGACCCCTCCACCACCCGCGTCCTGCACGTCTCGGACATCCACCTCAACCCCGCCGCGTGGCAGATCATCAAGTCCCTCGTCGAGCAGTACGACATCGACGCGATCATCGACACGGGCGACACGATGGACCACGGCACCGCCGCCGAGAACGGGTTCCTCGACCCCGTACGCGACCTGGGCGCCCCGTACATCTGGGTGCGCGGCAACCACGACTCCGACACCACACAGAAGGCGCTGGAGAAGATGTCGGAGGAGAAGGGCAGCAACGTCCACGTCCTCGACGACGGAGTGCCCTTCAACGTCGCCGGACTGCGCATCGCCGGATGGGGCGACCCGCAGTTCACCCCGGACCGCTCCGTCAAGCCCGAGGGCGACCCGGAGGAGCGCGAGGAGGGCCGGCGGCTGGCAGTGGCACTGCGCGCGCAGAAGTCCGCCGGGACCCCGGTCGACATAGCCGTCGCGCACAACCCCGTACTGGTCAAGGAGGCGGACGGCCTCGTCCCCCTCGCCCTCGCGGGACACACGCACGAGCGCACCACCGAGATCCTGGACGAGCGCACCCGGCTGATGATCGAGGGCTCCACCGGCGGCGGCGGGCTGCGGGCGGTGGAAGGGGAGGAGCCGCAGAAGGTCTCCGCGTCCGTCCTCTACCTGGACCGTGGCGACGGCGGACTGCAGGCCTGGGACGAGATCACCCTCGGCGGCCTCGGCCTGACCACCGCCGAGGTCACCCGCCACCTCGCGGACGACGACAGCGACCCCGGCCCGTCCCCCTCACCGTCGGCCACGCCCACTCCCTCCCCCTCGGCCGGCAGCCCGTCCCCCGGCCAGGACCCGTCCCGTTCGCCCTCGCCGGCCGACTCCCCGTAACCGTTTTGGCGAACACTCCCGCTATCCCATATGCTTCTCACGTCCCCGACGCGCTGACTCGACGGAAGCGCCCAGGTGGGCCATCAGCCCTCATCGTCTAGTGGCCCAGGACGCCGCCCTTTCAAGGCGGTAGCACGGGTTCGAATCCCGTTGGGGGCACGCAACACCCTGTGCGAGACTTGCGCTCGCACGAGCTTGGTCCTGTGGAGCAGTTTGGAGTGCTCGCCACCCTGTCAAGGTGGAGGCCGCGGGTTCAAATCCCGTCAGGACCGCTGCGGCTGGGTAGCTCAGTTGGTACGAGCGTCCGCCTGAAAAGCGGAAGGTCGCCGGTTCGACCCCGGCCCCAGCCACGTCGCAGAACAGCGAGAACGCCCCCGTCCAGATCATTGGACGGGGGCTTTCGCGTGCCGGATGACGCCAGCTCTGACGCCAACGGCAGCGATCCGCCACAGCAAGGTGACTCCGGACGTCCGAGGTTCCTTTCTCCAGATCCACCGTGGACCAGCAGAGGCCAACCAGCTCCCCGCAGCGCATGCCCGAGCAGGTGCGCCAATACGTGAAGCGTGTACAGCCGCACTCAAGTGCGTCTACATGGCGCTGACGTCGCTGGACCGTCTGGAGCGACCTTCTAAGACCGTGGCCGAACCAGTTCGGTCGTACTCCTTCACGGCCTTGCGGGCTGTGCGGGCGAGTGGGAGCAGATGACCCCGACCCCACCCTCGGCACGGTGGTCGCGTCCCCGTCCGCCGGCGGGGGCGACGGTGTCAGGACGTCAGTTTCGGCAGCTCCTTCGCGGGGTCCCGTACAAGCTCCGCCAGAGTTGCGGCGAAGCGCTCACCCCAAGCGGCGACAGTCGCGGGCGTGAAGAGGTCGGCGGAATACTCGAAGGCCACCTCGATCGCCTCCTCCCGCGGTACGAGCACGACGTACAACTCGTTGCGGGCCGTCCCCCGAGTGGGAAGGTCCTCGACCGTCGTGGTCGCGCCGTCCAGGCGGAGCTGTGGTGTCGGCGTCGTCACCACCGTGAAGAGCACCGTGGGGAAAAGCCCCTCGGCGACATCGGGGGCCACCAGGCGCACCACCTCGGTGAGGGGGAGTTCCTGCCGTTCGAGGACGGTGAAGAGCGTCGTACCGAGCTGCGTCACCAGGTCCGCGAAGGTGACGGCCTCGCCGAGCCGTGCCCGCAGCAGCACCGCGTCCCCGATCATCCCGACCACCTCGGCATGCTCCGGGCGCATCCGGTTGGTGCTCGAAGCGGCAAGGACGACGTCCCCGTCACCCTCGCACGTTCTCGCCAGCCACACCGAGAACGCCGCGGCGAGCACCGAGTAGGGGGTGGAGCCCGAAGCTGTGGCGCACTCGGCGACCAGCCGCGGCATCTCACCGTCGATCACGAAGCGGTGCAGCCCCCCACGTCCGGAGAGCAGGGCGGGACGCGGCCGGTCTGCGGGAAGTCGGGGACGCAGCGACGCGCCCTCCAACTCCCCGCGCCAGAAGCCCTCCAGCTCTGCCCGGCGACGTTCCGGCAGCCCGTGCTCGGTATGCGCCACCTCGGTGAACTGCCCGGCCGGAGCGGCCGGAAGCGTCTCGGAGCCGGACCGGAACTCTCGGTACAGCAGCTCGATTTCGCTACGGACGATACCCATCGACCACCCGTCGCACACCGCGTGGTGCAGCACGCTGAGCAGCACCCAGTGGCCCGGCGCCACCAGGGCGAGACGGAACCGGAACAGCGGCGCCCGGTTCATCTCGAAGGGCCGGTAGGCGTCCTGGAGGAACCGGGCCACCGGCGCCTCACCATGGTCGGTGGCCGACGGGAGATTCTCGACGGGCAGCCGCACCGGGAGTTCGTCGAGCACCTCCACCCATGGCTGCCCTTCCCGGATCACCACACGGCTGCGCAGGGCGTCGTGACGCCGTACGAGCTCGTCGAGCGCGCGCTCCAGAGCACGGGTGTCCAGGTCTCCCCGGATGTCCGTCCGGTGCGCGACGTTGTAGACCTCCGGCCTGTCGCGCTCGTGGTGCCGCTGCCACAACCTGCGCTGCAAGGAGGTCGCGGGCGCGGTGGCGATCACGGTCGGGCCGCAGGCAGGCTGTTCGTCTTCGGCCGCGACCGCGCGGATGGTGGGGCGGCGGAAGAACTCCGCCATGGACAAGTCGACGCCCAGCTCCTCGCGCATGCGGTTGAGCAGGCGTACGGCGCTCAGCGAGTGACCACCGAGCTCGAAGAACGAGCGGTCCACCGGCACCTCCCGCAAGTCGAGTTCGCCCGCCCAGAGTTCGTGCAGCGACTTCTCCGACGCGGTGGCCGGGGCGGTGCCCGTACCGGGGGCGGCCGCACGCAGGCTGTCGGCAGTCGCCGGGCCGGGCAGGCGGGAGCGGTCGAGTTTCCCCGAGGAACTGACCGGGAGACGCTCCAGAGCGACCCAGCGCCCCGGCACCAGGTGCCCGGGCAGTTCCGAGGCCAGGGACGCCCGTAGCTCTTCCAGGTCGTGCGAAGGGTCGGCGGGGACGACGTAGGCGACGAGCTCGACGTCCCCGTGCCGGTCCCTCCGTGGAAGGACGGCGGCGTCGAGGACCCCGGACACACCGTTCAGCGCGGCCTGCACCTCGCCGGGCTCCACCCGGTGTCCGCGCACCTTGACCTGCTCGTCGACCCGCCCGCGGTACTCCAGCTCGCCGTCGCCGCGCCAGCGGGCCAAGTCCCCCGTGCGGTACATGGTGCCGCCCGCGTCGTCCGGCAGGAAGGCGCGGGCGGTCTCCTCGGGGCGCCGGTGGTATCCAAGGGCGACCGGTGCGCCGGTCACATTGATCTCCCCGACCGATCCGACCGGCACCTCGCGGCCCTCGCCGTCCAGCAGCCGTATCCGGGCGCCCGGTACGGGAGTGCCGATGGGCGGCCGGTCGCCGGCTGTGGGGTCGACCCGGTGGGAGGTGACGATGACGGAGGTCTCCGTGGGCCCGTACTGGTTGTGGAGGACACACTGCGGATGCGAGGCGAGGAAGTGCTGGAATGCGGGCCCCAGCCGAAGAGGTTCGCCTGCGCAGAAGATCTCCCGCAGTGACGGCACACGTGGCTCCGACTCCATCAGGTACTTCAGCGGGGTGAACGGCATGAACAGGCGCTGCACGCCCTCTCGGCGCACCACGTCCACCACGCGGTGCGGATCGTTGCGCGCTTCGTCCTCGATGAGCACCAGAGCGGCGCCGGCGGCGAGAGTGGTGAAGATCTCCTGGACGCTGACGTCGAATGTCGGTGAGGTCCACTGCAGAGTCCGCAGCGGGGGATGCGCCCGAAGATGCGCGCTGATCAGCGCCGCCGGACCGCGGTGCGGCACGAGGACGCCCTTCGGGCCTCCCGTGGAGCCGGAGGTGTGGATGAGATAGGCGGGGTCTTCCGGCGCCACGGCGGGTCCGGCTGCGTCCTCGCCGGTTTCCGGGGACAGCTCGTCCCCGGCTCCGGCCCGGACGGTGCCGTCCAGGAACCGCACGGTGAACGAGCCGACCGCCGGGAGGCGTTGCCACAGTTCCTCAGTCGTGAGCACCAGCACCGGGGCGCCGTCCTCGAGCAGTCCAGCGATGCGTCGGCCGGGCGCAGACGGATCGAGCGGCAGGTAGGCGGCACCGCTCTTGAGGACCGCGAGGATCGCGATGATCAGCTCAGCGCCGCGAGGCAGCAGGAT
This sequence comes from Streptomyces sp. TAA204, assembly GCF_000424965.1. Classification (NCBI taxonomy): domain Bacteria; kingdom Bacillati; phylum Actinomycetota; class Actinomycetes; order Kitasatosporales; family Streptomycetaceae; genus Streptomyces; species Streptomyces sp. TAA204. The sequence continues at coordinate 83,908 of NZ_KE384282.1, forward strand.
CGCCACCCGCTCACCGCGACCCGCACCCTGTCCCCGCAGCAGGCGGGACAACGCCTCAGCCCGGCTGTCGAGTTCCTGGTAGCTCACCGTGTCGTCGTCGGTGACCAGCGCGGTGGCGTCCGGGCACCGGCTCGCTTGTCCTTCGAACAGTCCGTGCAGGGTGTCCTCCGGTCCGGAGACGGCCTGGCCGTGCCCGCCGAGCTCCGCAAGCCTGGTGCGGTCGGCGCCGGTCACGGCGGTCAGCGCGGACAGCGGGCTGCTGGGGTCGTTCACGGCCCGGCGCAGCATCTGCTCCACGTAGTCGACGAACCTGCGAACTGTGCCCGCTTCGAAGAGCTCCGTGTCGTACTCCACCATCAGGCGCAGGCCGTCCGGGTGACGAGTGAGGTAGAAGCTGAGGTCGAACGGAGCGCGGGAGCTGGGGACGTCCAGCAGGGCAGCCTGGACGTCCGGCGGTGCGAAGTCGACCCGCCCCTCGTCCTCGTACTCCACGAGCACCTGGAAGAGCGGGTTGCGACCCGGGTCGCGGTGCGGATTGAGCGCGGCCACCAGTTCGTCGAAGGGCACGTCACGGTGCTCGTACGCCGCCGTGCTCGTCTCCCGTACACGGCGCAGCAACTCCCCGAAGTCCGGGTCGCCGTCGAGCCTGAGGCGCAGCGCGACCGTGTCGAGGAAGAGCCCGACCTCGTCTTCGGCCTCCGGCGGCCGCGCGGTGACCGCGGTGCCCAGCACGACGTCCTCCAGACCGCCGAACCGGCCGACGACAGCGGCGACCGCGGCGGCCGTCGCCATGAACAGCGTCGCCCGGTGACCGGCGGCGAGGCGCTGCAGCGCCGTGACGAGGCCGGCGTCCAGGTCGTGTGTCAGGGCGGCGCCGGCGCCGGAGCGGACCGCTGGTCGCGGCCGGTCGGCCGGCAGCGTCAGCTCCGGAGCGCCGCTCAGTTCACGCTGCCAGAACTCCAGAGCGGCAGCCGTGGCTCCGGGAGCCGGAACGGGGGTGGGGCCCCGGTGCGCCGGAGGCTCCGGCGCCGGTCGTCCTGCGACCCGTGCGCGGTAGCAGGTGGCGAGGTCCCGGATCAGAACGGACGTGGACGACGAGTCGAACACGATGTGGTGCGCCATCAGGAACAGCAAGTGGCGCTCGTCCGACAGCCGCAGCAGTCGCGTCGAGATCAACGGGCCTTCACCCAGGTCGAAAGTCTGCCGCCCGTCCGTGTGCAGGGCGCTCCGCAGGGCCTGCTCCTCGTCGGCGCCCGCACTGTCGGTGACCGGGCAGTCCAGCCGGACCGAGGACAGCGTCTCGCGGTAGGGGATCCCGTCATCGCAACGGAAGACCGTGCGCAACGCCGGGTGCCGTCCCGGGAGTTGCCTGACCGCCCACTGCAGTGCCGCCACATCCAGCGGGCCGTCGAGCCGGACGGCTTTCGGCTCGTGGTACATGCTCGTGCCGGGGTGCAGTTGTTCCAGGAACCACATGCGCCGCTGCGCCGGGGACAACGGCGCCCGCGCCGAGGGTGGGTTCGTCCCCGCCGTCGGCGGCTTCGTCGCTTCCTTCGCCGGAAGTTCCTCCGCGCCCGGCGAGCCTGGAGTGCCGCGCCGCAGCCGGTCGATCATCGGCAGCGCGTCCAGCACCCGCTGGGCAGGTACTCCGAAGTCGACGAAGCAGGCGACCTCGTCGGCTCCGGCGGCGGTCAACTGCCGTACGATCCCGGCCGCGGACTTCTCGTCGCCGATCAGGGCACGGGAGTCGCAGTACCGCTCGTAGGCACGGCCGAGCAGGAACTCGACGTCCTCGTCCTCGGAGTTCTCCAGGTCGATCTCGAACCCCAGGCTGTTGGTGACCTGGTTGAACAGGGACAGCGTGGAGCGGAGGTAGGAGACGAACGGCCGGTACGCCTCCTCCCGCGCCTGTGCGGCGTCCTCGCCGAGATAGGTGTGCACCAGCACCACGACCCTGCCGGCCGCTGGGTCCAGCCCGTGCTCGGCGCGGGTCCGGCGGTACAGCGCGATGTTCTGAGCGAGTTGCTCGACGGTCTGGGCCATCAGGTTGGTGACGATGCCGAGATCGTTCGCCGCTGCCAGGCGGTAGCTGTCCGGGTTGCCCACCACGGCCACGTACATGGGCGGCTGTTCCTGGATCGGGCGCGGGTGCAGGCGTATCTCGGCGGGCCGGCCGTCGCCTCCGGTCACCGTGTGCGGGTCACCGGCCCAGAGGGCGCGCACCGTTTCCATCTGCTCGTACATGACTTCGCGGTGCCGGCCGAAGTTCTCCGGAGCCAGGGCGAAGTCCGTCGCGTGCCAGCCGCTGGCGAAGCACAGACCGACTCTGCCGCCTGAGAGGTTGTCGACCACCGACCACTCCTCCGCGACCCGGACCGGGTGATGGAGCGGCAGCACCACCGAGCCGGCGTGCAGCCGGATGCGCTCCGTGCGGGCCGCCAACGCGGCAGCGAGCACTGAGGGGTTGGGGAACAGGGCCCCGAACGAGTTGAAGTGCCGCTCGGGGAACCACAGCGCGTGGAATCCCTGCGTGTCCGCGTACTCGGCCGCCGCCAGGATGAGGCCGTACTTGTCCTGCTCGGCGTCGTCGGGGTAGTCGCCGAAGAAGTACAGGCTGAAGTCGCACCCGGGGTTCGGCGGAGGAGCCGTTGCCGATTCGGGTACGGATTGCTGTGTTGTTGCGTCATGTCGGGGCGGCGCGGGCTGCTGGGGCGGTGATGCTGATGTCGGTGGCGCCGGTATCGGTGTTTCCGGCCGGCCGGTGACGGCCGGACCGGCCGCGGTCGCAGGTTCGCGGGCCTGTGGAGGCGCGGTGGCCGCGCCGCCTCCTCGCAGCAGGTCGAGCTGGGCGGAGAGCACCCCGGACACGTTCTCGACGAGTTGCTCCGTCAGGTGCAGTTGGCGCGTGAAGAGCTCGTAGAGTTCCGCCTTGGCCGGGGCGTCGGCAGCCGGGGCGTCGGCCGCCGGAGCATCGGCGGCCGGTGCGGTGCGGGGGTTCCGCGGTACGTCCGGCCGGGCGGGCGCCTCACCGGGCAGCTCCGTGACCGCGGCGGCCACCTCGCACGGCAGGGTTGCGTTGTCCGCCGCGGGAGCCGGCGAGGCCGCTGGGACGGCTGTGCGCGCGGAGACCAGGCCGGCCAGGGCGCGTGGCGTGTCGGCACCCGAGAACAGTTCCCGGATGGGCACCCGGACGCCGTACCGGCGCTCGATGTCCGCCGTGAGGCCCATCAGCGAGAGCGAGTCCGCGCCGAGTGCGAAGAACGAGCCGTCGGGGTGCACCGCCGACACCTCGATTCCCAGCTTGGTGCCGGTCAGTTCGCACAGGGTCCGCAGTACGTCGTCCGAACCGGCCGACCCGGGCGGCGGCGTCCTGTCCTTCGTGACTGACGGCGTCTGCCGCTCGTCGGCAGGTCCGGACGCGTCCGCGGACCGTACAGGGGCCGGAGCGAAACTGCGTCGGCGCAGCGGGTGGCCCGGCAGGGGCACCCGGCCACCTGACCGGACGACGGCGTGCCAGTTCGGCTCCGCACCTCGCCGGTACAGCTCGGCCAGTGTCCCCAGCACCCCGCCGATCTGGTCGGAATGCTCCCCCTGGCCTGCCAGCCACCGGCTGTCGGGAAGGCAGTGCCGTCCCAGCCCTGCGAGGCCGGCCCCCGCCCCCATGTGCAGGAAGTCGGCCGCCTTGTGCGCCTTGGCGGTGGTCATGATGAGGTCGAACCGGACCGGCTGCCGCGCCTGTCGGCACAAGTAGTCGACGCCGGGCACCCAGCCGGCGGGCTGAAGCCGGCCGTCCACGCCCGTCACGACAGCCGTGTGGAGCGGTCCGAACTGCGTTCGCTCCGCGTGGGGACGGAAGGCGTCGATCGCCTCGTCGAGGTCGGCGGAGTGGAAGGCCCGGTCCACCGGGAGCGCCCGCCACTGCAGCCCCTCCTCGGCCAGCAGCCGCGCCGCCTCGTCGAGGGCCTCGCCCGAACCGGCGACGACCTGGGCGCGCGGCCCGTTGCACGCGGCGACTTCGGCACCCGCGAGGCGCGCGATCCGGCGCGCCTCGTCGGCGCCGCACCGGACCGCGAGCATGCTCCCCGGTGGGCAGTGCCGCTGCATGAGCCGTCCGCGCCAGGCCGTGAGGCGCAGGCCGTCCTCCAGCGACATCGCCCCGCCCGCACAGAGTGCCGCGTACTCGCCGACGCTGTGACCGAGCAGCAGTCCCGGGACGATCCCGAAGGCCCGCCAGAGCTCCGTCAGGGCCATCTGCTGTGCGAACAGAGCAGGTTGCGCGGTTTCGGTGGGCCACGGACCGTCGTCCGCGGAACCGTCCTCCTCGGTGAGCAGGGGCAGCAGCGTGCCGCCGAACTCGTCGGCGAAGATCTCCGCGCAGCGGTCCAGTACCCGCTGGGCCTCGGGGAAGGCGGCGTAGAGGTCCCGCATCTCTGCCCGGCGGGCGCTGCCCTGCCCGGGGAACGCGAAGGTCAGCGACTCCAGGGGCCCGGCGGAGGCCCGCGGCACCGGCTGTGCCAGCGCCCGCGCGAGTTCCTCCGTGGTCCTTGCGACGACGGCGGTACGCACCCCGCGGTGCTTGCGCCCCAGTGCCTGGGTGGCGGCCACGTCCACGGCGGACAGGCCGGGATGCTGCCGCAGGTGTTCGCTGAGCCGGGCGGTGCGCTCCGCCAGCATGTCCGCGTCGTTCGCGGAGACCGGTACCAGCACGGGGTGGGCGGACACGTGCGGGTCCGGCGGCTCGGGGGCCTCCTCCAGCACGACATGGGCGTTGGTGCCGCCGACTCCCAGGGCGCTGACCCCGGCCCGCCGGGGCAGGCCGGCCGGCGTCCGCCAGTGCCGGAGCTCCGTCGCGAGGACCAGAGGGCCGCGCTCCAGAGCGAGGGCGGGGTTGGGGCGGTCCAGGTTCCGGGTCGGTACCAGGGTGCGATGCCGCAGCATCAGCACCGTCTTGATGAGCCCTGCCATGCCGGCACAGCTGTCGAGGTGCCCGATGGCCGGCTTCACCGAGCCGAGGGCGCAGAAGCCGGTGTCGCCGGTTCCCTCCCCGAGCGCGCGCGCCAGCGCCTCGAACTCCACCGGGTCGCCGAGCGGCGTGCCTGTGCCGTGCCCCTCCACGTACGAGACGGACCGGGCCGGTACGCCCGCATTGCTCAGCGCCCGCCGCACGACCTCGGTCTGTCCCGGCACGCCCGGCGCGCTGAAACCCGCCTTGGCCGCGCCGTCGTTGTTGACCGCCGAGCCGCGGATCACCGCGTGCACCGTGTCGCCGTCCGCCAGTGCCCGGTCCAGCCGCTTCAGCAGGACCGCCGCCACGCCGTTGCCCCCGACGGTGCCGTCGGCGTCCGCGGCGAAGGCCCGGCAGGTGCCCGTCGGCGAGAGGATCGAGCCCGGGTGGTGAAGGTAGCCCGTCTCCTGCGGTGTGTGGACGGCCGCCGCGCCCACGAGGACCATGTCCGCGTCGTCGTCGAGCAGTGCTCGCACGCCGAGGTGCACGGCCACCAGGGAGGAGGAGCAGGCGGTCTGGACGCCGATCGCGGGGCCGGTCAGCCCCAGCCGGTAGGCGACCCGCGAGGCGAGGAAGTCCGGCTCCCGGCCGATCGTCGCCTGCATGCCGGTCGCCGGCTCGTCGTCGGGCAGGGGCCCGCCCGGTCTCTGGTGCTGATGCCCGTAGAGGTTCATTCCGGAGCCGGCGAAGACGCCGACTCTGGTGCCCGGTCCGGTCGCCTCGTGGCCACCGTCCTCCAGCGCCTGGTGACAGACCTCCAGGAACAGCCGGTGCGCGGGGTCGGTCAACTCGGCCTCGCGCGGCGTCATACGGAAGAAATCGGGGTCGAACGCGTCGGCTCCCGACAGGACACCCGCCACGGGCACCCTGGCGGGCTCCTGTATCTGTCGAGTGGACAGACCGGCGGACGCCAGTTCCTCGGGAGTCAGAACCCTCAAGCCGCTCTCACCGTCGCGCAGCAGCGTCCAGAACTGCTCGACCGATTCCGCCCCGGGGAAACGTGCGGCCATGCCGATGACCGCCACCCGCCGGTCATCGCCGGCCTCTGCCGGGGCGGACCTGCGCGCCGCCGCGAGGCTTCCCACCGCGCCGTCCGGTCCGGCGAGATGCCGAGCGAGAGAAGCAGCCGTGGGGTGCTCGAACAGGGCCACCTGCGGGACGTCGCTGCCGAGCCGTAGTTCGAGACGGCTGCGCAGGCGCACCAACTGCACTGAAGTCAGGCCGAGTTCGTAGAACGGTACGTCGACGTCCACCGGGGTGCCGAGCTCGGCCGCGAGTTCTTCCCGGACCATCCGCACCACAGCGTCGGGCTGATTGGCGACCGGCGGGGGCAGTTCGGATTCCTGTCGGCTCTCCAGGCGGCCGAGCAGCACACCGCGGCGCACCTTTCCCGACGGTGTCCTCGGGAACTCCCCGGGCGGCACCGGGACCACATGGGACGCGGTGAGCCGCAGCCTGCGGAAGAGCGCCGCCTTCACCTCCCGCGTGATGCGCTCGTCCTCACCGGGGCCACGGCCGGTGAAGAACACGGCCAGTGTCTCGGTGCCGCTCTTCCGGTCCGGGACCGCGCAGGCGGCCACCTCCCCGGTGCGGAGCCCGGGTACGGCGGCGAGGACCTCCTCGACCTCATGGCAGTACACGTTGTGGCCGCCCATGATGATCATGTCCTTGTGCCGGCCCGTGACGACCAGTTGGCCCTCGGCGAGAAAGGCGAGGTCGCCCGTCTCCAGCCAGTCCCGTCCCGTCGGGAAGGCCGCAGCGTCCGCCTCCGGATTGCGTACGTAGCCCGGTGTGATCCGGGCGGCCGAACACACCTGGAGCCGCCCGATCCTGCGCTCCGGCAGGAGTGCACCCTCCGGGTCCACGACGCGCAGGGCGGCGCCGTGCGCCGGTGCGCCGGACGCCACAAAGGTGACGCACTCGTGCTCCGGCACGTCGTCGCCGGCGGTGACCAGATCGCCGTCGAGGCTGTCCTTGAGGAGCCGGTGCACGGTCCCGGGCCGGTCGAGCCGGCCGTAGGTGATTCCCGTGACCGTCTCCGCCATTCCCCAGACGGGCACCAGAAGGGACTCGCCCAGTCCGAAGGGAGCCGTGGCCTCGAAGAAGCGCCGGAGCACCGGCAGGGACAGGTGCTCGCCGCCGCACACCAGAGACCGGACTCCGGCGAGATCCCACCGGCGGCTCGGGTGCCCGGCCAATGCCTCCGTGATCAACTGGTAGGCGAAGGTCGGTGCCCAACTGTGCTGCGCGCTGTGTTCGTCGAGCAGGTCCAGCCAGCGGAGCGGCTCCGCGAGCACGTGGCCGGTGGGTGCGTGCACGTTGGTGCAGCCGGCGAATACCGGGAGCAGGTGGTAGAGCAGGAAGGCTCCACTGTGGTCGACCGGGAGCCAGTTGACCGTGGTGTGGCCCGGGCGCATGCCCAGTGCCATTGGGGCGCTGGCCGCGAAGTCGGCCAGACCGCGGTGGGTGATCCGGACCGCCTTCGGTGGACCGGTGCTGCCCGAGGAGAGCATCAGCAGCGCGACATCGGACTCCTCCGGCTCCACGAGGTCCTCGGCGGGCTCGTGGGCCAGGCACTCCTCGACGGAGACGACACGCAGACCGGGCGATGTCCGGGCCAGTGCCGACGCGCCTTCCGCATCGCAGACGACCAGCGGCTGATTCAGCAACTCGGCTGTGTGCCGGAGCCGTTCCAGAGCGGGTGACCCCGCTTCGGCGCGGTCCGTGATGCCGGCCGGGCGGGCGCCGCCGAGCAGGGCGGCCCAGAAGGCGGGGAAGTACTCGCGCAGGGGCAGTCCGCACAGCACCAGATCGTCCCCGGGACGCAGCCCGTGCCGGCGCAGCCCCGTGAGCAACCGGCGGGCACGGTCCAGCAGTTCCGGGTAAGGCAGCCTCGTGGCCTGCCCGTCGTGGCCCACCGTGACCAGCGCCTCCTGGGGGAACGCTTCCGCGGCACGCACCAGGGCCCGGACTGCGTCGCGTGGGGCGTCCTCGGCCAACTCCAGCTCAGGACCCTGGTACAGGGCCGGTTCCGGTACGCGCTGCACGCGCATCCTCTCCTTCGTCTGCGCCAGATCTCGACAGGTGCCGACCGCGCCTTCGGCGGGTGGCGAGGAACAGCAACAGGGTTGACGCCGCGCACACGGCCAGACCGTGGAAGAAGCCGACGACGACCCAGGCGGGCAGCACGTCGAGCGCCGCCGCGGCCGAGACGGCTCCGACGGTGAATCCGGCGGTCTCGGCTGCGGCAGAGATGCCGAAGACCCGGTTGCGCAGGGCGTCGGGAGCCTCCTGCAGCCGCGAGGTGTAGATGATCTCGGTATATCCGTCGCCGAGGCCGGCGCCGAGCGCCACGAGCATCAGCGCGATGCCCGGCAACCCGGTGAAGGCGAGGGCGAAACACACGGACATCGCGCAGGTCCCGATCGCGAAACCCCGCTCGTCCCAGACCCGGCCACCCGTATGGCGGCGTCGCTTGAGCACCTGGTGGGCGAGCAGTGTGCCCACCGCCCACGACGCCCAGAACTGAGTCATCATCAGCGCGGGTTCGGACGGCGACGTCTCCTGAGCCAACACCGGCAGGCCGACGTTGTGGGAGGAGGACGCCAGCGCGTCGACGCCGCGGAGCAGGACCATACCGATCAGCACGACGGGCAGGCCCAGCAGTCCGCGCAGCAGCCCTCCGCCGTTCTCCGACCAGGAGGAGGCGTCCGCTGAGCCGCTCACGTCGTTCGTACGGTCCGCCACGTCCACGCGGGGGCGCGCGATGAGCAGCACCGCCGCCGACACCACGAAGCTCGCGGCGTTGACCGCGAACGCCGCCGCATAGCCGCCGACGGCGACGACCGGGGTCGCCGAAGCGAATCCGAGTACGGTGGCGAACGAACGCAGCGTCACCAGCAGCCCGTTCGCCTCCCCGCGACGGGCGTCACCCACCATCACGGGCACCGAACTGCGCAGGGCGACCGAGAAGAGCGTGTTGCCGGCACCGAGCACCACGACCACACCGGCCACCAGCGGCAGAGAGACGGTGGCGTCCCCGGCGACGACGACCAGCACGGTCATTGCCGCAGCCTGCGCGACGTCGGCGCCGACCATCATGCTGCGGCGGCCCGCCACCGCAGCCACCCTGGGGGCGGCGAAACCGGCCAGGAAGCCGGAGGCCAGACGCACCGCCATCACCACTCCGACGCCGAAGGCGCCACCGGTGACCTCGAATGCGAAGAGGCTCAGCGCGATGAGATTCAGATAGGTGCCGTATGACGAGACGGCGTGGGCGCACGCCAAAGCCCGGAACCGACGGTCGAGGTCGGCCACTCCACCTCCCCCGGGCCATGGCCTGACACGCCGACAGTCTCTCCACGCATCTCATCAATTACAAGCGCTGGGCCGCCCCACACGGTTCGAACCACGCGGTCCGAGCCCGCACAGCAGCCCCAGGGGCGGATGACCGCCCGTCGTCCCGTTGTCTTCTTCGCGGGTGCAGGAGGGCGTCGGCCTCCGGACCGGTATCCGGGCCGGCGAGCCGTCGCCGTACCCCAGCAGTTCGGCCGTACGCGGCAGATCCTCCAGGACGGAGCGCCGAACTGGGCTCGACAGCCCCTCAGCTTTCGTTGTGAGGCCGATCTACGGGTCTCGCCAACGCGAGCGCGGCTCCCAGCCGATAACGCGGCGTGCGCGAGAGCAGTCGAAGCCGCCGGCCTCGCCCGTGAGGGAAGCCCGCAGTTCGGTGCCGGGGCAGTGCTCGGCGAGGAGCTGTTCGACGGGGCGCTTCACGCGGGTGTCGTCCGCGGCGATGAGCAAGGCCTGATAGGCGTCGTACCCGTCCCGTGGCTCCAGGGCGAGCAGGCAGGCCCGTGCCGCGTCCTCAAGGTCGACATAACCCCACAGGCCGCGGGCTCCGTCCTCCTCCGGGACGCTGTCGACGAGTCGGCGCACCTCGTCACGGGTGAGGATCCAGTGGAAGCGCAGAGCGGTCACGGTCATGCCCCGGCGGGCGAACATCTGACCCATGCGCTCCAGGAAGTCCTTGGTCAGCGCGTACGGGTCGACATACCGCAGGGGGCTGTCCTCGTCGACGGGGACATAGGGATGGGTGAGCGGCTCGGGCGACCACGCCGTCCCGTGGACGGACCCGCTCGATGCCAGAACGGCCGTGCGGACTCCGGCCGTCCACCCTTCCTCCAGGGCGTTGAAGGTGGACATGGTGTTGGCATGCACCAGATCCGCAGGGGCGACCCCTTCCGGGCTCGGAATTCCGGCGCAGTGGATGATCGCTTCGGCCGATTCCAGGGACCGGGCCACTGCGTGCCGGTCCAGCAGATCGACCGTGCCGCCCCCGTCACCCCTGACGTCGGCTTCGATCACGCCGTGCCCTGCGGCTGACAACTGCCGGCAGACCTCGGCACCGAGCGTTCCACGCGCTCCGCTCACCCACACCCGCATGGGGAGCAAGACTAGGTGCTGCGACCGGCGGCTTCGCCCGTCATCAAGCCGGGTGGTCCGCGCCCCGCGACGCGCAGCAGCCCGAGGTCAGCGCTCATCAGTGCCGCGCCGTCCAGCGGGGGTCTCGGCGAGACCGCCTGAACAGTGCAGCGTCAGCCGGGCGTTGCCGCTGCAACGTGCCGTCCCAAGAAGCGAGTTCAGTCCTGCCGCCGGGCCAGGACCAGGCGGCAGCGGGGGCTGCCGTCCGGCAGGCGGCCGAGGCTCTCCAGGGCGAGGGTGGTGACCGTGAAGCCCGCGCCGAGCAGGTCACGGCGCACCTCGGCGAGGCGGAAGCTCCGGTAGTACATGACGAAACGCGGGTGCCACAGCGCGTTGCGCACCCGCATCGCCGCGTCGAATCCCCACAGCGCCCAGTACTGGCGCGAACCGACACGGGGTGGCGCCGCGACGGGAAAGGCGAAGAGGCCACCGGGGCGCAGAGCGGCGTGGACCTGCTCGAACAGGGTGGGCCGCTCATGCGGCAGGAAGTGGCCGAACGCCCCGAAGCTGACGGCCAGGTCGAAGGCGTCGCGGACCGGCAGCGCACGGGCGTCGGCACGCACCCACTCCGCACCCGGCACCGACCGGCGGGCCCGCGCGAGCATGCCCTCGCTGAAGTCGAGCCCCGTGACAGGGCCGGTGCACACCCGTCGCAGCACCCGGTCGACACCGGCGCCGGTGCCGCAGCACAGGTCGAGCCCCGCAGCGAACGGCCCGAGCGGGCGCAGCGCCAGAGCGGTGGCGTCCAGCACCTCGTCCGGGGTCCGGAACGGGCTGCCGTCGAACTTCGGCGCGAGCAGGTCGTAGCCGCGCCGGGTGGACGACATGGCCTGCCGTGCCAGCTCGGCGAGGCCCGGCCCCTCAGGGGAGATGAACAGCGTCACACCACTCACGCTAGCGCGGGCAGCGGCAGTCAGGGGCCCGGTACCGCGCCGGCGCCGGTGCCGACCCCGGTGCAGACCGCCCGGGATCTCGCCGGTGGTCTCGCGCGTCGGCGGGCCCGCTGCCCGGCGCGGGGTGGTCCCGCCCGCGTCCTCCCGTCCGGCGGACGGGCTCGGCCCCGCAGGTGAACAGCGGGAACGGCCCCGGGAGTTGAACCTCTCGGAGCCGTTCCCGGGTTCACGGGTTCAGGCGTCACCGCCCGTCTGTCAGTCCACGAAGACCTTGGCCCGCCGGTCGTCGGGTGCGCCCGCGAAGCCTCCTGCGAAGTTCTCCTCCACCTCGGCCTTCTCCGAGGCGTCCGGGTTGGGGTTGGTGCAGGAGACTCCCGCCGTGGACCCGGACATCAGGCTGGAGCACGGGCCCGGCTTGATGTCGGGCAGACCCAGGATGTGCCCCAGTTCGTGGGAGGCGATGCGGGTGGTGTCGTAGCCCTGCTGCACCGCCTCGCGGCCCATGTAGACGATGCCGTTGCCGAGGCTGGTGGTGACGGCGCGAGGCCAGCCGTCGTCGGCGACGATGCTCACGTTCGCCTGCTCACCGCCCTCGGCCGGTTCGAGGCGGACGCCGGTGACGCTCTCGTTCCATACCTGCACGCCGCTGTCGACGGCGTCGGCGAACTCGGCCGAGCCGCCGGCGTCGTAGGTGAGGACCACGGGCGCGGCCGCGCTGCCCGGCGACTCCGCCGGGGCGGCCACTGCCTGGCCGCTCATGAGGACGAGAGCCGTCAGCGGCCCGACGAGGACCGCTCGGGCGATATTACGGACCAACACATCAGCCTCCTGGTGGGGGACAGAGCTCGAGTGTGTTGACGTGTTCATGCCCTCACTTGCGGCGGCGGATACCTCCGGGAGGCGATCTCGCGGAATTCCTTCGCGGTCACGACGGAGGCACCCGGGAATGCTGCGCTCCGCTGTTCAACTGCCGGGCCGCACAGCAGTATTGAGCGCCTGTGCCGACCCGGGGGACGGAGCACAGCAGGGGCGCGACGCACCGGCCTCACTCACCCCTCGCCCGGCCGGCCAGTGACCGGGACCAGTTGACCGAGGACCAGTTGACCAAGAGGGGAACCGATGACTCCCGACCGCACCAGGACAAAGGCACGGATCGCCACCGCAGCCGCGACCGCACTGCTCGCCGTCGCCGCCTGCGCCGCATCAGCCGGTACGGCGTCCGCCGGCACCGCGACCGCCGGTGAGGGGACGGCCGGGCCCACCGCGAAGGAGTGCGAGTACTCCAACGCGAGACCCACCCTCCAGCTCGGTGACACCGGACCGGCCGTCAAGCAGGCCCAGTGCTATCTGCTGCACACTCTGATCATCGACGACATGATCGAGGTCAGCGGCAACTTCGACGCGAAGACCCGGATGAGGGTGCGGCAGTTCCAGAACTGTGCCGGGCTGCCCGTCAACGGCGTCGTCGGACAGAGCACTTGGTCCGTCTTCCAGGACTGGTTCAGCTCCGGCCGCGTCTGCTGACAACCGAAGGCCGACTGCTGAGAGGACGCCGGGATGCCCCCGCCTGCCCGGCGGGAGCATCCCGGTGAGCGGTGCGCCCGGTCCGTCCTGGTGTCCGTCCCAGTGTCCGCCCTACGGCCCGTCAGGGCGCGTAGAGGAACGTGCCGTTCTCGTTGGCGAAAGCCGACCCGAAGCGGGCGTTCGGGGCCGGGGTGCCGAGGTCGACGGGGTTGTAGGCCGTCGAACCCGTCGCGGTCGCGCCCGAAGACGTGCCGCGCAGCGACCAGATGGCGCCGGTGTCGTTCTCGTACGGTGCGGCGGCGGCGAGTTCGGCCTTGCCGTCCCCGGTGACGTCGAGCAGTCGTACGGCTCCGCCGAAGCGGTCACCTGCCTCGGCGACCCCGGGGATACCGGCGGTGTCCTGGTGGAATGCCTTGGCTCCCGTGCCGCTGAGTCCGCCTGAGGCCAGGGAGGCGCCCTTGAGCACAACCGTCGCCCCGGCCGCGGCCTTGTTGCCGATGGCTTCGAAGGGGACGCCGACCGCGAGGTCGTCGTAGCCGTCGCCCGTCACGTCGCCGGCGTCGAGGCGGGCGCCGAACTGGTCGCCCTCCTCGCTTGCACCGGGGACGCCCGTGGTGTTCTGCGTGATCGTCTTGATGCGGGTCTTGCTGGGGCCGTCCGGCGTGCCGTAGTAGATCTTGAGAGTGCCCGCGTCGTAGGGGAGTTCCTCGGTGATGTTGCCCGGGACCGTACGGGTCGCGAGGTCGCCCTTGCCGTCCCTGTCGAAGTCGCCGACCGTCGCGGTCGCGGCGGAGGGCAGCGCGACCGGGGTGGTGGAGAGGCCGGAGGCGGTGCCGCGCCAGAACTTTCCGCCCTCGGCGTGGTTCTGGTACGCGTGGAAGGTCGCCAGGTCGTCGACGCCGTCGCCGGTCATGTCGCCCGCGGCAACGGCGAAGATGTCGTTGTCGGTGCTGAACATGTCGACCTGCTGCTCGGCGGCGGGAGCACCGGCACGGGTGAACGGCCCGGACAGTACGGAGCGCATCTCCCAGTCGTCGCCGTGCCGCATCACCAGGTCGGAGTCGCCGTCGCCGTCGAAGTCGCCGGCGGCGAGGTTCTCACCGACCGCCCAGCCGCTGGTGCCGGCGGGCGCCTGGATGACCGCGGCGCCCTGTCCGCTGATTCCGCTCGCGCTGCCCCACAGGACGGTGACCGTGCCGTAGCTGCCCGTGGCGTCGACGGCCTCGCCGGAGCTGTGGACCGCGAGGTCGGTGAGTCCGTCCCCGTCGAGGTCCCGGGCGACCGTCTTCTGGCCGAAGCGGTCGTCGGTCTCGGCGGCGCCGGGCACACCGGCGGTGTTCTGGCTGATCAACGTCCTGGACCCGGCGTCGAGTCCGGTCGGCGAGCCGTACATGACGACGATGTAACCGGCCCTGGCGCGGCCGGAGACGGGACTCTCGGGGGCGGTGACGGCCAGGTCCTGGTAGCCGTCGCCGTTGAAGTCCTCCCGTACGGACGCCCCCGCCTCGCCGGCCGCCGCGGTGGCGGACGAGGCCGAAGCCGACGCGGAAGACGGCTGCGCTGCACCCGCCGTGGGGGCGAGGCCGCCGGTGAGCGCGACGGCCAGGCCGACGAAGCCTGTGGACAGCGAGCGTTTGCGCATGATTCCTCCAACTCCGCCGTATGCGACGGTTCGGAAGTGAGACACGCACGGTGTGCCGATAGTTGTGCTCGCGCGGCTGCCCGGCGACCGGTGCGGCAGGGCCGGGACGGACGGGGCCGTGGGCCCGGCCGGAGCTCGGCCCCACGACCCCTCACCTGCGGCGTTGCCGCGGACCCGCATCGCCGGAGGCCGCGAACTCCTCCCGTTGGCAAGAAGTTTGCGCGCACACCGCTTACACGGAGCAAGCCCGCTTGATTGGATTGTTACCGACCAGTCCCCCACCCCCCACGGGAGATGCGATGTCCTCCACTTCACCGCGCCGGGTGCGAAAACTCGGCCGTCTCAAGGGCGTTGCGGCCATGACGGCGTTCGCCGCGGCAGCCGTAGCCCTGAGCGCGCCCGGCGCCTCGGCCGCCCCCCACAGCCACCAGGCCCGCACTCCGGCGCCCGCGCCCGCCGCCGGCGGCTCCACGGCCGCGGAGGCCGACGCACCGGGGCTGAAGGTGCTGTCGTACAACACCTTCCTCTTCAACAAACTCATCTACCCCAACTGGGGCCAGGACCACCGGTCCGAGGCCATCCCGGACGCGGACTTCTTCCAGGGCCACGACGTCGTCGTCCTGCAGGAGGCGTTCGAGAACTCCGCCTCGGACACCCTCCAGGAGAAGGCCGCCGCCCAGTACCCGCATCAGACACCGGTGCTGGGCAGGAGCAAGGACGGATGGGACGCCACGGGCGGCTCCTGGTCGGACATCGCCCCCGAGGACGGCGGCGTCACGATCCTCAGCAAGTGGCCGGTCCTGCGCAAGGAACAGTTCGTCTACGACCACGGCTGCGGCGCCGACTACCTCTCCAACAAGGGCTTCGTGTATGCCGTCCTCGATGTGAACGGCACCAACGTGCACGTCGTCGGCACACACGTACAGGCGGGCGACTCGGCATGCGGGGAAGGTGAGCCGCAGTCGATACGCTCCGAGCAGTTCCGGGCGATCGACTCCTTCCTCGACTCCAAGTCGATCCCCGCGGACGAACAGGTCATGGTCGCGGGCGACTTCAACGTCGACTCGCGCGGCTCCGAGTACGGGTCGATGCTGGCCGACGCCGATCTCGCCCCCGCCGACGCGCGTACGGGTCACCCCTACTCCATGGACCACGAGGAGAACACCATCGCGGCGAAGCGGAGCCCGGACGGGGGCAGGTCAGATCTCGACTACGTGCTGCACCGCAACGGCCACGCCCGCCCGGCGGGCTGGGAGAACGAGGTCGTCAAGGA
Organism: Streptomyces sp. TAA204; assembly: GCF_000424965.1. Classification (NCBI taxonomy): domain Bacteria; kingdom Bacillati; phylum Actinomycetota; class Actinomycetes; order Kitasatosporales; family Streptomycetaceae; genus Streptomyces; species Streptomyces sp. TAA204. The sequence continues at coordinate 99,729 of NZ_KE384282.1, forward strand.
GGAGGCCGCGCCCTGGGAGACCTCCGAGGGGACGTTCACGAACCTCTCCGACCACTATCCCGTGATCGCCGGTCCCTCCTCGTAGAACGCGGTCCCTCCTCGTAGAACACGGCCCGTCCTTGTGGACTGCGGGAAGAAGTGACACCGGCAGGAGTGAGACCCCCGGCCGCCGCCCCGGCCGGGGGTCTCAGCCGTCTCCGGACGCGTCGGCACGGACGGGCACGGACCGGCGAGACCGGGTACACCGGCCGGCGAGGCCCTGCACGGACCGGCGCGAGCGGACCGGCCCGCCCCCGTGAGCGCGGACGCGGCACCCGTCACGCCGGCGCGGGCGACGCCGGCGCGGACTCGTCACCGTCGTCCCGCAGACGGCCGTCGAGAGTGAGGAAGACCGCCATCCCCGCCGACGCCCAGGCGGCCAGCACCAGATACGGCAGAAGGTGCTCGTTGTCGGGGAAGTAGACGGCGGTGTGCTGGGCGTTGACGGACGCGCCCGGCGGGAGCCAGCGGCCGACCGCTCCAAGTACGGACGGCAGCAGCGGCCAGGACACCGCACCGCCCGAGGAAGGGTTGCCGATCAGCACCATCACGAGCCAGGTGGGGATCATCGCCCAGCGCCCGACGAGGGTGTTGAACATCTGGAAGACCATGGCCGAGGTGAACATCGTCAGCGACAGGATCAGCCACGAGTGGAGGAACGGCAGCGTCACCGCCTTGAGCAGCCAGCCGACCGTCGCGGCGATGACGAAGCCGCCGAGCACCGCGTAGACGGCGATGAAGCAGAGGCGGACGACGGGAGTGAGGTCGGGGACGTTGACACTGAGTTGGATCGCGCCGATGAAGCCGATGATCCCGGCGGCGAGAGTGATGTAGAAGATCGTCAGGCCGCGCGGGTCGCCCGGGCCGAGCGGTTTGAGGTCCCTGAAGGTCACCCGGACGCCCACCTTCTCCCCCACTTTCGGTGCCGCTTCCCGCAGCACCTCGGCCACCGAGGCGCCGGCGGCGCTGGAGAGGTCCATCTCGACACGGCCCGGGGTGCGGGAGCGCAGGACCGTGAAGATCTCCTGGTCCTCGACGGCGCGCTTCGCCTGGGCGTACGAGCGGTAGCGCCGCAGCTCGAGCGAGGAACCGAGCTCCTTCTCCAGGCCGTTCACGAAGTCGCGTGCCTGCTGCCGGTCGTGCACGGGGCTCACCACGGCCGCCGGGATGTCGCGCGGGGTGGGGTCGGCCATGGCGTAGGTGTAGGAGCCGGCGAAGAGTCCGGCTGCCGCCGCGACGATGAGCACCAGCACCGAGGCGGGGAAGAAGGGCGAGTGCGTGAAGTGCCGCCATCCGGCGCGCAGACCGGCGTGCGGACGGTGGACGACCCGGGCGGTGTGGGCCTCGCGGCCGGCACCACGGTCCCCGCCGCCTCCGCCGGCACCACGGTCTCCGCCGCCTCCGCCGGCACCACGGTCTCCGCCTGCGCCGCCGCCGTCCCCGCGGGCCGGGCCGTCGTCCCGCCGGTGGTCCGGGCCGCCGGAGAGGTCCGGTTCTTCCGGTTCGTGGTGCTCGCTCATGCGGGCCACCCTAGGTCCGCCGTGCGCTGTTTATACCTATTGAGAACTATTGAGACTGTTTGCACCTATTGCGCTTCTCGTCCGCGGCGTGCGCCGGGAGGCGCCCCGGAGTGCCCGGGGAGAATCGGCTGGCAGCCTCGTTCGCCGAGGTGCGATCCTGGAGCAGGTATGCCGACTTCCACATCACCGTCACCGTCCTTCGACGCACTGCGCGAACGCCTGCCCGAGCTGCTGCTCCGCGACCAGCAGCGGCTGGGGCGGCGGCTCGAGGGCGCCCGGAAGATCCGTAAGCCCGAGGCGCGCGAGGCCGTGCTCGCCGAGATCTCCGCCGCCATGGACGACTCGGAACTGAAGGTGGCCGCACGGCGCGAGGCGCTCCCCGCGATCAGCTATCCGGAGCAGCTGCCCGTCAGCCAGAAGAAGGACGAGATCCTGGAGGCCGTACGCGATCATCAAGTAGTGATCGTCGCGGGCGAGACCGGCTCGGGGAAGACCACGCAGATCCCGAAGATCTGCATGGAGCTGGGCCGCGGCATCCACGGTGTCATCGGCCACACCCAGCCCCGCCGGCTCGCGGCGCGTACGGTCGCCGAGCGCGTCGCCGACGAGTTGAGGACGCCGCTCGGCGAGGCCGTCGGCTGGAAGGTCCGCTTCACCGACCAGGTCAAGGACCACACCCTGGTCAAGCTGATGACGGACGGCATCCTCCTCGCCGAGATCCAGCAGGACCGCGAGCTGCGCCGGTACGACACGATCATCATCGACGAGGCGCACGAACGCAGCCTCAACATCGACTTCCTGCTCGGCTATCTGGCGCAACTGCTCCCCAGACGCCCCGAGTTGAAGGTGATCATCACCTCCGCGACGATCGACCCCGAACGCTTCTCACGGCACTTCGGCGACGCGCCCATCGTCGAGGTCAGCGGCCGTACGTACCCGGTAGAGGTGCGCTACAGACCGCTCCTCGAAGAGGCGTCCGAGGAGAAGGACCGGGACCAGATCACCGCCGTCTGCGACGCCGTCGACGAGCTGACGGCCGAAGGGCCGGGCGACATCCTCGTCTTCCTCTCCGGCGAGCGGGAGATCCGCGACACCGCGGACGCGCTGGAGAAACACCTCACCCGGGTGCGGGGACACCGCGCGGCAGCGGACAGTACGGAGATCCTCCCCCTCTACGCCCGCCTCTCCCACGCCGAACAGCACCGCGTCTTCCAGCGCCACACCGGCCGCCGCGTGGTCCTGGCCACGAACGTCGCCGAGACCTCCCTCACCGTCCCCGGCATCAAGTACGTCGTGGACCCGGGCACCGCCCGCATCTCCCGCTACAGCCACCGCACCAAGGTCCAGCGGCTGCCCATCGAGCCGGTCAGCCAGGCGAGCGCCAACCAGCGCAAGGGCCGCTGCGGACGTACCTCCGACGGCATCTGCGTCCGGCTCTACTCCGAGGAGGACTTCCTCTCACGGCCGGAGTTCACCGACGCCGAGATCCTGCGCACGAACCTCGCGTCCGTCATCCTCCAGATGACCTCGGCCGGGCTCGGCGACATCGAGAAGTTCCCCTTCATCGACCCGCCGGACCACCGCAGTATCAAGGCCGGCGTCCAACTCCTCGAAGAGCTGCACGCGTTCGAGGCCGCGGGGAAGGGCGCCGGGGATGGCGCCGCAGCCGCGGACAGCAAGGACGGCAGGGGCGGCAGGGGCGGCAAGGACGGCAGGGAGACCGGGCGAGGCAGGACCGGCAGGCCCGCCCGCGGCACCGGGGACGGCCGCAGCCGCCTCACCGGCACTGGCCGCAAGCTCGCCCAACTCCCCGTCGACCCGCGCCTGGCGAGGATGGTGCTGGAGGCGGACCGCAACGGCTGCGTGCGCGAGGTCATGGTCATCGTCGCGGCGCTGTCCATCCAGGACCCTCGCGAGCGTCCCGCCGACAAGCAGCAGCAGGCCGACCAGCAGCACGCCCGGTTCCGGGACGAGACCAGCGACTTCCTCGCGTTCCTCAACCTGTGGCGCTACGTGCGCGAACGCCAGCGGGAGCTGTCCTCCTCGGCCTTCCGGCGGATGTGCAAGGCGGAGTTCCTCAACTACCTGCGTATACGGGAGTGGCAGGACATCCACGCCCAACTGCGCCAGGTCGCCCGGACCATGGGCATCGAGCTGGCCCCCGCCGACCGCGAGGCGCCGCCCGAGGCCGTGCACCAGTCGCTGCTGGCCGGGCTGCTCTCGCACGTCGGCCTGAAGGACACGGAGAAGAACGAGTATCTGGGCGCGCGGAGCGCCAAGTTCGCGGTCTTCCCCGGATCGGCGCTCTTCAAGAAGCAGCCGCGCTGGCTGATGTCCGCCGAGCTGGTGGAGACGTCCCGGCTGTGGGCCCGCGTCAACGCCCGCGTCGAGCCGGAGTGGATCGAGCCGCTGGCCCAGCACCTGGTCAAGCACACCTACAGCGAGCCGCACTGGGAGCAGAAGCAGGCTGCTGTGATGGCGTACGAGCGGGTCACCCTCTACGGCGTCCCGCTCGTCGCCCAGCGCAAGGTCAGCTACGGGAGCATCGACCCGGAGACGGCACGCGACCTGTTCATCCGCCACGCGCTGGTCGAGGGCGACTGGCGCACGCACCACCAGTTCTTCCATGACAATCGCAAACTCCTCGACGAGGTGGAGGAGTTGGAGCACCGCGCCCGGCGCCGCGACATCCTCGTCGACGACGAGACGCTCTTCGACTTCTACGACGAGCGCGTACCGGAGGACGTCGTCTCCGGCGCCCACTTCGACTCCTGGTGGAAGAAGCAGCGCCGCCAGGACCCGGATCTGCTCAGTTTCGAGAAGTCCATGCTCATCAACGAGCGGGCGGACGAGATCAGCAGCAGCGACTATCCGGACGTGTGGCAGCAGGGGCAGCTCTCACTGCGCGTCACCTACCAGTTCGAGCCCGGTACGGACGCGGACGGCGTGACGGTGCACGTACCCCTCCAGGTGCTCAACCAGATCACCCCCGAGGGCTTCGACTGGCAGATCCCCGGGCTGCGCCACGCGCTGGTCACCGAGTTGATCCGCTCACTGCCCAAGGCGGTTCGGCGTCACTACGTACCGGCGCCCGACTTCGCCGCCCGCTTCCTCGCCGCCGCGCCTCCCCTCCACGGGCCGCTGACAGCCACCCTCGCCCGCGAACTGCAGCGCATGGTCGGAGTGCCCTTCTCCGGCGAGGACTTCGCGCTGGAGAAGGTCCCCGACCACCTCAAGGTCAGCTTCCGTGTGCTGGACGAACGGCACCGCACCCTTGCCGAGTCCAAGGACCTGGAGGAACTCCAACTGCGGCTGCGGGACAAGACGCAGGCCGCTCTCGCCCGCGCCTTCGAGTCCTCCTCACGTACCCGCCAGCAGCGGGGGCGGGGGAAGAGCAAGGGGCCTCAGGAGAGCCTTGGGAACACCCCCGAGACCGCGCGGACGGCGGCGACGGCACAGGCCGGCACGGCTGCATCCGGCGCTTCCGGCACGGGCGAAGGCGACGGGGCCGGTGACGCCGCGGCCGCGCTCTCCCCCCGGACGGGCCTGACCGACTGGAGTCTGGGCACGCTCCCCCGCATCTTCGAGACCAGACGCGCGGGCCAGCCCGTCCGGGCCTACCCGGCCCTCACCGACGACGGCGACTCCGTGTCCGTACGGCTCTTCGACACGGAGACCGAGCAGCAGCAGGCCATGTGGGACGGCACCCGCAGGCTGATCCTGCTCAACATCCCCTCCGATCCGGCCAAGTTCGCCGCCTCGAAGATGTCCAACCCGCAGAAGCTGGCGCTCTCCCGCTCCCCGCACGGCAGCGTGCAGGCCCTCTTCGAGGACTGTGTGACGGCCGCCGCGGACCGCCTTGTGGCCGTGCACGGCGGACCGGCCTGGGACGAGGAGAGCTTCCGCAAGCTCTTCGACGCCGTGCGGACGGATCTGGTCGACGCCACGCTCAGGACGGTCAGGCAGGTCCAGGAGGTACTGGCCGCGTGGCACTCGTGCGAGCAGCGGCTGCGCGGCCTCACCAGCCCGGCCCTGGCCGCGTCCCGTACGGATGTGGCCGAGCAGCTCGCCGCTCTCGTCTGCCCCGGATTCGTCACCCGGCACGGGGCGGGGCGGCTGCCGGATCTGCTGCGCTATCTGGTCGCCGCCGACCGCCGCCTCCAGCAGATGCCGAACAACGCCGAACGCGACCGTACGCGGATGGCCAAGGTGCAGGAGATGCAGGACGAATACCTCTGGCTGCTGGAGCAGTTCCCGCGGGGGCGTCCCGTCCCGCGGGGGGCCCGGGACATTCGCTGGATGATCGAGGAGCTGCGCGTCAGCTACTTCGCCCATGCGCTGGGAACGGCCTTCCCGGTCTCGGACAAACGCATCATGAAGGCGGTGGACGCGGCGGCCCCGGGAGCGTGACGAGAGCGTCGCGGACGGTGAGTTCGCGCTGCCCTGTGGGCTGCTGTAGAGTCTCGTCTCGCGTCGCCGGGCCTGGCCCGGGCGCCGTACCGGCAAGGTCCTGTGGAGCAGTTTGGAGTGCTCGCCACCCTGTCAAGGTGGAGGCCGCGGGTTCAAATCCCGTCAGGACCGCAGAGTGCGAACGATCGACAGCCCGTTCCCTTTCCAGGGGCGGGCTGTTTTCGTTGTCGTATCCTTGCGGCTTTCGTCGTCCGTGCCGGGCGGGGCGTGCCCCTGCGGCCCCGGCCCGGACATACGGAATCCGACGAGACCCCGGCGACGCGGAGCGAGCGATGACGGTCCCCCGGTGTGCGACGGCCGATTTCTGGTTCGACCCTTCCTGCCCGTACACGTGGCTGACCTCGCAGTGGCTCGTGGAGGTCACCAAGGTCCGCCCGGTGGAGGTGCGTTGGAACCTGATGAGCCTCTCGGTGCTCAACGAGGGGCGCGAGGACGACCCGGAGGGCGACCCGGAAGGCTGGCTGCGGGTGCCGGTGCGGATATGCGCCGCCGTGCGGCAGGAGTACGGGCAGGAGGCCCTCGCAAGGTTCTACACAGCCCTGTGGACGGGCGGGAGCGAGCCGGAGGAGGGCGTCGGGCGGGAATGGCTCAACGACCTGCGTGACTCGCTCGAGCGGGCCGGGCTCCCCCCGGCACTGGCCGCTGCCGGCACGTCGGAGGCGTACGACGCGGCCGTACGCGCATCGCACGACGAGGCGGTCTCGCTCGTCGGCCCCGATGCCGGGACGCCTGTGATCGCCGTGGACCGGGCCGACGGCGGGGGACGTACGGCCTTCTTCGGGCCCGTCATCTCGCGCGTCCCGACCGGGCAGGAGGCCGCGCGCCTGTGGGACGGAGTCCTGCTCACGGCGGGGACGGCGGGGTTCTGCGAACTCCGGTCGAGGCAACCGCTGTCCGGACAGCGAGCGGCACCGGCGACACGCACCACTCCTTGACGGCATCCCGCTGCGCAGGTACGCCTCCAAGGGGAGGTGAGCGATCGTGGGTACGGCTTCACGGGGCCCCCGGCACCACGAGACCCGGGCACTGTTGCGCGCACATCTGTCGGCCGCCACCCGGTACCGTCACGTGACGCGCCACTGCCCGATCTGCCACCGGCTGGTGCGCCTCGCGATGGAACGCGAGACGGACGGGCCCACGGACGGCGCCGGCAACGCTGCGTCCAAGTAGTCAACGCCCGTTCCGCTTGCGGGAGTTGGACCCGGCTCCCGGGCGACGTGCCCGAGCCGGGACGACGGACCGGGACGACGGACCGGGACGACGGGCCCGGCCCCCAGCGGGCCGCCCAATACCCCGGAGCAGCGGCCCCTCACAAGTGGCGGAGGATGTGACGGGAGTCACCGATTCCGCTGCGGATGTGGCGGAACTTACGGGCTTCTCACTACCCGTCAATTTAATATGTGCAATTGCACCACGCCCCGCAGGCGCCGCCGGCAACCTCCACAGGCGCTCCGTCGCTCCCAACTCACCTGCCTCCTACGCCAGTCGGGCCGTCCGCAAGGTGCGGCCCGAACGGGCAGGCACGGACGAGGACACCCGCGTACGGGCATCGCCCCACGCCAGAGAAGCACAAAAAGATCGCGCCGGACCCGGCGGAGTCCAGCGCGATCAACGACCAAGCGCTGTTGGGGACAGCGGCCTGACGTTTGGTGCTGAGGGCGCCGACACGGGGTGTGGGCCCCGAATGCGCCCGGATATGCAGTTATTTCGCCTGATCAAACCTCACTGCGCTGCTGCGGGATGCCCGCCAGCAGTGCGCGCACCTCCGCCTCGCGGTAACGGCGGTGGCCGCCGAGCGTGCGGATCGACGTGAGTTTGCCTGCCTTTGCCCAGCGTGTGACCGTCTTCGGGTCCACGCGGAACATCGTGGCTACCTCAGCCGGGGTCAACAGCGGCTCGGCATCAGGGGTGCGAGCGGTCATGAGCGGCCTCCTCGGAGGAACCGAACCATACGGTTCTTTCCTTAAATTCTGCACCTTGGCCCGTGTTGCCCGATATGGACGTACGCGGGCCGAGTCGGTTATAGGACGAACGGCTTGTCCTCGGCACTACAACTACACCATCTGTCCAGCCACGTCGGCCAAACCGATGGAATTGCCCTCCGAGGTGTCCAACCTCGACGGAAGCCGATGGACCGTCCCATAGCGGACAGTCACCCCACCGTGACGATCAGTCACAGCAGGACCAAACAGCACCAGCCCCACCAAGGAGGGCAATACCGATCTATCCGACCAAAGTTGGATGGATGAAGCCCCCGTCGAGCTCCTTGTCCTATTTTGACACGAGGGACGGGTCTGAGAGCAAGGCCCCGGAAAGTGCTGTCCGTCACGCTTGAGGCTTTGGCCCCTTTCGGGACCTTGGTCCTGGAGGTCCGTGACGTTCTGCAAACCCCGTGATCGCTTGCCCGCGTTCAGTTCACGAACGCACCGTGAACCGAGACACCGACCCGCGTGGTCAGTTCCCGAACTGCAGTTCCCGCACAGCCCGCCAGCGGTCCGTCAGCCGCTCGTACGCGACGCCGGCCCGTTCCCCGTCTCCCTCGCGCAGTGCCTCGATCCCCTCCGCGACATCCGCCGCGGAGTGGTCCTCGGCCAGCTGCTCTTCAGGGATCGCGTGCGCCAGGCCGCCGTAGTCCAGTTCGACGAGAGAGCGCGGATGGAATTCCTCCAGCCACCGACCCACGTCTACCAGGCCTTCGACGAGCGGCCCCTCCTCCAACTCCTCGCGGAGCACCTTCAGACCACGGGCGAGACGGCGCCTCGCCTGGACCATCGGTGTGCGATAGCGGAGGACGAACTGCTGAACGCTCTCCTCACCGCTTCCGGGCTTCGCAAACTCTTTCTCTTCCGAAGAAAAAAGAACGAACCAGCGCACGGGCACATGCCAGAGCGCCGTTCTGATCCACGGACGGGCGTCGGGGTTGCGGGTCAGCCAGCGCTCGTAGTCCGCCGCGGCCTGGCGCCTGACCACCGGCGGCACCGCCGCGTCCAGCACCGTCTGCGGCATCGCCACCTCCTGCTCACCCGCCGCCTGCGACAGCGCCGAGAGCGCCTGCCAGCCGCGCAGCCGGGTACGCCAGGGGCATACGCAGACCACTCCGTCCACTTCCGCCACGAAGGCGTCGGCACTCTCCCGCTCGGGCACCGCGACAGGCGGCACCGGCAGCAGATCGGCCAGCGAGCGCCGCAGCTCGTCCTGAGCCGTCGGCACGCGCTCCCGCTTCGAGTACCGCACCCAGTGCGCGCGCTCCGCTTCCGGAAACGCTGCCAGTGGCTCGTACACCCGCAGATACGCCGCGTACGGGACGATGGCCGACGCCTGCTGAGCCACGCGTTTCCTCCAAGTGTTCCGGGGCGGGACCCCCGTCCGCACCCTCGCGGACGGGCTACGGAGACAGTTGACTACCACCGATCGTTGCACCGCAACGATGCCGCCGCCCGCAGGCCGTACCCTGCTGTCGACCGGCCCTCCCCGCCGTTCCGCGCCACAAGCACGGAAGGCGACAAAGAGGGCGTACACCGCGACATAGGAGTCACTACCGTGACTGACGTACGTCCCTCCCCGCAGCACTCCTCGCAGGCGCCCACCGTCAGCGCCGAGGGAGCGAGCGGTTCCACGGTCCTGGGGACCCTCTTCCAGTCCGAGCAGGGCGGCCACGAGCAGGTGGTGCTGTGCCAGGACCGCGCGAGCGGCCTCAAGGCGGTGATCGCCCTCCACTCCACCGCCCTCGGGCCCGGCCTCGGCGGGACCAGGTTCCACGACTACGCCGACGAGGAGCACCCCGAGGAGGCGGCGCTGCTCGACGCGCTCAACCTCGCCCGCGGCATGTCCTACAAGAACGCGATGGCCGGCCTCCCGCACGGAGGCGGCAAGGCCGTGATCATCGGCGACCCCGGGAGGGCCAAGACGGAGGAACTCCTCCTGGCCTACGGACGCTTCGTGGCCTCCCTGGGCGGCCGCTACGTCACCGCCTGCGACGTGGGCACATATGTGCAGGACATGGACGTCGTCGCCCGCGAGTGCCGCTGGACGACCGGCCGCTCCCCGGAGCAGGGCGGCGCCGGCGACTCCTCCGTGCTCACCGCCTTCGGCGTCTTCCAGGGCATGCGCGCCAGCGCGCAGCACCTGTGGGGCGCCCCCACGCTGCGCGACCGCACGGTGGGCATCGCGGGGGTCGGCAAGGTGGGCCGCCATCTGGTGAGGCACCTCCTGGAGGACGGGGCACGCGTCGTGGTCACGGACGTACGGCAGGAGTCCGTGGAGCGGGTGCGTGCGGCGCATCCGCAGGTCGAGGTGGCCGCCGGCACGGAGGCGCTGGTGCGGTTCGAGGGCCTGGACATCTACTCGCCGTGCGCCCTGGGCGGCGCCCTCGACGACGCCACGGTGCCGGTGCTCACCGCCCGTGCCGTGTGCGGCGCGGCCAACAACCAGCTCGCGCACCCCGGCGTCGAGAAGGATCTCGACGACCGCGGCATCCTCTACGCGCCGGACTACGTCGTGAACGCCGGTGGCGTGATCCAGGTCGCCGACGAGTTGCTGGGCTTCGACTTCGCACGTGCCGAAGCAAAGGCTGCAAAGATCTTCGACACCACTCTGTCGATCTTCGACCGGGCGCGGACGGACGGCGTGCCCCCGGCAGCCGCGGCGGACCGCATCGCGGAGACGCTCATGGCCGGCGGGAAATGACAGCCGGACGACCGTGCGGGAAGTCTTCCCACGACCCCTCGGCGGGTCGATACTCGGGCACACGGTAAAATCAGAAGCTGACCAGCGAAGAGAGAAGCGTCGGGTACGCCGGTCGGCGCTCGTGTCGTGCGGGCGACGTACCGTAGGGCCGCGGAAGCAGGTACCGTTGAAGCCCTACGGGCCTCTCTCTCCTTCGAGGGTCCGCACTGAATTATGAACGCGTGTCAAGACTCTGGGGCCGTCGAGCCCCGTCGTTGAGGGGGTCGAGCCATGGGGCGCGGCCGGGCCAAGGCCAAGCAGACGAAGGTCGCCCGCCAGCTGAAGTACAACAGCGGTGGGACTGATCTGTCGCGCCTGGCTGAGGAGCTGGGCGCATCGACGTCGAACGAGCCGCCGAACGGCGACCGCTTCGAGGACGATGAGCTGGAGAACGATCCGTACGCACAGTACGCGGACGGGTACAACGACGAGGAGGACGACAAGTCCTCCGACTCTTCGGCGCAACAGCGCCGGGGCTGACGTCCACAGATCCCTGCCCGGTCCGGCGGAAGCCGGACCGGGTTCTGTGCTGTTCCGGGGAGTGGTTCCGCGGCGCGCATTCCCCGCCGCCGGCCCCACGGCCGGTGCGCTCAGCGCGCATAGTCACCCGCGAGAGTTACCGCCTCGGCCTCGTTCACCCGTTCGGTGATCTCTCCCGCGACCCAGGCGTGGACACCGCGCTCCTCGAGCGTCGCCAGCGACGCCGCCACCGACTCCTGCGGGACGACGGCGACCATGCCGACGCCCATGTTGAGCGTGGCCTCCAGCTCCGGACGGGCGACCTCGCCTGCCTTGCCGACAAGGGAGAAGACCGGGGCGGGCGTCCATGTGCCGCGGTCGACCCGCGCGTGGAGGGCTTCGGGCACGACGCGGGCGAGGTTGCCGGCGAGCCCGCCGCCGGTGATGTGTGCGAAGGCGTGCACCTCGATCGTACGGGTGAGGGCCAGGCAGTCGAGCGAGTAGATCCTGGTGGGCTCCAGCAGCTCCTCGCCGAGGGTGCGGCCGAACTCCGGTACGTACCGCTCCAGGGCCCAGCCGGCGCGTTCGAAGAGCACGTGCCGCACCAGCGAGTACCCGTTGGAGTGAAGACCGGAGGAGGCCATCGCGATCACCGCGTCCCCCGTACGGATGCGATCCGCGCCCAGCAGGGCATCGGCCTCCACCACGCCCGTACCGGCGCCGGCGACGTCGTACTCGTCGGGACCCAGCAGGCCGGGGTGCTCGGCGGTCTCGCCGCCGACCAGCGCGCATCCCGCCAGGGCGCAGCCCTCGGCGATGCCCTTGACGATCTGAGCGACGCGTTCGGGGACGACCTTGCCGACGCAGATGTAGTCGGTCATGAACAGCGGCTCCGCGCCGCAGACGACCAGATCGTCGACGACCATCGCCACGAGGTCGTGGCCGATGCTGTCGTGCTGGTCCATGCGCTGGGCGACGGCGACCTTGGTGCCCACACCGTCGGTGGCCGAGGCCAGCAGGGGGCGTTCGTAGCGCTTGAGCGCGGAGGCGTCGAAGAGCCCGGCGAAGCCGCCGAGCGCGCCCACCGACTCCGGGCGCTGGGCCTTCCTGACCCATTCCTTCATGAGCTGGACGGCGCGGTCACCCGCCTCGATGTCCACGCCGGCCGCGGCGTAGCTGGCACCGGAACCGGAAGATTCAGCAGGCATGACCGTCAGCTCTCTCGGATCGTCTGTTGGCATGGGGAGGGGGCGCGGCGCGGCGGGAGCGGCCGGGGCTACGGGCGGCGCAGGGCGTCGGCACCGCCGATGCCCGCGGTCAGCCTCCCGACACCGTCGACGTCGGCGTCCGAGGGAGAGGGGGCGGGCGCCTCCGGCTCCCGCAGATGCTTGCCGAGCAGCTCCGGGTCGGGCAGCTCCATCGGGTACTCGCCGTCGAAGCAGGCGCGGCACAGCTGCGGCTTGGCGATCGTGGTCGCCTCGGTCATGCCGTCGATCGAGATGTACGCCAGGGTGTCCGCGCCGAGGGACTTGCCGATCTCGTCGACGGTGAGACCGTTCGCGATCAGTTCGGCGCGGTTGGCGAAGTCGATGCCGAAGAAGCAGGGCCACTTGATGGGCGGCGAGGAGATGCGCACGTGCACCTCGGCCGCGCCGGCCTCGCGCAGCATCCTCACCAGGGCGCGCTGGGTGTTGCCCCGCACGATCGAGTCGTCGACCACGACGAGACGCCTGCCGCTGATGACTTCCTTGAGCGGGTTGAGCTTGAGGCGGATGCCGAGCTGCCGGATGGTCTGGCTGGGCTGGATGAACGTACGGCCCACGTAGCTGTTCTTCACCAGGCCGCTGCCGTAGGGGATGCCGCTGGCCTCGGCGTAGCCGATGGCGGCGGGAGTGCCCGACTCGGGTGTCGCAATGACGAGGTCTGCCTCGGCCGGTGCCTCCGCCGCGAGCTTGCGGCCCATCTCCACGCGCGAGAGGTAGACGTTGCGGCCGGCGATGTCGGTGTCCGGGCGGGCGAGATAGACGTACTCGAAGACGCAGCCCTTGGGCTTTGCCTCCGCGAAACGGCTGGAGCGGAGACCGTCCTCGTCGATGGCGACCAGCTCACCCGGCTCGATCTCGCGGATGAAGCTCGCGCCCACGATGTCCAGGGCGGAGGTCTCGCTCGCCACGACCCAGCCGCGCTCGAGGCGGCCCAGGACGAGGGGGCGTACGCCCTGGGCGTCACGGGCCGCGTAGAGCGTGTGCTCGTCCATGAAGACGAAGGAGAAGGCACCCTTCACCCGGGGCAGGACCAGCGGGGCCGCCTGCTCGACGGTGAGCGGGGTGCCGTCCTCGTCGGTCTGGCCCGCCAGCAGGGCGGTCACCAGGTCGGTGTCGTTCGTCGCCGCGACACGTGTCGCACGGCGGCTGCCCGGTTCGGTGACCTGCTCGGCCACCATCCCGGCGAGCTCGACGGTGTTGACGAGGTTGCCGTTGTGCCCGAGGGCGACCGAGCCGTGCCCCGTGGCGCGGAAGGTCGGCTGGGCGTTCTCCCACACGGACGCGCCCGTCGTCGAGTAGCGGGCGTGCCCCACGGCGATGTGGCCGCGCAGGGAGCCGAGGGAGGTCTCGTCGAAGACCTGAGAGACCAGGCCCATGTCCTTGAAGACCAGAATCTGGGAACCGTTGCTCACAGCGATACCCGCGGACTCCTGACCGCGGTGCTGCAGCGCGTACAGACCGAAATATGAGAGCTTCGCGACCTCTTCCCCGGGGGCCCAGACTCCGAAGACGCCGCAAGCGTCCTGGGGGCCCTTCTCAGCGGGGAGCAGGTCGTGGCTGAGTCGTCCGTCACCACGTGGCACGTCACCGAGTCTAGGACAGGTGGCGCCTTGCTCCGAATCGGGGACAGGGCCAGCGGAACGGGTGACACCCCCGCTACCTGTGGTCACGCGCCGGGAGCGCCCCTTCCGGCTCAGCCGAGCAGCGGCAACAGGCCCCGCAGATCGGCCCGTTCGCCGCCTGCCGAGACCGCGCCGGCCTTGCGGGCGTCCGTCCAGGCGACCCGGCCCGTGGCGAGCCTCACCCATGTCAGCGGATCGGTCTCGACGACGTTGGGGGGCGTGCCGCGGGTGTGCCTCGGCCCCTCGACGCACTGGACGACGGCGAACGGCGGCACCCGCACCTCGACGGAGCCGCCGGGGGCCTTGACCGCCAGGGTGTCCGTGAGCAGCCGCACGGTGGCCGCGAGCGCCCGGCGGTCCAGAGTGACCGCGCCCCCGGTGGCGCGGGCCAGGTCGTCACTGTGGACGACGAGCTCGACGAGCCGGGTCACGGTGAAGTCGAGCATCCGCATGGCGCCCGCTCCGTGCGGGATGAGCAGGTCCTCCCGTACGGCCGACTCCAGCACCGGTTCCAGCTGCGCGACGGCCTCGTCGATGCGGGCGGGGGCGTCCGCCGTGCGCTCCGCCTCCTCGCGGGTCTCGCGGTCCAGGGCGTCCGCCGCCTTCGCGGTGGAGAGCGCCCAGGCGGGGAGGTCCACCCGGGGCGTTCCGGCGGTGGACTCGGGGCCGGCCAGGAAGCGCGGCAGCGCGTCGATCTGCAGCGCGATGTGGACGAGGAGGTGGTGCACGTCCCAGCCGGGCAGCCCCGAAGGGAGGGCGCGCTGCCCGGCGGTGAGCGCGTGCGCGGCGGCGGTGACGGCCTCGACCTGGCCGATGAGGGCCTGGCGGACCCTGGCCGGGTCGTAGCCACGGGGCTTGCTGCGTCTGGCTGGCGGCATGGTCATGAGGTTAGAGGGTGCGGCTGTGGTCCCGTCACGCGCGGAGCGTTCCCTCCCGCGGCGGGGCGTCCCGTCCCGTGGGGGGTGTGCATGGGACGTGGGGGCGTGGGCGGGGGGCGTGGGACGCCGGGGCCGTGCGCGTCAGGCCGTGCTCTCGCGGGAGACCAGCCTGTGCGCGGCGTGCAGCGTGGAGTGCGGTGCCTCCGGGTCGCCCGCTATGCGGGCCAGGAGTGCCTCCACGGCGAGCTGTGCGAGCTGCGGCTTGTCGGGGGCGACGGTGCTGAGGGAGGGGACGCTGAAGCGTGTCTCCTCCACGTCGTCGAAGCCGATCACGGCGACGTCGCCCGGGACCGTGCGGCCCGCGTCGTGGACGGCGCGTACGACGCCGGAGGCGAGCAGGTCGGAGAAGCAGAAGACCGCGTCCGGCGGCTCCCGGAGGGCGAGCAGGGCGTGCATCGCGTTCATGCCGTCGGTGCGTGTGAAGGCGGGGACGAGCGGGGTCAGCTCCGGCCGGTGCGGCAGGCCGGCCGACTCCAGTGCCCTGAGATAGCCGCGGGCGCGCTGGTGGGAGGTGGTGAAGAGCGGGTCGGACTGGAAGCCGACGGCGGCGACGCGGCGGCGGCCCCCGGCGATCAGATGGGCGGTGGCCTCCTGCGCGGCGAGGACGTTGTCGATCAGGACGTGGTCGGCGGGCACCTCGTAGTCGCGCTCGCCTAGCAGGACGAGGGGGACGCGCCGCTCACGGCGGGCCAGGGTGACCTGGTCGAGCCGGACCGGGGAGAGGAGCACCCCGTCGATGAGGGGGTCGGAGAGGCCGCAGGCGACGCGCAGTTCGGCCGCGGGGTCGCCACCGGTGTCCTCGATGAGGACGGAGACGTCGTGCTCACGGGCTGCGTTGATCACCGCGGTGGCCAGTTCGGCGAAGTAGGGCTGCACGAGCTCGGGGACGGCCAGCGCGATGACGCCGCTGCGGCCGGTACGCAGGTGGCGGGCCGAGGCGTTGGGGCGGTAGTCCAGCTCGGCGACGGCGCTGAGGACACGCCGGCGGGTGGATTCGGCGACGCGGGTGTTTCCCCGTACGACGTTGGAGACCGTCTTGATCGAGACGCCCGCCCGCGCGGCGACGTCCTTGAGTCTCGCCCCTGACATTCCGCTCCCCTCGGGACCTGGCCGCTCCCGCCCTGCCCGGTCCCGCTCCGCCCTGCCGCTCACCCCGCGGCCAGAAAGATCCGTCCGATGTGTTGACGTCAGATTACGCCCTCAGTACAACGTTGCAACAACGGCTGAGCGGGGCCCGAGGGGCGACTGCCGGCCGTCCGCTGCTGTTGATTCCAACGTTGGACGGGCGTGGTGCGCATGCATGGCAGGAGGAGTTTCCTCGGCGCTGTCGGTTCGCTCGCCGCCGCCGGGGCGCTCAGCGGATGCAGCACCACGGTCGGTCAGGCCTTCACCGGGTCCGCCGGCCCGTCCTCGCTGCTGAACTTCTGGCACCCCTTCACCGGAGGGGACGGCGCCCAGCTCGTCGCCATGCAGGACACCTACCGCAGGCGCAACCCCGGCACCGACCTGAAGTCGACCACCCTGGTCTGGGGCGCCCCGTACTACACGAAGCTCACCCTCGCGACGCTCGGGGACCGCCCGCCCCAGGTGGCCATCACCCACATGTCGCGGCTGCCCACGCTGGCCGCGTCCGGTCTGCTGCGGGAGATATCCCGCTCCGAACTGGCCGGGCACGGCATGCCCGCGAGCCGCTTCAGCAAGCCCGCCTTCGGCAGGGCCCAGCTCGACGGGAGGCTCTACGCGCTCCCGCTGGACACCCACCCCTTCGTGCTCTTCTTCCGCAAGGAGATCGCCGAGAAGGCCGGGCTGCTCGACGGCGGGGGCAGGCTGACGGACATCGACGGCCCGGACAAGTTCATCGACGCGATGCGTGCGGCCAAGGAGGTCACCGGCGTCTGGGGCGGCTCCGTCGCCTCCATCAAGGACCCCGGCACCAACTGGCGGCTCTTCTGGTCCCTCTACCGGCAGCTCGGCGCCGACCTCGTCACCGACGGCGGCCGCAAGGTGGTGATGGACGTGGGAGCCGCGGAGGAGGCCCTCGCCTACATCCGGCGGATGAGCGCGGAGAAGCTGATTCCCACCGGCATCGACTACACCAGCTCGCTGACACTGCTGACCTCGGGCAAGGCCGGATTCCTGATGGACGGCGAGTGGCAGCTCCCCGCCGTGCGGGACGCGGTGAAGGACGACTTCGACATGCGCACCTTCCCGCGGATCTTCCACGACGGTCCGTACGCCTGCGCCGCCGACTCGCACGCCTTCGTCCTGCCGGCAGCCCCGTCCAAGGAGGCCCAACGGGCTGACACGGCGCTGGATTTCACCCGTTCGATGCTCGACGCCAGTCTGGAGTGGGCCAAGGGCGGCCACATCCCCGCGTGGCAGCCGACCGCACGCTCGGACGCCTACCGCGGCCTGACCCCGCAGACGAACTACGCCTCCGCCGCGGACGGAGCGGCCTACGACCCGGCCGCCTGGTACTCGGGCGCGGACAGCCTCCTCTACCGGCGGTGCGCGAGCGTCATCTCCTCCGTGCTGGGCGGCCGCACCCGCCCGGGCCCGGCGGCGGACCGCGTCCACGCCGCCGTGCGCGAACTGGCCAGGATGGAGGCGCCCGTATGAGCACCGTGACCGGCGCACGCACGACCACGGGCAGCCGCTGGACGGCTTCCGGGATGCTGCTGCCCTTCGGGGCGTTCTATGTGGTCTTCCTGCTCGGCCCGATCGTCTACACGGCAGTCGCCGGCCTCTTCAACGGCAGCCTGGTCAAGGACGGACTGGGCGACTGGGTCGGCGTGGGCAACTACGCGGAGGCGCTGGGCGCCGCGGAGTTCTGGTCCAGCCTGGGCAACACCCTGTGGTTCACGGTGCTGACGACAGTGCCGCTGGTCGTCCTCGCGCTGGTACTGGCCCTGATGACGGACCGCTTCTCACGCGGCAAGTGGTTCTTCCGGCTGGCCTTCTTCGCACCCTTCATGCTGCCGTCCTCGGTGATCTCGATGCTGTTCATGTGGATCTACGCGGACGAGATCGGGCTGGCCCAGGCCACGGTCAAGCTGCTCGGCGCGCGGACGGCGCCCTCCTGGCTGGGCGACCCCGACTGGGCGATGATCTCGATCGCCGTCGCGACCGTCTGGTGGACGGTCGGCTTCAACTTCGTCATCTATCTGGCCGCGCTGCAGGAGATACCCCGCGAGGTGCACGAGGCCGCCGCGATCGACGGCGCGGGGCCCTGGCAGCGGATGCGGCTCATCGTCGTCCCGATGCTGGGGCGGGCGACGACGCTGGTGGCGGTGCTGCAACTCGTCGCGTCGCTCAAGGTCTTCGACCAGATCTACATGATGACGAACGGCGGCCCGGAGGACTCCACGAGGCCCTCGCTGCTGTACGTCTACCAGACCGGCTTCACCGACAGCCGGGTCGGCTACGCCTCGACGGTGGCGCTGCTGCTGTTCGTCATCATCCTGCTGATCTCACTCGTCTGGTTCGCCCTGATCCGGCGCACCGAGAAGGAGGGCTGAGCGCGATGGCCACCGTCACCTCGGCGGGCGCCGGCACCCCGGACGCGGCGCACGGACGTACGGGCAGCGCGGGACGGGGCGGCAACCGGCCGGCACGCGCCGACTCCGAACGGCTCTTCAACAGGGTCACTCTCGGCGCGCTGATCGCCCTCGCGCTGCTGTGGCTGCTCCCGCTCGCGTGGGCGGGGGCCACCTCGATCCGTCCCCCCGGCGAACTCGCCACCGATCCCACCTCGTGGATCGCGGACAACCCGACACTCGCCAACTACCGGGAGGTCCTGGCGGGGGGCCGCATCCCGTACTGGTACGTCAACAGCTTCATCACCGCGGCGCTGACGACGCTGCTGACTGTGGGCACCGCCTCGCTGGCGGCCTTCGCGCTCTCCCGGCTGAACTTCCGCTACCGCAGGCCGGTCTTCCTGCTCATCCTCGCGGGCGTCATGATCCCGCCGCAGCTGCTGATGATTCCGCACTTCCTGACGCTGCAGGCCACCGGGATGCTCAACACGTACTGGGCGGTCATCCTGCCGCAGGTGCCGAACGTCGTCGCCGTCTTCGTCTTCAAGCAGTTCTTCGACGGCATCCCGTCCGAGCTGACCGACGCCGCGAGGGCGGACGGCGCGAGCTGGCTGCGCGTCTACGCGCAGATCGTGATGCCGCTGTCCCGGCCCGCCGTCTCCGCGGTGACGATCTTCGTCTTCGTCTGGACCTGGAACAACTTCCTGTGGCCTCTGCTGGCCGTCACGGACCCGCAGATGATGACGCTGCCCGTCGGGCTGACCTCGGTGCAGGACGCCTTCGGCCTGCCCCAGGCCCAGCTGATGGCCTCGGCGGTACTGGGCGCGCTGCCGCTGCTGACCGTCTTCCTCTTCTTCCAGCGCCGGATCGTCGAGGGCATCGCGGGCACGGGGCTCAAGTGACCGCCCGGCACAGGGTTCGAGTGACCGCCCGGCACGGGGCTCAAGTGACCGCCCGGGACGGACCCGGAGCGACCGGCCGCCCGCCGCCCGCCGCCTCGTCGTGCCCCGCCCGCACGACCGACCGTCCGAGCGCGTCCCCGACACGACCCCTCTAGTCCAGGGAGAGGCATCCACCGCATGACCGACCAGCCTGCCGCCACCGCCCGCATCACCCTCGACGCCGACTTCACCCTCGGCACCGTGGACCCGCGCCTGTATGGGACCTTCGTCGAGCACATGGGCCGCTGCGTCTACACGGGCATCTACGAGCCCTCCCACGCCGCCGCCGACGAGCACGGCTTCCGCGACGACGTGGCCGCTCTCGTACGGGAGCTGGGCACCGGACTCGTGCGCTACCCCGGCGGGAACTTCGTCTCCGGCTACCACTGGGAGGACGGCGTGGGCCCCGCCGCGTCCCGCCCCCGCCGCCTCGACCTGGCCTGGCGCAGCATCGAGACGAACCAGGTCGGCACCGACGAGTTCCTCGGCTGGGCCCGCCGGCAGGACCTGGACCCGATGATGGCCGTCAACCTCGGCACCCGCGGCATAGACGCGGCCCGGGCCCTCGTCGAGTACTGCAACATCCCCGGCGGCACTGCCTGGTCGGATCTGCGCGTACAGCACGGCACCCGCGACCCGCACGGCGTTCGGCTGTGGTGCCTGGGCAACGAGATGGACGGCCCGTGGCAGACAGGCCACACCACGGCCACCGGGTACGGGCGGCTCGCGGCCGAGGCGGGGAAGGCGATGCGCCAGGTCGACCCCTCCATCGAGCTTGTCGCGTGCGGAAGTTCCAACGCGGGAATGCCGACGCTCGGCGAGTGGGAGCGGGAGGTCCTGCACCAGACCTACGACGAGGTCGACTACCTCTCGCTGCACGCCTACTACGAGGAGAAGGACGGCGACCGGGCCAGTTTCCTCGCCAGCGGCGCCCAGATGGACGCCTACATCGCCGGCATCGTCGCCACCGCCGACCACGTGCGGGCCGTGCGCCGCGCACGCAAGCGGATGCTGCTCTCCTTCGACGAGTGGAACGTCTGGTACCAGTCCCGTTTCCCCGGCGAGCGCGCCCTCCCGCTGGAGGAGACGCCACGCCTCATCGAGGACACCTACAGCGTCACGGACGCCGCCGTCGTCGGCTCGCTGCTGATGACGCTGCTGCGGCACGCGGACAGGGTGGCCATCGCCTGCCTCGCGCAGCTCGTCAACGTCATCGGCCCGATACGCACCGAGCCGGGTGGCCCCTCCTGGCGGCAGGCCACCTTCCACCCCTTCGCGCTGACCGCCCGGTACGCGCGCGGCACGGTGCTGCGTACGGAGGTGGCCGCACCGGTCATCGAGACGCGGCAGCACGGGCCCGTGGCGGCCCTGGACTCGGCCGCCACGCTGGACGAGGAGACCGGGGCCCTGACCGTGCTGGCGGTCAACCGGGCCCAGGAGCAGAGTCTGGGGCTGCGGGCGGCGCTGCGCGGTTTCGGCCCGGCGTACCGCGTCGTCGAGCACCTCGTGATCGCCGACGACGACCCGGACGCGGTGAACACCCAGGACGACCCCGACCGTGTCAGGCCCCGCCCGGCCGACGGCACCCGGGTCACGGGCGAGGGCGAACTGGAAGCGGTCCTGCCGCCCGTCTCCTGGAGCATGATCCGGCTGGCGCCCCTGGACTGACGCTCTCTCCGGGAAGGACTGACCTAGTGCTGTGGCCGGGAAGGTTCACCGGCTCGCGACGCCCGGCACGGCACCTCGCTGCGTTGTCGGAGTCGCCCGAGTACGCCCAGTACGAGGACGATCCTCCGCCTTGCGATGCACCGCACCGGACGCCGCGAGCTACCCGGCAAACCTTCCCGGCCACAGCACTAGCAGCACCCCACCCGCGCGCGGCGGAGGCGGGCTGAGGCGTACGGGTGATATCACCTTCTGTTCATGTGTGAACACGCTCAGGCACGGCAGTACGTACGCATGACTTCTCGCTCACACACCACCTCCCGACGCATCTTCCTGGGCGGAGCGCTCCTCGCCGGAGCCTGCGCCACCCACGTCACCGGTGCCGCCGCCGCGAGCCGCGCCCCCGGCACGAGCGCCGCCGGCGGGCACCGTGCGGCAGGCGGTCCGCAGAACTACCGGCTGCGGCCGCAGACCGGTGCGGCGACTCACGCACCTCGCGCGAGCGCGGCCGTCACCTACACCGTGGACGCCCCGGAGGGAGGCGAGGTCGCGCTGACCTTCGACGACGGGCCCGACCCCGCCCACACCCCCGAGGTGCTGGAGGTACTGCGCAGACACCGGGTGCACGCGACGTTCTTCGTACTCGGCGAGAACGCCGAGGCCAACCCCGGACTCCTCCAGGCGATAGCGGACGGCGGCCACCGAATAGGCAACCACTCGTGGAGCCACCCCCTGCTGACCCGGCTCAGCAACGAGGAGGCCCGCGAGGAGTTCGTCCGTACGAGCGAACTCATCACCGGCGCGGTGGGGGCCCCGCCCGCCCTCTCACGCGCCCCGTACGGCGCGTGGAACGAGGAGACGCTGGCGATATCCGCCGAACTCGGCATGAGCCCGCTGGGATGGTCGGTCGACACGTGCGACTGGAAACAGCCCGGGGTGCCGCAGATCGTCTCGACGGTCCTGGAGAACGTCACTCCGGGAGCGGTCGTCCTCTCCCACGACGGCGGTGCGGACTGCTCGCAGAGCGTCACCGCGCTGCGCCACTACCTTCCGCGGCTCCTGGACTCCGGCTGGAGCCCCGTACTGCCGCCCGTGCCGCACAGCGCCGCCGTACGGGCCCGTATGAGCCCGGCACTGACGTGACCGCCCATCCGCGCCGCGCCCGCCGCGGACACCGCCCGGCCCGTACCCGCCACCCGGCATGCGGGCACCACCCGGCCCGCGGGCACCGCGTGCGATGCCCGCACCCCCGTGCGCGGCCGGCTCTCAGCCGAAGAGGGCCGGGAGCGTGGCCTCGTGCGCCTCGCGGATCTCCTCCAGCGGAATGCTGAACGAGCCCTGCACCTCGATCGCGTCCCCGTCCACCACGCCCACGCGCGCGGCCGGCATTCCGCGGGCCGCGCACATGTCGTTGAAGCGGACCTCCTCGCTGCGCGGAACCGCGACCAGCGCGCGTCCCTGCGACTCGGAGAAGAGGAAGACGAACGGCGACAGCCCCTCCGGCACGACGACGCGGGCGCCCCTGCCGCCCTTGAGGCAGGACTCGGCGAGCGCCTGCACGAAGCCGCCGTCGCTCAGGTCGTGGGCTGCGTCGACCATGCCGTCCCGGGAGGCGGCGATGAGGATCTCGGCGAGCAGGCGCTCCCGCTCCAGGTCGACGGCCGGCGGCAGCCCGCCCAGGTGACCGTGCGCGACCTGCGACCAGGCCGAGCCGCCCAGCTCCTCGCGGGTGTCCCCCAGCAGGTAAAGCAGGCTGCCCTCCTGCGCGAAGCCGATCGGCGTGCGGCGGCTCACGTCGTCGATGACGCCGAGCACGCCCACGACCGGCGTCGGGTGGATCGCGGCCTCGCCCGTCTGGTTGTAGAGCGAGACGTTGCCGCCGGTGACGGGGGTGCCCAGCTCACGACAGGCGTCGGCCAGGCCGCGGCATGCCTCGGCGAACTGCCACATCGCCGCCGGGTCCTCCGGCGAGCCGAAGTTGAGGCAGTCGGTGACGGCCAGCGGACGCGCGCCGGTCGCGGCGACGTTGCGGTAGGACTCCGCAAGCGCGAGCTGCGCACCGGTGTAGGGATCGAGCTTGGCGTAGCGGCCGTTCCCGTCGGTGGCCACGGCGACGCCGAGGCCCGTCCCGGCGTCGACGCGGATCATGCCGCCGTCCTCGGGCTGCGCGAGCACGGTGTTGCCGAGGACGTAGCGGTCGTACTGGTCCGTGATCCAGGACTTGGCGGCCTGGTTCGGCGACGAGATCATCGCGAGGACGGCGGCGCGCAGCTCCTCACCGGTGCCGGGGCGCGGCAGCGCGGCGGGGTCGTCGGCCTGGAGCCCGTCCTGCCAGGAGGGGCGCTCGTACGGCCGGTGGTAGACCGGGCCTTCGTGTGCGACGGTGCGCGGCGGCACGTCGACGATCTGCTCGCCGTGCCAGTGGATCTCCAGCCGCTCGCCCTCGGTGACCTCTCCGATGACGGTGGCGGTGACGTCCCACTTCTCGCAGATCTCCATGAAGCGGCCGACCTTGTCCGGCTCGACCACGGCGCACATCCGCTCCTGCGACTCGCTCATCAGGATCTCCTCGGGGGAGAGCGAGGAGTCGCGCAGCGGCACGGTGTCCAGCTCGACGCGCATGCCGCCGCTGCCGGCGCTCGCCAGTTCGGACGTGGCACAGGACAGGCCCGCCCCGCCGAGGTCCTGGATGCCCGCGACGAGCCTCTCCCGGAAGATCTCCAGGGTGCACTCGATGAGCAGCTTCTCCTGGAAGGGGTCGCCGACCTGCACGGCGGGGCGCTTGGCGGGCCCCCGGTCGGGACTGGCTTCTTCGAAGGTCTCGGACGCGAGCACGGAGACCCCGCCGATCCCGTCGCCGCCGGTGCGGGCGCCGTAGAGGACGACCTTGTTGCCGGTGCCGGATGCCTGGGCAAGGTGGATGTCCTCATGCTTCATCACACCCACGCACAAGGCGTTGACCAGTGGGTTTCCCTGGTAGCAGTCGTCGAAGACGGCTTCGCCGCCGATGTTGGGCAGGCCCAGGCAGTTGCCGTAGCCGCCGATGCCCGCGACGACGCCGGGCAGCACCCTCCTGGTGTCGGGGTGGCCGGCGGCGCCGAAGCGCAGCGGGTCCATCACGGCCACGGGGCGGGCACCCATGGCGAGGATGTCGCGGACGATGCCGCCGATGCCGGTGGCGGCGCCCTGGTAGGGCTCGATGTAGCTGGGGTGGTTGTGCGACTCGACCTTGAAGGTGACCGCGTAGTCCTGGCCGATGTCGACGACGCCGGCGTTCTCTCCGATGCCGACGAGCAGCGCGTCGCTCCGCGGTGCCTTCTCGCCGAACTGCTTCAGATGCACCTTGCTGCTCTTGTAGGAGCAGTGCTCGGACCACATCACCGAGTACATGGCGAGTTCGGCGCCCGTGGGGCGGCGGCCGAGGATCTCGCGGATGCGTGCGTACTCGTCCTCCTTGAGGCCGAGTTCGGCCCAGGGCTGGCCGGTGGCCGGGGTGTCCGCGGCGTGCTTGACGGTGTCGAGAGCCGCACGGGACGCGGGCGGCTGGGAGGACGCGGGCTGCTGCGGGGACGGCGTCATGCGGTGACCAGCCTCTTGAGTACCGAGGTGAAGAAGCCCAGCCCGTCGGTCGTCGGCCCGGTCAGGGTCTCGACGGCGTGCTCGGGATGCGGCATGAGGCCGACCACGTTCCCGGCCTCGTTGGTGATGCCCGCTATGTCGCGGCGGGAGCCGTTGGGGTTGCCGCCGGTGTACCGGAAGACGACACGGCCCTCGGCCTCCAGGGCGTCCAGGGTGCGCTCGTCGGCGACGTAGCCGCCCTCGCCGTTCTTCAGCGGGACGGTGATCTCCTGGCCCGGGGCGTAGTCGGCCGTCCAGGCGGTGTCCGCGCGCTCGACGCGGAGTCTCTGGTCGCGGCAGACGAAGTGCAGGTGGTCGTTGCGGGTCAGGGCGCCCGGCAGCAGATGCGACTCGCACAGCACCTGGAAGCCGTTGCAGATACCCAGCACCGGCATGCCCGCACGCGCCTGTTCGAGCAGCGGTTCCATGACGGGGGAGAAACGGGCGATGGCTCCGCAGCGCAGATAGTCGCCGTAGGAGAATCCTCCTGGCAGAACGACCGCGTCCACCTGGTGCAGATTCTTGTCGCGGTGCCAGAGGGCGACGGGTTCGCCGCCCGCGAGAGAGACGGCGCGCCGTGCGTCGCTGTCGTCGAGCGATCCGGGGAAGGTGACGACCCCGATACGGCCGATACCGCCGCT
Source organism: Streptomyces sp. TAA204 (assembly GCF_000424965.1). Taxonomy (NCBI): domain Bacteria; kingdom Bacillati; phylum Actinomycetota; class Actinomycetes; order Kitasatosporales; family Streptomycetaceae; genus Streptomyces; species Streptomyces sp. TAA204. The sequence continues at coordinate 125,168 of NZ_KE384282.1, forward strand.
CACGCCGGTGTTCCCTGAGCGGGCTCGCCGTCCTCGACGCGGACGGTGAAGTTCTCGATCACGGTGTTCGCCAGGAAGGTCTCGGCGAGTTCGCGGATGCGGGCCAGCACGTCGTCGGTGACGGGCTCCGCCACCTCGAGTTCGAAGCGCTTGCCCTGGCGTACGCCGTCGACGCCCCCGAAACCGAGACGGGGCAGTGCGCGCTGCACCGCCTGTCCCTGCGGGTCGAGGATCTCCGGCTTCAGCATGACGTCGACTACGACGCGAGCCACAGGTACTCCCGGTGATGGTGGTGGTGCTGGAGCGCTGGTACGTGCCGCGGCCGGCCGGAAGTGCCTCCGAGGAGGAACGCACCGGCCAGGAACGGGGCGACGCGTCCGCAAGCGTACCGGTCCGGAGAATCTACGCGTGTTGATATCCCGCCCGCCGCGGCTTTCCGCGGCCCTGCCGGATCGCGGCGGCCACCCGCAGCTCTGGGAAAAATGCCGTGAAAAAAGTATGGTCCCGATTGCGGTCTGACACGCGAGTCGAAATACTCTCGCTTCACATTGCAAAGCCCGCCGCTGTACAAAAGATAAAGACACCGCCCCCAATCCTCCGGATCACTCGCACCCTGGCTGCGGCGTGCGGGTACGAAAGCCGAGTGATCCAATTCGTGAACCTGATGGAAGGTCCGATATCCGTGGCGCAACGCGTAGTGGTGACACTCTCCGACGACATCGACGGCGGAGAGGCATCGGAAACGGTCTCCTTCGGGCTCGACGGGAAGTCGTACGAGGTCGACCTCAACCTCGACAACGCGAAGAAACTGAGGGAGGAGCTGGCCCGCTTCGTGGAGGCCGGCCGCAAGCGTGCCAAGTCGGGCAAGGCCTACCACCGCACCTCGGTCGCCCCGGACCCGCGGGCCGTACGCGCCTGGGCCGAGTCCAACGGCTTCGAGGTGCCCGCGCGCGGCCGCATCCCGAAGAAGATCTACGACGCCTTCAACGCCTCCCGCTGACTCCTGGCCCGGCCCGTACGACGGGCCGGGCGGCCCGACTTGCCACACACCCCGGGTGATCCGCTAGAGTCTGGCCCGTCGCCGCAAGGGAAACCTTCCGGGGCCACGCGGGTGTAGCTCAGTAGTAGAGCGCCCCCTTTCCAAGGGGGAGGCGCAGTGTGCGATTCCTGTCACCCGCTCTCTCCTTCACCGGCCTGCATCGGAAACGATCAGGTAAGGTGAGGGACGCGCCACTCGGTGGAAAGCCGGGTGGAAGCACGCGGACGTAGCTCAGCTGGTAGAGCGCAACCTTGCCAAGGTTGAGGTCGCGAGTTCGAACCTCGTCGTCCGCTCGGTTCAGACAGGGCCCCGGTCATCGGCCGGGGCCCTGCTGTTGCCTTACGCGCCGCCCTCCGTGCGTTCCGCACGGCCGCCGTATGACGTTCGTCATCCGCACTCATGACAGCGGCCACTCCCCACCGGCCCGTCCGCGCGGAAGGATGTGGCCATGGATGCGATCGAGGTCGAAGGACTCAAACGGCGATACTCAAAGGGTTTCGAAGCCGTGCGCGGCGTCTCGTTCTCGGTGCGCGAAGGAGAGATCTTCGCGCTGCTCGGGACGAACGGTGCGGGCAAGACCTCCACGGTCGAGCTCCTCGAAGGGCTCGCCCGGCCGAGCGGGGGTCAGGTCCGGGTGCTGGGTTTCGACCCGTACTCGGAGCGCACCGCGGTACGTCCGCGTACCGGCGTGATGCTGCAGGAAGGCGGCTTCCCCTCCGAACTGACGGTCACCGAGACCGTACGGATGTGGGCGGGCTGCACCAGCGACGCACGCCCCATCGGCGAGGTACTCGAACAGGTCGGCCTCTCCGGCCGGCGTGCGGACGTACGCGTGAAGCAGCTCTCCGGCGGTGAACGCAGGCGCCTGGACCTGGCGATGGCGCTCATCGGCCGTCCCGAGGTGCTCTTCCTGGACGAGCCGACCACCGGCATGGACCCCGAAGGGCGCCGGGACACCTGGGAGTTGGTGCGCCAGCTGCGGGCGGCCGGCACGACCGTCCTGCTGACGACGCACTATCTGGAGGAGGCCGAGGAGCTGGCCGACCGGCTGGCCATCATGCGCTCCGGTCGCATCGTCACCGCCGGCACCCCGGACCAGGTCGTCGCCGAGCGGCCGTCCAGCATCCGCTTCACGCTGCCGGAGGGCGTACCGCCGCAGACGCTGCCGCACACGCTGCCGCAACCCACGCTGCGGGGGCAGCGCGTGGAGGTCCGTACGCCGCAGCTCCAGGACGCCCTGACCGACCTGCTGCTGTGGGCCCGGCAGACCGGTGTCGAGCTGCACGGCCTGCACGCGCGTACCGCGACGCTCGAAGAGGTGTTCCTGGAGATCGCTCAGCTGGCCTCCGACGAGGACGAGGCCGGCACGGCCGGCGGCGAGGGCGAGCCCGGCGCGGCGGCGCCCGACGAGAAGGAGGTGTCGCCCGTATGACCACCACGGACGCGACCACGATGAACGCACCCCGCAAGGTCACCAGCTCGGGCACGGGGCGCCGGCTGCGCTCCCTCGGCCGGGCCGAACTGACACTGCTGATGCGGAACAAGGCGGCGCTCTTCGTCGCCCTCGCAACTCCCGTGCTGCTGACGGTCCTGATGCGGCAGACCGCCGACGGTATGAACCTCTCGGGCACCGGGCTGTCCATGGGCACCGTGCTGGTGCCGGGGTCGATCGGCTACGTCCTGGTCTTCGCCGTGTACGCCAACATGACGGGCATCTACGTCACCCGTCGCGAGGAGTTGGTGCTCAAACGGCTGCGTACCGGTGAGGCCAGCGACAACGAGATCCTCACCGGAGCCTCGCTGCCGTCGGTGATCCTCGCGCTCGGGCAGTGTGTGCTGCTGCTCGGGGTGGGTGCCGTCCTGCTCGACCTCAAGGCGCCCGAGCGGCCCGAACTCGTCGCCGCGGGGCTGCTGCTGGGGCTGGCGATGATGGTGCTGATCGCCGCGGTCTCCGCCGCGTTCACCAAGACCACCGAGGCGTCGCAGATCACCTCGTTCCCGTTCATGGCGGTCTCCTTCGTCGGTTCGGGCATCGTGGTTCCGCTCGACGTGATGCCGGACACGCTGGCCAACATCTGCTCGCTGCTGCCGGTCTCGCCCGTCATGGAACTGGTGCGCGGCGGCTGGGTCGGCACGCTGGACGGCATGGACACGCTCAAGGCGCTGGGTGTCGCGGTCGTTTGGATCGTGCTCGCGGTGTTTGCTGTACGCCAGTGGTTCCGCTGGGAGCCGCGGCGATAGACACAGACACGGGACGACCGGTGAGGAGTTCCGGTGAGGAGCGCGGCCACGTGATCGGCTGGTGGATGTCGCCCAGGTACCGCCGGTGGCAGGAACGCAGCAGCCACGAGCAGGTCGAGGCGTCGACACGGTGGATGCTCGTCCTCTACGCGTGGGCGATGCTGATCGGCTTCGTCGTCCAGCTCCTGCCGAACACCGGCCCGGGCGCGCTTCCGCTCGCGCTCGCGTGGTCCGTCCTCGTGATGGGTCTGGTGCAGTGCCTGCTGTGCACGGGGCTGCTGCAGCAGGCCATGGACAGCTACCTGGGCACGCGCACCATCTCCTGGGCCCGGCTGGGACTGCTGGCCGGGCCGATGGGGGTCATGTCCGCGCTGACGGTGACCCTGGTCGCACTCGATGCGGTCGAAGGGGGTGTCACCGTCGGCCTTGCGCTGTACGGCACACTGGCGCCGTTCGCCCTGACCTTCGGTCTGGCGGTGCCGCGCCGTACGGCCGCGTTGACGCTCGGCGTGTTCGTCGTCATCGCAGTGACAGCACTGGCCGCCGCCGGCATGCCGTGGGCGAACGTGGCGGCGGCGGCCATCGTGCTGGGCCTGGGCAACTTGATCTCCGTCTTCACCGGCAGGTCCTCCGCCTGGTACATCGCCGTCGTCCGTGAGTTGGAGGAGGCGCGCGGCGTGCAGGCACGGCTGGCGGTCGCGGAGGAGCGGCTGCGCTTCGCCCGCGACCTGCACGATGTGATGGGACGGAACCTCTCGGCGATCGCGCTCAAGGGCGAACTGGCCGTCCAGCTGGTGCGGCGCGGGGCGCCCGCGGAGACGTCCGTGGAGCAGATGACCGAGGTGCAGCGGATCGCACGTGAGTCGCAGGCGGAGGTACGGGCGGTGGTGCGCGGCTACCGCGAGGCCGACCTGGCCACCGAGGTCGCCGGCGCCCGTGGCATCCTGCGTGCCGCCGGCGTCGACTGCCGGGCCGAGACCGACGACTCGCGCCTTCCGGGGACGGTGCAGGCGGCTCTCGGCTGGGTCGTGCGTGAGGGTGCGACGAACGTGCTGCGGCACGCGGACGCCACCTGGTGCACGGTGCGGGTGGGCACGGACGAGACCGGCGGCAACGCGCTGCTGGTGATGGAGAACGACGGGGTTCACGCGCCCGCCGGTGCGCGCGGCGGCTCGGGGCTGGCGGGACTGCGGGAGCGTCTCGCCGGGCTGGACGGCACACTGCGTGTGGCGGGAGAGGGCGAGAGGGGTACGTTCCGGTTGACGGCCGAGGTTCCACTCGGCGGCCGTCGGGCGGGGGACGGCGGCACGGCCCCGGGCGGGAAGGGAACGGCGGAGTGAGCGGGAATCAGGAGTCTCCGGCACGGCGGAGTGACGACACGGCGGGCGGCGGAGCCCGTCCCATCCGCGTGCTCCTGGCCGACGACGAGCATCTGATCCGCGGTGCTCTGGCCGCCCTCCTCGCGCTGGAGGGGGACCTGACGATCGTCGCCGAGGCCGCGTCCGGTCCGGAGGCGGTGGCGATGGCGCGCGCGAACGAGCCGGACGTGGCCGTGCTCGATCTGCAGATGCCGGGGGCGGACGGTGTGAAGGTCGCGACGCAGCTGCGCGACGCGCTGCCCGCGTGCAGGAACATGATCGTGACCAGCCACGCGCGTCCGGGACATCTCAAGCGGGCACTCGCGGCGGGGGTGCGGGGTTTTGTGCCCAAGACGGCTTCCGCACAGCAGCTCGCGGAGATCATCCGCGCGGTGCACTCCGGAGTCCGCTACGTGGACCCGGAGTTGGCGGCGGACGCGATCAGCGCCGGCGACTCGCCGCTGACGGCCCGTGAGGCGGAGCTGCTGGATCTGGCCGCGAACGGCGCTCCGGTCGCGGAGATCGCTCAGCGGGCCTCGCTGACGTCTGGGACGGTGCGCAACTACCTCTCGGCGGCCGCGGCGAAGCTGGGCGCGGAGAACAGACACGCGGCCGCGCGCATCGCCCGCGAGCGGGGCTGGCTGTAACGGCACATGGCCGTACACGGCGGTACAGGGCGGGACACGGCGGTACAGGGCCCGTGCCAACCACCCGGCCGGGGCCAATCCGGACTTTCTCGGCCGCACGGTCGAAGCCGGTGGAAGCAGAGCGGACCCGGATATCCTTCACCATCCAGATTTACCCTTGCCGAACCCCGTGCGAATTCCTCAGGATTGAGCTTTACTTGAGCTTAGTTTCCGGCGGCCTGGAAACCCAACACTGGCCAGTAACATCCTGGTTCAGACCTTCACCTTCCGTGGCATGAAGCTGTCGTGCTGCCCTGCAGCAAACTGTCACGAATTCCTCTTCAACGGCTCGGCCGATACTGGCATCTTCATCCCTGCGGAAGCGAACCCAGACATTGATGCCGGGGTGAGCGTGCGCACAGATACCCGCTTCGCTCGAGTTTTTCGGTGACGACCGAAAACTCACCCGACGGGGGACCGCGCTCGTTTCCATCCCGGGGTTCCTGGCTTCGAGGCCTTTCGTGCACAACTGCCAGCCACGTCTCACGAAGAGCACAGGAGGAATCCCATGCTGGAAGAGAAGCTGAACCTTCGGATCCAGGACGAGCTCCACGAGGGCCACACCGGCGAGATCGCCGAAGAGGCCACCCCGGTGCTCGCCACCCCGGCCCTCGCCGGTGCCTTCGTCGGCGGCGCGGCCGTCGTGACCGGCGCGTACGCGGCCGGCCAGGCTGTCGGCTGACCACCGCACCACACGCCGGCCGTCACCTGACCTGCGGCCGGAACCACCGCCGAAAGACATCGACCAGAACAGGAGTGTGCGCATGAACGACGTTACTTCGCACATCAACAAGTCCGCGGAGCTGTCCGCTGTCGAGATCACCGACGCCGACGGCGTCGTCTTCACCGACTACACCCCCGTGATGGGTACCCCGGGCGCCTTCCTGGGCGGCGTCGCCATCGCTTCGGCGACGGTCGCGGCCTTCGAGGCGGGCCAGGGCTGAATCCCTGCAGCAGCCCCGTAATCAGGCGGTCACGTAGTACCCCCTTCTGCGCGACCACGTGATATCGGGACTCTCCCGGTCGGCCGGTCATCGCACCGGCCGGCCGGGTAGCCCTCATTCCCGGGCCGATCTTTCCGCGGTTGTTTCCGTATATATTTCAACTGTTTTTTGAACTCCAGTTCCACCCGATAATTCCCCATATTCTTCGCACCACGCCTCCTGCCTGATTCCCCCACATTCCAGGCGGCCCCCACCCAGGGACACCGGCACCGAGGAGACCGACGTGAAATCGCTTGCCAAAAAGCTGACCTCGACAGTTCTCGGGCCGGTCCCGATCTCTCGTGACCGTACGCTCGGCATATCCGAGCGGCTCACAGCTGTCACGTCACTCACGTCCAGTCTCGAATACATCACCCACCAGCGGCAGATCCGGCGCGGCGGGCTCAACGACTGGACCATCGCCCGCGGCATGCACGCCGGTTCGACCCGCCCCACCCGGCGCCTCCTCGACACCGTGGGCAACCCCAAGGTGACGAAGGCTCTGCACATCGGCCGCATCGCTGCGGGCGCCGCGCTGCTGGCACCGGGCAACTCCCGCTGGCGGGGCGCGGCCAACATGTTCCTCGGGCTGAGCAACGCCGCGCTCTACCCGCGCCACCGCTACGGCACCGACGGCTCCGACCAGGTCTCCTCGTTCGTGCAGACCGCGGCGGGCATGGCCCGGCTGTCCACCCAGCCCGCGGTGCAGGACGCGCTGCTGTGGTACGTGGCGCTGCAGGCCAACCTCTCCTACCTCGTCTCCGGCTGGGTGAAGCTGCTCGGCCAGCCCTGGCGGGACGGCTCGGCCCTCAACGGCATCATGCGTACCCGCACCTACGGGCACGAGGGCCTGTGGAACCTCACCAACCGCTACCCCATGCCCGCCCGTTACCTGGCGCACGGCGTGCTCGCGCTGGAGTGCCTCTTCCCGGTCGCCTACCTCAAGGGCGGCGCCCTGGCGCGTCCCATCATGGCCAGCGCCGCCGCGTTCCACGTGGCCAACGGCTACTTCATGGGCCTGGGCCGCTTCATCACCGCGTTCGAGGCGATGCACCCGATGGTCGCCTACACCAGCGCGCCCAAGAGCCACCCCTCGGTCACCGGCCGGGACGACCGGATGCTGACCGCCGCCGCGTCCATGGCGGCCGTCGGCATCACCGTCGCCGGGTTCCTCGCCGCGATGCGCCGGGCGCGGGCGACCGACCCGTGGCCGAACGGACGGGTGGTCACCACCCGCCACGGCAACGAACTGCACTACAACGAGCGCGTTCCCGAGAAGGACGACTCACCGGTCCTGGTCTTCGGCACCGGCATGATCTCCACGGCCGAGCACTTCGGCTGGATCACCGACAAGCTGGTCGAGGAGAGCGACGTCGGCATCGTCACCTACAGCCGCGCCGGCTACGGCCCCAGCAAGCGCCGCTGCGAAACGCCCTACACGCTGCAGGAGTCGGTGGACGACCTGGTCGACCTCGTCAACGGGGCGGTCGACGAGGGCCGCGAGGTGTACCTGGCCGGCCACTCGCTCGGCGGCGAGTTCGCACGCCGCGCGGCCCGCGAACTCGGTGACCGCGTGAGCGGCGTCATCTACCTCGACAGCTCGCACCCCGAGGAGCTGAACCGCTCCAAGCAGCAGCAGGAAGCGGCGGACCGCCTCAAGGACGGGCTGAACATGTTCACGCGCAGCCTGCGCGCCGGCCTGGGAGCCACACTGGTGCGCCCGCGCTGGGTGCACAGCCTCCCGGTCGAGGTCCGCAGCCGGGCCTTCGCGCAGTACGCCGACAGCCGTCTGTGGGAGGCGGGAATGCGCGAATGGGACGCGACGGAGCAGGACTTCTACGCCTTCAGCGGAGCCCTCCCGCCTGTCGGGGGACACGCACTGGTGCTCTCCGCGCAGCGCACCGTCGACCGCGACCCCGAACAGCTGCTGATGCACAACGAACTGGCCGCCGCCCACCGCGGCGAGGGACGCATCGTCCGCAACGCCGTCATCGAGGGCGCGGACCACGACAGCATGCTCACCGACGCCCGCCTCGGCACCGACGTGGGAGACCGCATCCTGGAGTTCCTCGGCGAGGTCGGGGCACACGAGGACGACGGGAAGAAGGACGAGAAGAAGGCCACCGGACGGCGCGGCGGTCCCGGCCGCTCCACGGGGAACCAGTCCAAGGAGGCACGATGACCAGCTCGCAGACTCCGGCCTCGTTGGCCGGAACCCTGGCCCGTACGGCCAAGGGCGGACAGTCCGCTCTCTCCCGCGCGTTCACGGGACCGGGCGGCGTCACCCGGGCCGCCGCCGCGGCCGTACTGCTCGGCACGCTCTCGGCGCAGCACCCCAACCCTCTGTTCAACAGGGCGCAGAAGATGGACATCTTCTCGGCGCTCTTCCCCAACTGGCGCTTCTTCGCGCCCACTCCGGCGCAGCACGACTACCACATCCTCTACCGCACGCTCAATGAGAACGGGGAGACCTCGTCCTGGCGGATGGTGGAGGTCATCGTGGGCCGTAAACTGCCGCAGATCTTCTGGTTCCCGGGACGCAGGCCCGAGAAGGCGATCTTCGACATCGTCACCGAGCTGATCACCCAGCTGGACAAGGGTTTCAGCGCGATGGTGAAGCTGCCTTCCTACCGCATGCTGTGTGCGTTCCTGCGTCACCGCATCCGGGACGACGGCCAGGCGGAGGGGGTGAAGGGCTTCCAGTTCACGCTCGTGAGGGCGACGGGCTTCGAGGAGAACGACCCCGAGGTCATCTTCGTCTCGCCCTACACCCCCATGGCACCGGGCGACCACGCCGAGAACGGCGGCGCGCACTCCTCCCGGCCCTCCTACGACAGCCACATACGGGACGACTCGCGCGAGGCCATGCCCGCGCAGCCTGCCTGAGCCGGCACCGAAGTGTCCGTCCTCGAACCGGTGAGGACGGGTGAACCACAACCGGATTCCCGAAAGGGGTCACATGTCCACCGCTTCTCTCGTCATCGCCGTCATCGGTATCGCCATCGCCGGTTACATCGCCCTGTCGATCTCCAAGAAGAAGAAGTAAGTCCGCCGCCAGACCGCGACCGAGAGGAGGCCCCCGATGAGCGCCGTGGACGACATCGGCTACGGGCGGGAGTTCAAAGGCTTCTACGACCGGATCTTCCCGGGCGGTGACTACACCGAGCCGACCGTGCGGAAGCTCGCTTCCCTCAACCCCCGGCCCGGTGAACGCGCCCTGGAACTCGGCGTCGGCACAGGCCGGCTGGCGGTGCCGCTGGCCCAGCGCGCCTTCCCCGTCACCGGCGTGGACTCCTCGCCGGAGATGCTGGAGGACCTGAGAGCCAAGGCCAAGGAGGCGGACGCGGACGTCGAGGCGGTGCACGGCGACATCCGCAGCTACTCCGACGACGCCCAGTACCCGCTGGTCTACTGCGTCTGCGCGACGCTGTCCATGATCCTGGACGCCGGTGACCAGCGGGCCACGATCCAGCACGCCGCCGACCGGCTCGCACCGGACGGCCTCCTCGTGGTGGAGACGTCGAACCCGGAGGGCCTGCGGGCCCTGCACGAGGGCCGGCAGCGCACCTCGTACTTCATCCCGTATCCGGAACCGAACACCGGGCTGCTGACGTATTCCACGGTCTTCGAGGACCGGAAGCTGTGGCACGCCTCGCACATCTGGTTCGACAACGGCACCTCCAACGTGGGCTCCGAACTCGCCCGTCTCACCACGCCGGAGGAGGTGGACGAGTACGCTGCGGCCGCCGGGCTGCAGCCCGTCGAGCGCTGGGCGGACTGGGCGGAGACGCCCTGGGTGGAGGACTCCCCCATGTTCATCAGCACATACACCCGCAAGTGAGGTGGTGACCGCCCGTGAGCACCCTGGAGGCGAAGGCGAGCTCCAGAACCCTCCACGTGGAGGGTTCGGAAGAGTGGGTCGGTCCGGCGCACGCCCGCAGGCGCGGCGGCGGAACCGGCCCGGCCGCCGTGTGGTACCTGGCACGGCGCCACCGGGGGCTCCTGGTGGCCGGCATCTTCGTCGGCCTGATCGGTGTTTCCGCCCAGCTCGCACAGCCGTACGCGATCGGTGAACTGATCAAGGAAGCGGGACAGAACAACCCGCTCACCTGGTCGATCCTCCTGCTCGTCGTGCTGTTCTGCGTGGACGGCGGCTTCTCCGCCCTCCAGGCGTACCTGATCGGGCGCGCCGGCGAGAACATCGTCTACGACGTACGGATGCTTCTCACGCGGCGGTTGCTGCGCGTGGACCTGGCCGCCTACAGCAAGCAGCAGCAGGGCGACGTCCTCACACGTACCGTCGCCGACACCTCGCTGGCGAAGATCGCGCTGTCGCAGAGCCTGGCGCAACTCGTCATCAACGGCTTCACCGTCGTGGGCGGTGTCATCGTCATGTTCCTCATCGACGTGTGGATGATGCTCATCACCCTGGCGTGCCTCGGCCTCGCCAGCGCCGTCTCCCTCGTGCTGGCGCGCAGCGTCCGCCGGGCCGCGATCGTCAACCGCGAGGACACCAGCGCCTACGGCTCGGACGTGCAGCGTGCGCTCTCGGCGCTGCCCACCGTCAAGGCGTCCCGCGCGGAGGAGCGCGAGACGCAGCGAATAGGTCGGCTCGCCTGGCGCGCGCGCACTTCCGGCGTACGGGTCAACGGGCTCAACGCCCTGTTCATGCCTGCCATGAACGTGGGGACGCAGGCGGCGCTCGCCGTCGTCGTCGGCGTCGGCATGACGCGGGTGACGCGCGGGACGATGTCGATGGCGGACCTCACGGCTTTCGTGATGTATCTCTTCTACATGGTCTCGCCGCTCGTGCTGTTCTTCCTGGCCATCGGCCAGTTCCAGCAGGGACGCGCCGCGATCCGCCGCGTGGACGAACTGACCGTCCTCCCGCAGGAGGGCGGCGTCATCGACCGTATGCGCAACAGGCTGCGGCCCCCGTCCTCGGCCTCGCCGTCGTCGCTGTCCGAGGACAGGGACGCGGTGGAGTTCCGCTCGGTGCACTTCAGCTACAAGAAGTCCGAGGCGGAGGAGAGTCCGGAGACGATCTCCGACATCTCCTTCACGGTGCCGCCACGGGGGATGACCGCCATCGTCGGTCCGTCGGGCGCCGGCAAGACCACACTCTTCCAGCTGATCGAACGCTTCCACGCGCTGGACGCCGGAACCATCAAGGTCGGCGGCAAGGACATCGAGTCGATGCCCCTGGACACCCTGCGCGAACTGGTGGGCTACGTACAGCAGGACACCGCCGCCATGCGGGGCACCGTCCGGGACAACGTCGTCTACGCCCAGCCCGACGCCAGCGAGATCGACATCCGTGAAGTGATCGAACTCGCGGGTCTCACTAAGGTCATCGACGGCCTCCCGCAGGGACTGGAGACCGAACTGGGCGACCAGGGAAGCGGCCTCTCCGGCGGTCAGCGCCAGCGCCTGTGCATCGCCCGCGCGCTGCTGCAGAAGCCGGCCGTGCTGCTCCTGGACGAGGCCACCTCCCATCTGGACTCCGACTCCGAACGGGAGTTCCGGGAGACGCTGAGCAAGGTCTCCGGCCGCTGCGCCGTCATCGCGATCGCGCACCGCATCTCCACGGTGGTGGACGCGGAGAAGATCGTCGTGCTCAACGAGGGCCGCGTGCAGTCCTCCGGCAAGCACGACGAGCTGATGCGCAGCGACCCGCTCTACCACCGGCTCGCGAACTCGCAGCTGCAGGCGGCCAACACCGCGGCGGGCCCCACTGCCCGGACACAGGCGCAGGACCAGGCGCAGGATCAGGCGCAGGATCAGGCGCAGGGCCAGACACAGGACCAGACACAGACACAGGAGACGGTGTCGGTGGGCGGCTCGCTGTGAAGAACGGCGGCAGCACCTCCACGGACGTGGCGATCGTCGGCACAGGACCCAACGGGCTCGCCGCAGCCGTCACCCTGGCCCGCGCCGGTCTGCGGGTCGAGCTCCACGAGGCCGCCGCCACCGTCGGCGGCGGCCTGCGCGGCGAGGCGTACTTCGACAGCGAGATCCGGCACGACGTGTGCTCCGCGGTGCACCCGATGGCCGCGGCCTCGCCGTTCTTCCGCGAGTTCGCACTCGCCGAACGAGGCGTAGACCTGCTCGACCCTCCCGTCAGCTACGCGCAACCGCTCGACGACGGACGCGCGGGCCTGGCCTACCCGGACCTGGAGACGACCTGCGAGGCGCTGGGCCGGGACGGCGCGCGCTGGCGGCGCCTGATGGCCCCGCTGCTGGAACACAGCGCCGGTCTGGTCGAGTTCTTCATGAGCGGCCAGCGCTCCCTCCCGAGCGACCTGACGGCCCCGCTGCTGCTGGCGGGCAGACTGCCCGCGCACGGCACGGCGCTCGGGCGGCCCGGTTCGCCCACCGCCCGGCTGCTGGGCGGCTTCCGCGACGAGGTCGCCCCCGCGCTGCTGACCGGTGTGGCGGCGCACGCCGTGGGCAAGCTGCCCAGCCTCGCCTCCGGCGCGGTCGCCATGCTGCTGGGCCACCTCGCGCACGGCACGGGCTGGCCACTGCCGCGCGGCGGGAGCGAACGGATCGCCGAGGTGCTGGTCGAGGACATCCGCGCGCACGGCGGCACCTTCCACACCTCGCGGCACGTCACCGACCTGCGGGAACTCGGCGACGTCAGGGCCGTGCTGCTCGACACCACGCCCACACAGCTGCTCGAACTGGCCGGGGACCGGCTGCCGAAGGGCTACGCCCGCGCTCTGAGGCGTTTCCACTACGGCCCCGGCGCGGCCAAGGCCGACTTCCTCGTCTCGGAACCCATCCCCTGGACCCACCCCGAGCTGGGCCGCGCGGGCACCGTCCACCTGGGCGGCACCCACGCCGCCGTCGCCCGCCAGGAAGGGCTGACCGTGCGGGGACGGGCGACGGACGAGCCCTTCGTCCTGCTCGTCGACCCGGCGGTCACCGACCCGGGACGGGCGCGGGGCGGCAAGCGGCCCGTATGGGCCTACGCCCACGTGCCCAACGGCGACACCCGCGACCCGGTCGCCCTGGTCCGCTCGCGGATCGAGCGGTACGCGCCCGGGTTCGGGGACACGGTTCTCGCCGCCCGGGGGATCAAGGCCGGCGAGTACGAGACGTACAACCCGAACTACGTCGGCGGGGACATCGGCGCCGGCGCGATGACCCTCTACCAGTCGCTGGCACGGCCGGTGCCCCGCATCGACCCTCACCGCACGCCGCTGCCCGGCGTGTTCCTGTGCTCCGCCTCCACGCCGCCGGGCCCGGGCGTACACGGGATGTCCGGCTACCTGGCCGCGCTGTCCGCGCTGCGGCACCGTTTCGGCGTACGCACGGCGCCGTCGCTGAGTCCTTCCGGACCGGCCGGGGTTGAAGGAGCCGGTCCGGCACCCTCCACGGGCTCCGCACGGCCGTGAGCGCGGGGAGGGGTCTGCCTCAGATCCAGCCGCGCTCCCGCGCCAGGAGAGCCGCCTGCGGGCGGTTCCCCGCGCCGAGCATCTGCATGAGATCCGCGATGTAGCGGCGGTACGTGCGTACGGAGACGCCGAGTTCACGAGCCCCGGACTCGTCCTTGCCTCCCGAGCACATCGCACGCAGGACCAGCCGCTCCAGTTCGGAGGGCCCGTCCTCGTCGGGTCTCTGCTCCCCCAACAGCGAGGCCATGTCGACCGACTCCGCCCAGATCGACTCGAACATGGCGAGGATGTTGGAGACCAGCACGCTCTCCTCGGCGAAGAGCGCCCCCCGCGAACTGTCCTCGGGATGCACAGGGACCACGGCGGTACGCCGGTCGTACATCTGAATCCTGGCCGCGGTGTGGCTGATGAGCCGCACCCGCGCGCCGTGGGACTCCAGCTCCCGCAGGTACGCGACGGTGGGCGCGTCGTCCAGCACCTTGCGGACCAGGACCGTGCGTACACAGAGACCTCTGCGCAGGCAGCGCAGCACGCGCGGGCGGGCCTCTTCTATCTCCTCCTCGCGCAGCGCCGCCACCGGCTCCACCAGTGACACCTCTTCGCGGGCGAAGAACGCCAGGTCGTCGACCCGGTCGCGGATCTTGGCCGGGTCGGTGACCTGGTCGATGCCGACCACGGCCGGGCCTCGCTGCTCGCCTCGCTCCGCGCGCAGCGAGGCCACCAACGGCTGGAGCTGGGTGACCCGCTGGAACTTCTCGTGCAGTTCGTGCAGACGCAGGTCCAGCAGCCGTGCGACCGCCACGTCGGGGTCCGCCGCGGCCAGCCCCTCCGTCTGCTTGCGCAGCAGGCCCAGTTCGCGCAACCGGTTCAGCTCGCTGCGGGCGGCCGTCGGGGGCAGGCCGAGCTGGTCGATGAGACCGTCCAGGCCGATCCCGGGCTCACGAAGGCACAAGCGGTAGATCTGCTCCTGCTCCTCGGTGAGTCCGAGATGAGACATCTCATTCGTACCCAAGCTGATCTCCCCCTGTCCGGTCGCCTGCCGGCCCGTGTCTCCGTGGTCTTTAAAGCTTGGGTACCCACGAGCCTGAACAGGAGTCCGAGCATAGAAAAAACGAAGGCGTCCAACACCCCCCGGGCTGACAACAATTCGGGGGAGGCCGTCACGTGGTCAGCATCTGCCCCTGTATGCACCGTCCTGGACGGAGGATTCGGCTCCGGAAAGTACGTCCGTGAGTTTGGTTTATAGTGGGTGGCGGTCGGCCCGGCCGAAGTTCCGTCCGGTGTCCGGTGATCGCCGTTGTTCTCTGCGGACGTAGCTCAGCTGGTAGAGCGCAACCTTGCCAAGGTTGAGGTCGCGAGTTCGAACCTCGTCGTCCGCTCCATGTACCGCAGACGCGGTGAACGTTGAAGGGGCCCGGCCGTGTCGGCCGGGCCCCTTCCGTTCGCCCTCGTCCGTGTCGTCCGGTGCCGGATGCCTGAGTGGGCTCCCTTTGCCGCCCGAAATCCGCTTTGACTCGTTTCCGGTATCGGCTGCCCGCCGTCCGTTCCCTTTGTCGTCCGTGCCGTTCGTGTTCGTTCTTGTCGGCCGTGTCGTTCCTGCCGCTCCGGGCCCTTTTTCGCATTGTCCGCGAACCACCCGGCCGAGCAGGCGAATTCAGCGGGCCAACCGTTCGGGCACCGGCCTCAGGACCATTCCAGACCGGTGAGCATCCGGTACGCCTCGGCGTACTTGGCGCGGGTCTGCTCCACGGTCTTCTCCGGCAGCCCGGGCGGCGGCGTCCCGCTGCCGCGGTCCCAGCCGGACTCCGGCCCGGCCAGCCAGTCACGCACGAACTGCTTGTCGAAGGACGGCTGCTGCCTGCCCGGCTCCCACAGGTCGGCGGGCCAGAACCGGGAGGAGTCCGGGGTCAGCACCTCGTCGCCGAGGACCAGCTCGGTACCGGAACGGGCGGGGATACCGATTCCGTCGTCCTCGCGGTCCTCGCCGTACCCGAACTCGAACTTGGTGTCCGCGAGGATGATGCCGCGGTCCGCGGCCACGTCACGGGCGCGCTGGTAGACGGCGAGGGTGAGCTGGCGGAGCTGGGTGGCCGTCTCCGTCCCGACCTCGCGGGCGACGTCCTCGTAGCTGACGTTCTCGTCGTGGTCGCCGACGGCGGCCTTCGTCGCGGGCGTGAAGATGGGCGCGGGCAACTCCGAACCGTCGGTGAGCCCTTCGGGCAGCGCCAGGCCGCAGACCGTACGGGACTCCTCGTACTCGGCCAGGCCCGAACCCGTCAGATACCCCCGTGCGACACACTCGACCGGGATCATGCGCAGCGAACGGCACACCATCGTGCGGCCTTCCCAGTCGGCCGGCGCGCCGGGAGGCGCCTCTGTGCCGATCACATGGTTCGGGACGAGGTCGGCGAGCTGCTCGAACCACCACAGCGAGAGCTGCGTGAGGATGCGGCCCTTGTCCGGGATCTCGGTGGGCAGCACCCAGTCGTAGGCCGAGACGCGGTCGCTGGCCACCATGACGAGATCGCCGGCCTCGTTCCGGTACAGATCGCGCACCTTGCCCGTGTGCAGGTGCAGCAGGCCGGGCACCTGCACGGGACGGGGCTTCTCCACGAATCCGGACACTGCTCCTCCGGGATCACATCAAGGCCGTGCGCAGCGACAGACCACGCCGACGGGTGAGGGTTGCGACTTCCGGTTCCGATTGTCCCGTACACGCCGTCGCACACCCGCCAGGCCCGGCGGTCACGGCCGCGTTGGACGGAGCGCACCTCAGCCGTTCCGCAGGGCGCGGTCGAGCAGGTTGGACGTCGCGCGCTGAACACGGGGATCGACGTGGCCGGGGCGGTCGAGCGCGGGCGACCACGCGAAGGTGCCCGAGGAGAAGACCAGCGAGCCGGACGGCGCACGGTAGAGGGATGTCTCCTGGTGGCGTCCGGTGCCGCGCACGTCGCGGTACGGGGAGTGGGCGAGCAGGACGCGCTCGGTGTGGTCCGGCAGGCTCGTACGGGGGAAGTAGCGGTCGGCCTCCCCCGCGACGAGGTCGGGCAACTGCTCGCCGTCGGCGGCGCCCGTCGACTCCCACAGCCAGTGTTCGCTGTTGCGTACGACCAACGGGGTCGGCCGGGGCACCCGGCCCTCGTACTGGATGCCCAGCAGGTGCTGTTCCGGTTCGCCCTGGGCGCGCCACTGGGCGCCGCGCCCGGGCCCGCGCTGCTTGCGGCAGGTCAGCAGACGGTCGCGGGAGCCGCCCGGCAGCGGGTCCAACTGCGCCTGCCAGAACATGGTGTTGGCCGAGAGGAAGACCAGCGCGGAGCCCCGGTCGCGGGCGCGTTCCACGGCCCGCCGCATGGGCACGGTCCAGTACTCGTCGTGCCCGGGGAAGATCACGCCGCTGCGCCGCGAGGGGTCGGCGCGGCCCGCGTGCAGGTCGCGGGCGTCGGCGTAGGCCAGGTCGTAGCCGAAGCGCTCGGCCCAGCGGATGAAGTCGTAGGCGTGGCCGATGTGCAGGGGAAGGCCGGCGCCCGCGTACGGGCGGTCGAAGGAGACCGTGACGGCGGCGTCCTCCCCGCCAAGCAGCCGGCCCTCCTTGTCCCAGGCGTGGTAGAAGCTGGCGCCGTCGCGGCCGTCCTCCGGGAAGAGGTTGTACGCCTGCCATGTGATGTCGGGCAGCACCAGCAGCAGCCCGGTGGAGTCGCGGTCGCCGACCGGGTCGCGGTCGCGAACGGTGAAGGGGACGTGCGAACGGTGCTGCCCGTCGGCCGTGGTGAGGACGGCGACGTACGCGCCGGTGGACCAGTGCTCGGGGATGTGCAGCCGCCAGGACAGCCACCAGTGGTGGCAGGAGACGGTGCGTTCGGCGGTGAGCGGCGCGGGCTGGCGGATGCCGGACAGGCGGGGGCTGGTGGTGATCTTCCTGGCGCCGTCGCCTCCGTAGTGCCCGATGCGGTAGACGTCGGCGTGGAAGGACTGCGGCGGGTCGACGGTGATCCGGAAGTCGAGTGCCTCGCCCGGCGCGGTCCCGCCGTCGCTCCCGGCGAAGCCCTTGATCTGACAGTGCACGTCGTCGGCGGCGTGGGGGCGGCCCGCGTGGGTGCTGCGGCGGACGCCGACGTCGGGAGCCGCGCCCTCCAGGCCGGTGTGGTCCACGTACCAGGGGATCATGCGGCCGTTGTCGAAGTACTGGTCGCCGAACCGCAGCCAGGGCAGCGGTCCCTGGCCGAACGGGTCGGTGACGGCGTGCGCGAGTGCTCCCGACTCCCAACGCCGGATGTCCTGCGTGGCCACGTGTGACTCCCACCCAACTGTTCCTCGCCCGCCCGACAGCGCGTCCGGCGGCGCGTCCGCCCATCACATTACGCGAGCGGGGCGTCACCGTTGGTCGTGGAAGCGGTCGTTGACGCTCCGCCGGCATTCCGAAAACACGTTGCGGTGCGTCGCCGCCGCTGCGGAGACTGCGCCGGTGAGCCGTGCCGAGTGGGGGTGCCGATGCTGACCGGCGAGGAGATCGAGGCGTTCGTCGAAGAGGGCTTCGTCCGGCTGCCCGGTGCCTTCTCCCGCGGGACGGCCGAGCGGTGCCGGGCGGAGCTGTGGGAGGCCACCGGCTGCGACCCCCACGACGCGGCCACGTGGACGGAGCCGGTCGTCCGCCTGGGCGGCTTCTCCACCCCGCCGTTCCGCGAGGCGGCCAACACGGCGGCGCTGCACGAGGCTTACGATCAGCTCGCCGGACGGGACCGCTGGCGGGCGCCACGGGGGCTGGGCACGTTCCCCGTCCGCTTCCCCAGCGGGAAGGAACCCGGTGACGACGGGTGGCATCTGGACGCCGGATTCGCCGGCGACGGCGGAGAGGGCCGGGTGAGCCTGCGCTCACGCGGCCGGGCGCTGCTGATGCTCTTCCTGCTCTCCGACACCGGCCCGGCCGACGCGCCCACCCGCGTCCGTTCCGGCTCCCACCTCGATGTGCCCGCGCTGCTGGCCGGTTCGGGGGAGGAGGGGCGCGAGTGGTTCGCGCTGTGCGGGGACGCCGTCCCCGCCGGTGAGGGGCGGACGGAGGTCGCCGCCACGGGCAATGCCGGTGATGTGTATCTGTGCCATCCGTTCCTCGTGCACGCCGCACAGGCCCACCGCGGTACGGTTCCCCGGTTCCTGGCTCAACCGCCCCTGGAACCCGCTGGTCTGCTCGACCTGACGGGAGCGTCGCCGACACCTGTCGAGCGGGCGGTCCTGAGGGGACTGGAGCGGCACTGAGCGGCATCGGGGCACCTGAGCGGCGCCTCCCGGTGCCCGGCCGGACGCCGGACCGCCGGGACGCCCCGGACCGGGCGGACGCCGAACGGGGTCAGACCAGGCGGACGGGTTTCTCGGGCCGTACGCCGACGGCGGCGAGCCAGTCGCGCAGCGGCTGGTCGTCCGCGTTCTCCACGAGTGCGAGCACCGGGCCCGTCAGGTCCGGCGCGCGCCTGCCCTCGACGAGGAGCACCGGACCGTCGAGCCAGTCCAGCCCCGGCGAGGCGCCGGCGGTGTCCACCGCCGCGCAGCAGACCACGGCGGTGATGTGCTCCGTCATCAGTTCCCGCCCGCCGCGCGGCGCCTGGAGCGGCAGCCCCATGGGCGCCCCCGCGCCCTCTCCCGTACCGGCTATGAGCGGTCCGACGAGGGCTCCCTCCCGCCCGGTCTCCGCCGCCTCGCGGGCCACGCGGGCGGCGATGCGGGCGGCCGGCGCTTCCGTACCGGCTCCGGCGTCGGCGGTGAGCCGCTCCATGACCCGGGCGAGCGTGGGGCCGGGGAGGGCGTCCGTACCGCGCGCGGGGGCTGTGCCGCTCCCCCGGGACGCCGCCACCTCGCGTCCCGGACCGCCGTCACCAGAGCCGTCACCACCGCCGTCACCTGAGCCGCCGGCACCCGTGGCGCCGTCACCCGTGCCGAGCCTGTCGAGTTCGTAGAGCTCGTGGAAGAGGCGGGCGGCGCTGGTACGCCATATGCGGTCCACGACTTCCTCCGGGTACGCCTGCCAGTCCACCGGCGCCCAGTCGGGGCCGGGTTCGGCCGGACCGCCGTGGAAGAGGCGCGCGGCGAGCAGGGAGATCGCCTCGTCCACGTTGCCGGGCTCGTTCAGCAGGTCGCAGGCGGGCCGCTCCCCGAGCCGGGAGGTGAATCCCTCCGCGAGCCTGTCGCGCCGGGAGAGCTCGGTCAGGGCGGAGACCACTCCCGCGTCCAGCCGTGCGGGCCACCGGCCGATGCGCCAGGCGGGCAGCGCGACCCGTGTCAGCAGCCGGTCCCAGCCCGCGTAGGCGAGACCGACCTGTTCCTGCGCGGCGACGCGCAGCGCGTAGTCCACACCCTGTGCGCGGAAGGCGGCGGCAGCGGCCACGCCGCGCTCCATCTCGGCGGCGTGCGGGGCACAGGCCCGCAGCATCAGACGGGCGCACCCGCCCGCGAAGCGCAGCGCCGGGAGGCGCAGCGGGCGTACGTGGGCGGCGGGCGCGGCCTCCGCGGCGTGGTCGGCGACGGCCACCGCGGCGTCCAGCCCCCGCACGAATCGGCGGGCGGCTGCTATGTCGGGATGCGCCGAAGGTCCCGTACCGGCGACGACGGGGGCCAGCAGGGCGCGCAGTTCGGCGACCCGCATCCACCACAGGAAGGGCGAACCGACGACGAGGACGGGGGCGGGGCGCTGACGTCCGCCGCGCGAGCCGTGGGTGCGGTCCTCCAGCCAGCTGTCGCAGTCGGGGGTGAGCGCCACGGCGGAGGGTGCGGGGACCTCCAGCCGTTCGGCGAGGTCCCGCACCAGGTGGTACAGGTCGGGGGCGGTGCGCTCGTCGATGTCGACCGTGGGCGTGAGGGCGGGCCTCGCCCGTACGATCACGGCGCCCACCCCGGCCGCCACCGCGAGCACCAGCAGGGCCACGGCGGTCACGGCCCAGCGCACCCCCCGCCAGTCCGCGCCGATGCGGCCCGTCATCTCTGCCGCGAGGAGGATCACCGCGGCCGCCGCGGGGAGCAGCGCGAGCGCGAGCGCCGTTCCGCGGATGCGGAGCACGGAGAGAGCATGTGAGCGCGCCGAGCGCGCGCCTGCTTGCCGGCCCACCACGAACTGCTCACCCCCAGACGATGTGTCCGAACTGCCGGACTTCGGCTTCCCCCACTGTGGCAGCACGTGGTGACGGCGCAACGTGCGCGGGGCCAGTCGGGGACGCTTCGCGCGGCTTGTCATGCGGCTTGCGCGGAACCCTAGTTGGGGCCCTCGCACTCGTCAGCCGCTCCGCCGCGCGGTCACTCGATGGAATGGCTTTGGGGAGAGCTCTTGCGTTGCCGGGGGGTGGGGGAGGTGTCCCGAATGCCCGTGATCAGCCCGTGTGCGGCTTGCGTGCGGCAGCCCTCTCGGCGATGTCCGTACGGTGGTGCGAGCCGTCCAGCCGGATGCGCCCGACCGCCTCGTACGCGCGCTCGCGCGCACCGGCGAGCCCCGCCCCGGTGGCCGTGACGGACAGAACCCGGCCGCCCGAGCTGACCACCCTGCCCTCCGCGTCCCGCTTGGTGCCCGCGTGCAGCACGTAGGCGGCGGGCGCGTCCAGCTCCGCGACCTCCTCCAGCCCTTCGACGACGTCCCCCGTGCGGGGAGTGGCCGGATAGTCGTGCGCGGCGATTACCACGGTGACCGCGGCCTCCTCGCTCCACCGCAGCGGCGGGAATCCGGCCAGCCGCCCGTCCGCCG
This sequence comes from Streptomyces sp. TAA204, assembly GCF_000424965.1. Lineage (NCBI taxonomy): Bacteria > Bacillati > Actinomycetota > Actinomycetes > Kitasatosporales > Streptomycetaceae > Streptomyces > Streptomyces sp. TAA204. The sequence continues at coordinate 146,592 of NZ_KE384282.1, forward strand.
CTGCGCGCAGCAGACCGGCGAGCGGGGAGCGCAGCCGCGCCAGCACGGCCTGGGTCTCAGGGTCGCCGAACCGTGCGTTGAACTCGATGACGCGGAGGCCCCGGGAGGTGATCGCGAGCCCCGCGTAGAGCAGCCCGGAGAAGGGTGTGCCCCGCCTGCGCATCTCGTCGACCGTCGGCCGGAGCACCGACTGCTCGATCTCCTCCACCAGCTTCGGGTCCGCCCACGGAAGCGGCGAGTAGGCGCCCATGCCGCCGGTGTTGGGGCCCTCATCGCCGTCGTGGGCGCGCTTGAAGTCCTGGGCGGGCTGCAGCGGGACGACCGTCTCACCGTCCGTGACGGCGAAGAGCGAGACCTCCGGGCCGTCCAGGAACTCCTCGATGACGACCCGTCCGCAGGCACGCGCGTGGGCACGGGCCTCCTCGATGTCGCCGGTCACCACGACGCCCTTGCCGGCCGCGAGACCGTCGTCCTTGACGACGTACGGAGGGCCGAAACCGGCCAGCGCCTCGTCCGCCTCCTCCGGGGTGACGCACACGTGGCTGCGCGCCGTGGGCACCCCCGCGGCGGCCATCACGTCCTTGGCGAACGCCTTCGACCCCTCCAGCCGCGCGGCCTGGGCCGACGGCCCGAACACCGCGATGCCGCAGGCCCGTACCGCGTCCGCGACGCCGGCGACGAGGGGCGCCTCCGGGCCGATGACGACGAGGTCGGCGCTCACCTGCGGGGTCCGCGCGAGGGCGGCGACGGCCGCGCCGTCCAGTGCGTCGACGGCGTGCAGTGTCGCCACCTCGGCGATCCCGGCGTTGCCGGGCGCGCAGTGCAGGGCGGTGACCTCGGGGTCGAGCGAGAGAGAGCGGCACAGGGCGTGTTCGCGGGCGCCGCCGCCGATGACCAGAATCCTCACGGGGGCAGCCTAGACGCCGTGCCCCGGGGGCCGGACCACACCCTCGGCGGACCCCCGGTCGTCACCGGCGGCGCGTGTGCGGTGCGGACCCGCGACGGATGTCGCCGCACTCTTTCGGGTGAGGCGTGAATGTTACCCATTCCCGAACAGTGCCCGCTCTCGGGGTGATTCGAGCAGAACACGGTGTTGCGTCCTGACTTATGGCGGTAGAAAGGTGCCTCGGGCGGTTCCGGCGCCCCGCCCGGCACGGCCGGGCGCCGCCGGTCCGGTCGCCGGGCGGGTGTCGTAGGGAGTGGCGGGGTGAGTCAGCCGGACATGCGGTCCGAGGGCGCCTCACGCGAGAATGGCGCGGAGCGGACGGACGAGCCGGGCAGGGCGTTCCCGCGAGGAGGCTGGGAGGAGCCCTCCGAGCGTCTGGACGCGCTGTACCTGTGGGTGGAGCGGCGCACCCTGCTCGCCGCCGACCGCTACCTCACCAGCCGCGTACGCAAGCGCCGCGCCGCCCGCGTGCTGCGCGCGGGCGCGGCCCTGGGCGCCACGGCGGGAGCGGTGATGCCGCTGCTGACCCTGACGAGGACACTGCCGGTCCGGCACGCCGCCTGGGTCTATCTCGCCCTGCTGCTGTGCGCCGCCGTGTGCGTCGGCGCCGACCGCTGCTTCGGCCTGACGACGGGCTGGATACGGGACGTCGCCACGGCACAGGCCCTCCACCGGCGCCTGGAGAGCCTGCAGTACGACTGGGCGTCCGAAGCGATGCGAGGGGCGCTCGGCCCGGTGGAGGGCAGCGCGAGCGAGGCCGCCGAGCGCGGCCTGACCATGCTGCGCAGCTTCGCGGAGGACGTCTCGGAGATCGTGCGGGACGAGACCGCCGACTGGATGCTGGACGTCGTCTCCGGCCCGTCACCGCTGCGGCTGCAGACGGCGGGACCGCGTCTCGCGCATCCGGTGGGGCGGGACCAGCCGCCCGACGGCCGCCGGTTCCTCGTCCCGCCGGGCTTCCGCCCCGCCATGCCCAGACAGCGGCCGCCGGAGGGAACCCGCTGAGCCCGCGAGGACGGCCCGGACAGCACTAGCTGAAGACGATCATCGACCCCTGCGCGAGGCTGCGTGTGGCGGCGGCGTGCAGCCCCAGCCAGACGTGCCGTTCCCGGGCGAACGGCCCCTCCCCGTATCCGGCCGGGGGCTCCGCCGGCTCCTCCAGCTCCGTGGGCCGCGACGGCGGTGCGGGCGTCGGCGGCGGGTTGCCCGGGTCGATGTCCAAGTGCGGGGCGAGGGCTTCCAGTTCACGCAGCAGCCCGTGGCTCGATCCCAGGGGGCCGCCGCCCTCCATCAGTGAATCGTCGGCCAGCGGCACGGCGAAGTCGACCGGGACGTATCCGCCCGCGTGGTCGTAGTGCCACACGAGGTGGGAGCGCTGCGCCGTCGTCTCGAACATCTCCAGCAACTGCTCGTAGTCACCGCCCAGTTCGTCCACCGGCGTGACCTCGAGGCCGCACACGTGCAGCAGGTGGACGCGCCGCAGGAAGTGCAGCGCCTCGTAGTCGAACCCCGCGACGGGCGCGACGTCACCGGAGAGGCCCGGCATGTAGCTGTGGACGGGGACCGGTGGCAGACCCGCCTCCGTCAGCACCTTGTCGTAGGCAGCGATCTCCTCGGCGAAGGGGTTGTCGGCGCTGTGACACAGCACATCGACGAGGGGGACCAGCCAGAGATCACATGCCAAGGGGGTGCTCCCATCCACAGCTCGGTGGTAGACGTGCGCCGCCGGACCGGCGCACCTCCGGTGGCCGGACCTCGGCCGGCCGCAACAGCGTAATGCGGCGCCGGGCCGCCTGTTCACCCAAGAATCGAGCCACTGGCCGGGAGGCCCCGGGTCACGGCGAGAGCCCCATCGCCGGGCTACCGGCCGGGTCTGCTCCGTCCTGCGCCCCGGCCGGCCGCAGGGTCTCCGACAGCGCCAGCGCGTGCCGGTGGTACGCGGCGATGATGTGCCGTGCCTCCACGGCGTCACGGCGCTCCACCGCGTCCGCCAGCTCCCGGTGCCCTGCCCACAGCCGCCGGGCCACATCGCGCTCCCCGCGCAGCCCCGGCACGCTGAAGACCCAGCACTGCACGCGGAGCCGGTCGAGGAAGCCGCAGATGTAGGGGTTGCCGATGATCTCGCCCAACTCCCGCCAGTAGCGCAGGTCGTAGCCGATGAGTACATCGAGGTCACCGGCGCGCGCGGCACGTACGGCGGCGTCGGCGCGGCGCCTTACGGAGGCCAGCACCGAGGGGTCGACGGCCGGCCCCACGATCCCCGCGGAGGACCGCCCCTGATCACCGTCGAGCGTGCACACCGAGCCCTGGCCCTCGATGTACCCGTGGAAGAGCCCGTCGAGGACGACCATCCTCGCCTGCACCATCGACCGGTAGTCCTCGACCGTGAACTGGTGGACGCGGAAGCCCCGGTGCTGCTCCATCTCCAGCAGGCCCTGCGCCGCGAGGTCGACCAGCGCCTCGCGTACGGGCGTGGCCGAGACGCCGTACTGCTCGGCGATCTCCTTGACCGTGAAGTGGCTCCCGGCCGGGAGCCGTCCGGCCAGGATCTCGTCCCGCAGGGCGGCGGCGATCTGCGCACGCAGGGTGCTGCGTTTGATCATGGGAGCGGACTCTGCCGGTCTCAGCCGCGTCCGGAGGCGGCAGCGCCCGTATGCGCGTCCGCGACGCTCAGCGCCTCGTCCAGGACGGCCAGCCCCTCCTTCGCCTCCGCCTCGCTGATGGTGCACGGGGGCACCACGTGCGTACGGTTCATGTTGACGAACGGCCACAGGCCGCCGCGCTTGCACGCCGCCGCGAAGTCGGCCATGGGCGCGTTGTCCGGGCCGCTCGCGTTGTACGGGACCAGCGGCCGGCGGGTCTCCCTGTCGGCCACGAGGTCCAGCGCCCAGAAGGTGCCCATGCCGCGCACCTCCCCCACGGACGGGTGGCGGTCGGCGATCTCCCGGAGGGCCGGGCCGATGACGTTCTCACCGATCCACGCGGCGTTCTCGACGATGCCCTCCTCCTCCATGACGTTCATCGTCGCCACGGCCGAGCCGCACGCGAGCGGATGTCCGGAGTAGGTGAGCCCGCCGGGGTACGGGCGCTGGTCGAAGGTGGCCGCGATCTCCTCCGAGATGGCGACGCCGCCCAGCGGCACGTAACCGGAGTTGACGCCCTTGGCGAAGGTGATCAGGTCCGGGGTCACACCGAAGTGGTCGGCGGCGAACCACGCGCCGGTGCGTCCGAAACCGGCCATGACCTCGTCCAGGATGAAGACGATGCCGTGCCGGTCGCAGATCTCGCGGACGCCCGCGAGGTAGCCGGGAGGCGGCACCAGGACGCCCGCGGTGCCCGCGACCGTCTCCAGGATGACCGCGGCCACCGTCCCCGGGCCCTCGTAGGCGATGGTCTCCTCGAGGTGGGCGAGGGCGCGCGCCGACTCCTGCTCCTCGGTCTCGGCGTAGAAGTGCGAGCGGTACAGGTGCGGGCCGAAGAAGTGCACGGCGCCCGCGGCGCCGGTGTCGTTCGCCCAGCGGCGCGGGTCGCCGGTGAGGTGGATCGCGGCGGCGGTGTGGCCGTGGTACGAGCGGTAGGTGCTGAGCACCTTCGGGCGGCCGGTGTGCAGTTTGGCCATGCGGACGGCGTTCTCGACCGCTTCCGCGCCGCCGTTGGTGAAGAAGATCTTGTCGAGGTCACCGGGGGTGCGTCGTGCGACGAGCCGTGCCGCCTCCGCCCGTACGTCGACGGCGAATCCGGGCGCGATGGTGCACATGCGGCCCGCCTGCTCCTGGATGGCGGCGACGACCTTGGGGTGCTGGTGCCCGATGTTGGTGTTGACGAGCTGGGAGGAGAAGTCGAGGAACCGGTTGCCGTCGTAGTCCCAGAAGTAGGAGCCCTCTCCCCCGGCGATCGGCAGGGGGTCGATCAGCCCCTGCGCGGACCACGAGTGGAAGACGTGGGCGCGGTCGGCGGCCCGGACGGCCTGGCCGGCAGCCGGATCGGGAACGACGGTGGCGTGGGAGGGCGTACTGGTCACTGTGCGGGCTCCTCAACTTCGGGCCCCTGGGGGAGGGCGCCGGGTGGGACGGCCCACAGCCTAGGGACCAGCCGCCGCCCCGTCTTCCGTCGCGACCGAAGTGTGGGGTTTTCCACCGTCACCGGCGGCCCGGCCTGTGGCTTCGGGCCCGGGCGGGGACTTCAGCCGGGACTCCGGCCGGGACTTCCGCCGGAACTTCAGCCGGGACTTCCGCCGGGACTCCGTCCGCGGCATCTCCGCAGCAGGTCCGTACATGCCCGATCGCGTAACAGATCAGCGACGGTCATCACCACGGCGTGCACCCGGCGTACAGTCCCGGTGGAGGGGAGGAAGGGCGTCCTGCCCTCCGTGCGGCCGTAGGGCCGGGGGCGTGGGGACGACGGGGGAGAGGTAGGGAGCGGATGGAACGGCTCAGCGCCGAAGACCCGGGCTGGATCGGGGACTTCCGGCTGCGCGGCAGGCTGGGCGAAGGCGGCATGGGCCGGGTCTACCTGGCCCGCTCGAAGCGGGGCCGCACCGTCGCGGTGAAGGTCGTCAAGCACGAACTCGCCCGGCAGCCCGACTTCCGCCGCCGGTTCTCGCAGGAGATCACGGCCGCGCAGCGTGTGGGCGGCACCTGGACGGCTCCCGTGCTCGCCGCCGACACCGAGGCCGAGACGCCCTGGGTGGCGACCGGTTACATAGCGGGCCCCTCACTGGCCGAGGTGGTCGACCAGCAGTACGGGCCGCTGCCGCCCGGGACGGTCTCCGCGCTGGCCACCGGACTGGTCCGTGCGCTGCGCGACATCCACGGCGCGGGACTGGTGCACCGCGACCTGAAGCCGTCCAACATCCTCATCACCATCGACGGCCCCCGCGTCATCGACTTCGGCATCGCCCGCGCCCTGGACTCCGCCGTGCAGTCGGCGGGGGGACTGACACACACCGGCGCGCTGGTGGGGTCGCCCGGCTTCATGTCGCCCGAGCAGGTGCGCGGCCACCACGTCACCCCGGCCAGCGACATCTTCTGCCTCGGCGCCGTGCTGGCCTACGCCGCCACCGGGCGTATGCCGTTCGGCACCGCGGAGAGCGGGGTGCACGCGCTGCTGTTCCGCATCGCCGCGGAGGAGCCGGAACTGTCCGGACTCTCGGACGAGTTGCTCGAACTGGTCACGAGCTGCCTGGCCAAGGACCCGGCCGCGCGTCCCTCGCTGGAAGCGCTCATAGCCCGCACGGAGGGCGAGTTGAAGGGCACGTGGCTGCCGGGCGACGTGCTCGCGCAGCTCGGTCGGCACGCCGTGCAGCTGCTCGACAGCGAGGACCCGGAAGGGACCGGGGACACACAGACGGGAACGGCCCCGGGCAGCGTGCCGGCCTCCGCCGCCTCAACGCCGCCTCCGTCCGCACCGTCGACGCCGCCGCCGGCGGGGCCTCCGGCGGTCTCGACGCCTCCCCCTCCCTCCGCGCCCTCGACCCCGCCGCCCGGCAACGCCATGACCGGCGTGTACGGCCCGAGCCCCGGCTATCCGGGACCGCAGCCGCACTGGCAACAGGGCCACGGCCAGACGACGTTCCCGGTCGGCAACGGGTTCGGCGCCGGACCCACACCTCCGCCGGGCGCCGGGCAGCCGAACCGTCCGGCGCGCTCGCCCCGCAAGGTCGCGCAGAGCCTGACGGTGCTGCTGTCCCTCCTTCTGGTGGTCCACGCCGCCGGCCTGATCGTCAACATCCTCGTGGACAGCGCGCTCACCGACATGGAGAACTACAGCGAGCGTGCCGTGCAGACGATCGACGACTTCCACGTGCTCAGGGGCGCCACGCTGGCGCTGGAGGTCGTCAGCTTCCCCATCGCTCTCGCCCTGGTCGTCCTGTGGTCGGTGTGGTTCTGGCGGGTGCGGGTGAACGCGGAGGCGTTCGCGCCGGGCCGCATCCGGTACCCGGCCGAGATGGCCGTCGCCTCCTTCTTCATCCCGGTGTGCAACCTGTTCATGCCCAAGCAGGTGATCAACGACATCTGGGCCGTGAGCGATCCGGCCGTTCCGCCGTGGTACGGATACGGGCCGCGCCCCACCGCACGGCGCGGACTGGTCAACGGCTGGTGGACGCTGTGGGTCATCTACTTCTGCATCGGATTCCTCAGCTTCTGGGAGAGCTGGTACGAGGGGTCGAGCATCAACGACGCCGAAGGGACCCTCGCACTCGCCCTTTTCACCGACTTCACGGGCATCCCCGCGGCGATTCTCGCGCTGTTCCTCGTACCCCGCCTCACCGCCCTCCAGGACGGACGCCTCGCCGGCCGCACCTGACGAACCCGTGGCAACCTCCAGGTCGCAGCGGTAAGGACCGGCACACGGGCACACCACTTCCGGCGCCCACCCGCACCAAACGGGAACAGGTTGGCAGCCGGACCGTGACCTTGGTGACCGACAGTGAGAGAGACCCGACGCCAGGACGCACAGCCGCAGACCCGATGTGGCGACGAGGGGGAAAGATGGCACCGCTGGAGGCGGACGACCCGCATTCGGTCGGGGGTTACCGGCTGCTGAGCAGACTCGGCGCCGGCGGCATGGGCCGGGTCTACCTGGCGCGCTCCGAGGGCGGACGTACCGTCGCGGTGAAGCTGATCAAGGCGGAACTGGCGGCCGAGGCGGTCTTCCGCTCCCGCTTCCGGCTGGAGGTGGAGGCGGCACGGCGCGTGGGACAGCGCTGGACGGCTCCCGTGCTGGACGCCGACACCGAGGCCGAATCCCCCTGGGTCGCGACCGGGTACATCGCGGGGCCCTCGCTGGAGCAGGTCATCTCCAGCCGTGTGCAGAACGGACAGGGCCCGCTCCCCGAGAACTCGGTCCACACCCTCGCCTACGGGCTCGCCGGGGCCCTGCTCGACATACACGGGGCGGGCGTGGTCCACCGCGACCTCAAGCCGTCCAACGTGCTGGTCACCATCGACGGCCCCCGCGTCATCGACTTCGGCATCGTCCGGGCCCTGGACGCCCTCCCCGATTCGACGGTGACGAGCACAGGCGTCGTCGTCGGCTCCCCCAGCTACATGTCGCCCGAGCAGATCCGCGCGCTGCCGGTCACACCCGCGAGTGACGTCTTCTGCATGGGTTCCGTGCTGGCGTACGCGGCGACCGGACGTACGCCCTTCTCCGGCGGCGGCATGCACGCGGTGATGTTCCGCATCGCCACGGAGGACCCGGATCTGGAGGGAATCGAGGAGCCGCTGCGCGGCCTGATCGCCTCGTGCCTGGCCAAGGACCCGGAGGAGCGGCCCGCGCCCGAGGACGTCATCGCGGGTGTGCGGCCCGTCTCGACCGGAACGGCGGCGGCGCCGTGGCTGCCGGCCACTCTCATCGCCGAACTGGGGCGGCACGCGGTTCAGTTGCTGGACACGGACACGCCGCCCTCCGGGTCCGGCGCACCGGGGGTCCCCGACGGCGCGACGCCCGCGGCGCCCGCGGTCCCGGCGTCCGCCACGTCCGTGCCGGCCTCCTCCGCGCCCGCCGCGGAGGCACAGGCCGCGGAGGATCCGGCTGCTGAGGAACAGCCCGCGGAAGCCACGTCGCGGCTGCCCACCCCCTCCGCACCCGAGCAGGGGCCAGCGCCCGTGCCGCCCCGGCCGCGTGCGCGCCGCCGTGTCCTCTTCGGGGCGCTGGCCGCCGTCGTCGTCGCGGGTGTCGCCTTCGCCGCGTCCGGCGCCGAACTGCCCCTGCTGGGCTCCGGGGACGGCGGAAGGGACGCCTCCTCCTCCGACATCCCCGACAGCTACGTCGGCACCTGGAGCGGGGAGGTCGAACGGGACGGCGAACCCACGGGCCAGCACCGGCGGTTCGTGGTCTCGCGCGGCAACATCGGCGAGGTCGTCGCCAACAGCGTCAGTCTCGGCAAGGACTACGAGTGCAAGAGCGACGGCAAACTCGTCTCCGCGGGCGGGTCGCTGGAGCTGGACACCAGAGTCGTCAAGAGCGTTCCCGAGGAGAGGTGTTCGGCCCTGGGCTCCCACACGCTGACCAGCACCTCCGGCTCCACCCTGGAGTGGGAGGCGGCGGGCCGCACCGCCACCCTGCGGCGGGTGGAGCGCCCGGAGAGGCTGCCGGAGGAGTACCTGGGCACCTGGCAGCGGACGTTGCGGGGCGGCGGCACCCAGCGGATGACCGTCGAGCAGGTGTCGGGGAGCAGCATGTCCGTCGACATGGTCTCGGAGGCGACCAGCGAACACTGCGAGGCGAAGGCGGACGTGTTCTCCGTCGGCGGCGGGGGCGAGCCCGTACGTCTCGCGCCGCCCGGCGTCGACGAGGCGGCCTCCTCCGGTGACTGCGTCACCGGGGAGACCTCCTCGCTCAGCGTCGAGGGCGGACGGCTTCTCCGTACGTTCGAGAACGGCGCCGAACTGACGTACACCCGCGAGCGGTGAGCCCCTCCGTGCCCACCGCCCGCCCCGGCGGCCCTACTTCATCTCCAGGTCCCGGCGCCGGAACCCGGCGAGACCGGCCGCCACCAGCGCCACCGCGATCGCGGTGAGGACGGCCGGCGGCGCCCAGTCCATGTTCTCCGCGGGGAGCTTCGGGATGTGCCCGAAGGGGGAGAGGTCGTTCATCCAGTCGGGGAACTGGAGGATCTGGCCCAGATATCCGACCAGGAACGCGTAGACGGGGACCAGCCATGCGGCGGCCGTGGCCCGCGGCAGCCAGCCGAAGAGCACGGCCACGACGCCGAGGGTGACCCACAGCGCCGGAGCGTAGGCCAGCGCCGCGCCCGTCAGGGACAGCGTGAGGCCGCCGTCGCCCGTGGAGGCCGCGCCCGACGCGCCGAACCCCAGCCCGGTGACGATCAGCAGCACGGTCCCGCCCGCTGCCGCGACGAGCAGGTGGCTCAAGGCCCAGCGGGCCCGGGAGAGTCCGGTGGCCAGCAGTGACTCGGCCCGTCCGGCTCCCTCCTCCGCACGCAGACGGGACGCGGCGAGCACGACGTACACGGCGGGGACGATCGCGTTGACGATCATGACGACGGAGGCGAAGGAGTCCACGAAACCAGCGCCGCCGGTGCGGGCGAGCGCCTCGTCCATCACCTCGACGTCCCCCAGCATGTCGTCGACGTCGCCCAGGATCGATCCGTACATCGCCCCCAGCAGCAGCACCCCGAAGCCGAAGCCGACCAGGATGCCGCGCTGCAGCCGCAGCGCGAAGCCGAGCGGCCGGACGAGCGCCGGGGACGCCGCCCGGCGGCCCGGCCGGGGCCTGCGCAGCCCCGCCCCCACGTCGCGGCGCGCGCTGAGCACGTACCCCGCGGCGCCCGTCACCACGGCCACGGCGAGCAGCAGCAGCGCCGGCCACCACAGGTCGTCGACGAACGGATAGCTGCGCTGCGCCCAGCCGATCGGCGACAGCCAGGACAGCGTCCCGTCGCCGACGTCGCCGGCCGCGCGCAGCACGTACGCGAGACCGATCACGCCGATCGCCATGCCGGAGGCACCGCGCGCGTGTTCGGTGATCTGCACCGTGACGGCGGCGACGGCCGCGAAGACCGTTCCCATGCCCGCGAACACCGCCCCGTACAGCAGCGATCCGCCCCAGCTCAGCTCGTCGGTGCCCGATCCGCCCAGGCTGAGACTCAGCAGCGCGGCGAGCACGAGATTGGCGACGACGGCGACGACCAGCGCAGCGGTCAGCGCGGCATGCCTGCCCACGACGGTCGAGCGCAGCAGTTCGGCCCGGCCGGTCTCCTCCTCGGTGCGGGTGTGCCGCACGACGATCAGCACGCTCATCAGCGCGACCAGGACGCCGTAGAAGCCGATGACCTGGTGGCTGAGCATCGCGCCGATGCCGTAGCCGTCCTCCAGGTAGTGGCGCGGGCCCGTCATGGCGAGACCGGCCGGGCTGTCCATCGTCCTGGCCAGCGTCGCCTGTGTGGACGGTTCGGAGTAGAGGCCCTTGAGTTCGCCGAGGGTCGAGAAGGTCAGCAGCAGCAGCGCGCCGATCCACACCGGCAGCCGGACACGGTCGCGGCGCAGAGCGAACCGGACGAGGGTGCCGGTGCCGGCCAGCAGGTGGCGGTGGACCGCGGGCGTGCCGGGCGCCGGGGGTGTCCGCAGTGCCGCGGACGGGGTGCCCTCCGCCTGTGTCCCGGTGGTCATCAGGCTGCTCCCCCGGTCGCGTTGAGGCTTCCGGCGTCGTCGCGGTGGCCGTTGGCGGCCAGTTCGTCGCCGTAGTGCCGCAGCATGAGCTCTTCGAGGGTGGGCGGGTGGCTGGTGAGGCTCCGGATGCCGAGTCCGCTGAGGTGGCGTACGGCCTCGTCGAGGTGGGTGCCGTCGACGGCGAAGTGCACGCGGCTGTCCTCGGTGCGTACGTCGTGCACGCCCGGCAGCGCGTCCAGGCCGGACGCGGGGAGTTCGGTCTCCGCCTCGATGGTGGTGCGTGTCAGGTGGCGCATCTCGCTCAGCGTCCCGGACTGGACGATCTTGCCGAGCCGGATGATGCTCACGCGGTCGCACAGCTTTTCGACCTGGGCGAGGATGTGGCTGGAGAGCAGCACCGTCTTCCCCGCGGCCTTCGCCTGGAAGATGACGTCCTGGAAGATCACCTCCATCAGCGGGTCGAGTCCCGCGGTGGGCTCGTCGAGGAGCAGCAGTTCGGCGTCGGAGGCGAGCGCCGCGACGATGGCCACCTTCTGCCGGTTTCCCTTGGAGTAGGTGCGCCCCTTCTTCGTCGGGTCGAGGTCGAAGCGCTCGATCAGCTCGTCCTTGCGGGCGGTGTCCAGGCCGCCCCGCAGGCGGGAGAGCAGGTCGATCGCCTCGCCGCCGGTCAGGTTGGGCCACAGCTCGACGTCACCGGGCACGTAGGCGAGGCGGCGGTGCAGGGAGACCGCGTCGTCCCAGGGGTCCTGGCCGAGGAGCCGTGCCGTGCCGGAGTCCGCGCGCAGCAGGCCGAGCAGCACGCGGATCGCTGTGGATTTTCCGGCTCCGTTGGGGCCGAGGAATCCGTGGACCTCGCCTGTGCGGACGTCGAGGTCGAGTCCGTCCAGTGCGCGGACCCGGCCGAAGGTCTTCACGAGACCCGATACAGAGATGGCGGTGGTGGCTGTGTCCATAGTCAGGAAGCTACGCTTGTTTCATAAATTTGTGAAGTTCAGAAAGCGATAGGATCGGCGAAACACGACTGAGCAGGGAGAAGCCCTAAACCGTGACCCCAGAGCGATCCGACCCGAAGCCCGGGCAGACCGCCGTGTCCGGAGCGGAGGCCGAATCGGAGGAACAGCGCCGCTACGACGAGACGGCGTCGGCCTTCGTCGAACGCTTCGCCGCCGACTTGACCGCGGCGGGCATGCAGCGCATGGCGTCCCGCGTCTTCGCCTGCCTGCTCAGCTCCGAAGACGGTTCACTCAGCTCCGCCCAGCTCTCCGAGCGGCTCCGCATCAGCCCGGCGGCCGTCTCCGGCGCCGTGCGCTACCTCTCCCAGGTCCGCATGGTCAGCCGTGAACGCGAACCGGGCTCGCGGCGCGAGCTCTACCGCGTGCACGAGAACATCTGGTACGAGGCACTGATCGACCGGGACCAGCTCCTGACCGGCTGGATGGCCACCCTGCGCTCCGGCGCGGAGGACCTGGGCCCCGAGTCCCCCGGAGGCCGGCGCGTCCAGGAGACCTACGAGTTCCTGTCGTTCATGCAGAGCGAGCTGAAGAGCATGCTGGAGCGCTGGTACGCCCACCGGGCCTCCCGGCAAGGGTGAGCGCGGCCTCTCCGGCCGGTCCGGCCGGTCCGCACCACCGGCCGGCACCCCGGCCACGCATCACCCGGCCCCGCAGTACCCCGGCCAGCACCCTGCCGGCACCGTGGGCCCGGCCCCTGCCCCTGCCCCTCAAGCGGGCAGCGTCAGACTCCACGCCCCCGCCAGCGCCGTCCACGTACGGACCCTGACCGGGCCGCCGACCAGAGCGTCCGCACGGTAGTGGAAGTCCGGCCCCGAGACCGTGACCGCCCTGGCCCGTACGCGCACGAGCCCCGAACGGTCCGCCGTCCGCGGCCGTACCGTCACCTGCGCCAGGTCCCGCGCCCCCTCGACGGGTGTCACCGAGACCTCCGCCACCGGCTGGTCCAGATCGGCGAGCAGCTTCCCGTCCGCCTCCACCCTCAACCGCTGTGCGGGCAAGGAGATCTCGCCACGCGGGCCCCGGCCGCCGCGGACACCCCGCACCGCGCGTACCGACCGCGACAGGGGCCCCCGGGTCGGCGGCCCCGACCGCGCCGCCGGCTCACGCCGCGGCTTCGCCGCCGGCCGCCGCGCGTCACCGTCCGCCCCTTCCGGGATGCGCAGCCCGCCCAGGACCACACCGCCGCTGTCGTCTATCAGCAGGCCCAGCCGTTGCTCGACGCCGTCCAGGACCGTACGGGCCGCGGAGACGGTGTCCGGCGGTACGCCCAGGCCACGCGTCAGCGCCACGCGCTCGTTCGCGCCGACCGGGACCACCGAGACCGCGGCATCACCCAACTGACGCTCGCGGTGCAGCAGTTGCACCGTCCGCAGCAGCGCCACGTCGTCGCCCACGACCACCGGACGGCGGGATCCCCGGCGGGCCAGCGCCCGCTCGGCCTCCTCCTGGCTCTCCGGCAGGCACACCTTCACACCCGGTGCGCCCGCACACAGCACGTCACGGGCGATGCGCACCGACTCCCCGTCCCACATCCGGGCGGCGGGGTCGATGACCAGGAGCAGCGGAGGCCGCGAGGTCCCCGTGGGGTCTGGAGCCGACACCTTGTTCCTCTCTCAGGTAACCTCTCGGTGCAAGAGCCCCTGTCGCTGTTGCGCCAGGGGCTTCCTCTATCTGGGGCACCGGTCCGCGGCTCTTGCGATGGCAAAAGCGCCACGCACGTGGGACATGCCCCGCCCGGAAGGGGTGTACGCCTGTGCCCGCACTTGTGCTGCTCGGTGCCCAGTGGGGTGACGAGGGCAAAGGGAAAGCCACCGATCTCCTCGGTGGCTCGGTGGACTACGTGGTGCGCTACCAGGGCGGCAACAACGCCGGTCACACGGTCGTCGTCGGCGACCAGAAGTACGCGCTGCACCTCCTGCCCTCAGGCATCCTCTCCCCGGGCTGCGTCCCGGTCATCGGCAACGGCGTCGTCGTCGACCCGTCGGTCCTGCTCTCCGAGCTGAGCGGGCTGAACGAGCGCGGCGTGGACACCTCGAAGCTCCTCATCAGCGGCAACGCCCACCTGATCACGCCGTACCACACCGAGGTCGACAAGGTGACGGAACGCTTCCTCGGGAAGCGGAAGATCGGCACGACCGGCCGCGGCATCGGCCCCGCCTACGCGGACAAGATCAACAGGGTGGGCATCCGCGTCCAGGACCTCTTCGACGAGTCGATCCTGACGCAGAAGGTCGAGGCGGCACTCGACTTCAAGAACCAGGTGCTCGCCAAGCTCTACAACCGGCGTGCCGTCCGCACCGACCAGATCGTCGAGGAGCTGCTCGGCTACGCGGACGCGCTGAGCGGCTACGTCGCCGACACCTCGCTGATCCTCAACAACGCGGTCGACGAGGGCCGGGTCGTCCTCTTCGAGGGCGGTCAGGGCACGCTGCTCGACGTCGACCACGGCACGTATCCCTTCGTCACCTCCTCCAACCCCACCGCCGGCGGCGCCTGTACGGGCGCCGGCGTCGGGCCGACGAAGATCAGCCGGGTCATCGGCATCCTCAAGGCGTACACCACGCGCGTGGGCGCGGGCCCCTTCCCCACCGAACTGCACGACGCGGACGGTGAGGCGCTGCGCAGCATCGGAGGCGAGCGCGGCGTCACCACCGGACGCGACCGGCGCTGCGGCTGGTTCGACGCCGTCATCGCCCGCTACGCGACCCGCGTCAACGGCCTCACCGACTTCTTCCTCACCAAGCTCGACGTACTGACCGGCTGGGAGCGCATCCCGGTCTGCGTGGGCTATGAGGTCGAGGGCAAGCGGATCGACGAACTGCCCTTCAGCCAGAGCGACTTCCACCACGCGACGCCCGTCTACGAATATCTGCCGGGCTGGTCGGAGGACATCACCGGGGCCAAGTCCTTCAGCGACCTGCCGAAGAACGCCCAGGGTTACGTCAAGGCCCTGGAGGAGATGTCCGGCGCCCCGGTCTCCGCGATCGGGGTGGGCCCGGGCCGCGACGAGACGATCCAGGTCAACTCGTTCCTGTGAACACGTCGGCCTGCCGGACACGGCAGCGGGGCCGGCGCATCACGAGGATGCGCCGGCCCCGCAGGGTCTCAGCTCGTTCAGCCGGCGTTCTGGCCGGCGACGTAGCCGCCCACGGCGGCGGTGGCGACGGCGGCGGCGAACGCCGGCGTGGCGAGGACGGGCGACCCCTCGGCCACGATCTGGCCGCTGTCGCTCTCCACGAGCTCTCCGTCGATCCGCTCGTTGATCTTGTGCTCCATCATGCTGAACTCCTCCGAGTAATACATCCGCCGGGGACTCCCGCGAACGGGAGACCGTCCCCGGCGCCATGATGTCCAGCGTCCAGCGAACTCCCGCGTCGTCACGCGGAGTCCGGGCGGGACGCCCTTGAACTCCCATCACCTGGAGGAACCACCCGGACCGGCCGGTGTCGCGCTGGACCGGGGATGACGGTGGGTCCCCCTTAACAGGTCCCTCCAGCGGCCATCAGCATTCAGGACGCCAACTGCCCGGTCAACGCCGGACCATGGCAGCATGCGGCAACAACCGGTGTCAGGATCATGTGAATCCCGGCCATCCCGGGGCCCGGCGGGCACGTACACCCGCTCGGCGACGAACTGCCCCTACCGTGAAGGAGTTGCGCCCGATGACCCGACTCTCCCCGCTCATCGGTGAACTGGGTCTGCAACCGCACCCGGAGGGCGGCTGGTTCCGGGAGACCTGGCGCAGCGAGGTGTCGCTGCGTCCCGGCGGTTACGACGGCGAGCGGGCGAGCGCCACCGCGATCTACTTCCTGCTGGGGCCGGGTGACGAGTCGTGCTGGCACGTCGTACGCTCCGCCGAGCTGTGGCTCTGGCACTCCGGATCGCCGCTCCGCCTCCAGCTCGGCGGCAGCGGGGAGGTACCCGCCGGGGAGCCGGAGACGCTCACGCTGGGGGCGGACGTGACGGGCGGGCAGCTTCCGCAGGCGGTCGTGCCGCCCCGCGTCTGGCAGCGGGCCCGTCCCGTGGACCGCTCGGGGGAGACGCTGGTCAGCTGCGTCGTCTCGCCGGGCTTCGACTTCGCGGACTTCCGCATGTCGCCCTGACCGCGGACCCGGACGGTCTCAGGCCAGTGCGTCGACGAGCACGCCGAAGGCGGGCGTGCCCGGTGTGAACGCCGCGTAGTGGCCGGTGCCCGTCAGCAGATTGAGGCGGGCGCCCCAGTCGCTCGCGTAACCGCGCGACATCTCCAGCGGAACCACCTCGTCGGCGGTGCCGTGCAGAAGTTCCACCGGCACCCTCGGCGGCAGCCGCATGGGGTCCGCCTCGGGCAGCCGGGCGCGCACCAGCTCCTCGGTCTGCTCCCGCGAAGCCCCGCCGGCGCCCAGGAACTCGCCGACCGCCCCTTCGCTCAGCCGCAGCCGGTGTGCCTTGGCCAGGTCGGTCACCGCGGCGACCGCGACGACGCGTCCCGCCGCATCGTCCCGCCCGGACACCGCGTCCGCGCCGCCCGTGCCCGCCATGCTGCCCGTGCCCGCCGTGCTGCCCGTGCCCCCCATGCCCCCCATGCCCGCCGCCGCCCACAGCGCGAGCTGGCCTCCCGCCGAGTGGCCGAGGAGCACGTCCGGGGGCGGCCCGAGCAGGCCGAGGGCGGCGGCGACGTCCTGCGCCGTGGCGGGCCATCCGCCACCGCCGCCCACCCGCCGGTACTCGACGAGTTCGACGGTCATGCCCCGCTGCGCCAGCGCTCCCGCGAAGGGGGAGAGGTGCGTGCGGTCGTAGGCCTCGCGCCAGTAGCCGCCGTGCAGAACGGTGATGCGCGGGCCCGTGGCGTCCACCCCGTACAGGTCGACGACCTGGGAGGGGTGTTCACCGTAGGCGAGGGTCCGCTCCGGCGGCACCGGACGCAGGTCCAGCAGTGCGTTCAGCTCCCCGTCGTTCCCTGCTCCCCGTCCCGCGTCCGTCCCCCTCAACTGCCCACCTCACCGCCTCGTTCGCGGGCCACTTCACCGAGGGCCCGCGCCGCACGGTCCACGTCGCCGAACGAGGTGTACAGCGGGGTGAACCCGAAGCGCAGCACACCGGGACGGCGGAAGTCGCCGACGATGCCCCGCGCGTGCAGCCCGGCCATCACGTCCTCGGCGGCGTCGCCGCCCCCCTCGGCGCCACCGGCGGCCTCCGGACCGCGCTCGCACAGCAGCGATATCTGACTGCCGCGCCGCTCGTGCGCCTGAGGAGTCAGGGACCGCAGACGCAGCCGTCCGGCCCGTCCGCCGGGGATGTACTCACCCACCCGCCGCAGGAAGAAGTCCGTCAGGGCGAGGCTCTTGGCACGCACCGCCGCGACACCGGTCCCGTCCCAGACCTTCAGCGCCTCCTCCAGCGCGAGCATGGAGAGGATGTCGGGTGTGCCCACGCGCCCGCGCGCCGCGCCCTCGCCCGGCAGGTAACCGTCCGACATCGCGAACGGGTCGGCGTGCGAGGTCCAGCCCGGCAGTGGCGACTCGAAGCGGGGCTGCAACTCCCGCCGCACGTAGAGGAACGCGGGCGCCCCGGGGCCGCCGTTGAGGTACTTGTAGGTGCAGCCGACTGCGAAGTCCGCACCCTGCGCGTCGAGTTCGACGGGGAGCGCGCCCGCGCTGTGGCACACGTCCCACACGGTCCGCCCGCCGGCGCGGTGCACGGCGGAGGTGACGGCGGCCAGGTCGTGCAACTCGCCGGTGCGGTAGTCGACATGATTGACGAGTGCGACGGCGGTGGACGGGCCTGCCGCCTCCGCCATCCCCGAGACCGGCACGGCCCGCACCGTTGCGCCCGTCATGCGCGCCGCGGAGCGCGCGATGTAGCCGTCGGTGGGGAAGGTGGCGGCGTCGACCAGGATCTCCCCGCGCCCCGCGCCGCCTCCGTCACGCCCGCCGCCGTGCTCCTGGCGGACGAGGCGCACCGCGCCCACCACCGCCTTGAAGACGTTGACGCTGGTGGAGTCGCCGACCACGACCTGCCCCGGCGCGGCGCCCAGGAGGGGCGCAATGCGGTCGCCGATCCGCTCGGGCGCGCTCCACCACCCCGACTCGGACCAGGAGCGGATACGCAGCTCGCCCCACTCCCGCGCGACCACCTCGGCGAGGCGCCCGGGCACGGAACGGGGCAGCGCACCGAGGGAGTTGCCGTCGAGATAGACGGTGTCGTCCAGTACGAACTTCTCACGGTGGCCGGCGAGTTCGTCCTCGGCGTCGAGTCGCCCGGCCGTCGCCTCAGACATGGCTGCGCGCTGTCCACAGCTCCGGGAAGACGTTCTTCGCCGCACGCTTCTCCAGCCAGGCCACGCCCGCCGAGCCGCCCGTCCCCACCTTGGAGCCCATCGCGCGCCGTGTGGCGACCAGATGGTCGTTGCGCCACCGCCACACCAGCTCCGCGACCTCGGTCAGCGCCTCCCCGAGCCGTACGACGTCTCCCTCCTCCGGCTGCCCGTAGGCCCTGGCCCACACGGCCTCGACCTCGGGGTCGGGCTGGTACGGCTTGGAGACGTCCCGGTCGAGCACCCGCGCGGGCACCGGCTCGCCGCGCCGGGCCAGATGGCGCAACACCTCGTCGTACAGGCTCGGTTCGTGCAGCGCCTTCTCCAACTCGGCGTACAGACGGGGAGCGCCGCGGTGCGGTACGAGCATCGACGCGGACTTCTCACCGAGCAGGAACTCCATCCGCCGGTACATCGCCGACTGGAAGCCGGAACCCTCACCCAGCGCGGAGCGGTAGGAGTTGAACTGCGCGGGTGTCAGGTGGGCCAGCGGCTCCCAGGAGGCGTTCAGCGACATCAGCTCGTATGTGGAACGCTTCAACGCCGCGAGCGCGCCCGGCAGTTCGTCCTGACGCAGATTCTCGGCGGCCGTCTGCCACTCGTGCACGACGACCGTGAACCACAGCTCCATGACCTGCGTGGTGACGAGGAAGACCATCTCGCCCGGGTCGTCCGAGAGCGGATGCTGAAGATGGGTGAGGACGTCAGCCTGCACATAGTCCTCGTACGGGGTGGTGCCCTCGAAGTCCAGGTGGGGTGCCTGCGCACCGGCCTCGGGGTCCTCGACGTCGTGCGACATCGCTGTCTCCTCAACGTGGTGTCCGGGTAGCGGTCCGCTCCTTCTCTGTAGACGGTGGAGCCCCGGTCCCCTCGGTCCCGCCACGGTTCTCCGGTCCGGCGGGTCCAGGAATCATCATCGGCGAGGCGGCCCGCCGGGACAAGGGAAGCAGGTAGATGCCCTGATCACCCGCCCCGGCGGTCCGTGTCGCCGCGAGGAAACCGCGGGCCTTCCCGCGGTGCGGCACCCTCCGGGGGACGGCCCCCGGAGCGGCGCCACGGCCCGTCCCCGCCCCCGTGACAGGCGGCAGACGGCAGACGGCAGACGGCAGACGGCTAGGACAGCGTCGCGGCTGCGGTGGGCGAGCTCTCCTTGAGGAAGGTCGAGCAGCGCTCGTACTCCTCGTGCTCCCCGATCGACTCCGCCGCTCGGGCGAGCGCGTGCAGCGCGCGCAGGAAGCCACGGTTCGGCTCGTGTTCGAAGGGCACGGGTCCGTGGCCCTTCCAGCCGCTGCGGCGCAGTGCGTCCAGCCCGCGGTGGTAGCCGGTACGCGCGTACGCGTACGACTCGACGACCCGTCCCGCCTCGAAGGCGTCGTCGGCGAGCAGCGCCCACGCCAGCGAGGACGCCGGGTACTCCGCGGCCACCTCGACGGGCGCGGTCCCGGAGGCGAGCAGCTCGCGCGGCCCGGGGTCGTCGGGCAGATGGGTCGGGGGCGGGCCCCCGAGAAGATTCTCGTGAATGCTCATGCTCTCCAGTCTGCCTTGTCGGCACGGGGCGCTGCGCCGCTACGGACACAGCGCCGCCGCCCGCCCCGTACGGGCGGCCACGGAGCCGGGAAGGCCCCGCGGACGGCCGGCGGGCGGGCGGCGGACGGATCGGGTGGAGCGCTGTGACGGCCGGAGCGCCCCGGCGGCCGGAGGAGTGGCCCGCCGTGCCGCCTGCGCGACCGCCCGCGCTACTTCAGCCGCGTGCCCGTCGAGCGCAGGTTCGCGCACGCCTGCTGTACGCGCTCGGCCATGCCCTTCTCGGCGGCCTTGCCCCAGCTTCGCGGGTCGTAGGTCTTCTTGTCCCCGACCTCGCCGTCGACCTTCAGCACGCCGTCGTAGTTGCGGAACATGTGGTCCGCGACGGGGCGGGAGAAGGCGTACTGGGTGTCGGTGTCCAGGTTCATCTTCACCACGCCGTTCTCCAGCGCGGTCGCGATCTCCGTGTCGGTGGAGCCTGAGCCGCCGTGGAAGACGAAGTCGAAGGGGCTCTGCTTGCCGAACTTGGCTCCGACGCCCTCCTGGAGGTCCTTCAGCAGCTCGGGGCGGAGCACCACGTTGCCCGGCTTGTACACACCGTGCACGTTGCCGAAGGAGGCGGCCAGCAGGTAGCGGCCCTTCTCGCCCAGGCCGAGGGCCTCGGCGGTGCGCAGCGCGTCGTCGACCGTGGTGTAGAGCTCGTCGTTGATCTCGTGTGTGACGCCGTCCTCCTCGCCGCCGGTCGGGGTGATCTCGACCTCGAGGATGATCTTCGCGGCGGTGGCCAGGGCGAGCAGTTCCTGCCCGATCTCGAGGTTGTCCTTGAGCGTCTCGGCGGAGCCGTCCCACATGTGGGACTGGAAGAGCGGGTTCTGACCGGCGTCCACGCGCTCCTTGGACACCGCGAGCAGCGGCCGTACATACCCGTCGAGCTTGTTCTTCGGGCAGTGGTCGGTGTGCAGGGCGATGTTCACCGGGTACTTCTTGGCGACGATGTGTGCGAACTCGGCCAGCGCGACGGCTCCGCTGACCATGTCCTTGCTGTACTGACCACCCAGGAACTCGGCTCCGCCGGTGGAGATCTGGACGATGCCGTCGCTCTCCGCCTCCGCGAAGCCGCGGAGCGCGGCGTGCAGGGTCTGCGTCGAGGTGACGTTGATGGCGGGGTAGGCGAACTTGCCCGCCTTCGCCCGGTCGAACATCTCGTTGTAGACCTCGGGGGTCGCGATGGGCATCTGTCCGCTCCTTGGGGTGCGTGTCGGCTCGGGTCCGGTCTTCGGCTCAACGGAACGACATCATCGTCGCCCCCATCCTCCCAGACAGGCGCCGATGCTCCAGTCGGTGGTTCACGAGCGCACGAGGACACGCCGGCGCGAGGCGTCGGCAACGGCGGGGTTTCACGTGGAACAGCCGTCAACCTGCCGCATGAAAAGCCCAGTTCACCGCGTCATGTCCTGTTTCCGGGTTGGACCCGCCCGTACACCCCGCCCCTACACCCTGCGTGCGACCCGTCCTCAGGCTGTCCGGAGCGTCCCGCCCGCTCCGGACCGTCCCGACCGAGCGCGGCGCGGCGCGGCGCGGCACAGCGCGGCGCGGCCCGGCACAGCGACACGGCAGTCCGCACGCCGGCGGTCGCACGCCGGGCTCAGGCCAGGCCGAGGTCCGACAGGTCGAAAGCGTGCAGATACCGGAGGTTCTCCCGCTCCATCGCCGCCGCCGCGCTCCGTTCCACGATGGTGGCCACCGCGACCACCTCCGCGCCTGCCTCGCGTGCCGCCTCCACGGCGGTCAGCGGTGACTTGCCCGTCGTGGAGGTGTCCTCGACGATCAGCACCCGTCGGCCCTTGATGTCCGGGCCTTCGACACGCCGCTGCAGCCCGTGGGCCTTGCCGGCCTTCCGTACGACGAACGCGTCCAGCGTCCGCCCGCGCGCCGCCGCCGCGTGCAGCATGGCCGACGCGACCGGGTCGGCGCCCAGCGTCAGCCCGCCGACGGCGTCGAAGTCGACTCCGGAGGTGACGTCCAGCATCACCTGGCCCGCCAGAGGCGCCGCCTCGCCGTCCAGGGTCACGCGACGGAGGTCGATGTAGAAGTCCGCCTCCTGGCCGGAGGAGAGGGTGACCTTGCCGGGCACGACGGCCTTGTCCTTGATCTGCCGGAGCAGCGCGTCACGCGCGCCGGTGGGGGAGGCGAGAGGTGACGCGCCCGGGGAGGAGGATCCAGTGCTCATGGCCCCCGACCCTAAGCCGACCGGCCCTCCGCCAGCCCGGAGGGGCCGCCGGTCACGTCAGGGCACGCCAGGTCCAGGTCGCCGAGACCTCCAGCGGCTGGATGGGAGTGACCAGCTGCGGATGGCTGTTGAGGCCGTTGGGCGGGCCCGTCTGCGGCTCGACGCACACGGCGTCCGGCTGCTCGTCGTAGACCACCACCCACTCGGCGCGGCTGGCGACCTTCAGCTCCAGCTTCCGCGGCCAGGTCAGGGTGACGTCCACGCCCTGCGGCATGCCGAAGCAGTCGTCCCAGGGGCCTTCGCGCGGCGTGATGCGCCTGCCGCTGGGGAGGTGGTCGACGCCGCGCTCCTCCTGCCACTCGGCGTCGAAGTCGGCGTACGTCACCGCTGTTCCCGCCGAGGTTGCGCAGGAACCAGGGGTGCCAGCCGGCCTGTGCCGGGAAACTGGCGTCCGACGCCTCCACTCCCAGGGCAAGCGTCAGCCCGTCACCGTCCTCGTCGAGCTCGACGACCTGGGTCACCCGGCCCTCCCAGGGCCACGGGTCGCTCAGCTCGCAGGTGAAGGCCGCGGACCGCTCGTCGTGCCGCACGGTGCGCCAGCCGCTTTCGCGCACGGTGCCGTGGATCGCGTGCGGGCCGCTGTCCAGCGGCAGTTGGTACAGCTCGCCTCCGCTGCGGAAGCGGCCCTGGTCCGTACGGCCGCACCAGGGCACCATCACGAACGAGCCGTACCTGTTGCCCTGCCGGAGCACTTCGGTGCCGCTGACCTTCAACGACGAGATCCGGGCGCCCCGGTGCGGTTCGACAGTCAACTCGGCATCGCCTGCGCGGAGCGTGACGTCTGCCTCGGTGGTGGCGGTGTGAGTCATGACGTGACCCTAAACCTCCGCTCATCCGAATGAACCTTGCGACCTGCCCGGTCACCGCCGGCGGCGCAGCGCCCGGCCGATCACGACGGCTCCGGCGACGACAGCAGCCGTGGCCGGGGCGACCCAGCGCAGCGCGGCCGACCTGGCGAGGGGTTCCGGCACGGGGACGGGGCTGTAGCGGCCGCGCGGCGGCGCGTGGTCGACCTCCTCCGCGCTGCGTCCGATCATCGTGCGGCGGGCGTGTGCCGCCTCGGCCTCCGCGGCCGCCTCGGCGTCCTCTTCCTCGTCAGCACCGAGGGAGGAGGGCGGGACGTCCGTCCCGAACACTCCGGGGCGCTCGGGGCGATCGGGGCGATCCTTGCGCTCCGGGAGGTCCGGGCGGTCCGGGCGGTCCTGGCGGTCGGGGCCCTCCGGCTGCTCCCGCGCGCCGGTCCCGTCACCCGGTCCCGCTCCCTCGGCCGAGTCGGCCCGCTCACCGGCTGACGCGCCTTCGGGCGCCTCGCCGCGGGTCGGGGCTTCACCGGGGGTCTCCCCGGAACTCTCGCCGGACGAGCGCGATTCGCGGGCGTCCGGCCCCGGGATGCCGGGGATGGCCCGCTCGTTGTCGTCGGGCTCGCCGATGCCCCCGGAGGGCTCCCCCGCCGGCGGCTCGCCGGTCGAGGCTTCGGCGGCAGGCGCGCCGGGGGAGTCCGGTGCCTTCGGCGGGTCCTCCCGGATGCTGTCGCCGAGGGCCTTGGCGAAGCGTTCCAGCAGACGCTGACCGGCGGAGGCCGCCGTCTTCGGCTCGACGTCCTCGATGCGTCCGTCGGCCTTCACGGTGCCCTTGCAGACGAGGCGGGTCGCTTCGCCGTCCTCCGCCCGCCTCGGCACGACTTTGAGGTTCAGCCGCACGGAACCGCTGCCCCGTGCCTCCGTACCGCTGCCCTTGACGGCGAACTCCTCACCGCGCGGGGTGAGGGTGAGGGTGCCGCGGTAGGTGATCGTGGAACCGCCGACACGGACGCGCAGGCGCCCTTCGGCCGTGGCGGAGGCGGAGCCGGCGGACTTCGCGCGGCCCGCGCCCCCGGCCTCGTCGAGTTGCAGCCCGGGCACGCAACGCATCACGCGCTCGGGCTCGGAGAGCGCCGCCCGTACCGGCCCGACGGAAAACGGAACGTTCACCTCGTGCTCCATGGAGCGGAGCCTACCCACCGCACCCCGTACATGTGACCGGCCGACGCCCACTTCTCCGCGAGCCGCACCCGCCCGAACCACCGCGCGCCGGCGGACGGGGCGTCAGCAGCCGCGGTCTCAGTAGCGCGGGTGCGTCAGGGTCGAGGGCGCAAGCCCCGTCATGCGCAGCCGCTCCGCGCGCAGTCGGGCCGTCCGCAGACTCTTCGCGGCAAAGGGACCGCGCAGCCGTTCACCGTGCGCGCCGGTGAGCGTGGTGAGCGACTGCGAGCGGGTGGGGGGCGGTGGTGCGTTCCGTTCGGTGCCTCCCCTGTGGTGCGCCAGTACGAATCCCCAGTCGCGCGGCCGGCTGTCCGCGACGCGCGCCGCCGGAAGTCCGGCGTCTCCCGCCCTTCCCTCACCCGCGGCGCCCTCCGCGCTGTCCACGTCCCTGCCGCAGGACGTTCCGTCGACGACGTACGGCGAAGTGCGCAGGCCGGCCGAGCGGAGGGTGGCCTCCGCCGTCCAGTACGTGCGGGGGCTCGCCCCGGCCGGGCCCGCGTGCACCGCGAGGCGGCCGTGTGCGGCCAGGGAGCGGCCGACGAGCCCGTAGAACTCCTGGGAGTAGAGCTTGGCGCTGGTCGAGATCGCCGGGTCGGGGAGGTCGGAGATGATGACGTCGTAGGGCGGTGCGTCCACGCGCTGACGCAGCCGGGCGAAGGCGTCCTCGCCCGTCTCCAGGCGGACGCGCGGGTCCTCGAACGCGCCGTCGTTGAGCCGCCGCAGCCCGGGGTCCTCGCGGGCCAGTTCCACCACGCCCCGGTCGGCGCCGACGACGGTCACCGCGCGTACGCCCTCGTGGCGCAGCACCTGCCGCAGCGCCAGTCCGTCGCCGCCGCCGAGGATCAGCACCCGCTCACTGGGGCCGCCCGTCATGGCGGGACGCACGAGTGAGGCGTGGTAGCGGTGCCCGTCGGCGGAGCACGCCCGCAGCCGCCCGTCCAGGAACAACTGCAGGGGGCGGGCGCCGTGTTCGTACCCGGCCGGGTTCACATCGCCTGTCAGTACGGCCTCTTGGGCGTCCGTGCGGACGGCAACCCGTACGTCCTCCCCGTACACCGCCTGCCGCACCGCACGTTCGAAGGGGCCGACGAACGCCGTGGCGAGGACCAGCAGGAGCACGGCCGCCCCGTTCGCGGCGAGCAGTCTCCAGCGTGTACGGACGCTGACGTCGTGGCGGAAGAGCCACAGCACCACCACACCGCCCGCGAGGGCGTTGACCACTCCGGTCAGCAGCGCGCCCGTCAACTGGCCGAAGAACGGCAGCAGCAGGAAGGGGAAGGTCAACCCTCCCACCAGGGCGCCCACGTAGTCGGCCGCGAAGAGGTCGGCGAGGGCACCGCCCGCGTCCTGCCGGCGGATGCGCTGGATGAGCGTCATCAGCAGCGGCATCTCGGCGCCGATGAGCACCCCGATCGCGAGGGAGAATCCGACCAGTCCGACGTGTGCGCTGCCGAACCAGGCGAAGCCGGCGTACAGCGCCATCGCCGATCCGCCTCCGACGAGGGCGAGCAGCGCCTCCACGAGGGCGAATCCGGTCGCGGCGCGGCAGCGCAGCCGCTTGGCCAGCAGCGATCCGATGCCCATGGCGAAGACCATGACGGACAGCACGACGGATGCCTGCGTGACGGAGTCGCCCCCCAAGTAGGAGGCGAGGGCGACGAGTTCCAGTTCGTAGACGAGCCCGCAGGCGGCGCAGACGAACACGGAGGCGAGTACGAGCCCGCGCCCGATCCCGGCGGGCACGGGCAGCCTCGCGTCGTCGGACGGGGCTGAGGGGCTGTCGATCATGCCGTGCACGCTACGTGACCGGATTTGCACTCTTCGACACCCACACGTGTGCCGGGGCGGCAAACCCTGCGCAGCGAAGCGCGCGGTGGCACGGCGAGTGACGGCGCGGAAGCCTCTGCCGTCCTCAACTCTCAGACCATCGCGGAGCGTTGAGCTCCCAGCGGGACGGCCGGGATCACCGTGCGCGCACCCGGAGCCGCGGCGGTGCCGGTCTGCGCGGGAGCGAGACCCGCGAAGCCGTGGGGAGGGAACTCCCCCGCACCGCCCGCCGATCCGGCGGCGCTCCGCGCGTTCCCGGCGGCCTCGGGCGGCCGTGCGCCGACGCGCGTACGGGTGGAGACGAGCCGGCCCTCCTGCGGGTAGGAGTGCCACGTGCGCCAGTGGACCTGTCCCGCGTGCCGCTGCACCAGCAGTGCGGTGAAGGCGAGCGGCGCGCCGGGGAACGTACCGGCGAGGCCGTTGGGATGGTCGGAGACCAGGGCGAGCAACTCCTGTGCGCGACCCGCGAACGAGCCCGGCGAGAGCCGCTCGACGCGCGCCGCGAACTCGTACTCCCACTCGCCGATGCGCTTGGAGACGCCCAGCGGCAGCGGTGTGCTGCTGCCGGGCATGCAGGCGACCGTCTCGGAGCATGTGCTTCCCTCGCCCGCGAGCAGCACTTGGTGCGAGGCGCCGAGCAGCCGCAACTGCACGGTGACGCCGTCGAGTTCCAGTTCGTTCGAGGCGAGCGCGGGGAGCGGTTCGCGGCCGAGGGCCCAGGCGAGGTCGCCCGCGCGGGTGTCCGTGTAGGGGGTGGTGAGAGTGGTGAGCATGGGTCGGCTCCGCAAGCACGCAGTGGAGGGGTGGGCCGGCACGCTCCTCCACGTCGTGTTGGGGATCCGTGTCTCCGGCTCGTGCCCACGCCAGGTCCGGGGATACAGAATCACCGAATCATGAAATGTGTGCTGCCACAGCGGGATGGCCCATCTTCTCCTGGTTTCATCCCCCCGGGGGGAAAGCAGTTCAAATGTTCAACTGCCGAGCGCCCACCGGGGGAACGGAGTTGCGAAAGGACGCCCTGAGTCGAACCCGTGACGCGGCGCTGGACGGTCAGGAGCCGCCCCCACCGCCACCGCAGCCGCCACCGCCTCCACCGCACGACGACGAACCGCCGCAGGACGAGCCACCGCCGTCGGAACCCCCGCCGTGCCCGTCTCCGGTGTCACCCGCCCACCATCCGGCGGCGGCACCGGTGGAACCGCTCGATGAGCCACCGCGCCGGGCGGGCCGGCGGCCGGAGCCGCCGCTGCTCCTCGACACGGCGACGAGGAGACCTGCCAGACCCGCGACGAACAACACGACCAGCACGATGACGAAAAACTCGGACATGATCCGATCCCCCATTGTTCCGCGGTGCGGGTGCGGCCCGCACCGCTCCCGTACGCCGCTCGCCCCGGTGTCCCCGCGGACGCCCGGGCGTCGGCGCCCTGTCGATGTGCACGGGCTTCTGCCCGGGGGCGGCGTGCGTCAAAGCCGAGTTGAGCAAGACGAGAGCTTCCGCGAGACGGACACCGCGGATGCGCCGGGGCCGTCGGGGGCCCGCTGCCCCGCTGCCGGACCGGGGGCGTGATATCCGCTCGCCCGATCGGACAGGATGGGGGCTGGACGGTCGGCATCCGGCGTGAGGAGATGGTGGGCATGAGTGACAGGCCGCTGCTGAACCGCAGGCTGGAGGGTCACGGCTCGACGATCTTCGCCGAGATGTCCGCCCTCGCCGTGAAGACCGGGGCGATCAACCTCGGCCAGGGCTTCCCCGACACCGACGGACCCGAGTCCGTACGCGAGGCCGCCGTACGCGCCCTGCGCGACGGCCGCGGCAACCAGTACCCGCCCGGCCCCGGCATTCCCGAACTGCGCACCGCTGTCGCCGAGCACCAACAGCGCTTCTACGGCCTGACCTTCGACCCCGACACGGAGATCCTGGTCACGGCGGGCGCCACCGAGGCCATCGCGGCCTCGATGCTGGCGCTGCTGGAGCCCGGCGACGAGGTCATCGCCTTCGAGCCCTTCTACGACTCCTACGCCGCCTCCATCGCCATGGCCGGCGCCACCCGCGTCCCCCTCACCCTCCGCGCCCCCGGCTTCCGCCCCGACATCGACGCCCTGCGCGACGCCGTCACCCCCCGCACGCGGCTGCTGCTCCTGAACTCGCCGCACAATCCGACGGGCATGGTGCTCACCGGCGAAGAGGCGGCGGCGATCGCCGAGTTGGCCGTCGAACGCGACCTGCTCGTCGTCACCGACGAGGTCTACGAGCATCTCGTCTTCGACGGCGAGCACATCCCGCTCATCTCCCTCCCCGGCATGCGCGAGCGGACGGTCTCCATCTCCTCCTCCGGGAAGACCTTCTCCTTCACGGGCTGGAAGGTCGGCTGGGTCACGGCGTCCGCCGCCCTCGTGGCCGCGGTCCGCACCGCCAAGCAGTACCTGACCTACGTCAGCGCCGGCCCCTTCCAGTACGCCGTCGCCGAGGCGCTCCGCCTCCCCGACAGCTACTTCACCGGCTTCCGCGAGGACCTGCTCGCCAAGCGCGACCTTCTCACCGGCGGCCTGACGGAGGCGGGCTTCGACGTCTTCCGCCCCCAGGGGACCTACTTCATCACCACCGACATCACCGCGCTCGGCGAGAAGGACGGCATCGGCTTCTGCCTCTCCCTGCCCGAACGCTGCGGCGTGGTCGCCGTCCCCACCGCCGTCTTCTACGACGACCCGGACGCCGGCCGCAGCCACGTCCGCTTCGCCTTCTGCAAGAAGGAGGAAGTGCTCCGGGAGGCCGCGTCACGCCTCCGGCAGAAGTGAGCCCGCGCCCGCCGCCGGCTCATGGGCGCCGGGCCCGGGGTGCGTACTCGGCCAGCTGCTCGGCGAGGGCGGTGGCTCACCCCTGTCCCGTACGCCTGCCCCTGCTCCGAACCTGGCCCCCTGCCCTGCTCTGCCCCGGGAAGCACCCGCCCGACGCCCCACGGTGGTCTTCCCGCGCCGCGCCTCCTCAAGGTGTCGTGGTGGGAGTGTCCGTGGAGGGCGTGGGCTCCTGGGAGGACGAGCGAGAGGCATCGGGGGAGTCCGACGGGGACCGCTCAAGACCTTCGCTGTCGGGCGCACCGCCCGGCGGCCGGGTGACCGAGGGTGCCCGGTCCGGCTGGACGTCGTCGCCGGCCGTGATGCTCGTCGCCAGCACCAGGAAGCCGAACACGACTGCCGCCGCCACTGCCCCGATGAGAACCAGCGCGAGTCTCCGGGGCCGGGCAGGGGGAGCGGGCGCGGAAGCGCCGCCGGGAGGCAGGCGCCCGTCGTCTTCGTGGGCTGTGCTGCCGAGGGAAGGGGAGTCGTGGCCGAGGACCTGCGTGGAATCCGTCGCCCCTGAACCCGTCTCCGAGGCCACTATGTCCGCCGGCGGGCCCAGCCGCTCCAGAGCGGCACGGACCGCGTCGGCGTGCACGGCCTCTGCTTCTTCGGTGTCGGCGCTTATGTGCTCGACGATCTCCTGCCTGAGCTCTGCGCGGCGTTCCTCCGTGAGGAACACGGAGGCGTTGTCGAAACGGCGCAGGTATTCCTCGACGAGCTGGTCTCCTTGGGACGTCACCGGTGCTTCCCCTCACTGCCCAGAAGGTTGTCGACGGTCGATTTGAAGGTCCCCCACTCCCCCGCGAAGTCCGCCAGTGCCGTTCGCCCCGCGGCCGAGAGGGTGTAGTAACGGCGCGGTGGCCCGGTCTCGGACTCCTTCCAGGCGGTGCTCACCCACCCCTCCTTGCGAAGCCGTGAGAGCAGCGGGTAGATGGTGCCCTCGCTGGTCGCGAGGCCATGGGCGTCGCACAGCTCCCGCACCAGCTCGAAGGCGTACTTCTCGCCGTCGCGAAGAAGAGCCAGAACGCAGAACTGCAGGATTCCACGCCGGAGTTGGCTCACTCCGGAATGCACTCCACCGGAAAGTACCATGCGGCACAAGGTACCTGCCGGGCGACGATACCGCTACGGGCGTCCGGCTGCGGGCGTCCGGCTGCCGGCACCCGCCCGCGGTCGCGGTCGCCGGTTACGTCGGCGGCCCAGGGCGAGAGGAGCGGCGCCGGCCACGGGGAAGACGTCGACCACGAGGAAGAGGAACAGGCAGGCCGTACGGCGAGGAACCGTCGGGCGGACCGGAGTGAGGAGGAGCCTTATGGGCGACATCGCCGTGGCGCAGTTCGCGCCGGGTAAGGACAAGAGCGCGAACCTGGCCGCGCTGCGTGAGCTTGCCGGTGAGGCAGCCGACCGCGGCGCGGGGGTGATCGTCGCACCCGAGTACGCGATGTACACAGCGCCCGCCATGGACAGGCGCTTCGTCGACTCCGCGGAGCCTTTGGACGGCCCGTACACGACGGCGGTGCGCGAGACGGCCGCACGGCTCGGCATCCATGTGGTGGCCGGCGTGAACGAGCGCCGGGACGGCAGCACGATCTTCAACACCCTCGTCGCCGCGTCCCCCTCGGGCGAGATCGCCGCCCTCTACCGCAAGCAGCACCTCTACGACGCCTTCGGGTTCACCGAGTCCGCGTTCGTCCACCCCGGCGCTCTCGAACCACCCGTGACGTTCGAGGTCGACGGACTGGTCCTGGGCATGCAGACCTGCTACGACCTGCGCTTCCCCGAGGTCACCAGACGCCTGGTCGACGCGGGCGCCGACGTGGTGCTGGTGCCCGCCGCATGGGTGCCGGGGCCGCTGAAGGAGGACCACTTCGTCACGCTGCTGCGGGCCCGCGCGATCGAGAACACGGTGTTCGTGGCGGCGGCCGGCCAGTGCGCCCCGACGGGCTCCGGCCACAGCATGATCATCGACCCGATGGGAGTGGTGCTCGCCTCGCTGGGCGAGCAGACCGGCAACGCGGTCGCCACCGTCTCCCGGGAGCGGATGAACGCGGTACGCAAGGTGAATCCGGCCCTCGAACTGCGCCGGTTCACCGTGACCGAGCGCTGAGTGGCGCCCCGGGCGCCAGTGGAGCGGGCCGGGTGAGATCCCGGCCCGCTCCACCGCTCATGCGCCCCCTGCCGTGGAAGCCCATGGACGCAGGGCCGCACGGGACGGCGCTCGGCGCGGAGGTTCCCGCGCGTCAGCCGTCCGCGCTCGTCAGGATTCGTCGTCGCCCGGCTTCTCGCCGGACTCCGCATCCTTCTCCAGGCCCAGGTGCTCGACCAGCCACTTGTCGAACTCGATCGACGCCCGCACCCAGCTGACGACGCTGGAGACGAAGTGCTCCAGCGAGACGCCCGTACCGATCAGGGCCTGGGCCTCACCGATCAGACGGACGGTGCCGTCGTCGTGCGTGTGGCTGTAGACCTTCGGCCAGAGCGTGCGCCGGTTCCAGTCGTCGATCGACTCCAGCAGCTTGGGCTTGTCCTCGATCGGGTGGGGCCGGTCGTAGAACGTACGGACCGAGAAGACCTGCTGCTCCTCCTCGCCCCGGAACATGAAGTACGTACGGAACTCTTCCCACGGCGCCGCGAGGTCTCCCTCCTCGTCGACGACGTACTTCAGCTCCATCTGGTCCAGAAGCTGCTTGACCAGCTCCTGGTCGGGGATGACAGGGCCGGTCGGACCGGACTCCTGCGGGTCGGGCTCCTGGCCCCCGAAGTTCGGAATCGAGGACGGGTCGATGCTCACCGTGTAAGTCCCTTCGTACGGTTCCTGCCATCCTCCCTCACACTCGCCCGCTCCACGCAACCCGACCCGGTGACGGCACCGGCGACGGCACCGGTTACGGGAGGTAACGGGAGTGGGGCCGCCGGGACTTCCCGTGCCGCCTCCGTTCCTGCCGTCCCCGCCGGGCAGCCGGGCCGGACCGCCGGGCCGGACGCCCTTTCAGGCGCCTCGGCCCGGACGCACCTCCAGTCCCGTACCGTCCGGCGCGGCGTCCACACGTACGGTGTCACCGTCGATGACCTCGCCCGAGAGGATCTCGCGGGCGAGCTGGTCACCGATCGCCGTCTGCACCAGGCGCCGCAGCGGCCGTGCGCCGTACGCCGGGTCGTTGCCCTCGATCGCCAGCCAGGCCAGCGCGTCGGGCGTGACCTCCAGGTCGAGACGGCGCTCCGCGAGGCGCCTGCGCAGGCCGTCGATCTGCAGCTCGGCGATGCGGCCGAGCTCGTCGGTGCTGAGGGCCGAGAAGACGACCACGTCGTCCAGCCTGTTGAGGAACTCGGGGCGGAAGGAGGCACGCACCGTGGCGAGCACCTTCTCCCGCTTCTCCTCCTGCTTCTCCAGCGGGTCCATCAGATGCTGGCTGCCCAGATTGGAGGTGAGGACCAGGATGGTGTTGCGGAAGTCGACCGTGCGTCCCTGCCCGTCCGTGAGTCGTCCGTCGTCGAGGACCTGGAGCAGCACGTCGAAGACGTCGTGGTGCGCCTTCTCCACCTCGTCCAGCAGCACGACGCTGTACGGGCGGCGACGTACCGCCTCGGTGAGCTGGCCGCCCTCCTCGTAGCCGACATAGCCGGGAGGCGCGCCGACCAGCCGGGCCACCGAGTGCTTCTCGCCGTACTCGCTCATGTCGATGCGGACCATGGCCCGCTCGTCGTCGAAGAGGAAGTCCGCGAGCGCCTTGGCCAGTTCGGTCTTGCCGACACCGGTCGGTCCGAGGAAGAGGAAGGAGCCGGTGGGGCGGTCCGGGTCGGCGACACCGGCGCGCGTACGGCGCACGGCGTCCGACACGGAGCGCACCGCCTCGCTCTGGCCGATCAGACGCGTGCCCAGCTCCTCCTCCATGCGCAGCAGCTTCTTCGTCTCGCCCTCCAGCAGCCGGCCTGCGGGGATGCCGGTCCAGGAGGCGACGACGTCGGCGATGTCGTCCTGGCCGACCTCCTCCTTGACCATGGTCTCGCGGACCTCCTGCTGCTGGGAGGCCGCTTCCTCCTCGGCGGCGGACGCCTCCGCCAGCTCCCGTTCCACGCCCGGGATCTCACCGTAGAGAAGCTGCGACGCCGCTTCGAAGTCGCCTTCGCGCTGGGCCCGCTCGGCCTGCCCTCGCAGCTCGTCGAGCCGTTCCTTCAGCTCACCGACGCGGTTGAGGCTCTGCTTCTCCTTCTCCCAGCGGGCGTTCAGTCCGCGCAGCTCCTCCTCGCGGTCGGCCAGTTCGCGGCGCAGCCGCTCCAGGCGCTCGACGGAGCCGGGGTCGGTCTCGTTGGTGAGCGCCATCTCCTCCATCTTCAGCCGGTCGACGGCACGCTGGAGTTCGTCGATCTCGACGGGCGAGGAATCGATCTCCATGCGCAGCCGGGACGCGGCCTCGTCGACGAGGTCGATGGCCTTGTCGGGCAGGAAGCGCGAGGTGATGTACCGGTCGGACAGCGCGGCGGCGGCCACCAGGGCGCTGTCGGCGATCTGGACCTTGTGGTGCGCCTCGTAGCGGCCCTTGAGCCCGCGCAGGATCGCGATCGAGTTCTCCACGCTGGGCTCGGACACCAGCACCTGCTGGAAGCGGCGCTCCAGCGCGGCGTCCTTCTCGATCCGCTCGCGGTACTCGTCGAGGGTCGTGGCACCGACCATGCGCAGCTCACCGCGGGCCAGCATGGGCTTGAGCATGTTGCCCGCGTCCATGGCGGAGTCCCCGCCGGCTCCCGCGCCGACTACGGTGTGCAGCTCGTCGATGAAGGTGATGATCTGGCCGTCGCTCTCCTTGATCTCCGACAGCACGGTCTTCAGCCGCTCCTCGAACTCGCCGCGGTACTTCGCGCCCGCGACCATCGCACCCAGGTCGAGGGAGACGAGCCGCTTGTTGCGCAGCGACTCGGGCACGTCGCCCTTGACGACGCGCTGCGCGAGTCCCTCGACGACGGCGGTCTTGCCGACGCCCGGCTCTCCGATGAGCACCGGGTTGTTCTTCGTACGGCGCGAGAGCACCTGCACGACGCGGCGGATCTCCTGGTCGCGCCCGATCACCGGGTCGAGCTTGCCCTCGCGGGCGGCGGCGGTCAGGTCCGTGCCGAACTTCTCCAGCGCCTTGTACGTCCCCTCGGGGTCGGGGTTGGTCACCCGGCGGCTGCCGCGCGCGGCCTGGAACGCCTCGAGAAGCTTCTTCTCCGTGGCGCCCTGCTCCTGGAGCAGGTCCGCCATGGCTCCGCCCTTGGCGGCGATGCCGATCAGCAGATGCTCGGTGGAGACGTAGGCGTCGCCCAGCTCCTTCGCCCGCTGTCCCGCGTCGGCGATGACGGCCAGCAGCGGACGGTCGGGCTGCGGCTTGCCGACCGTCGATCCCTGGACGCTGGGCAGGGCGGCGAGCTGGCGCTCGGCACCCGAGCGGAGGGCGGCCTGATCGGCGTCGGCGGCCGCGATCAGATCCGATACGTTCTCGTTCTCCTCGCCCTGGAGCAGGGCGAGGAGAAGGTGGGCCGGGGTGATGTCGGGGTGCCCGTCCGTGACGGCCCGGTCGTTGGCCCCGCTGATCGCCTCGCGGCTCTTGTTCGTCAGCTCGGCGTCCACTGGCGTGCGTGCCTCCTCGTCTCTGCGGTGCGTACGTGCGTACGCCTCTGCGTGTGTGCGCGTATGCGTGTATGCGTGTGTGCGCGTATGCGGGGCCGCTTACCGGCCGGCCTGCCTCTTCCCCGCTCTGGCTGCCACTCACAGCCTCTATCAAGTTGAGTCTACTTCACTCAACTATCGGACGGCTAGATTCGTTCCCATGACGAGCACGCCCTCTTCCCCGTCCTCCGGATTCCCGCCGGCCCTCACGGCCTTCTGGCAGGAACCCCACTACGCCACCCTCACGACCCTGCGCCCGGACGGGACCCCGCACGTGGTGCCCGTGAGCGCCACCTTCGAACCCGGCACCGGCACCGGCACCGCCCGCGTCGTCGCCCGCCGGACCAGCAAGAAGGTGCGCAACGTCCTCGCCGCCGGAGACGAGGGCATGCGCGTCGCCCTCTGCCAGGTCGACCGCGGACGGTGGTCGACGCTGGAGGGACGCGCCCGTGTCCGTACGGAAGCGGACGCCGTCTCCGACGCCGAGGACCGCTACGAGAAGCGCTACGGCCGCCGCCCCCGCCCCAACCCGGAGCGGGTCCTGATCGAGATCACCGTGGACAGGACGCTGGGCCGCACCCCGTGACGGCCCCCCGCACACCCTCGCACCGCCGCCGCCTGCACCGGCCGGACTCCCCCGGCCGGCCCCCGTCAACGGCTCCCGGTGGCGCCGATCTTCTTGAAGACCGGTTCGGCCGCCTTCGGGTACGGCCGCCCCAGCAACTCCTCGTCCGACCCGACCGACGTCACGGCCACCAGCGTCCCCGCCCCCCGCGCCCTGTCGAAGCCGCGCAGCCAGGGACCGCCGCTCACGCCCTGGGTGAGCCGGCAGGGCTTGAGCGCCAGCGCACCGACGTTGGCAGCCGCGATCTCGCCTTTCCGGTACCGGTGGGCGTCACCCGCGCAGTAGTTGAGCGTCTCACCGTCGTAGGGCGAGGTGACCGGATAGCCGAGAGTGGCCGCGGTGCCGCCGGAAGCCCGGCCGGTCCGCAGTGTGTTCGCCCCGTGGGTCTCCTGGATCGTGCGCCCGTTGCGTTTCTCCATCCGCAGGAACGCCCAGTCGTGCGGAAGGATCGACTCCAGGTCCTTCTTGACGTTCCATCCCGGCGCCACCTTCCACGACTCGGCCTTCCACCCCTTGGCAAGTACGGCCTTCGGGCCGCCCCCGCCCTTGTAGCCGGGCTGGAAGTAGATCGCCTCGGGCCGGGCCGGACGCTCCGGGCTGGCGATGCAGTGGGCCGCCGTGGCGACGACGCTCCCGTTGGGGGAGTCGACGATGGCGGCCGAGCACGACTCGGCCTGGTTGTCCGGCAGCTTGGCGACCAGCTTGCCGACGGTGGGGACGGTTCCCTGCGGCCACCGGGCACCCTCGGAGACCGGTGGGTACTCGGCGGGGGCTCCGGCCCCCATGACGGCCAGAGCGGTGCTGCAGGTCACGAAGGCGGCGACGGCCGCGCGTGTCGACGTCATCCCCCTACGCTGGGTCCGGCCACGCGTCAGGGCCAACTGCACACACCTGATCGGGTTAACCCGGCCCGTTCCCGCCTCCCGACTCCGTTCGGGTGCCGGGCACCCGCATGGCCGATGGGCGGCCGACGGGGCTGTGCCTCATGTGACTGCGATGCGGCAGGTGCTGTTTCAGAAACGGGAGCAGTTGGCGGTACGTACCGCATAGGCCGTGTGACTGCAGAAATGCAGAACGAGCCAGAGTTCGAAGCAGGGAGATCCGGCCTCAAGCAAGCTGCATCAGCCGGTCGGCGCGTCGAAAGACCCCTCCGCGCTTCATGCACGAAGGGGCCTGAGAACGATCAGGACGCGGGGCCGGCTCAGTCGCGGCGCTTCTTCGGACGCCAGACGACCAGGGCGCCCGACTGGTGCACGTCCTCGTAGGGGACGAGGTCACGCCGGTAGGAGGCGTGGACCTGCGCCTCGCGCTGCTGCATGGCCGCTGCGGCGCCCTCCAGCGCCTGCTGGAGCTCGACCACGCGGGACTTCAGCGCGGACACCTGGTTCTCCAGCTCGATGATGCGCTTGATGCCCGCGAGGTTGATCCCCTCGTCCTGGCTCAGCTCCTGCACCTGCCGCAGGAGTTCGATGTCCCGCGCCGAGTACCGGCGCCCGCGCCCGGCCGTACGGTCGGGGGAGACCAGGCCGAGACGGTCGTACTGCCGCAGGGTCTGCGGATGCAGACCCGAGAGCTGAGCGGCGACCGAGATGACGTATACCGGTGACTCGTCGGTCAGCTGATAAGGATTGCGTCGCCCGTCTCGGCCGTTCACCTCAGTCTCCCTTCGCGACCTTGAACAGCTCGGCCCGTGGGTCCTCCGCCTCCGTCGCCTCGCGGTAGGACTCCAGGATCGTCTTCGCCTTCTCGCTCAGGTCCTTGGGGACCGAGATCTCGATGGTCACCAGCAGGTCGCCCCGCGTCCCGTCCTTGCGGACGGCGCCCTTGCCGCGTGCGCGCATCGTACGGCCGCTCGGTGTCCCCGGCGGCAGTTTGAGCGTGACAGGCGGAGATCCGAGCGTGGGCACCTTGATCTCGCCGCCGAGCGCCGCCTCCGGGTAGGTGACGGGCACGGTCACCGTGAGGTTGTCCCCCCGCCGTCCGAAGAGCGGATGACGGTCGACGTGGACGACGACGTACAGGTCACCGCCCGGACCGCCGCGCTCGCCCGGAGCCCCCTTGCCGCGCAGCCTGATGCGCTGCCCGTCGCTGACGCCCGCGGGGATGCGGACCTGCATGGTGCGCGAACTCGTCGCCCTGCCCGAGCCCCTGCACGTCTCGCACGGGTCCTGGGCGATGAGCCCACGGCCCTTGCAGTCCACGCAGGGGTCGGTCAGCGAGAAGCCGCCACCGCCGCCGCGGGAGACCTGGCCGGTCCCCACGCAGGTCGGGCAGACCCGCGGGGAGCCATTCTTGTCACCCGTACCGGCACACGCCTTGCACGCCGCCGAGGAGGACATCCGCAGCGGGACCGTGGCCCCGTCGACGGCCTCGGTGAAGCTGAGCGTCACCTCGGACTCGATGTCCTGGCCGCGCCGCGGCTGTGTACGCGTACCGGCGCCGCCCCGGTTGAACAGGCCGCCGAAGACGTCGCCGAGCCCGCCCCCGAAGCCGCCCGCACCACCGGGTGCTCCGGCACCGCTGCCGGGCTGGTTGCCCCCGAAGAGGTCGTTGAGGTCGAAGTTGAAGCCGCCCGCACCGCCCGGACCACCGGGGCCGCCGGTGCGGATGCCTCCGTTGCCGAAGAGGGTGCGCGCCTCGTCGTACTCCTTGCGGCGCTTGCTGTCGCCGAGCACGTCGTATGCCTCGGACGCGTTCTTGAAGCGCTCCTCGGCCTTGGCGTCGCCCCTGTTGGCGTCGGGGTGGTTCTCCCGCGCGAGCTTGCGGTAGGCCTTCTTGATCTCGGCCTCGGTGGCGTCCTTGGGGACGCCGAGGACCTTGTAGTAGTCCTTCTCGATGTAGTCCTTGGTACTCATCGGCGACGTCCCTCCTTCCGCTCGGTGCCCTGACCGGTGACCGGCCCGGGGGCCGGACCGGTCACCGCTTCGTCGACATCGTGCCTGCCGTGGTCACCCCTGCTCGGGGCCACCGCTGTCCTCTTCGTCGGCGGACTCCTCACCTGTGGTGCCCTGGGCGCCGGGCTGCGGCTCGGCGACACCGACCCTGGCGGGACGGATCGTGCGCTCGCCGATTCGGTACCCGGGCTGAAGGATCTGCACGCACGTCGTCTCCGTGACGTCCGGCGAGTACGAGTGCATCAGCGCCTCGTGCACCGTCGGGTCGAAGGGCTCGCCCTCCTTGCCGAACTGCATCAGACCCATCTTGGCCGCGACCATCTCCAGCGATTCGGCCACCGACTTGAAACCGCCGACCAGCTCGCCGTGGTCCCTCGCCCGGCCGATGTCGTCGAGCACGGGCAGCAGCTCCGTCAGGAGGTTCGCGACGGCGACCTCCTTGACGGACGCCCGGTCACGTTCCACACGGCGGCGGTAGTTCTGGAACTCCGCCTGGAGCCGCTGCAGATCCTGTGTGCGCTCGTGGAGCGCGGTGCGGGTCTGGTCCAGCTGCGCGGTCAGCGCCGCTTCCTGCGGACCCTGTCCCTGCACCTGCCCCTGCACCGGTTCCTGCGGCCGGCCTTCCTGTTCGCTCTCGGTCACGTCCCCGGCCAGGTCCGCCGGGCCGCCCTCCGCCTCCTCGGCGGGAGAGGGCCCGGCGGCCTGCGCCGCAGCGTCATCGGGCTGTACGGCGTCGGCGGGGACGTCGGGCTTCTGCTCGAAGCCCGGGGTCTCCTCCGTCACGCTGCACCACCCTTGGGCTTCTGCTCGTCGTCCACGATCTCGGCGTCGACGACATCCTCGTCACCCTCGGCCTTGGCGCCGGCGGCGCCACCTTCCGCACCGCCCTGAGCGCCACCCTCGGCGTCACCCTGGGCTCCCGGCGCGTCGGCGTACATGGCCTGGCCGAGCTTCTGGCTGGTCGCCGCGACCTTCTCGCTGGCCTCGCGGATCGCGGCGGTGTCCTCGCCCTTCAGCTTCTCCTTGAGGTCCTCGGTGGCGGCCTCCACCTCGGTCTTGATCTCGTCCGGGACCTTCTCCTCGTTGTCCTTGAGGAACTTCTCGGTCGTGTAGACGAGCTGCTCGGCCTGGTTGCGGGTCTCGGCGGACTCGCGGCGCTTGGCGTCCTCGTCGGCGTACTGCTCGGCGTCGCGCATCATGCGCTCGATGTCGTCCTTCGGCAGCGCCGAGCCGCCGGTGACGGTCATCCGCTGCTCCTTGCCCGTGCCGAGGTCCTTCGCCGAGACGTGCATGATGCCGTTCGCGTCGATGTCGAAGGTGACCTCGATCTGCGGCACGTTGCGCGGGGCGGGCGGCAGACCCGTCAGCTCGAACATGCCGAGCTTCTTGTTGTACGCCGCGATCTCACGCTCGCCCTGGAAGACCTGGATCTGCACCGACGGCTGGTTGTCCTCGGCCGTGGTGAAGGTCTCGGAGCGCTTCGTCGGGATCGTCGTGTTGCGCTCGATGAGTTTGGTCATGATGCCGCCCTTGGTCTCGATGCCGAGGGACAGCGGGGTGACGTCCAGCAGGAGGACGTCCTTGACCTCACCCTTGAGCACACCGGCCTGGAGGCTGGCGCCGATCGCGACGACCTCGTCCGGGTTGACGCCCTTGTTGGCCTCCTTGCCGGCGGTCAGGTCGCGCACGAGCTCGGCGACGGCGGGCATACGGGTCGAGCCGCCGACCAGAACCACGTGGTCGATCTCGGACAGCTGGATGCCCGCGTCCTTGATGACGTTGTGGAACGGCGTCTTGCAGCGCTCCAGCAGGTCCTGGGTGAGCTGCTGGAACTGGGCGCGCGTGAGCTTCTCGTCCAGGTGCAGCGGGCCCTCGGCGGACGCCGTGATGTAGGGCAGGTTGATGGTGGTCTCGCTCGAGCTGGACAGCTCGATCTTGGCCTTCTCCGCCGCCTCACGGAGGCGCTGCAGAGCCATCTTGTCCTTGCCCAGGTCCACGCCGTGGCCGGAGTGGAACTGCTTGACCAGGTGGTCGACGACGCGCTGGTCCCAGTCGTCACCGCCGAGGTGGTTGTCACCGTTGGTGGCCTTCACCTCCACGACGCCGTCGCCGATCTCCAGCAGCGAGACGTCGAAGGTGCCGCCGCCGAGGTCGAAGACCAGGATCGTCTGGTCCTCCTTCTCCATCCCGTAGGCGAGGGCGGCGGCGGTGGGCTCGTTGACGATGCGCAGCACGTTCAGACCGGCGATCTCACCGGCCTCCTTGGTGGCCTGACGCTCGGCGTCGTTGAAGTACGCCGGGACGGTCACCACCGCGTCCTCGACCTTCTCACCGAGGTAGGACTCCGCGTCGCGCTTGAGCTTCTGCAGGATGAAGGCGCTCATCTGCTGCGGGTTGAAGTCCTTGCCGTCCAGGTTGATCTTCCAGTCGGTGCCCATGTGGCGCTTGACCGACCGGACCGTCCTGTCGACGTTGGTGACAGCCTGTCGCTTGGCCACCTCGCCGACGAGCACCTCGCCGTTCTTCGCGAAGGCCACAACGGACGGCGTGGTCCTGGCGCCCTCGGCGTTGGTGATGACGGTGGACTCACCGCCTTCGAGGACACTGACGACGGAGTTCGTCGTGCCCAGGTCGATGCCGACCGCACGTGCCATTTCGGTTTCCTCCAGCTGATGTCTTGAGTGAAGCTGGCTCAAGAGTGCCTGGCCGAATCCTGAACGTCAACTGAGCTGAGCGTGGTGGACTCAAGTCTTATGCCGTCTTTATGCGCACCCCTCTCCGACCAGGCACGAAGCAGCGCCGCATCGGGCACAGTTGACGCACGGACACATCCGCCCGGACCCGGCGGCCCCCGCGACGCAGATCACCGCGCGCCCGGGTGTCAGCACCCCCCGGATAGTGGGTAGTCTCGTACGGATCAGTTAAGTTACCGCTTAGTAAGCCAGAGCGAGCGGGGCACCCGCGCTCGCCCGCAGGTCCGAGGAGCCTCCATGCAACTCGCCGCGATCGTCGTTTCGCTGGTGCTGGCCGCGGTCGGCATCGCGCTGTTCGCGCGCGCCATCGCGCAGATCTACCGCTTCGTACGGCTGGGCCAGCCCGTGCCCGAGGGCACCCGCACCGACGACCCGCAACAGCGCACGCTCACCGTCGCCCGCGAGTTCTTCGGGCACACACGGATGAACCGCTGGGGGATCGTCGGCTTCGCGCACTGGTTCGTGGCGATCGGGTTCTTCGCGCTCGTCCTCACCCTGGTGCACGCCTTCGGCCAGCTCTTCTCGGCGGACTGGACGCTCCCCCTCATCGGCACATGGGCGCCCTACGAGATCTTCACCGAGTTCCTCGGCCTGATGACGGCGCTGGGCATCGCCACGCTCATCGTGATCCGGCTGCTGAACCTGCCCTCCCGCGCGGGGCGCAAGTCCCGCTTCACCGGCTCCAAGGCGGGCCAGGCCTACTTCGTCGAGTACGTCATCCTGACCATCGGCATCGCCATCCTGGTGCTGCGCGGCCTGGAGGGCGCCCTGCACCACGTCGAGGGCTACGAGGCCGCGTACTTCGTCTCGTACCCCCTGGTCGCCGCCTTCGACGGGCTGAGCGCCGGCACGCTGCAGAATCTGGTGTACCTGGTGGCGCTGATCAAGATCGGCACCTCGTTCGTGTGGATGATCGTCGTCGCGCTCAACACCAACATGGGCGTGGCCTGGCACCGCTTCCTCGCCTTCCCCAACATCTGGTTCAAGCGCGAGGCCCGCGGCGGCACCGCGCTCGGCGAACTGCAGCCGATGACCTCCGCCGGCAAGGCGATCGACTTCGAGACCGTCTTCGACGACGAGGACGGCGAGGAGACGCAGTTCGGCGCCTCCCAGGTCGAGCACTTCTCCTGGAAGGGCCTGCTGGACTTCTCCACCTGCACCGAGTGCGGACGCTGCCAGTCCCAGTGCCCCGCCTGGAACACCGGGAAGCCGCTCTCCCCCAAGCTGCTGGTCATGTCGCTGCGCGACCACGCGCACGCCAAGGCCCCCTACCTGCTCGCCGGCGGCGGCAAGACGATGGAGGGCGAGGAGAAGGCGAGCGAGGAACAGCTCAAGGACGTACCGCGCGCCGCGCTCGAGGAGGCCGAGCGGCCGCTGATCGGTACGGCCGAGGAGAACGGCGTCATCGACCCGGACGTGCTGTGGTCGTGCACCACGTGCGGCGCGTGCGTCGAGCAGTGCCCCGTCGACATCGAGCACATCGACCACATCGTCGACATGCGCCGCTACCAGGTGATGATCGAGAGC
This sequence comes from Streptomyces sp. TAA204, assembly GCF_000424965.1. Taxonomy (NCBI): domain Bacteria; kingdom Bacillati; phylum Actinomycetota; class Actinomycetes; order Kitasatosporales; family Streptomycetaceae; genus Streptomyces; species Streptomyces sp. TAA204. The sequence goes on from NZ_KE384282.1 coordinate 188,928, forward strand.
GCGTTCCCGAGCGAGGCCGGGACGATGCTGAAGAACCTGGAGAAGAAGGGCAACCCCTGGGGCCTGGCCAAGAAGCAGCGGCTGGAGTGGACGAAGGAGCTCGCTCAGGCCACGGGCTTCGAGGTGCCCGTCGTCGGCAAGACCGTCGACGACCTCACCGAGGTCGACTACCTCTACTGGGTCGGCTGCGCGGGCGCGCTGGAGGACCGCGCGAAGAAGACCACCAAGGCCTTCGCCGAGCTGCTGCACATCGCCGGCGTCAACTTCGCGATCATGGGCGGGGACGAGAAGTGCACCGGTGACTCCCCCCGCCGCCTCGGCAACGAGTTCCTCTTCCAGCAGCTCGGCGAGGAGAACGTCGCCACGCTGAACGCCGCGTTCGGACAGGACGAGGAAGAAGGGGTGACGGTCGAGAAGTCGAAGAAGAAGATCGTCGCGACCTGCCCGCACTGCTTCAACACCCTCGCCAACGAGTACCCCCAGCTGGGCGGCGACTACGAGGTCATCCACCACACCCAGCTGCTCCAGCACCTGATCGACGAGGGCAAGCTGGTCCCGGTCACCCCCGTCGAGGGCCTGATCACCTACCACGACCCCTGCTACCTGGGCCGCCACAACCAGGTCTACACGCCGCCGCGCGAGATCATCGGCAAGGTCCCCGGGCTCCGCAACGAGGAGATGCACCGCCACAAGGAACGCGGCTTCTGCTGCGGCGCCGGCGGTGCCCGCATGTGGATGGAGGAGCGGATCGGCAAGCGCATCAACAACGAGCGCGTGGACGAGGCGCTGGCCCTGGACCCGGACATCGTCTCGACGGCCTGCCCCTTCTGCCTCGTCATGCTGACGGACTCGGTCAACGGCAAGAAGAACGACCAGAAGGCCAGGGAGGAGCTGCGCGTCGTGGACGTCGCCCAGCTCCTGCTGGACTCCGTACGCGTCCCGGCAGCGGCCTCCGGCGGACCGGCCGAGGAGCCGGGGCAGGGGCCGGGGGAGGTGCCTGCCGAGGTGCCGGAGGGCGGATCGGGCGCCGAGGAGGCGGCGGGGACGACGGGCGCGAAGGACTCGACGGACTCGACGGAAAAGCCGGAGAAGCCGGAGAAGCCGGAGAAGGATCAGACGGCGGAGAGCGAGACCGCGAAGTAGTGATCTCCGGACAGAGACGGATATACGGACGGAGCTCGTCGTCACTGCGACCAGCTCCGTCCGTATGCGGCAAACTCCGTTCGTATTCAGTCACTTAGCGTTCTTCACAGGTCAATCCCCTTCGGGGTATACCCATCGGCCATCACGCCGCTTAGCCTCGCTGACCAGCGACAGCAGAACGCGGCGCAGCGAAGGAGGCGGCCCAGGTGCTGGACGGCGGTGACGTGGAGGCGGACGACCGCTCTGCCCCCGTACGGCGGAGAGCGACTTCCGCCCCGGTCCGGCACGGCGTCGGCAGAGCCAGACCGGGCCGCCGGCCGGGCGGCCCGGACAGGACGGCCACGCCCTTACGAACGTACACGCGGAGACGCTCCACAGGGGCGGTGCCGGACGGAGGCGAGGGCGCCGCGGCCACGGCGCCGGCCTGTGCACGGGCGGGGACACGGCCCGGTTCACGACCCGGTCCACAGCCCCGCACGAAGACCTGTAGCCACCCCCGTACGCAGACCCGTACGCCGGGCCCGGCACACACCCACGGGCCGCGCCGACCGTCCGGGCCCGGGACGGCCCCGGACCGCTCACCGGACCTCACCGCCGGAGAGGGGGACGACGCATGCTGACCAACGAGCGCCTTTGCCGACTGCACTTCACCTCACGCGACCTCCCCCGCATCCGCATAGAGGTCGAGGAGTGCGCCGCATCGGCGGGGCTGGGAGAGCCACGCAGAGGCGAATTCGTCGTCGCCGTCGACGCCGTGGCCACCAACGCGGTCGAACACGCGGGAGGAACAGGCCGGTTGCTGCTGCGTCACCTCCCGGGCGAGCTGGAGTGCCAGGTGGAGGACTCCGGTCCCGGGTTCTCCGAGGACGTCATCCCCGAGCTGGCCCCCGGCGTCGCCGGAGCCACCGCCGGGCGCGGACTGTGGCTCGCGCGACTGGTCACCGACCGGCTCACCGTCGAACCGGCCGGCCCGGACTCGGGTGCCGTGGTGACCCTGGCGGTGCGGCTTCCGGGCGGCTGAACCCAGCCGCGGGGCACAGCAGCGGGCCACACCGCGGGCCACAGCGCGGGCCACAGCGGCGGGGCAGCCCCGGGAGCGCGGTGCCCGCCCCTTCGGGGAGGCCCCTACGGGTTGTACCGGATCGGCCACAAACCCCGCCCCATTCCCCCGGGCCCGGCCTTCCGGCTCCCGGGACAAGGTACGTTCGAAGGCGTGGCTGGTTTCAGGATCGGACGCGGCCGGGGTTCCCGGAACGCGCAGCAGCAGGGTCAGTACCGCGGATCACAGGGACATCCCGGGCAGCCGGGACCGGGCCCGCGGGCGGGAGCAGCCGGTCCGGGCGGTCCCGTGCCGTACGGGCAGCGCCCGCCGCAGCAGCAGTGGCCTCCCATGGCCGGCGGGCACGGCGAGCCGGAGTACCTGGGTGAACCGCACGGACAGCCGTACCGCGGGCCGGGAGGCCCGGGCGGCGGACAGGGCCCGCACTTCGGCCCCGGCCCGCACGCGGGTCACGGCCAGGGCCCGGCAGACCCGTACGCCAACAGCCCCGGTCACACCCGCTCCTTCACCGTCCCCGACCCCTACGGCCCGGACGACGGCTACGGCGACCAGGACGGCAGCACCTACGGCGCCGGCCGCCCCGCGCCGCCCGCCGGTCCGCGGCTGCACTGGAAGGACCTGCTGCGCGGCATCGTGCTGCGCCCCAACGCCACCTTCTGGCAGATGCGCGACCACTCCGTGTGGGGCCCGGCGATCATCGTCACCTTCCTCTACGGGCTGCTGGCGATCTTCGGTCTGGACACCGCGCGCGAGGAGGCCATCAGCGCCCCGCTCTCCAACGCGATCCCGTACGTCCTGACGACCGGCGTGGCCGTTGTCGTGGCGGGGCTGATCCTGGGAGCGGTGACCCACACACTGGCCCGCCAGTTCGGAGGCGCCGGAGCATGGGCGCCGACGATCGGCCTGTCCATGCTGATCATGTCGCTGACGGACGCGCCGCGTCTGCTCGTCGCCGTCTTCCTGGGCGGAACGGCACCCGTCGTACAGGTGCTGGGCTGGGTGACCTGGATCGCCGCGGGCGCCCTGTTCACGTCGATGGTCAGCCGCTCCCACGACCTGCCGTGGCCGCGGGCGCTGGGCGCCTCGGCGGTGCAGCTCCTGGCGCTGCTCGTACTGATCAAGCTGGGCGCGCTCTAGATCCGGACGGGCGGTGCCGGACGGCACCGCCCGGACATCTGAACCGACATCCGACCCGGGATGCCTTACGGCTCGCGCCTCCGGCCCTCCCGGGTCGCATCGTCCCCGCGCGGGCCGCGCGCACCGTCCGCGGAGGCCGGACCGGAACCCTCCGGAGGGTCGCCGGCGTGGAACCGGTGGTAGTGGAAGGCTTCGATGCGCTGCGCGCGGTGCACATCGATGAGATGGATCACGAGCGCTGTCAGCCCGACCAGCACGATGACGCTGGCACCGAGGATGAGGTCCATCGCGGTCACTCCGTCCTGCGAGTACGGCCTGCGCACTCCGGGTGCCCACTTCCCGCAGCCCAACCGCCCCGCCTCCCGTCCCGGGCGCCGGGCACGGCCCCGCCCGTCCGCCACCGGTGACGGACGCGCGGCACGGATCCTCCAACCTGTCCGGGAGGTCCGGGACTTCACGGCTGCCGTGATCGTGCCCCGTACGCCATTCGCGCGGGACGAGGGCGACGAAAAAGGCACGAAGAGACGTACTCTCAATATGTTCAGCCTGCGACTGCGGCAGCACGTCGGGGCCGGTCACAAGGATGGCCGGCGGGATGGGGGGCGAGGACATGGCAGAGGTGTTCCTACGGCGGCTCAGCCGCTGGCAGGCCGACCGGGAACGGGACGCCGTGGCCGACCTGTACGTCGAGGCGTACCGGGGAACGGCGGGCGAGGAGTTCCACGGACGGCAGGACTATCTGCGCCGCCTGGACGAGCACATGCAGCGCACCGGCTTCGAGCTGGTGATCGCCGGCGCGGACGGACGGCTGGTGGGCAGCGTCTACGGCTACCGGGCCGACCGTACGGACCGGTGGTGGGCCGGCCTGCACGGCGAACCGCCCGCGGAGATGACCGAACTGACAGCGGCCGGGCGGGCGTTCGTGATGACGGAGCTGATGGTCCTGCCGTCCTTCCGCCGCCGCGGCGTCGCCGGCCGCCTCCAGGAGAACCTGCTCGCCCCCTCGGGCATCGCGCTGGCCGTCACCCTGACCGACCAGGAGAACGCCTCGGCGCGTGCCGCGCTGCAGTCCTGGACATGGGAGAGCCTCGGCAAGATCACGCCCGCCTCGGAGGGGCCGCCGCTGGAGGCGTGGACGCGCCGTCTGCCCAGGTAGAGGGCCCGAGGAGGAGGAAGCGAAGAACGCTCCGGCCCGGTAGTACGCTGGAAAAAAGGCAGGCGGAATCACCCTTTCAAGGGACGATCCGGGTGGGCATCCGGCCGTCGGCCTGCCGGTGGAAGGTGAGCAACCCCTGGGGACTGGACTGACAGCCCGGGAACTGGACTGACAGACGGGCGGACGCCATGAAGGTCGAACCGAACTTCCCGGACGTGACCGAAGACATCCCGTCCGCGGACGCCTCCGCGCTCAACGCGCTCCGAATGCCCCTCGAACCCGGCCTGTTGGCACTGAGGCTGCAGGCGGCGCCCTCACGGGAGGGGCTCTTCGACGGCGCGTGGTGGCCGCACTCCCGGGACGTCCAGGCCGAGTTGCCCGGCCTCGTGGCCGTACTCACCGAACACCTGGGGCACATCGACCGCATCGGCCTGGACGCCGACGCCTGGGACGGCCTCGGCGAACCGCTGTTCGTGGACGGCCGGATCGTGCACATCGACTGGTTCCCGGTGGGGGACGACACCGTGATCATCACCCGCGGTGAGCGTGACCACTTCTCCCTGCTGGCCATACCGCCCGAGGCCAGCACCGACGAGGCGCACGCGGCGATGACCATGGCCACGCACATCGGAAACACCGAGACGGGCCAGCAGATCCTCGTGGCGACGGGCATAGCCTCACCGACGAGACCCAGCCGGTCCCGCACGCACGAGGTACAGCACGGCGACGGCTGAGCCGGGGGCCGCGGCCCGCATCCGCTGCGGCGAGCGCCGGGTCAGGCGTCGAGAACCTGCCCGTCGCGACGCACCACCGGCGGATCGACACTCCACGGGAACTCGATCCACCGGTCCGTGCGCCTCCACACGTACTCGCACTTCACCGCCGAGTCCGGCTTCTCGTAGATCACCGCTGCGCGCACCTCGGCGACGTGCTCCACGCAGAATTCCTGCACCAGTTTCAAGGTCCGGCCGGTGTCGGCGACGTCATCCGCGACGAGCACCTTCTTCCGGCTCAGATCGACGACGTTCGGGACCGGCGGCAGCATGACGGGCATATCGAGGGTCTGGCCGACTCCCGTGTAGAACTCGACGTTCATCACATGCAGGTTCTTCACGTCCAGCGCGTAGCCGAGCCCGCCCGCGACGAAGAGGCCGCCGCGCGCGATGGACAGGATGATGTCGGGCTCGTACGCGTCATCGGCGACTGCCTGCGCCAACTCCCGTACCGCCTGCCCGAACAGGGGATAGGTCAGGTTCTCCCGCTCGTCGCTCACCCCGTGCCTCCCTCTCGCTGTCGCCTCCGGCGGCCCCTCGCCGCCGCGTCGGGACCTTCAGACCTGCGTCCGGTGGAAGTTCAGATACGAGCGCGACGGCGTCGGCCCGCGCTGGCCCTGATAGCGGGAACCGTGCAGCGCCGACCCGTACGGGTGCTCCGCCGGGGTCGTCAGCCGGAACATGCACAGCTGCCCCAGCTTCATGCCCGGCCACAGCTTTATGGGCAGCGTGGCGACGTTCGACAGCTCCAGAGTCACATGCCCGGAGAAGCCGGGGTCGATGAATCCGGCCGTCGAATGCGTCAGCAGCCCGAGCCTGCCGAGGGAACTCTTCCCCTCCAGCCGGGACGCGATGTCGTCCGGCAGCGTGATCACTTCATACGTCGAGGCGAGCACGAACTCACCGGGGTGCAGGATGAACGGCTCATCGCCCTCCGCCTCGATCAGCCTCGTCAGATCGGGCTGTTCGACGGAGGGATCGATGTGCGGATACCGGTGATTCTCGAACACCCGGAAATAGCGGTCCAGTCGGACATCGATACTGGACGGCTGCACCATCGCGGGATCGTACGGGTCGATGCGCACCCGGCCCGTTTCGATCTCGGCCCTGATGTCCTTGTCGGAGAGAAGCACGGCCCGAGACTACGCGCAGTGGACGGGGCCGGCCCAATCGAACCGGCCCCGTCGGCATGCGCACGAACAGCGCTGTCCGCCACAGCGCCCCCAACTGCCCCTACTTCTCCGGACGTCCGGGGCGCGGGACGGAAGCCGTCACGGGCACCGCCTGCCGCAGCCGCCCACACCGCGGACAGCGCAACAGCCGCCCGGGGCCGATACGGCCGCTCTCCAAGCTCTGCATCGGGAACGTCGAGGTGCTGAACACGTGCCCCTCGGCACACTGAACGACGGTGGACTCCATCGCTCTCCTCTCCCCAAATACGTGAACGACGAAAGCCACATTAGGGGATCAAGCAGACAACGCTCCGCCGGGCACTCCTCGCCCCACGGTACGCCCCAACTCCCCCGCTCCGACGGCCCCCCGACACTCCTCCGGCATCGCCCGACGAAGGGCCGCGACGGTCACCGGGCACGTCCCGGAGCAGCAAAAAGACCCCTCGGCCTGTGCGGCGGGGGTCAGTGATGGGGTAGAGTGAGCGGCGTTGAAGCCGCTGATCCCAGGGCTCCTCGCGGGTGTAGTTTAATGGTAGAACATGAGCTTCCCAAGCTCAGAGCGCGGGTTCGATTCCCGTCACCCGCTCCACGACAAAGGCCCAGGTCACAGACCCGGGCCTTGTTTGTTGTCCAGACCTCTCTAAAGGTCTTGCACCAGATCCGCACCAGAAGGCGCGTCGCCGTCCTCCTGCGCCGCCTTCTTCCGCTCAGCGCGTACCCGTGCGTCGATCCCGTCGGCGACCTCCCGCTGACGCTCCGAGTTCGAGTGCTGGTAGATCAGCGCCGCTCGTTCGGAGGACTGGCCCGCGCGGACCATCGTGTCCTTGAGCGTGGCCCCGCTCTGCGTCGACAGGGTGTGCCCGGTGTGACGAAGATCGTAGAAGCGGAAGCCCTCCGACATACCGACCTTGGCACGGGCTCGACGCCACTTCCGACCGAAGGAGCTTCGCCGGAACGGAGCGCCCTTCTCCCCTACGAACAGCAGCCCGTCCCGGCCCTTCTCCGCGAACCAGTCGAGGTGCCGGCGGAGGTCGGTGCGAAGGAAGTCCGGCAGGACGACGAGCCGTACGCCCGCTTCCGACTTGGTGGGACCCGTGGCCCGCTCGCCGGTGGTCAGCTCAGGTGAGGCCAGAGTGATCCGGAGCGTCATCGCGTCCAGGTCGACATCGCGGCGCCGGAGCTCCGCTTGCTCTTCCGGGCGGAGTGGCCCGTACGCACCGAGGTAGACCATCAGCTTCCAGCGCACTCCGATCGCGTTCGCGAGGGCGTCCACCTGTTCCACCGTGGCGACGGGACGCTCCGGTGCGATCTCCTTGCCGGCCCCGCGTATCCGGCAGGGGTTGCGGCGGATCAGTTCATCGTCGGTCGCAGTCTGCATGATGGCCTTCAGCAGCCTGTATGCCTTGGCGACCGTCGTGGGAGCTTCCGTCGTCGTCAGCCGCTCCGTGCGCCAGGTGCGGACACGAGGTGAGGTGATCTCGTCGAGGTCGAGGCCACCAAAGGTGGGCAGGACGTGGAGTCGAAGCAGTCGCCGGTACAGCTCATTCGTTGTCGGCGACAAGCCGCGCTCCCTCACCCATTGCGAGGCGTACACCTCGAAGTTGACTGCTCCGGCGTCGGGGTCTTGCCAGTTGCCCCGGGAGAGGTCGGCTTCGACCTGGGAGAGCCAGACTTCCGCGTCGGTCTTGGTCTCGAAGGTCTGAGGCGCACGGCGTTCCATCCCCTCTGGGTCCAGGTAGCTCGCCGTCCAACGTCCTGACCGGTACTGGCGAACGGCTCCGAAGCGACGCCGCCTTCCCTTGCTGTTTCCCATCAGGCAGCCGCCTTCCGGGCTCGGGCCCGACGCGGACGCATCGGCTGGACGGTTCGCTCCTCGATGTACGCGGCGAGGGCGCTTTCCGGGATGCGTACGTGACGGCCGACCTTGACGAAGGTGATGCGGCGCTCGGCGATCAGCCGGCGGGGGAACCGGGCTGTTGTGCCGAGGAGTTCGGCGACCTGGTCGACGCTGAGGTATCGGTCCGTCATCGTGCGATCTCTCCTTCCTTGCTGGTGGCGGTTGGCGTTCCGGAGTCGGCGAGCGAGGCCGAGAGCCATTCCTCAGCAGGGCTGAGCCCTGTTCCGACGAAGGCCCAGTGCGCGAGGACGAGCGTCGTCTCCTCGCGGGCACTGTCCACGGGCTGTGGATGGTTCTCGCCGCGCGCGATGGCGGCTTGGAGGCGGCGCCATTCGGCGCGGGCAGCACGGAGAGCACCGAGGGTGGTGGAGTAGCGGCGAGTCTTGGTGGAGAAGTGACCGCGGAAGCCGAGCATGTGCGCCCAGGCCCGCAGCCGCAGGTGAGCCAGGTCCTTACGCCCGCCGAGGGCCCAGGCGGTGCGGATCAGGCGTTCCGCGTGCGGGTTGAGGCCGAGCTGGGCGAGTTCGCCGACGAACCTCAGACGGCGATCGAGCGTCCCCGTGGCTGTCTCTGCGCCCTTGGTGGCGTACTTGGCGACGTAAGCAGCGACGGCCCGGTCTGTGAGTTCCTGACCGCCGTCGAAGTCGGGTCCGTGGATGGTGCGTGCGTCGAGCTGGCGGCCGAAGGCGAACGAGTGCGCGCGGCCGTCGAGGACGGGGCCGGCCACGGTGGCCTTCCCGGCAGCGGCCTGAATAGCATCGGTCAGCAGCTCGGCAGTCGCCCAGGCCGGGGGCGAAGTGTCGCCACCCTCGGGCCCGTCGAGGCGAATCACGGCATGGAAGTGGACGGCACCGCGCTTCTGGGTACTCGGCGACCTTGGCGAAGGAGACGCGGGCGAAGTGCCGGAAGGCCCGCTGAGTGAGTCCGGCGCGCTTGGCGATCTCGCGGCGCAGGTAGATGGTGAAACGCCGCCACAGGGCCCCGGCGTGCGCGTTCCACAAGACGGCGGCTTCGTAGTCGTAGCGGGCAGGATTCAGCGGCATGCCGAGCACGCCGTCACCCTGGTCGTGACGCTTGCCGCACCGGCACGGACGTACTGAATCTCCGGCCGAGGTCGGCCGGTTGTGGACAGGACCGAAGCTCGGAGCGGTGAACGTCGCGAAGACGCGCGGATGCGAAGTGACCGTCTCGGGCGTGCCTTTGCCGCCCCGCAGTCCGGCGGTGATCAGGTGAAACGTGTCACGGCGGTACGTCTCGGCGCAGGCCGCACAGCGGGTCGTGCGGCGGTTGCCGCAGCGCACCAGGAGGTGACCGGCAGGCATGTCCGCCGAGTTGAGGCGGTGCAACTCGGCGCCGATCTCGCCTGTCGCGGTGTTGAGGCGATGTTCCGTCCGGTGGCCGGCAAGGCGCACGGGGTGCGTGCAACCGCCGAGCGTGGAGAGCTGGCGGAGCATACCGGGCAGCGTCCCCGTTGAGGCGAGGGTCCCGAGTTCCTTGAGTGGCGTCGGGCTCTTGCGGGTGATGATGGGAGTTCTCCTTTCGGCTTCGGTCGGAAGGGGTCGGGCTGCCGGGGCGGTGGATGCTTGGCGGTATCGAGACCGCCCCGGTAGCCGCTCAGCGGCGGTGCTCGGAGTTCAGGAGCGAGCGCAGGACCACGGCGGCCACGGCGACGGATATGGCCGAGACAGCGACGGCGGTGAGCAGGGCCGTGAGGACGACGCCGCCCAGGAGCACGGTGGCAACGGCCCCTGTGCTGACCGAGGGCAGCGAGCGGCGTACGGGCGCCGGGGCGGCCGGTTGGTGGCCGTGGATGACGGGACTTGAACCCGCGACATTCGCGGTGGGGTTCTGCGGGAGCTGGGGCTTGAGCAGCATGGTTGGTTCTCCGTTCAGTCGTGGGTGCCGTTGACGACGTCGACCCCGTCGCGGGTGCCGTTGTCGATGGCGGGGGCCAGGAAGGTGTCGGCGAGGTAGAAGCCGAAGAGGGCGATCACGACGACGAGCCAGACGCGGACGCCGAGGAACTTCACGGCGCCCAGGTGATGAGGCCGAGGACGACGACCAGGGGCAGAGTCACGTTCACGAGGTCAGTTCTCCTTTCAGCGGACGGGGCAGCGGTGCGTACGGGCGGCGAGTTCGGCGGCAGCGCGCGAGTCGTAGTCGGCGGAGAAGCCACAGCGCGGGGCGGTGCAGGCGGCGGTGTGCTTCTCCCGCCCGCGGTTGTCGTAGGCGGTGCCGACCTGGACGGGGCCGACGCGGGTCACGCGGCGGAAGCGGCGGTTCAGCGGCATGGCGAGTTCTCCTGTCGGGTCAGGTGAGTTGGGCGGCGATCTGTTCGGCCAGCGGTGCGGGGACGCCGAGGCGGGCGCGGAGCGTGCCGGTGTCGATGGGGGCGCCGGTACGGGCCTGATGTGCGTCGGCGACCTTCCGGGCGTGCTCGACGAGCGCGGCCGGGACTGGTGGTGCAGTGCTCTCCGGCTTGGCGGGCCCCAGTGCTGGCGGCTGCTCGGCAACCGGTCCAACGGGAGCGTCGGGCTCCTGCTCGGCAGTCACGACGGGCTCCGAACTCTCAGCCGCAGCAGGCTCGTTCGACCCGTGGGCGAGAAGCGTTCCGCCGAGGAAGGCCAGTGCGGGCCACCCGGCGACGAGGATGCGGAGCCAGTCGGGGAGGTCGTTCAGGTCGAGGAGGCCGGCGGTGGAGACGTTCGCGCCGAGCGACGCAGCCAGGGCGATCAGGAACCAGCACCAGCCCGCCGCCTTGTCCTTTCCGGACCTCAGCCGCCGCCACGCGGCGACCAGGAGCAGGTCGACGGAGACCGGGTAGGCCCACGCCTTCCAGCCGTCCTGTCCGGCAGCCGAGGCCAGGTCGTGCAGATGCGCGAAGGACAGCGCGGCAGCGATGACGGCCTGGACGAGTACGGCATCGACACGGGCCAGTTGTGCGCGCACGGGGAGCCTCCTTTCTGTGTTCAGGCATGGGAGGGGTAGGGACGTGGCGTGAGGCGGTCACGCCGACCGGGTCGGGGTGTGGGTCAGTCCGTGACGGGCCAGGGCTTCACGAGCGAGATCGGCCGCTCGACGGGCTGAGCCGGAACGACGGGCCGGAACGGGTCCAGCGCAGGCACGTCCGGCACCATGTGCGCGGCTTCCTGGCAGACGGCGGCAGCATCCGCCAGCGACAGGTACGGCGTACGGATGCGGGACCAGCCGCCGGAGGTGTCACCGGCCACGGCCAGGCCAGGACGTTCCGGAGCGATGGCGCAGGCGGCCTCGACCGCTTCCGGGGCGATGTCACCGAGCGCCATCTTGGCCGAGGGCTCATCGTTGACGCGGTGGCAGACGCGGCCGGAGAGCTGGGCACGGAGCATGGTGGCGCCCTTGCCCAGTTCGGCCCCGAACCGCTGTCCGCACACCTCCAAGTAGATGCCGGCAGCGCGGCCGAGCTGGGCGAGACGGATGAGCTGGGTGACCATCTCGTCCCGCCTCTCCTCGTCCTTCCGCGTTGCGACGAGGAAGAGTTCGGCGACCTCGTCCACGAACAGCACCACGGGCACCGGGCGTTGCTTCTCCGGCAGTCCCCACACGTCCGAGGTGATCTCCTCATCCGGCGTCCTCGGAGCTATCCCCTGCCGGGCTTTGATGAGGTCGTAGCGCTCCTCCATCAACCGCACCAGCACCGGCAGCAGCTCAGCCGCCTCCCCCGACTCAGTCGCCAGAGCCGACAACCGCGAAGCGAACGGAGCCAGCTCCACACCGCGCTTGCAGTCGATCCCCACCAGCGCCACCGGCTGACCGGCGAGCCCGGCGACCAGGTGCCGCAGGTACATCGACTTCCCCGACAGCGTGGCGCCGAGGGTGAGTTGGTGGGGTATCGCGCGGTAGTCCCGCACGAACGCGGTCGCGTCCTCCCGCAGAGCCACCGGCACCCGCAGGAAGCCGCTACCGGCCTTACGGGGCATCCGCACCCGGTCCAGCACGTCGAAGCCGACGAGCCGCAGCTCGACCACACCGGGCCTGACCACGTCCACGTAGACGGCGTGAACACCCCAGGCGTGACGCAGCCGTTCAGCCGAGGCCGCCACGTCCGCCGGTTCCTGACCCGGAGCGAGCCGCAACCGCACCCGCATCCCCGTCGAGGTAGGCCGCAGCATTCCGCGGCGAGGAGGCACCGGCCGCACCTCGCGACGAGTCGTCGCGCGTGTGGCCAACACCCGCGGCCGGGACGGCGGAACGGTCAGCCCGCAGGAGTCCATGACCGACCCGTACGAGCCCAACAGCCGGGCCACCGACACCGGCAAGCCCACCGTGGACCAGTACGCGGCCGGATGCCGGGCCCGGAGGTAGGCGGCCCCGCCACCAGCAGCGGCGAGGGGACCACCCACCTCCATCATGGTCATCAGTTCCGACATCGGGTCAGGCCCCCACACCGGCCGGAACGGCACCAGGGGCGACAGCCGCCGCACGGTAGGCGATGCCGTGCCGCTGCTGCCCGTTGAACACCGAGTCCCAGGGCCGGGCGATCAGCCCCGGCAGCGAGACCGGTGCCCCCAGCGTCAGCCCGTCGGAGACGCCGCTTTCCGGCACGGTCACGTGGATCAGCGAGGACTCCCCCTCGTCGATGTAGACGACGCCGACCTTCATCAACGCCTCACCACTGACGGCGTCCTTGGCGATCTCGCCGGTCTGGCGGTCCCGCACCTTCGGCTCAGGCACCTCGGTCAGCAGGATCGTGGCGTTCTCGGTCTGCACACGGATGGTCTTCAAGGTCTCTCTTCTCCTTCAGTCACGGCCGGAACCATCAACACCTAGTCGTCTAGACAAGATGCGTCGTGACAGCCCCGGTTCGATTGGGAACACGAACCACTGTGCCACATGCTTGCCCACTCGTCTATACGAGTATGCCTCTGCGTGTGTACAAGTCCCGGAGAAGAGGCCCCACTTGCAGTGCAGCAGCCTCCGAGACCCGTCAGGTGGCGGGGAGTTGGTAGGCGAGGACGTAGGCGTCGGCGGCCATCACCGTGTCGCAGACCTCCACCGCACGCCCCTCGGTGTCGTACGCGGTCCGCACCAGGTGAATCACCGGCACACCGGAGGCCAGCCGCAGGGACTTGACCTCATCCGGTGCCGGCATCCGGGCCCGTACCTCCTCGTCGAAATGCTCCAGGCGGTGCCCCAGTTCTTCCAGCCGGGCGTAGATCCCGCCAGGCCCGGGGTTGGGTTCGGCGATCGGGGTGTTGCGGGCGATGTCGAGCGGCAGGTAAGAGGTGGCGAACTCGACCGGCTTGCCGTCCAGCAGGTACCGGCGCCTGCGGGCGAGGACCTTCCGTGCTGACCCGAGCCGGGCGGAGATCTCCGGCGTGGAGCGTTCCTCGCGCACTTCCAGGCTGTCCACCTCGGGACGGCTCCCCGCGGCTTCGGCCTCCACAGTGAACGCGGACTTCCCCTGATCTCGGTGACGCCGGGCGAAGCGGTCCGACGCCAGACGCCGCACCGGGGGCCGGGGCCGCACGAAGACCCCGCGTCCGTGCTCGGAGGAGACCAGCCCTTCACTCTGAAGGATGGAAAGCGAGTTGCGGACGGTCATCCGGGACACCCCGAAGTGCTCGGTCAGCTCCGCTTCGGACGGCAGCTTGGCGCCCTCCTTGAACCGCCCCTTGTCGATGGCTTCCCGCAGCTGGTCAGCGATCTGCCGGAACACCGCGCGGTCACTTGTCGGGTCCAGCGCTCCGAGAACGCCGGAGGGGAGAGCCGCCATGTGTACTCCTTCAGATATCTAGACGAGAAGCTGAGTGTCATTGCTACGGTGGAGAGCCTAGCCAGCAGAGGGAAGCCGAGGAACGTGAGCACTGTAGAGCGCCCCCATTCCGTGAGCGTCGCCGGAGTCATCGTCGACGAGCACGGCCGGGCCCTCCTGATCCAGCGGCGTGACAACGGCCAGTGGGAGCCGCCCGGTGGCGTGCTCGAACCGGGGGAGACCATCCCGGACGCTCTCCAACGCGAAGTCCTCGAAGAGACCGGCTTCAAGATCGCACTTCCGGCGACCCTCACCGGCGTCTACAAGAACATGTCCGGCCTGATCATCTCGCTCGTCTTCCGCTGCGAAGCGGTCGACGGGGCCCCGACGACGGGGGAGGAGACCTACGCACTTCGCTGGGCGACCCGCGAAGAGGTCTCCGAACTGGCCGACGAGGCATACGCGATCCGCGTCCTGGACGCACTCGACGCAACATCCCCGCCGGCCGTGCGCGCGCACGACGGCGTGAAACTCGTCTAGCTCTAATCCACTGTCCATAGCGGCCACCAGCACGAAGGAACTTGTATGCACGAGTATACGAGCACGGTGCGAATCTGGGAACTCTCCTGCCCCGGTTACTTGGAAGAGATCGGCCGCGCACGCCGATGGACGCGCGACATCCTCAGCGACAGCGACCACGCCGACGACGCTGCACTGATCGTCACCGAGCTGGGGACCAACGCCTTACTGCACAGCGCCAGCGGCAATCAGGGCGACGGCTTCAACCTCACGATCTCCCGCACACCACAGGCGGTCTCCGTCTCCGTCACCGACTCCGGCGGCACGCGAACCACACCCCACGTCGAGCACCCCGACGAGAACGACACCCACGGCCGCGGCCTGGCCCTCGTCGCCTCACTCGCCCGACGACTCCACATCTACGGCGACGACGAACACGGCCACACCGTCACAGCCGAACTGAAGGCCGGCCCCCAACCATCGCCCGACGTCCCTCTCACCCGGGGCTACTGGTGCGAATGCACGGTCAACGGCGGCACGCTCGGCGCCTTCGACGCCACCAGCCCGGAACAAGCCCTCCGCTGGGTCCGCATCAGCCTCATGACGATCGCCATCACCCTGGACGACGAGCCCTACCGCCAGGCCCAGCGCTGGAAGGCCCACGAGCAGCCGCAGGCCCTCGAAGCGCTCCGCCAGGGCGAACCCCAGGACCTCACCCTCAAGCACCGCACCACCCAGATCACTTGGACGGCCCGTCCGGTCACATTCCTACCGATGGCACACCGCCACGGCAGGACGCTGCCCGCATGCACGCAGCGCCACTCGACCGCTCAACTCAGCTTCCTCAGCTGTCTAGTCCCAGGTGATGCGCGACGTTCTGATCCCGGGTGATGCTTGACGGTGGGCCTAGACAACATCACTGCCCTCGTAGGGCTTGTCCGCTTTGATGTGGCGGACCGGCAGGTCGGTGGTACGCCGGATCACGCGGACCTGGCCGTCCAGCTCAACGGTGATCGTCGAGTCCGCTACATGGACGGCCACGGTCTGTCCCGCGTACGTCCGGCCCAGGGAGATAACTTGGCGGCACACCATGATCGTGCCCTGGCTGCTGATCCGGCGCTGCACACGCACCGGCTCCACCCGCGGCCGGGGCGGCGGACCGGCCGGACGAAGCCCCCGCAAACGCTGGACCTCCCCGGGGCTGAGCGGGTTGGGCCGCACCCGCAGCAGCTCCCGCGAGGACGGACCGAAGAACGACAGCGTCTCTCCTTCGATCCGGACGCCCACCTGCCGACCACCCAGAATCTCCGCCGCCAGCACCTGATGCCCGCCCAGGCTCACCACTCCGCTGTTGTTGACCAAACGGTCCACCTCGAACGCGACCGCATCCCCGGCGGGAAGCGGTGCCGGCCCCGCCGCACGCCCGCCCCGGGCCGCCAACCGGGCCAGATCGGCCACCGACAGGTGCGAACGCACCGTCTTGACCCTCGCACCGGCGATCAGCAGATGAATCACCTGCGTGTCGGCCCAGAACGTCACCGTCAGCCCCGACCGGGCCGGCCCCAGCCAGAACTGCTTCTCCGCGACCTGCAGATTCCCACTCGCAGGCACCACCCGCTCGAACTCCACCGGACCACCGTGCTCCCACGGCACCGCCTCCGGCGGATCGGCAGGCGCAGGCTCCACCACCTCGACCGGCTCCGGGAGCACAGGAGGAGTCTGCTGCGGCACCAGAGCAAGCGCGCCCGGCACCCGCACTCCCAGCACACCTCGCTCCTGCTCGGGAACCGAAGCGAACCGGTCCGCCGGAGACTGCATCTCCAACGCCTGATGCGGCCGGAGAGAGTTGTACTCCTCCACCCACGCATCCATCGCCATCTGAGCTGCCTCGATGCTCTCGAAGGCACCGCAGTCGTCGAGGAGTTCACGCCGCAGCGTCTGATGGAACCGCTCCACCTTGCCCGTCGTGGTCGGTGACGCCGGCTGCGTCAGCCGGTGCGCGATCCCGTTCTCCCGGCAGACCCGGTCGAAGAGCACCTCACCACCCTGCCCGAACCGGTCGGTGAACTGCTTGCCGTTGTCCGTCAGCACCTCCTCCGGCACCCCGAACCTCTGCACAGCCCGAGCGAAGGCCGCGCACACCGCCCGCCCTGTCGCCCGCGCGACCACGGACGCGATCACGCAGTACCGGGAATGATCATCCACACCGGTCACGACCTTCGCCTCGGACAACTCACCCGTGAGCGGGTCGACCAGCATCACCCCGCCGACGATGTCCATCTGCCACAACTGCATGGGCCGATCCCGCTGCCAGCGCTTGTAATCCGAACGCTTCCGCCGCCGAACCCCCGGCTCCACCAGCCCATGCCGCAGCAAGATCCGATACACCGTCATCCGCGACGGCACCGGACTCACCGCACCGGCCCGCTCCAGCACATGAGCGATCCGCACCGGGCCCCACCGAGGATGCTTGCGCCGCAGCTCACACACCGCCGCCTCCACCTCCGCAGAAGCCTGATGCGGACACGACGCCGGCCTACGCGACCGGTCAACCAACCCCGCCAACCCCGAAGCCGCATAACGCGACTTCCACCCGCTGACCGTCTGCCGCGACACACCCAACTGAGCGGCGACCTCCGTCACCGTCGCACCCGCCAGCACCGCCAGAACGGCCCGGTATCTCTGCTCGACGACCGACAACTCCACCAGCGCCAATCCCAGCCTCCCCACACACGCCGCAACGACGCGCACAGAAAGACCGATCACGGCCACTGTCAACCATCAGCTGGGACCGAAGCGTCAAGCATCTACCGGGACAGGACATCAGCTTCCTCAGCGGTGAGTAACAACTTTCTCTACTACTTCAAGGGCTCGCTCCGCTCGCCGCGCGGCCCGGCTCGCCGCCGGGCCGACGCTCATGTCTCCGCCCCGCTCCGGCCCGGCCGCCGGCCCGCGCGCGGACGCGACCCACAAGAAGAGAGCGCCATCGTGGCTGGGGCGGTCGGCTCCGCGGCTTTACGGAGCCAGTTTGGAGCGAGCCTCTACGATCGGGGCTGCTGCACGGGTTGGTGACAGTCGGTTTTCATGCCGCGAGGGTTGCGGCGGGCTTCATGGTGATCTCGTACTCGATGGGGGTCAAACGGCCCAGCCGGAGTTGTCGGCGGCGTCGGTGGTAGGTCCGCTCGATCCAGGTGACGATCGCGGTGCGGAGGTCTTGCCGGGTGGCCCAGGGGCGGCGGTCGAGGACGTTGTTCTGCAGGAGCGCGAAGAAGGATTCCATGGCGGCGTTGTCGCCAGCGGCGCCGACTCTTCCCATGGAGCCGTCCAGGCCGTGGCGGTGCAGGGCGTGGACGTACTTTCTTGATCTGAATTGGGCGAGTTCAACCGGTCGTTGCAACACCGGGCTGTTGCAGCGAGCGTAGCTGTTCCTCGAAG
>NZ_AUKW01000014.1:0-189866 GCF_000424965.1 Streptomyces sp. TAA204
GACGGACGGACCTCTGGTGTGCCAGTTGTTCTGCCAAGAGCATGGCTGGTTGGCTACGTTCGGGAGGGATAACCGCTGAAAGCATCTAAGCGGGAAGCCTGCTTCGAGATGAGGACTCCCACCCCCGTGTGGGGTTAAGGCTCCCGGGAGACGACCGGGTTGATAGGCCAGATATGGAAGACCCGTGAGGGTTGGAGTTGACTGGTACTAATAAGCCGAGGGCTTGACCACAGGTACTTCTGCTCGCGTCCACTGTGCGGTTTCTGAGACAGCAACCCCACACCCAGCACCACGTGACATGTGAACAGTGTGTGTTTGCTGAGACTTCCCCCCCTTGCCGGGGCGTGCCACTACGTGTGGCAGGCCCCGGGAGAAGTGGGGGGTGTGAGTTTCGGTGGTCATAGCGTCGGGGAAACGCCCGGTTACTTTCCGAACCCGGAAGCTAAGCCTGACAGCGCCGATGGTACTGCATGCGGGAGCGTGTGGGAGAGTAGGACACCGCCGAACAACACGTGAATGGGCCGTGGTTCCCGGAGACTTCACTCCGGGAACCACGGCTCTTTTTCATGCTGTCACCGGCAGTTCATGTCCCGCCCCCAGCATCGTTTCCATGGGGACGACAGAGATAGCGGCATCGGGTGTCGCCACAGGGGACGAGGTCGTGGTGCCTGCCTTCGGGGGCACCGAAGTGGCGGAAGCTGTACGGGCGTTGGGTGCCCGGCCGGTCTTCGCGGACATCGATCCGAGCAGCTTCTGCCTCGATCCCGTCGCGGCTGATGCGGCGGTCACGGACAGGACGGCCGCCATAGCGCCCGTCAGTCTCTTCGGACATCCCGCCGACATGGTGTGCCTCCAGGAGCTTGCCCAGCGGCGTGGACTGCGGGTCGTCGACCCCGGCTCCGGCAGTTCCCTGGTGTCGGTCGACGCGGTGCGGCGTCGGCAGAAGGCAGCGCACCTGGACGCCCGACTGCGCGGTGTGGTCGTTCCGCGTGTCGCTCTGGGAGTTGAGCACGCCTACACGGACTACGTGGTGCGCGTACCGGGCAACGGACGGCCGGATCGTGACGCCTTCAAGCACGCGCTGCGCGCACGCGGGGTGGAATGCTACGTACCGGTGAAGACGCCGGCGCATCGCACCTCTGAATTCCGCACCGATGTACGGCTGCCGGAGTCCGAGCGTGCGGCGGACGAGACGCTCGCGCTGCCGCTCAGCGCGTCTATGACGAAGCGTGAACTGCAGCGAGTGGTATCGGCGTGCAACGGCCTCGGCGGTCTGCTGATGGAGCCTGCCTGCTGAACCTGCCTGCTGAACGCTCCTGAGCCGGCAGCGTGTTGACGGTCAGCGGGGATCTCCGCCGAGGACGGGGCGCCGTTCGTTCGGCGCACTGCCGCACATCGGGTAAGATCAGTGACGCCGCAGCGCGCCCCAATAGCTCAGTCGGCAGAGCGTCTCCATGGTAAGGAGAAGGTCAACGGTTCGATTCCGTTTTGGGGCTCAGGGTTTGTGAGTCGGAGAGGCCTTCGCCAGTGGGCGGGGGCCTTTTCGGTGTTCTGAACGCCTTCGGGCAGCAGCCGGAGGGTCCCTATTCGGGAACGCGCATGGCGACGATCGCCATGTCGTCGGATGGTGCGTCGCTGGCGAAGCGTTCGACGGCACGCATGATGCGTGCCGCCACCGCGCCCGCGGTCAGGCCCGTGCAACTGGTGAGCACCTCCGCCAGGCCGTCGTCGCCCAGCATGCGGGTGCCTTCACGGCGTTCCGTGACCCCGTCGGTGACGCAGAGCAGGACATCGCCGGGGGCGAGGATGATCGTTTGTTCGTACAGTTCGAGGTCGTCCATCACGCCGAGGAGGGGCTGAGGGTCGGCGGCCGGCTCCACGCTGCCGTCCTGTCGCAGGCGGAGCGGCAGCGGATGGCCCGCGCAGACGACCTTGAGCTCGGCGCTGCCGTCGTGCTGCGGCCGCAGTTCGCCGTACAGCAGCGTCAGGAAGCGGCTGCGCGCGCCCTCGTCGAGGATGGCGGTGTTGAGGCGGTCCAGCACGGCCGGGCCGCCCAGGCCCTCGCGTGCCAGCAACCGCAGGGCGTGCCGCGCGAGTCCGGTGACGGCGGCAGCCTCGGGACCGGTGCCGCACACGTCGCCGATGGCGAAGCCGTAGGTGCCCTCGGAGATGTCGAAGAGGTCGTAGAAGTCGCCGCCGACCTCGTTTCCCTCGCCGGCGGCGCGGTAGATCACCTCGACCTCCACGCCTCCGCTGACGTCTGGCAGCTCCGGAGGCAGCAGACTGCGCTGCAGGGACTGGCTGATGGCCGTGCGCTCCGAGTAGAGCCTCGCGTTGTCGAGTGCGAGCGCGGCACGACGGGAGAGGTCTTCCGCGAGTTCGAGGATCTCCTGGCGGAAACGCTCATCGGTCGGCTTGCCGAGCGTCAGCATGCCGATGACACGGTTGCGGGCGACGAGCGGAAGGACGACTGTCTCTCCGCCGACCGCGGTTGCGGTGGCCCGGGCCGCGCCGGGCGAGAGGTGGTGTTCCTCCTCGCCGAGGACCACGGTCCGCAGGGAGGTGCGCAGCGCGGCGGAGTGGGCGGCGTCGGCCGGAGCGCTCCACACACGGGCGCCCGGCGTGGGTACCGGGTCGGGCGGGTCGACTCTGGAGAGCAGGGCCTTGAGGTGGTCGATGCGGTCCTCGTCCTCGTGCAGAACATAGGACAGCTTGGGGTCCGATCCGGGCTCGGCGACCGTATAGACCGCGCACCAGGCGGCCAGCGTGGGCACCGTCATCTGGGCCATCAGCGCGAGTGTCTGGTCGCGGTCGAGTGTGCCCGCCAGCAGGTCGGACGCCTCGACGAGGAAGGAGAGCGAGCCGCGGCGCAGGCGCTCCAGCTCGGTGAGGCGGGCGCGTTCGACGGCCAGTGCGATCCGGTCGGCGGCGAACTGGAGCCGGAGTGCCTCCTCGTTCGTGTACCGGCCCGGTGATTCGGTGGCCACGCCCAGCGAACCGGTCAGCCGGCCCTCGACCTTGAGCGGCACGGTGACCACGGAGCGCATGCCGGTTCCGGCCAGCAGCGGGACCGCACCGGGAACGACTGCGAGGTCCTCGTGCACGGACGGCATCCGCGCGGAGCCGTAGCGCCCCGTCCCCGCCTCGACCGGGACCCGCGCGAAGCGCTGCCGGGCGGAGGGGAGGCCGGTGGAGGCGCGTACCTCGAGCTCGGTCTCGTCGTCGGTGGCCAGCAGGAGGTAGGCGGCATCGCCGTCGAGCATGTCGCGTGCGCGCTCGACGGTTCGCTGCAGCAATCCGTCGAGGTCGTCGGGCGCGGGGGAGCCGATGAAGATCTCGAACGGGTCGGCTGGGCTCTCGCCGCCGTCCTGGCGGCTGGCGGAGTCGGGTGCCGGGGAGCGCAGCGGGGTCTGGAGGACGGCCCTTTCGTGGTCGCGCACGAGCAGGCAGACGGTGGACGGCTCGCCGTCGCTGTCCCTCACGCGAAGGTGTGACGCGTAGACGGGGATCGTACGGCCGTCGGAGCCCCGCATCCCGTAGGAGCCCTCCCAGCGGGAGAGCTGCAGCGCGTCGGCGATGCCCGTGCTGGTACCGGGGGTGTGCGGCCAGGCGGCGAAGTCGGTGAAGGGTTTGCCGACGACCTGATCGGCCGGATACGCGAAGAGCCGCTCGGCGTCCTGGTTCCATGCGGCGACGGCACCTCCCCGGTCGACCTGTACGACGGCGACGTGTACGCGCGTATCGGCCACGGGAAGCGCGTCGTCGGGCAGTGCGGGACCGGCGGCCCGGGTGCCCACGGGGCGGTCGGGAAGATCGAGGCTGAACCAGACGCGCTTGTCGGCGGCCGTGTAGTCCACGCCCCAGTGGGAGGCCAGCGCGGCGCACAGCAGCAGTCCGCGTCCGCCCTCGCGGTCGGGGCTGCCCAGGACCTGGGCGGGGTCCTGGAGGGGCAGCTCGCGTTCGGGGTAGCGGTCGACGACCTCGACGCGGACGCCGTCACCGTCCCGCAGGCAGACGACTTCGGCCGCGGTGCCGGCGTGGACGACGGCGTTGGTGACGAGTTCGCTGGTCAGTACGACGGCGTCGTCGACGATGTCGCCCAGTCCCCAGCCCTGGAGGGTGTCCCGCACGAAGGCGCGGGCCGTCGCGACGGAACGTCCGACAGGTTCGAACGTGGCCGCTGCCCTCGCGGTGATCACTGGTCTCCCTTTGCCTCGCTGCTCACTGCCCGCGGGCGCGCCGTCCTCCGCCCCGGCCGGGTCGTGCTGCGCCACTATGGCGGGTGCTCTCAAGCTGTCGGAGGCCGGGTCGCCGCCGTTGCCGCCGTTGCCGGTGAACGGGAGACCCATGTCGCCGTCGACGGGTGCACCCCCGCGCCCGGCGCTGTGTTCCTGCGTCACCCGCGGCGCCCCTCCGTTGCCCATTGTGCTCTCACGGCTGCCCCAGCAGTTTCGTACTCTTTTGCGCGCCTTCGCACCCTTGTGCCCTCCCCCGGCACATCGGGTGGATGGACAGCCGGAGGCCAGGTTACTTACGTTCGCAGTGTGCGCGGGTGCCGGATCCAGTGTGTTTTCCGTCCGGGCCCTGTGGAGAGCTGGGTGCCATGCCGCCGAACTGTTATCGCCTGGTTCGGGCGGGGTGAAACACTGGGAAGGCTCGAAGCGAAAACCCGGGTATGGCGGGCAGGACGGTCGACCCTTCGGGAGGGACACGGTGGAGTCTGGCGCGACGGCGCGTGGTACGAGTACGCGCGCGAAGGGCGGGCGCTCCCGGAAGAGCGGCAAGATCGAAGTGGACGCGGCCTCCGTGAACCGGCTGCTGACGGCTCTGACGGCCATGCGCGACGGTAACTTCCGTAAACGGCTCACCGTCACGGGCGACGGGCCGATGGCGGAGATCGCCGCGGTCTTCAACGAGGTCGCCGACCAGAACCTGCACCTGACGGGTGAGCTGGCGCGGGTCCGCAGAGTGGTCGGCCGTGAGGGCAAGCTGACCGAGCGGCTGGAGACCGGTACGTGCGAGGGCTCCTGGGCCGCCGCCATCGACGCGTCGAACGCGCTGGTGGAGGACCTGGTCAGGCCCGTCTCCGAGGTCGGCAGGGTGCTCTCCGCCGTGGCCGAGGGCGATCTGGAACAGCGCATGGATCTGCGCTCGCGCGGTTCGGACGGCAGCGGGCATCCGCTGCGGGGCGAGTTCCTGAAGGTCGGGCGTACGGTCAACGGGCTGGTGGATCAGCTCTCGACGTTCACGGACGAGGTGACGCGCGTCGCCAGCGAGGTCGGTACGGAAGGGAAGCTGGGCGGTCAGGCGCGGGTGCGCGGCATGTCCGGCTCCTGGAAGGACTTGACCGACTCCGTCAACACCATGGCGTCCCGGCTGACCGCGCAGGTGCGGGACATCGCCCTGGTGACGACCGCGGTGGCCAAGGGTGATCTGTCGCGCAAGGTCACCGTGCACGTGGCCGGCGAGATGCTGGAGCTGAAGAACACCGTCAACACGATGGTCGACCAGCTCTCCTCCTTCCAGTCCGAGGTGACGAGGGTCGCGAGGGAGGTCGGCACCGAAGGGGAGCTGGGCGGTCAGGCCCGGGTTCCGGGTGCCGGCGGCGTATGGGAGGACCTGACCGACTCCGTCAACCTCATGGCGGGCAATCTCACCTCGCAGGTACGCGAGATCGCACAGGTGACCACCGCGGTCGCCAACGGCGACCTGTCCCAGAAGATCACTGTGAACGCGCGCGGCGAGGTCGCGCAGCTCGCCGAGACCATCAACACGATGACCGAGACGCTGCGCACCTTCGCCGACGAGGTGACCCGCGCGGCGAACGAGGTCGGCACCGAGGGCGTCCTGGGCGGTCAGGCCCAGGTCCCGGGCGCCGCCGGCATCTGGAAGGACCTCACCGATTCGGTGAACACGGCCTTCCGCAACCTCACCGCGCAGGTGCGGGACATCGCGCAGGTGACGACGGCGGTGGCGAACGGTGATCTGTCGCAGAAGGTGACCGTGGATGTCTCCGGCGAGATGCTGGAGCTGAAGACCACGGTCAACACGATGGTGGATCAGCTCTCCTCCTTCGGCGCCGAGGTGACGCGCGTCGCGCGGGAGATCGGCGTCGAAGGGGAGCTGGGCGGTCAGGCGCAGGTGCCCGGAGCGGGCGGCACCTGGAAGGACCTCACCGATTCGGTGAACACGGCCTTCCGCAACCTCACCGGACAGGTGCGCAACATCGCGCAGGTGACGACGGCGGTGGCGAACGGTGATCTGTCGCAGAAGGTGACCGTGGATGTCTCCGGCGAGATGCTGGAGCTGAAGAACACCGTCAACACGATGGTCGACCAGCTCTCCTCCTTCGCCGAGCAGGTCACGCGGATGGCCAGGGACGTGGGTACGGAGGGCCGGCTCGGCGGTCAGGCACGCGTGGACGGCGTCTCCGGAACGTGGAAGGACCTCACCGACTCCGTCAACTTCATGGCGGGCAACCTCACTTCGCAGGTGCGCAACATCGCGCAGGTGACCACCGCCGTCGCGCGCGGTGACCTTTCGCAGAAGATCAAGGTCGACGCGCGCGGGGAGATCCTCGAGCTGAAGAACACCATCAACACGATGGTGGACCAGCTCTCCTCGTTCGCGGAGCAGGTGACGCGGGTGGCCCGCGAGGTGGGCACCGAGGGCCGGCTGGGCGGTCAGGCGCAGGTGCCGGGGGTCGCGGGCGTATGGCGCGATCTGACGGACTCCGTCAACGGCATGGCGGGCAATCTCACCGACCAGGTGCGCAACATCGCGCAGGTCGCGACAGCGGTGGCCCGCGGTGACCTTTCGCAGAAGATCACCGTGGACGCGCGCGGGGAGATCCTCGAGCTGAAGAACACCCTGAACACGATGGTGGACCAGCTCTCCTCGTTCGCGGAGCAGGTGACGCGGGTGGCCCGCGAGGTGGGCACCGAGGGCATCCTGGGCGGTCAGGCGGAGGTCAAGGGCGTCTCCGGGACGTGGAAGGACCTCACCCAGTCCGTCAACTTCATGGCGAACAACCTGACCTCCCAGGTGCGCAACATCGCCGAGGTGACCACCGCGGTCGCCCAGGGCGATCTGTCGAAGAAGATCACCGTCGACGCGCGCGGGGAGATCCTCGCGCTGGTGACGACCGTCAACACGATGGTGGACCAGCTCTCCTCCTTCGCGGAGCAGGTCACCCGCGTCGCCCGTGAGGTGGGTACGGAGGGCATGCTGGGCGGCCAGGCACGGGTGCCCGGTGTCACCGGCATCTGGAAGGACCTCAGCGAGAACGTCAACCTGATGGCGAACAACCTCACCAGCCAGGTCCGCAACATCTCCCAGGTCGCCACCGCCGTGGCGAACGGTGACCTGACGAAGAAGGTCACCGTCGAGGCGAGCGGCGAGGTCGAGCAGCTCGCGGACACCCTCAACACGATGGTCACCGCGCTGTCGACGTTCGCCGAGGAGGTCACCAGGGTCGCCCGCGAGGTCGGTACGGACGGAGTGCTGGGCGGTCAGGCGAGGGTGGCCGGTGTCGCCGGCACCTGGAAGGACCTGACCGAGTCGGTGAACTCCATGGCCTCGAACCTGACCGGACAGGTGCGGAACATCGCGATGGTCACCACGGCCATCGCGCGCGGTGACCTGACCAAGAAGATCGACATCGAGGCCAACGGCGAGATCCTGGAGCTGAAGACGACCATCAACACGATGGTGGACCAGCTCTCCTCGTTCGCCGAGCAGGTGACACGAGTGGCCCGCGAGGTCGGTACGGACGGGCAGCTGGGCGGCCAGGCGCGCGTCCAGGGCGTGGCCGGTACCTGGAAGGACCTGACCGACTCGGTGAACGAGATGGCGTCCAACCTGACGCGTCAGATGCGCGCCATCGCCGACGTGGCCACCGCCGTGACCCGGGGCGACCACAACGTGCGCATCGACGTGGAGGCGGCGGGCGAGATCCTGCAGCTCCAGGGCTACATCAACACCATGATCGCCAATCTGCGCGAGACCACCCTCGCCAACCAGGAGCAGGACTGGCTCAAGGGCAACCTCGCCCGTATCTCCGGCCTCATGCAGGGCCGCCGCGACCTCGCCGACGTCGCCGGTCTGATCATGAGCGAGCTGACGCCCGTGGTCTCGGCGCAGCACGGCGCCTTCTTCCTCGCCGTCTCCACCGACGAGGACAACGAGGGTGTGGGCATCGGCGCGGGCCACAGCGCGGACGGGCAGTACGAGCTGCGTATGAGGGGCAGTTACGGCTACTCGAAGGGCACCATGCCCACCACCTTCGCGCCCGGCGAGTCGCTGGTGGGCACGGCGGCCCAGGAGGCGCGCACGATCCTGGTGGAGAACGCGCCGCCCGGCTATCTGAAGATCTCCTCCGGGCTCGGTGAGGCGCCGCCGGCGCACGTCATCGTGCTGCCGGTCGTCTTCGAGGGAACGATCCTGGGTGTGATCGAGCTGGCGGCCTTCCAGCCCTTCGAGCAGATCCAGAAGGACTTCCTCAACCAGATCGCCGAGATGATCGCGACCAGCGTCAACACCATCAGCGTCAACACCAAGACCGAGGTGCTGCTGCGCCAGTCGCAGGAGCTGACCGAGCAGCTGCGGGAGCGCTCGGCCGAGCTGGAGAACCGGCAGCGGGCCCTCCAGGAGTCGAACGCGCAGCTGGAGGAGAAAGCGGAACAGCTCGCGCAGACCAACAGCGACATCGAGATCAAGAACAGGGAGATCGAGGAGGCCCGGCAGGTGCTGGAGGAGCGCGCCGAGCAGCTGTCGGTCTCGATGCGCTACAAGTCGGAGTTCCTGGCCAACATGAGTCACGAGCTGCGTACACCGCTCAACTCGCTGCTCATCCTCGCGAAGCTGCTCGCGGACAACGCGGAGAGCAACCTCTCCCCCAAGCAGGTGGAGTTCGCCGAGACCATCCACGGCGCCGGCTCCGACCTGCTCCAGCTCATCAACGACATCCTCGACCTGTCGAAGGTCGAGGCGGGCAAGATGGACGTCAGCCCCACCCGTATCGCGCTCGTCCAGCTCGTGGACTACGTGGAGGCCACGTTCCGGCCGCTGACCGCGGAGAAGGGGCTGGACTTCTCCGTACGCGTCTCGCCCGAGCTTCCCGCCACACTGCACACGGACGAGCAGCGGCTGCTGCAGGTGCTGCGCAACCTGCTCTCCAACGCGGTGAAGTTCACCGACGGGGGCGCCGTCGAGCTGGTGATCCGCTCCGCGCGCACCGACGTCCCCGAGGTGATCCGCGAGCAGATGCTGGAGCACGGCTCACTGCTGGACGCGGACGCGGAGATGATCGCCTTCTCGGTGACCGACACCGGCATCGGTATCGCCGCCGGCAAGATGCGGGTGATCTTCGAGGCGTTCAAGCAGGCGGACGGCACGACCAGCCGCAAGTACGGCGGTACGGGTCTGGGGCTGTCCATCAGCAGGGAGATCGCCCGTCTGCTGGGCGGCGAGATCTATGCTGCCAGCGAGCCGGGCCGTGGCTCCACCTTCACCCTCTACCTTCCGCTGCATCCGACCGAACTGCCGCCCCAGGGCTATGCGCAGATCGGTTCGGGCACGCTTGCCGTCTCCGCCGCGGCGGAGACCGGGGCGGCCGCGGCGGAGCGCGTCGCGGGGCTCCAGCGGTCCGCGGCACCGGAGCTCGAAGCCGGTGAGGGCGCCGCGGAGGCGGGCGAGGAGTACGAGGAGGAAGATGTCGCCACCTCCGAGGCGGAGCGTGCCGCGGCCTCGCTCGTACGCCGCCGCCGGCAGCGCTCGGACACGGAGCCGGGCGCGCAGCGGCAGCTGCCCGTCGAGGCGCAGCCCGAGCCGCGGGCCCTGCAGAACGGCCGGGGAGCGAGTACCGCCAACGGCCGCCAGAGCGAGGGCCGTACGGTCTCGGGGCCGGGGGCGGGCCCGGATTCCGGACGGACGCCGGACGACGCCTGGCTGCACAGCGGGCAGGATCTGGTCGAGCCCGGCCCCGGTGGCGACTTCGGTGGTGAGAAGGTGCTCATCGTCGATGACGACATCCGCAACGTCTTCGCGCTCACGAGCGTGCTCGAACAGCACGGTCTGCAGGTCCTCTACGCCGAGAACGGCCGTGAGGGCATCGAGGTGCTGGAGCAGCACGACGACGTGACCGTGGTGCTGATGGACATCATGATGCCCGAGATGGACGGCTATGCCACGACCGCGGCCATTCGCCGGATGCCGCAGTTCGCGGGGCTGCCGATCATCGCGCTGACGGCGAAGGCCATGAAGGGGGACCGGGAGAAGAGCATCGAGGCGGGGGCGTCCGACTACGTGACCAAGCCCGTGGACACCGACCACCTGCTGTCCGTCATGCACGAGTGGATGAGCGCGCGTTGATGTGGCACGGTGCAGTTGGCGCTCGTCTGCGCACGCAGTGTGGCGAAGACGTGTGGAGATGTGGTCAACGGGGAACCTTCTGATCCCCGGGGACGTTTCTGATGTGTGCACAGTGACATCACGGTGACAGGGTGTGGCGAACGGCGGCGTGCGACTACGATGACACGCACAAGGACGGGCGGCGGTGTCAGAGAGCCGTCCCCAGGGGCGGCGTCCGAGGCGTTGCCGGGGCGAGGAGGACGGGCCATGGTGCAGAAGGCCAAGATCCTCCTGGTCGATGACCGGCCGGAGAATCTGCTGGCGCTGGAGGCCATTCTCTCCGCGCTCGATCAGACGCTGGTACGGGCATCGTCAGGGGAGGAAGCGCTCAAGGCGCTGCTGACGGACGATTTCGCGGTCATTCTGCTCGACGTTCAGATGCCGGGCATGGACGGTTTCGAGACCGCGGCACACATCAAGCGCCGGGAGCGTACGCGCGACATCCCCATCATCTTCCTCACGGCCATCAACCACGGCCCGCACCACACCTTCCGTGGCTATGCGGCCGGCGCGGTGGACTACATCTCCAAGCCGTTCGACCCGTGGGTGCTGCGTGCGAAGGTCTCGGTCTTCGTCGAGCTCTACATGAAGAACGTCCAGCTGCGCGAGCAGGCCTCCCTGCTGCGGCTCCAGTTGGAGAACGGCGCCGCCCCGGGGCACTCCCCGGAAGGACCGGGGGACGAGGCGGGCGAGCCCCCGGGGCTGCTGGCGGAGCTGTCCGCGCGGCTGGCCGCGGTGGAGGAGCAGGCCGAGGCCCTCTCCAAACAGCTCGGAGACAGTTCGGAGTCGGCCACCGTGGCGACCGCCGCGCACCTGGAGCGCAAACTGAGCGGTCTCCGCAGGGCACTTGACGCGCTGGAGCCCGGTGCGGGCGGCGGCGCCTCGGCGCAGGTCCCCTCGCAGAACTGAAGCGCCCGTCGGGGACGCCGACCTGTCCGGGCGACGGCCACGGCCGCCTGTGCCGGCCGGTCCGTCGGCCCGGGTCCGTCGGCCGGCCCCGTGCCCGTCCGCCGCGCCCGGTCCGTGAGGGGCGGAAGTGAGCGCGAGTCGCGTGTCCTCCCTCCCGGCTCTGCGCCGCGGGGCGGTCTGATCTCCCGTCAGGGGCGCCCGCACGCTGTGCCCGGCAGCCCCTGCTGCCGGTCCGTTCGTGCCTCGAGCGCCCGGCGGCGGTAACCTCACCGGCATGGCCTCTCGTACGTCCGGCACCGGAAAGGCAGCCAGGAAAGCGCCCGCGAAGAAGACTGCCGCGAAACGGCCGCCGGCGAAGAACGCCACCGCCAAGAAGGCAGCGGCCAAGAAGCCGGCCGCCAAGGCGAAGGCCAAGTCCCCGGCCAAGCCCGCGCCTTCGCCCACGAACGGCGTCTTCCGGCTCGTACGGGCGTGCTGGCTCGGCGTGGCGCATGCGGTCGGTGCGCTCTTCCGCGGCATAGGACGCAGCACCAAGGGGCTCGACCCGGCCCACCGCAAGGACGGTCTCGCTCTCCTGCTGCTCGGTATCGCGCTGGTGGTCGCCGCCGGTACGTGGTCCAACCTGGAGGGGCCCGTCGGCGATCTCGTCCAGATGCTCATCACCGGTACGTTCGGGCGGCTGGATCTGCTGGTGCCGATACTGCTCGGGGCGATCTCCGTACGGCTGATCCGGCACCCGGAGAAGCCGGAGGCCAACGGCCGTATCGTCGTGGGCCTTTCCGCCCTCGTCATCGGCGGGCTCGGGCTGGTGCACATCGCGTGCGGATCGCCGGGACGCGGGGAGGGGAACGAGTCCGTCCAGGACGCGGGCGGTCTGATCGGCTGGGGGGCGTCCCGGCCGCTCATCCAGACGGTCGGAGAGGTGCTGGCCGTTCCGCTGCTCGTCCTGGTCGCCGTCTTCGGGCTGCTGGTCGTCACCGCGACGCCAGTCAACGCGATTCCCCGGCGGCTGCGTGGGCTGGGGGTACGGCTGGGTGTGCTGGACGAGCGCTCCGGCTCCGACCCGTTCGAGGACGGCTCGCACGACGAGGACCTGGAGGAGGGACGCCCCGCCCGTCGGTCCCGCTCCCGCCCGCACAACATGCGCAAGGACTATCTGGACCCGGCCCACGCGGAGAAGGAGGCCCTGGACGAGCGCCGCGTCACTCGTAAGAGGCGGGCCGGGCGGGGAGCGGGCGATTCCTCCGACTCCGTCGACGTAGCCGCCCAGGCGGCGGCCTCGCTGGACGGGGCGCTGCTGCACGGCGTTCAGCCTTCACCGCACGTCGCCGATGTCAGCAGCGGCGTCTCCTCCGCCGAGCGGCGCAGGGCCGCGGGGGACAGGCCGGTGACCGAGTCCCCGCAGGAGGGCCGCGAGGGAGCGGACGAGGTGGGGGTCGAGCGCACCCCCGTACCCGATCTGACGAAGCCGCCGGTGGCGAAGGAGCCTGAATCGCTCCCTCCGCGTGCCGAGCAGCTTCAGCTCTCCGGCGACATCACCTATGCGCTGCCTTCCCTGGACCTGCTGGAGCGTGGCGGTCCGGGGCGTACGCGCAGCGCGGCCAACGACCAGGTGGTCGAGTCCCTGACGACCGTCTTCAGCGAGTTCAAGGTGGACGCCGCCGTCACGGGCTTCACACGCGGCCCGACGGTCACCCGTTATGTGATCGAACTCGGTCCCGCGGTCAAGGTCGAGAAGATCACGGCGCTGACGAAGAACATCGCCTATGCCGTGGCCAGCCCCGACGTGCGCATCATCAGCCCCATCCCGGGCAAGTCCGCGGTCGGCATCGAAATCCCCAACAGCGACCGGGAGATGGTCAATCTCGGTGACGTGCTGCGGTCGGCGGACGCCTCCGGCGAGGAGCACCCGATGCTGGTGGGGCTCGGCAAGGACGTCGAGGGCGGCTACGTCTCGGCGAATCTCGCACGGATGCCGCACATCCTGATCGCCGGCGCGACCGGCTCCGGCAAATCCTCCTGCATCAACTGCCTCATCACCTCCGTCCTGGCCAGGGCCACTCCGGAGGACGTACGGATGGTCCTGGTGGACCCCAAACGGGTGGAGCTGACGTCGTACGAGGGTGTCCCGCACCTGATCACGCCGATCATCACCAACCCCAAGAAGGCCGCCGAGGCCCTCCAGTGGGTCGTGCGTGAGATGGACCTGCGCTACGACGACCTGGCGGCCTACGGGTACCGCCACATCGACGACTTCAACACGGCGGTGCGGAGCGGCAAGGCCACGGCGCCGGAGGGCAGCGAGCGGGAGCTGGCGCCTTACCCCTATCTGCTGGTCATCGTGGACGAGCTGGCGGACCTGATGATGGTGGCGCCGCGCGACGTGGAGGACGCCATCGTGCGCATCACGCAGCTCGCGCGCGCCGCCGGCATCCATCTGGTGCTGGCGACCCAGCGTCCGTCCGTCGACGTCGTCACCGGTCTGATCAAGGCGAATGTGCCCTCCCGGCTCGGTTTCTCCACCTCCTCCCTGGCGGACAGCCGCGTCATCCTCGACCAGGCGGGTGCCGAGAAGCTGATCGGCAAGGGCGACGGTCTCTTCCTGCCCATGGGGGCGAACAAGCCGGTGCGTATGCAGGGTGCCTACGTCGGCGAGGACGAGATCCACGCGGTCGTCGAGCACTGCAAGGCGCAGATGTCGCCGGTCTTCCGTGAGGACGTGACCGTCGGGCAGGGCAAGAAGAAGGAGATCGACGAGGAGATCGGGGACGATCTGGACCTGCTGTGCCAGGCGGCGGAACTGGTGGTCTCCACGCAGTTCGGCTCGACGTCGATGCTCCAGCGGAAGCTGCGGGTGGGCTTCGCCAAGGCGGGACGGCTGATGGACCTGATGGAGTCGAGGGGCGTGGTCGGGCCCAGCGAGGGGTCCAAGGCGCGCGATGTGTTGATCAAGCCCGAAGAACTCGATGGTGTGCTCGCGGTGATCCGCGGGGAACCTCATTCGTAAGGATGAGTGAGGCAACCGTTTCTCCGGCGGATACGTCAAGTTGGAGAAGGGGAGCGGCCGGAGGTGTCCCGAGTCAGGCGGTATGACAATCCTGATGGCGTACATGGTCCGGCCGCCCGCTTGCCCCGCTCTTTTGCTCCGCCCCTAGACTGAATGTCCAGCAGGTGGCTACACGCTCGAAAGGCGCCCCCGTGTCCATCGGCAATGAAGCGGAAGAGGACCGGCCCACAGTCGGTCAAGCCCTCCAACAAGCCCGTATCGACGCACGGCTGACCATCGACGAGGTCAGTACGTCGACGAGAGTGCGCGTCCCCATCGTGCAGGCCATCGAAGCGGATGATTTCACCCGTTGCGGCGGTGATGTGTACGCCCGCGGGCACATCCGTACACTCGCTCGCGAAGTCGGACTGGAAGCCGAACAGCTCGTCTCGCAGTACGACGCGGAGCACGGCGGCCGCCCCCGGCCGACGGAGCCCGCGACGCTCTTCGAGGCCGAGCGCATCCGTCCGGAACGCAGAAGGCCCAACTGGACCGCTGCCATGGTCGCCGCGATCGTCGCGGTGGTCGGGTTCGTCGGCTTCACCCTCGTCGGTGGGGAAGGCGGTTCCACGCCCTCGACCGCGGAGGAGACCCCGTCCTCCTCCAAACCCTCCAAGTCGAGCGAGCCTTCGAAGTCCGCCGATCCCGCTCCCGCCGACCCCAAGCCCTCCGACAGCGCGATCGCCGCCGCACCCGCCGACAAGGTGACGGTGCAGATGACGGCCGAGCAGAACGTGTGGATCTCCGCGGAGGACCACAACGGGCGCCTGGTCCACGAGGGTGTCCTCCAGAAGGGCAAGAGCAAGACCTTCACGGACGACAAGCGGCTCAACCTCGTCCTCGGCAACGCCGGCGGGGTGACGCTGTACGTCAACGGCAAGGAGGTCGAGGACGTCGGCGAGGACGGCCAGGTCCAGCGGCTCTCCTACACCCGCGGAGACCCCGAAGCGGGCTGACGAGTGGGTCCGAAGTTCCGCCTTCCTCCCCTGAAGCGGGCGGCGGGACTTCGGACTTACTCGTCCGCGTTCATCCTTGCGGGAACGGCACCGTCACCTCCGGATGGTGGGCACGACGCGACAAAGTACGCTGAGTCCATGCCCGAGACCCGCACCGTCGCCCTTGTCACCCTTGGCTGCGCACGCAACGAAGTCGACTCCGAGGAGCTCGCAGGCCGCCTGGCGGCGGACGGCTGGGAGCTCGTCGAGGAAGCCGCGGACGCCGATGTCGCGGTGGTCAACACCTGCGGCTTCGTCGAGGCCGCGAAGAAGGACTCCGTCGACGCGCTGCTCGAAGCGAACGATCTCAAGTCCGGCGGGGCCCCGGCCGGGAGCGCGAACCGCACACAGGCCGTCGTGGCCGTCGGCTGTATGGCCGAGCGGTACGGCAAGGAACTGGCGGAGGCCCTTCCCGAGGCCGACGGTGTGCTCGGCTTCGACGACTACGCCGACATCTCCGGCCGTCTGCAGACCATCCTCGGCGGAGGCGTGCACGCCCCGCACACCCCGCGCGACCGCCGCAAGCTGCTTCCGGTCACCCCCGCGCAGCGGCAGCACGCCGGTGAGGACGTGGCGCTGCCCGGCCACGGTGCCGGAGGGGGCAGCCACGGCGGGACGGGCACAGCCGACGCTGACGCCCCTCTGAGCGCCCCCGCGGACCTGCCTGCGGGTGTGGCCCCGGCCTCCGGTCCGCGGGCGCCCCTGCGGCGACGGCTGGACGGGAGCCCCGTCGCCTCCGTGAAGCTGGCCTCCGGGTGCGACCGGCGGTGCTCCTTCTGCGCCATTCCCTCCTTCCGGGGTTCCTTCATCTCGCGCCGGCCCTCCGACGTCCTGGGTGAGACGCGCTGGCTGGCCGGGCAGGGCGTGCGCGAGATCATGCTGGTCTCGGAGAACAACACCTCCTACGGCAAGGACCTGGGCGACATCCGGCTCCTGGAGACCCTGCTGCCCGAACTGGCCTCGGTGGAGGGCATCGAGCGGGTCAGAGTGAGCTATCTGCAGCCGGCCGAGATGCGGCCGGGGCTGATCGACGTACTGACCGGGACCGAGAAGGTCGCCCCTTACTTCGACCTGTCCTTCCAGCACTCCGCGCCGGGTGTGCTGCGCGCGATGCGCAGGTTCGGGGACACCGAGCGGTTCCTTGGGCTGCTTGAGTCGATCAGGGCCAAGGCCCCGCATGCGGGTATCCGGTCGAACTTCATCGTCGGCTTCCCCGGCGAGCGTGAGGAGGACGTCGCCGAGCTGGAGCGTTTCCTCGGCGCGGCGCGGCTCGATGCCGTCGGTGTGTTCGGTTACTCGGACGAGGACGGCACGGAAGCGGCCGGCTACGAGGACAAGAACGACCCGGACGAGGTGGCCGAGCGCCTCGCACGTGTCTCCCGGCTGGCGGAGGAGCTGTCCGCGCAGCGTGCCGAGGAGCGTCTCGGCGAGACGGTGCGGGTGCTCGTGGAGTCCCACGAGGACGCTGAGGAGGGCGAGGACGGCGGCGGGGCCAGGGCCGTGGGGCGCGCGGCGCACCAGGCGCCGGAGACGGACGGCCAGGTCCTGCTGAGCGGTGGCGCCGCACCGGTACAGGAGTTCGCGATCGGACGTATGGTCGAGGCGAAGGTTGTCGCCGCCGAAGGCGTGGACCTGATCGCCGAGCCGCTGGGCGGCGTCCTCGAAGGGGGTCACGCAGGCGGCCGAGCCGGCGAGGAGACTGGCGGATGACGGGCATGCCGGCCTCCGCGGCGAGTGGTGGTGCGATGGCCGAACCCAAGCCCCAGCCGTCCCCCAAGCCTGCGGCCGTCCCGGCCGCACGGCAGGTGAGCCTGTGGAACATCGCCAACATCCTCACGATGGCACGGCTGCTCCTGGTCCCCGGATTCGTCGCGCTGATGGTGTGGCAGGGCGGCCACGACCCGGTCTGGCGTTCCTTCGCGTGGGCCGCCTTCACCGTGGCGATGATCACGGACCTCTTCGACGGGGAACTGGCCCGCCGCTACGACCTCGTCACCGACTTCGGCAAGATCGCCGACCCCATCGCCGACAAGGCGATCATGGGGGCGGCCCTCGCCTGCCTCTCCGCGCTCGGCGACCTGTCCTGGTGGGTGACGGGCGTGATTCTCTTCCGGGAGCTGGGCATCACGGCGATGCGCTTCTGGGTCATCCGGCACGGCGTGATCCCGGCCAGCCGCGGCGGCAAGCTGAAGACGCTGGCGCAGGGCGTGGCCGTGGGCATGTACGTACTGGTCCTCACCGGTCCGCTGGCGACGATGCGCTGGTGGGTGATGGCTGTGGCCGTGGCGCTGACGGTCCTGACCGGGCTCGACTACGTGCGGCAGGCGGTCGTCCTGCGCAGGGCGGGACGTGCACGTGAGCGCACGGAGGGGGCCGGAGGGGCGGTGCAACCGTGAGCGGCGCCTCCCAGCAGGCCGAGGAGGACTACTTCGATGTCGCCGCACACGTTCTGGAGCTGCTCGTGGACGCCGGTGAGACGGTCGCCGCGGCGGAGTCGCTGACGGGCGGCATGGTCGCCGCCGAGATCACGGCGGCACCCGGCTCCTCGCGGGCGTTCCGCGGATCGGTCACGGCGTACGCGACGGACCTGAAGCGGAAGCTGCTGGGCGTGGAGGGCACACTGCTGGCCGAACGGGGTGCGGTCGACGGAGAGGTGGCGGGCCAGATGGCCCGGGGCGTACGGGCAGCTCTGGGGACCGACTGGGGCATCGCCACCACGGGAGTCGCCGGCCCGGAGCCGCAGGACGGGCAGGAAGTCGGCACCGTCTTCGCAGCGGTCACCGGCCCGCGGGGC
Organism: Streptomyces sp. TAA204; assembly: GCF_000424965.1. Taxonomy (NCBI): domain Bacteria; kingdom Bacillati; phylum Actinomycetota; class Actinomycetes; order Kitasatosporales; family Streptomycetaceae; genus Streptomyces; species Streptomyces sp. TAA204. Next base: position 18,155 of record NZ_AUKW01000014.1, read on the forward strand.
AGGACCGTCGTGCGCGAGCTGAGACTGGACGGGGACCGCGCGACGATCCGTAAGGGGAGCGTCACCGGCGTACTGGGGCTGCTTCGCGATGAACTCGCGGGCGGTGCGCGGCCGAAGAGTACGGAACAAGACGGGGGGAATGGATGTTTGCAGCCCTGAGTGAACACGACATCGCTCCCCGCACGGGCACAGCCCGAGGCGGTACGGTGGATGCTGAAGGATTCACGCCCCCTGGGGTGGTGGGTATCAAGCTGTGGAAGACGCCGCGCGTTGAGAGGGAGGAGCACCGATGATTCTGCTCCGTCGCCTGCTGGGTGACGTGCTGCGTCGGCAGCGCCAGCGCCAGGGCCGGACCCTGCGCGAAGTCTCTTCATCTGCCCGGGTTTCGCTCGGGTATCTCTCCGAGGTCGAGCGTGGCCAGAAGGAAGCATCTTCGGAGCTGCTGTCCTCGATCTGTGATGCGCTGGACGTGCGGATGTCCGAGCTCATGCGGGAAGTCAGCGACGAGCTGGCCCTCGCGGAGCTGGCAGAGTCCGCCGCGAGCGACACGGTGCCTGCGCCGATGCGCCGTACGGTGCTCAACCCCGTCTCCGTGACATCCGTCACAGGCGTTCCGGACGAGCGTGTGACGATCAAGGCGCCTGCGGAGGCCGTGGACGTGGTCGCGGCCTGACGCGTCTCGCACGGCGCGCACACTGTTCTGATCGTCGAAGGCCCCACCGGCAGGTCCGGTGGGGCCTTCGTGTGTGGTCGCGCGATTGCGCACGGTGCGTGAACATGGACGGTGCGTAGTCCCGATCCGGGCAGCGGGAGGTGAGATGACGGCGCCGAGCCGCTCACTGCTGTCGCGCTGCGTCCTCTCGGTGGTCGGCGGCATGTGCTGGGCGTGCGCGGTGTGGCGCCCGGAGGGCGGCGGGAGCGGCCCGGAGGAGACGGCTCTGGCCGCCGTCCTCGGATGGGGGCTGGGAGTGCTGCCGGTCCATGTGCGGCTGTGGGGCCCGTGGTCAGGTGACGAGGAGCGCGGGCGTGGCGGTGAGTCGTCCCGCCGTGGGGGGAAGCGCCCGACAGTCAGGAGGTACAGGGCAGATCAGCGGTCGCGCGGGGACCGGCGCGGCTGACAGGGGACCTGCCCGGCCCGGCAGGGCTCCTCCGCGCCGTGCGGGCGTGGCTGCCCGTCCCGCCCGTCCCACCCGTCCCACGCGTGCGGCCGCTGACTCAGCCCGGGTGCGGGCCCGGCTGGCAGCGGGGGCAGTAGAAGGCGGTACGCAGCCGCTGGGGCGGGCCGTGCGGACCCGCGCGCACGAGGGCGCCGCAGCGGTGGCAGGGCCGGCCCGTACGTCCGTACACCCACAGGGCGCGGTCGCGGTCAACTCCGCCGGGGGCACGGGTCGTACGGCGGGCGAGGCGGTCCTTGTTCGCCTCCAGCAGCCTCTTCGCCGCGCCGAGCAGCCGGACGGGCAGCGGCGCGGTGAGCTCGCCGACCGGGGTCCAGGGCGATGTGCCGGCGAGGAAGCACAGTTCGCTGGCGTAGACGTTTCCGATCCCGGCGAGATTGCGCTGGTCCAGCAGGGCTTCCACCAGGGGGCGGCCGGGCTGGGCCGACAGGCGGCGCCCGGCCTCGTCGCCGTCCCAGTCGGCGCCCAGAAGGTCGGGGCCCAGATGTCCCAGAGCGGTCGACTCCTCAACTGTGCGCAGCAGTTCGAGAAGGGGGAGCCGGTATCCGGTGGCGGTCGTGGTGTCTGCGGCGAGGACCGCCCGGATCTGGTGCGCCGGGCCGCCTCCGCCGCGCGTACGGCCCGAAGGGGTGCTGATGCGCCAGGCGCCCTCCATCCCGAGGTGCGAGTGGATGGTGACGCCGCCCTCGACGCGCATGAGGATGTGCTTTCCCCGTGGGGCGACTTCGAGGACCCTGCGTCCGGTGAGATCGGCCGTGGCGATCTGCGGCACCCGGAAGTCCGTACGGGACAGGGTCCGTCCGCCGAGGGCCTCGTGCAGCCGGTGTGCGCTGTACCAGACGGTGTCTCCTTCGGGCACGACTTCCTCCCGCTACCGAGCGCGCAGCCGCAGGCCCTTGGGCGTGGCGTGGAAACCCGCGCCCTCCAGCAGCGTTCCGATGGGGGAGCCCAGAGCGGACGCCCCGTTGACCCGCTCCACGGTGACCGTGCCGAGGGCGCCCTCCTGCGCCGCACGCGCCAGCGCCTCGGCGGCGGTGGCCAGGGCCGGTGAGGCATCAGGGGAAGGGGCCTGACCGGCCTGTGTGCCGGGCGGGTTGCCGCCCGGCCAGGCCAGCAGTGTCCTGCCGCCGCGCTCCATGTAGAGGGTCAGCTCACCGCCGACCAGGACGACCACCGATCCCGCCTTGCGCCCGGGCTTGTGGGTGGCGCCCTCGGGGGCCTCCGGCCAGGGCAGAGCCGCGCCGTAGGCGTTGGCGGGGTCGGCGGCGGCGAGGACCACCGCCCGTACGTGAGCTTCCCGTTCCCGTGCGGTGTGCACGGCACGCAGCCGGTCGATGGCGCCGTCCATCGCGAACTGGGCCGCGCCCAGGCCCTCGACGACATACCCCCGGCGGGCCTGGCCGCTCTCCTCGAAGGCCGCCAGCACCCGGTAGGCGGCGGAGAATCCGCCCTGCACCCCCTCGGCGGCGACCGCGCCCCGCGTCACGATGCCGTGCCGGTCCATCAGGGTGCGGGCCAGGGCGTGCGCGCGGTGCGTGGCGTCGGTCTCGGCCTCGGGCAGCAGGGACCAGCGGCCGGCGACGGTCGGCGGGCCGTTACGGGAAGCGGCGGGCCGGTTCGTACCGGTGCGGACAGCGGCGGCGGTCAGCGAGCCGTAACGCCCGCGGGGCGCCGCCCGCTTGGCCCGGTGGGCGGTGGCCCCCGCGGTGCGGCCGGAACCGAGGAGGGCGCGCAGCGGGGCCAGCGAGTCGTTGCTGACCCGGCCCGACCAGGCCAGCTCCCACAGGGCGTCGGCCAGTTGAGGATCGGTCACGGCCGGGTCGGTGCCGGCACGCACATGGTCGGCGATCTGACGGAAGAACAGCCCGTAACCGGCGCCCAGCGCCTCCAGGACGGCGCGGTGAAGCGGCGTCAGCTCCAGTGGCAGCGGCGGCGGGAGGAGGAGCGGGGCGGTGTCGGCAGGATAGAGGGAGAGCCAGCCGTCCTTGCCCGGCAGCGAGCCGGCACCCGCCCAGACGATCTCTCCGGACGTGGTCAGTTCGTCCAGCAGAGCCGGGCTGTAGTCCCGTACGCGGCCCGGCAGCACCAGCTTCTCCAGAGCCGACGCGGGCACCGGCGCGCCCTGCAACTGCTCGACCGTACGCACCAGTCCGTCGGTGCCGCGCACACTGCCCGTCCCCAGGTGCTGCCACTGCGGGAGGAACGCCGCGAGCGCCGGCGGCGGCACCGGTTCCAGTTCGTGCCGCAGCGCGGCCAGGGAACGGCGCCGCAGCCGGCGCAGCACCGCGGGGTCGCACCACTCCTGCCCCACCCCCGCCGGATGGAACTCGCCCTGCACGAGACGGCCGCCCGCCGCGAGACGCTGCAGCGCCCCCTCTGCGACCGCCGTGCCCAGACCGAAACGTGAGGCGGCGTCCGCGGACATGAACGGCCCGTGCGTACGCGCGTACCGGGCCAGGAGGTCACCCAGCGGGTCGGGCACCGGCTCGGTGAACGCCTCGGGCACGCCCACCGGCAGCGCGGCCCCCAGAGCGTCCCGCAGCCGGCCCGCGTCCTCCACGGCCGCGAAGTGCTGCCGTCCCGCGACACGGACGCGCACGGCACGGCGAGCGGCTTCCAGGTCGGCCGCCCACTGCGGGTCGGCGCCCCGCTCCCGCAGTTCGTCCGTGGTCAGCGGTCCCAGGAGCCGGAGCAGATCGGCAACCCCTTCGGCGTCCTTGACGCGCCGGTCCTCAGTGAGCCACTGCAGCTCGCGCTCCAGCTCACCCAGAACCTCCGCGTCCAGCAGCTCCCGCAGCTCCGCCTGGCCCAGCAGCTCCGCCAGCAGCCGGGAGTCCAGCGAGAGCGCGGCGGCACGGCGCTCGGCCAGCGGCGAGTCGCCCTCGTACAGATACTGCGCGACGTAGCCGAACAGCAGAGACCGGGCGAACGGCGAGGGGTCGTTGGTGGTGACCTCCACCACGCGGACGCGGCGCGACTCGATGTCGCCCATCAGCTCGGACAGGCCCGGCACGTCGAAGACGTCCTGCAGGCACTCGCGCACCGCCTCCAGCACGATCGGGAAGGAGCCGAACTCGGAAGCGACCTGCAGCAGTTGCGCCGCCCGCTGCCGCTGCTGCCACAGCGGGGTGCGCTTGCCGGGGCTGCGCCGCGGCAGCAGCAGCGCCCGGGCAGCGCACTCGCGGAAGCGGGCGGCGAAGAGGGCCGAACCGCCGACCTGGTCGGTGACGATCTGCTCGACGTCGCCCTTGTCGAAGAGGACGTCGGAGACGCCGACCGGAGCCTGACCGGAGTCGAAAGCGGCGTCCCCGCCAGAGGTCTCCTCCTCAAGCAGGTCCAGCCCCATCAGATCGGCGTCGGGCAGCCGCAGCACGAGCCCGTCGTCGGCGTGCATGACCTGGGCGTCCATGCCGTGCCGCTCGGTCAGCCGGGCGCCGAGGGCGAGAGCCCAGGGCGCGTGCACCTGGGCGCCGAAGGGTGAATGCACGACCACGCGCCAGTCGCCCAGCTCGTCACGGAAGCGCTCCACGACGATCGTGCGGTCGTCGGGCACGTGGCCGCAGGCGTCGCGCTGCTCGCCGAGGTAGGCGAGCAGGTTTGTGACGGCCAGTGTGTCGAGCCCGGCAGCGGACAGCCGCTCCCTTGCGGCCTCCTGCGTGAGCGAGCCGACCTCCCGCAGGAACGCGCCCAGCGCACGCCCCAACTCCAGGGGACGCCCCAGCTGATCGCCCTTCCAGAACGGCAGCCGGCCCGCGACGCCCGGTGCGGGCGAGACCAGCACGCGGTCGCGGGTGATGTCCTCGATCCGCCAGGACGTGGTGCCCAGCGTGAAGACGTCCCCGATCCGCGACTCGTAGACCATCTCCTCGTCCAGCTCACCGACCCGGCCCCCGCCCTTCTTCGGATCGGCACCGGCCAGGAAGACACCGAACAGGCCGCGGTCCGGGATCGTGCCCCCCGAGGTGACGGCGAGCCGCTGCGCGCCCGGCCGGCCGCGGACCGTCTGCGCCACCCGGTCCCAGACCAGACGGGGCCTCAACTCCGCGAACGCGTCGGACGGATAGCGTCCCGCCAGCATGTCCAGCACCGCGTGGTACGCCGACTCCGGCAGGGAGGAGAAGGGAGCGGCACGGCGGACGAGCAGCAGCAGCTCCTCCACGTCCCACGTGTCCACCGAGACCATCGCGACGAGCTGCTGAGCCAGCACGTCCAGCGGATTGGCCGGGACGCGCAGAGCCTCGATGGCGCCCTGACGCATCCGTTCCGTGACGACCGCCGACTGCACCAGGTCGCCGCGGTACTTGGGGAAGACGACACCCGCCGAGACCGCACCGACCTGATGGCCCGCACGGCCCACCCGCTGCAGCCCGGACGCCACGGACGGCGGCGACTCGACCTGTACGACCAGATCCACCGCCCCCATGTCGATGCCCAGCTCCAGGCTGGAGGTCGCCACCACGGCGGGCAGCCGCCCCGATTTCAGCTCCTCCTCGACCAGGGCGCGCTGGTCCTTGGAGACCGAGCCGTGGTGCGCGCGGGCGAGCAGCGGGGGCGCTCCCCTGGCCGAGCCCGCCTCCGCCATCAGCTCGGCGGGGGAGTGGTGCTCGGGCATGGGCTCGCCCGTCGCCCGCTCGTAGGCGATCTCGTTGAGCCTGTTGCACAGTCGCTCCGCCAGCCGGCGGGAGTTGGCGAAGACGATCGTCGAGCGGTGCGCCTGCACGAGATCGGCGATGCGCTCCTCCACCGACGGCCAGATGGACGGCTTCCCGCCGCCACCGGGGCCGTCGCTCTGCGGAGCGGTGCTGTCCTGGGCGGGCGAACCGCCCAGCTCCCCCATGTCCTCGACCGGCACGACCACCGACAGGTCGAACTCCTTGCCGGACGGCGGCTGCACCACCGTCGCCCTGCGCTGCGGTGAGAGGAACCGGGCCACCTCGTCCACGGGACGTACCGTCGCGGAGAGTCCGATCCGCCGCGCAGGACGCTCGAGGATCTCGTCGAGCCGCTCGAGGGAGAGAGCCAGATGGGCGCCGCGCTTGGTGCCGGCCACGGCGTGGACCTCGTCGAGGATCACCGTTTCCACACCCGAGAGGGCCTCGCGGGCCGCGGAGGTGAGCATCAGGAACAGCGACTCGGGCGTCGTGATCATGATGTCGGGCGGCCGGCGGGCCAGCGAGCGGCGCTCGGCGGCCGGGGTGTCACCGGAACGGATGCCGACCCTGATGTCCGGCTCGGACAGGCCCAGCCGCAGCGCCTCCTGGCGGATGCCCGTCAGCGGACTGCGCAGATTGCGCTCCACATCGACCGCGAGAGCCTTCAGAGGCGAGACGTACAGCACACGGCAGCGTTTGAGCGGGTCGGCGGGCGGGGGCGTGGAGGCGAGCCTGTCCAGGGAGGCGAGGAAGGCGGCCAGGGTCTTGCCGGAGCCCGTGGGGGCGACGACCAGGGTGTCCGACTCCTCGGCCAGGGCACGCCAGGCCCCCGCCTGCGCGGCGGTGGGCGCGCGGAACGCCCCCGTGAACCAGGCGCGCGTCGCGGGGGAGAAGACCTCGAGCGCCGAGGCCGGTGACGTCTGACCCATGGGATCCATCGTGCACCCCGGCGCTGACAACGCCGCCGCACGGCGCAGACGGCGGGCGTCCCGGCGGCGGGCGTCCTGGCGGCGGCGCTCCGGGACGGGCGCGGTCCCGGGGCGTGAGCCGGAAGAACGCACGTGACCGGGCAGCCCCGCCTCGCCCAGCGTGGGCCCGTGCTCGAACAGACAGACCCCTCCCAGCCGCCGGCCGGGCCTTCCGGGACGGCGGGCGAGGACCGCGCGGTCATACGTGACGCGCTCGGCGTGGGAGTCGCGGTGGGGCTGTCCGGCTTCGCCTTCGGCGTGACGGCCGTGGGCGCGGGGCTCAGCCTTCCGCAAATCTGCGCGCTCAGCCTGTTCGTCTTCACCGGGGCGTCCCAGTTCGCACTCGTGGGAGCACTCGCGGCGGGAGCGAGCCCGCTCACCGCCGCGGCGGGCGCGTTCTTCCTGGGAGTGCGGAACACCTTCTACGGCCTGCGTCTGGCCACGCTGCTCCGGCTGCCACGGCTCACGCGTCCCTTCGCCGCCCACCTGGTCATCGACGAGACCGCGGCGGTCGCCCTGGCCCAGAAGGGCTGGCGCGACGCCCGTATCGGCTTCACCGTCACCGGCGTGACCGTCTTCGTGCTGTGGAACCTCACCACGCTGCTCGGCGCGATGGGCGCGGACGCCCTGGGGGACACCCGGCGCTGGGGGCTGGACGCGGCCGGGCCGGCGGTCTTCCTCGCCCTGCTGGCCCCCATGCTGCGTACGGCCTCCGCACGGATCACCGCGGCACTGGCGGCCGTGGTGGGTCTGGGCCTGCTGCCCGTACTTCCCGGCGGGGTGCCGGTGCTGCTCGCGGCACTGGCGGCACCGGCCGTTCTGGTGGTGCGGGGGCGCGTCGCCAGGAGGACGGGAGGGGAGGCCACGTGACCGTCTGGACGGCTCTCGCGGTGACCGCGGTCGCCTGCTACGGGGCAAGGCTGCTCGGACTGTCCGTGCCCGAGGGCATGCTCGAACGCCCCTTCGTGAGGAGGCTGGTGACGCTGCTTCCGGTCGCGCTGCTCGCGGCGCTCACCGCGCAGCAGACTTTCAGCGACGGTGGTGCGCTTCTGGTCGACGCCAGGGCCGCGGGGCTGTCCGCGGCATTCGTCGCGCTGCTCCCGCGTGCGCCCTTCCTCGTCGTGATCGCGGCGGCGGTGCTCGTCACCGCGGGCGTGCGGGCGCTGGGTCAGGCGGGTCGGGTCCGGCGCGGAAGGGCTGGATACTGGGTGACATGCGGTTGACGGACTTCTGGCAGCGGATGGCGGACCACTTCGGGGAGGCTTACGCGGACTCCTTCGCCCGGGACCATGTGATGGCGGAACTCGGCGGCCGTACGGTCTGCGAGGCGCTCGACGCGGGGTGGGACGCGAAGCAGGTGTGGCGGACGGTCTGTGCCGTCATGGACGTTCCCGCCGAGAGGAGATGAGAGGAGCCCGGCGTGGGCGGCCGCGTCCGTGAGTGCCGGCGCACGGACGCAGGGGAAGCCCGGCGAGGGCGGGTGCGGTACTTCGTTGCGTCTCCAACCGGGAGCACGTTCCTGAGCAGCGCTTTCGTGGGTTATCCACAGCAAACCGGGGCGACTTGACGCGAAAATCGAACATCGATTCTCATGGAGCTCCTGGCGGGTACTCCCGTTCCTGCCCCCTCGCCCCGGAGCGAGATCCGGGGCGATTGTCAGTGGCAGCCGCTAGCGTCGTTGACGTGAAGCGATCGACTCAAGCAAACCGGGTGGCACCGATGGCAGAAACCGACCGCGAGAAGGCGCTCGAAACAGCCCTCGCGCAGATTGAACGGCAGTTCGGCAAGGGCGCCGTGATGCGCATGGGGGAGCGGCCGAACGAGCCGATCGAGATCATCCCCACCGGGTCCACCGCCCTCGACGTCGCTCTCGGTGTCGGCGGTCTGCCGCGCGGCCGTGTCGTCGAGGTCTACGGCCCGGAGTCGTCCGGCAAGACGACCCTGACGCTGCACGCGGTGGCCAACGCGCAGAAGTCGGGCGGCACGGTCGCGTTCGTCGACGCGGAACACGCACTCGACCCCGAGTACGCGAAGAAGCTCGGCGTCGACACGGACTCGCTGATCCTCTCCCAGCCGGACAACGGCGAACAGGCCCTGGAAATCGTCGACATGCTGATCCGTTCGGGCGCGCTCGACCTGATCGTCATCGACTCCGTGGCCGCGCTGGTCCCGCGGGCGGAGATCGAGGGCGAGATGGGCGACTCCCATGTCGGCCTCCAGGCCCGCCTGATGAGCCAGGCGCTGCGGAAGATCACCGGCGCGCTCAGCCACTCCAAGACCACGGCGATCTTCATCAACCAGCTCCGCGAGAAGGTCGGCGTCATGTTCGGCTCGCCCGAGACCACCAGCGGTGGCCGTGCGCTGAAGTTCTACGCGTCGGTGCGGCTCGACATCCGCCGGATCGAGACGCTCAAGGACGGCACCGACGCGGTGGGCAACCGCACCCGCGTCAAGATCGTCAAGAACAAGGTCGCCCCGCCGTTCAAACAGGCCGAGTTCGACATCCTCTACGGCCATGGCATCAGCCGTGAGGGCGGGCTGATCGACATGGGTGTGGAGAACGGATTCATCCGCAAGTCCGGCGCCTGGTACACCTACGAGGGCGACCAGTTGGGGCAGGGCAAGGAGAACGCCCGCAACTTCCTCCGTGACAACCCCGACCTGGCCAACGAGATCGAGAAGAAGATCAAGGAGAAGCTCGGTGTCGGGCTGACACCGCAGGAGCCCGAGGCGGAGCCCGGCGCCGATGCGGCGGGCGCGGGACCGGCGCAGCCTCCCGCGGCCAAGGCGGCGGCTGCTCCCGCGTCGAAGGCCAAGGCGGCCAAGTCGGCCGCCGCGAAGAGCTGATCCGTGACACGGCGCAGCCAGTGGCCGGTGCGCGAAGACAGCGGTGATCCCACCTCGTCGAGGGCCGAGGTGGGATCACCGCGCACACGGCGCGGCCGTGCACGCGGTCGCGTGGGACGTACCTCCACCGACGGACCCGGTGATCCGGACGCTGGCGGAGGCCCGCAGGAGTCCGAGGACGCCGGCGGCACCCTCCGGTCGGAAGCGGGACATGCCCAGGACCGGGACCCGGCGGAGCAGGCGCGTGCCATCTGCCTGCGGCTGCTGACCGGGACGCCGCGTACCCGGCAGCAGCTTGCCGATGCCCTGCGCAAGCGCGACATTCCCGAGGACGCCGCACAGGAGGTGCTCTCCCGATTCGAGGAGGTCGGGCTGATCGACGACGTCTCGTTCGCGGACGCCTGGGTCGAGTCCCGGCACCACAGCAAGGGGCTGGCGCGCAGGGCACTCGCCCGTGAACTGCGTACCAAGGGTGTGGAGCCGGCGGTCATCGACGAGGCCGTGGGGCAGCTCGACTCCGAGCGGGAGGCGGAGACGGCGCGCGCGCTGGTCGAGGGCAGGCTGCGCGCCACCCGGGGGCTGGAGCGCAACAAGCGCATCCGCCGCCTCGCCGGGATGCTGGCACGCAAGGGGTACGGCGAGGGCATCGCACTGCGCGTGGTCCGTCAGGCTCTGGAGGAAGAGGGCGAGGACCCGGAGTTGCTGGAGCGGTATCTGCCGGATGACTGAGCGGCCGAAGACGTGCACAACGGCAATGGCGGCCGCCGAACACCCCTGCGGTCGCCCGGCGCTGCGCCCCTGAATCGTTGAGCCGTTGAGCCGTTGAGCCGCTGAGCCGCTGAGCCGGTGTGACGGTGCCGACGGTGGACCACAGGCCCGCTACCGGCGTGCCTCCCCCGATGCCTGCCGTCGGCCGGGAAGGTTGAGCGTGCCGCCACGCACCGCGTCCGCGCAGGCCCGCAGCTGACCGATGCGAGGTCCGGGCAGCGCCGCCACGAGATGCCCGTCCGGCCGTATCACCAGCACCGTGTGGGCGGTCGCCCCCGGGTAGTCCTCGGTCACCAACAGCTCGGCCCGCAGCGGCAACGCCTCCACCGCGCGCGCCAGTTCGGGCATCATCCCCGCCGACAGCCAGTGCCGGCTGTCCCACACCCCGGTGCCGGGAGCCACGAGCACCACCAGCAGTTCGCCGCCCCTGCCGCACAGTCGCTCCCGCAACCGCCCCCGCTCGCCGTTCAGGGCGATGACCGGTACGTCGTCCACGGGTGCTCCCGGCCGGGTGCCGACGAGCACCGAGTCGACGGAGCCGGCCGGCGGCGCCAGTGGCGAGCGCCTGTAGGCGGCGGGCGCCCCCAGCAGTCCGCGTCCCAGGTGCCCGTCCGTCAGCAGCTCCAGCGTCGTGCGGGAGCTGCCGGGCAGTATCCCGCGCAGTCCGCCGCCGTCCCGGCGCGCCACCGGCAGCGCCTGGTCGACTGCGCGGAGCCGGGCACCGACGGCGCCCCGCCGCTCGGCCTCGTAGCTGTCGAGCAGTGTCTCCAGGGCGTCCCGGTCGACGCGCGGGCCTCGTACACCGCCCGCGTCGTGCCAGGCCACGGCGAGTTTGAACGCCAGGTTGGCGGCGTCGCGAAGTCCTTCGTCCACGGACTGCACGCCCAGTGCGCCGACTTGGTGGGCGGCGTCCCCGGCGAGGAAGGCACGTCCGACACGCCAGTTCCGGGCGAGACGCTGGTGCGAGGTGTGCACACCGGTGTCGAGGAGTTCGTAGGGGCCCGGCTCGGCGGCACCGGACTTCCGGCCCCGCCCGGTGCCGTACCACTGGGCGAGGGTGGAGTGGACGCGGTCCAGCAGCGCCTCAGGGGTGACGAGTTCGCCGCGTGGCGGGAGCAGCCAGTCCAGTCGCCACACCCCGCCGGGCAGCGGCCGTGCCGTGACTTCGCGGTGGGCGCCGCCGAGGTCGCGGTCCAGCAGGGCTTCGGTCCCCGCTTCGGTCTCCCACGGGAGTTCGGTCCGCAGCGCGGCGACGGCGTGCCGTTCGACGGCGGTGCGTCCGGGGAAGCGCACGCCCAGCAGCTTCCGTACGGTCGACCGGGCGCCGTCGCAGCCCACCAGATAGCTGCCGCGCCACCATGTGCCGCCGCCGCGTGCGGGTTCGCCGCCGGAGCCGCGCGGCCGGGTGTGTGCGGTGATGCCCGCCGCGTCCTGTTCGAGGATGTCGAGGTGGCTGCCGGGGAGGACGCGGGCGAGCTTCTCCTGTGCGAGTGCGGTCCGTAGCCCGCGTTCCAGTGTGTGCTGTTCCAGGTGGAAGGGCGCGGTCTCCTGCGTCAACTCCACGTCCTGCACGGGCTGCTGACGCCGTCGTGTACGCCAGTGCGTCCAGCGTGCGGCCGGGAGTGCGGGCGGGGCGCCGCCGACGGGCAGCCAGGCCGCGGTGTCGGGCCGCAGCAGGCAACTGCGGGCGGCGCGGGGGACGACCTCGCCGTCGCCGCTGTCCAGTACGAGCGAGGGCACCCCGAACCTGGCCAGGGCCAGCGACAGCGCGAGCCCGGTCGGTCCCGCACCGACGACGATGACTTCGGATTCGCTCACGCGCGCGTCTCCGGGCGCCGCAGGGCACCACGAGCCGCCCAGGCCGCGCAGGCGGCCGACGAGGGGGATGTGGGAACAGGTGGAGCCGTGCGCACGATCACGGAATGTATGCAACCCAGTGCGGGAGCACCCGTCAAGCTGCGGGGGCTCCACGGAGCCGGGCGCCCGGACAGATCATGACAAGTCAGGGTCGCCTCTTCCCGCTGCTTCCCAGCGCTCCCCGAAGCATCAGCACGCCACGCACGTGGCGCCCGACGCACGTACGCACGTGGCGCACGTACGGCATGTACGTGCGCCACGTGCGTCGGGAGGCGGGAGGCGGGAGGCCCGCTCCGTCAGACCCGCTCCGTCAGGCGGCGGGCCCTCCGCCGGGGGCGGCCTCGGGGGTCGCCGGCTGTGCCTCGGCCACCTTGATGCCCGTCTTGGCCCGGCGCCCTCGCTTCTCGATCCAGTTGGCGAACGCCGAGAGCGCGAGGCACATCGCGACGTAGATCGCACCGAAGACGAGGACGACGGGGACGTAGGGGTTCTCGCCGTCGACGAGGATGGTGCTGGCCATCTGGCGTCCCGCGTAGAGCAGTTCCTCGTAGGTGATGACGAAGCCCAGAGAGGTGTCCTTGAGCGTGACGACGAGCTGACTGACGATCGTCGGCAGCATGGCCCGTACGGCTTGCGGGATGAGTACCGTGATCATCACCTGGGTCTTGTTCATCCCCAGCGCGTAGGCCGCCTCGCTCTGTCCCTTGGGGACGGAGAGGATGCCCGCGCGGAGCACCTCCGCCTGTACGGCGCCGTTGTAGAGCGTGAGACCGATGACCACAGCCCACAGCGGGTCGCTGGTGAAGAAGCCCACCCACAGCACGTAGATGGTGATCAGCAGCGGTACGGCGCGGAAGAGTTCGATGACTCCGGTCGCCACCCAGCTCACGGCCTTGTGGTCGGAGAGCCGGCCCACGGCCAGCAGTGCCGCGAGCAGCAGGGAGAGAACTCCGGCCATCGCGAACGCCTGCAGCGTGCTGATGAGGCCGTTCGCGATGGAGTTGCGCACGCCCGCGTAGTTGAAGATGTCCCACATCGCGCCGTCCAGCTGCCCCTTGGCCGCCAGCCGGTAGACGATGAAGGCGAGGAGTGCGAGCAGTGCGCCCGTGCCGGCCACGGCGTAGATGCGGTTGCGCATGCGGGCCTTGGGGCCCGGGGTGTCGAAGAGGACGGAGCTCATCGGGCGACCTCCAGCTTCCGCTCGAGCAGCCGGAAGAAGCCGCTGATGAGGAAGACGAGAACGAGGTAGGCGAGGGCCACCCAGACGAAGATGACCATGACGTTGAAGCCCTTGTCGCTCAGCACCTTCTGGACGCTGAAGAGTTCGGGGTTGTTGAAGGCGCCCGCGATGGCCGAGTTCTTCGTGAGCGCGATGATGATGCTGCTCAGCGGCGGCAGCACGGTACGTGTCGCCTGCGGCAGTACGACCATGCGGAGCGTCTGCACGAAGGTCATGCCCAGGCTGCGGGCCGCCTCCGCCTGCCCGAGCGGGACGGTGCTGATGCCGGAGCGCACCGCCTCGCACACGAAGGCCGAGGTGTAGAAACCGAGCGCCAGCACGCCGAGGACGTACGAGCTGATGCCGGGGAAGACGATCTGCGGCAGCACGAAGAAGGCCACCAGGAACAGCAGTGTCAACGGGGTGTTGCGCAACAGCGTCACCCACACGGTGCCGAACGCACGCAGGGGCGGCACGGGCGAGACCCGGAAGCCGGCTATGAGCACGCCCAGCACGAGCGCGAGCAGAGCGCTGGTCGCGGTCAGCGAGACCGTTCCGAGGAAGCCGTCGCGGAACAGGTCCAGGTGGTCGAGCAGAACATTCATAGGGTCTCCGCAGGGCGGTCAGGGAATGCCGCGTCCCGTACGCCCGCCCGCGTGTGCGGGCGTACGGGACGCGGGTGGCGCGGTCGGCCGGCGGTCGGCCGGGGTCAGCGCTCGAGGGCCGGGGGCTCCTCGAACTTCGAGCCGGAACGGCCGAGCGTCGCGTCGTACGCCTTCTTGTAGCTGCCGTCCTTCTGGTGGGCCTCGACGGCGTCGAGAACGGCCGTCTGGAGCTCCTTGTCGTCCTTCTTCAGGCCGATGCCGTAGGGCTCGTCGCTGAAGGTCTCACCGACGACCTTGAGCTTGGTGGGACGCTCGGCGGCGTAGCCCTTGAGGATGGCGTCGTCGGTCGTCATGGCGTCGACCTGGCCGTCCAGAAGCTGCTTGACGCAGTCGGTGTACTTGCCGAACTCGACTGCCTCGGCGCCGTACTTGTCCTGGTTGTCCTTGATGTTCTGCAGCGGCGTGGAGCCGGTGATCGAGCAGATCTTCTTGCCCTTGATGCTGTCCGGGCCCTTGATCGACTTCTCGTCCTTGCGGACGAGCAGGTCCTGGCCGGCCATGTAGTACGGGCCCGCGAAGCTGACCTGCTTCTTGCGCTCGTCGTTCATGGTGTAGGTGCCGACCATCAGGTCGACCTGGCCCTTGGAGATGGCGGTCTCCCGGATCGAGGAGTCGATCGTCTTGAAGGTGACCTCCTTCTCCGGGTCGAAGCCCAGGTCGGCGGCGACCATCTTGGCGACCTCGATGTCGAAGCCCTCGTACTCCTTGGAGGAGGGGTCCTGGAAGCCGAGGTAGGGCTGGTCGGACTTGGCGCCGATGATCAGCTTGCCGCGCTTCTGCGCCTTCTTCAGCACCGGCGAGTCGACGTCGACGTCCTCGGCGACCTTGTACTCCGGCAGAGCCTTCTTGTCGGTGTCACCGCCCGGCTTGTCGCCGGCGGTGCCCTCCTTGCCTCCGCAGGCGGAGGCCGACAGCACGACGGAGAGGACCACGGCCGCCGAGGCGGCGGTCTTGCGGAACTTCATGAGGAACATCCCTTGCTCAGTGATTCTGCGGGGCGGCGTCCGACTGCCGGTGGGGTGGCGGCCGGCGGACCGGGGCGCCGGGGTGCCGGTCCGCCCACTGCGGGGACCCCGCTCGGCCCGGCGGACACGTCAGTGGTGAAGGATCTTCGCGAGGAAGTCCTTCGCCCGGTCGCTGCGGGGGTTGTTGAAGAACTGCTCCGGTGTCGCCTCCTCGACGATCCGGCCGTCGGACATGAAGACGACCCGGTTCGCGGCGGAGCGCGCGAAGCCCATCTCGTGGGTGACGACGACCATCGTCATGCCCTCGTCGGCGAGCTGCTTCATCACCTCGAGGACCTCGTTGATCATCTCGGGGTCGAGCGCGGAGGTGGGCTCGTCGAAGAGCATCACCTTGGGGTCCATGGCGAGCGCGCGGGCGATGGCCACCCGCTGCTGCTGCCCTCCGGAGAGCTGCGCCGGGTACTTGTCGGCCTGGTTGCCCACGCCCACCCGGTCGAGCAGCGCGCGTGCCTTCTTCTCGGCGGCCTGCTTCTCCGTGCGCCGGACCTTGGTCTGTCCGAGCATCACGTTCTCCAGCACCGTCTTGTGTGCGAAGAGGTTGAAGGCCTGGAAGACCATGCCGACGTCGGAGCGCAGCTTGGCCAGCGCCTTGCCCTCCTGGGGCAGCGGCCTGCCGTCGATGGAGATGCTGCCGGAGTCGACCGTCTCCAGGCGGTTGATGGTGCGGCACAATGTGGACTTGCCTGACCCCGAGGGCCCGATGACGACGACGACCTCTCCGCGCGCAATGGTCAGGTCGATGTCCTGGAGCACATGCAGCGCGCCGAAATGCTTGTTGACGTTGTCCAGTACGACCAGGTCGTCCGCGGCCGGCGCGGCGTCCTTGGTCACCGATACTTCGCTCATCGGCGTGTAGCTCCGTCCTCGTCGGTTGCGAGGACACTAATGAGCCTCTACCACCAGCGTCATTACATCTGAGGGGAAATTGAGCATAACGATCCCGTCGCGGAGCGGAACACCGCACGAAGAGCGGGCCACGCCGAGCCGGAACGGCAGCGCGTCGCTCACTGTGCCGTACCGGCTGCATAACGGAAACCCCCTTACGGCGAGGAACCCCTTGACTCACCTGCGCAATTACGGGTGGATGCACTGCCAGGGCACACTCGCCGCAGGGTCGGCACGGCACCGCGGAGGGAGGTCCGGATGAGGCTTCTGCTCGTCGAGGACGACAACCATGTCGCCGCGGCGCTCTCCGCCGTGCTCGAACGGCACGGCTTCGAGGTCGTGCACGCCCGCAACGGCGAGGAGGCGCTCCGGGAGCTGCTGCCCTCCGGCGACGCGGCCCCCTTCGGGGTGGTCCTGCTCGATCTCGGCCTGCCCGACCAGGACGGCTTCGAGGTGTGCGGCCGCATCCGGAAGATCAGCTCCACCCCCGTGATCATGGTCACGGCCCGCGGCGGCGTACGCTCGCGCATCCACGGCCTCAACCTCGGCGCCGACGACTACGTGGTCAAGCCCTACGACACCGGGGAGCTCCTGGCCCGTATCCACGCCGTCAGCCGCCGCTCCGCCCCCGAGGAGAGCGCCGAGGCCGCAGGCGCGGAGGACACGGCCGGCGGTTCCGCGGCCTCCGGAAGCACGATCGACCTGGGCCGGGTCGTGATCGAACTGCCCACCCGCAAGGTGACCGTCGACGGAGCGCTGGTGGCGCTGACCCGCAAGGAGTTCGATGTGCTGGCGCTGCTCGCCCAGCGTCCCGGTGTCGTCTTCCGCCGGGAGCAGATCATCAGCGAGGTCTGGCGCACGAGCTGGGAGGGGACGGGGCGCACGCTGGAAGTCCACGTGGCATCCCTGCGCTCCAAGCTGAAGCTGCCCGCGCTGATCGAGACGGTGCGCGGCGTCGGGTACCGGCTCGTCGAGCCGGGTCTGTCGGCCTAGGTGCGCGAGGAGTCGGTTCGGTCCGGTATGCGCAGTCGCCTGCTTCCGCTTCTGATCGTCCTGCTCGCCGGGGTGCTGCTCGCTCTGGGTTTCCCGCTCGCCGCGAGCCAGGCCGCGGCGGAGCAGCAGCGCGTCGTCGTCGACCGCATCGACGACACCGCGCGCTTCGCCGCGCTCGCACAGTTCGTGGCCTCCTCGGACGACGAGGACGAGCGCAGGGAGATCCTCCAGGACGAGCTCGACCGCTACCACGCGCTGTACGGCATCAACGCCGGTGTCTTCCTCCGCGACGGCCGCGCGATGGCCGCCTCGCCCGACGGATGGGAGGTGCCCGGGGACGGAGCGGGCGCCGACGCGTTCGCCGAGGCGCTGGCGGGACGGCGCAGCCATGACCCGGCTCAGGTGTGGCCCTGGCAGCGGGAGGCACGTATCGCCGTCGCCTCTCCCGTCATCCGTGACGGCGACGTGGCGGCCGTCGTCTTCACCGACTCGCCGACCCACCAGCTGCGTTCACGCATCCTGCAGGACTGGCTGCCGATCGTCGCGGGCGAGTTCGCCGCGATGCTCCTCGCCGTCGGCCTCGCGCTGCGCCTGACGGGGTGGGTGCTGCGCCCCGTACGGACGCTGGACCGGGCCGCCCACGAGATCGCGCTGGGCAAGTTCAAGTCCCGCGTCGCCGCCTCCGGCGGTCCGCCGGAGCTGCGGCGGCTGGCCCGTTCGTTCAACGAGATGGCCGACAACGTCGAGGACGTGCTGGAGCAGCAGCGTGCCTTCGTGGCGGACGCCTCGCACCAGCTGCGTAATCCGCTCTCCGCGCTGCTGCTGCGCATCGAGCTGCTCGGACTGGAGCTGCCCGGACAGCACGAGGAGTTCGCGTCCGTCCAGGCAGAGGGCAAGCGGCTCGCGCGGGTGCTGGACGACCTGCTCGACCTGGCGCTGGCCGAGCACTCTCCGGCCGACCTGCGGCTCACCGATGTGGCGGAGGTCGCGGCCGAGCGCGTGGAGGCGTGGCGTCCCGTCGCCGAACGCAAAGGCGTCACGCTGGAGTCGGCCGGACAGTCGGCCGCGACCGGCTGGGCGGACTCCGTGGCGCTGTCCAGCGCGCTGGATGCCGTGGTCGACAACGCGGTGAAGTTCACCCCGGAGGGCGAGCACGTCACCGTGAGCGTCGCCTCCGAGGGAGACCATGTGCGCGTCGACGTCGCCGACGGAGGGCCGGGGCTGAGCGAGGGGGAGCTGGAACGCATCGGCGACCGCTTCTGGCGCAGCAACCGGCACCAGAACATCTCCGGGTCGGGGCTCGGCCTGTCCATCACGCGGGCTCTGCTCACCGCCGGCGGGGCGAGTATCTCCTACGCGCCCAACGAGCCGCGCGGGCTGCGCGTCGTGATCACCGTGCCGCGCAGCAAGCCGTCGCCGGACGACGAGTCGGTGCCGCAGCCGTCCACGCGTCCGTCACCGAAGGTGTGACGCACAGCGGCCGGGCGGTTGGACGCCGGCCCGGCCCGGCCGCTGTGCACATCGGGTCTCCCGGCGAACCGGCGAAACCGGCGAACCGGACGCCGGCCCGTCCGCCGGTCACCTCACCCGGGCGTGCGGTTCACTGCCCGGACGCCTCCCTGCCCAGCCGGAGAGTGAGGATCTGGAACGGCCGCAGGGCCACCTCGACCGAACCGTCGGCCGACAGCTCCCGGCGCGGGGCGTCCGCGATCGGCCGCTCCAGCAGATCGGTCTCGGTCACCGACGTGACCGGCGTCCCCGTCGAGAGCACCGCGCGCGCACGCCCGCCGTGCGACTCGTACAGCCGCACCACCAGATCGCCGCTGCGGTCGTCCGCCAGCTTGACGGCTTCGACCACCACCTGATCGTTGTCCACTCCGAGCAGGGGGGCGACAGCGCTTCCACCGCCCCGCACGGTGCGTTCCGGCAGGTTGATCCAGTGGCCCTCACGTACGGCGTCGCCCACCGTCGCGCCCGGCGCGAGGGCGAAGCGCAGCGTGTGCGTGCCCTGGTCGGTCTCCGGGTCGGGGTAGCGGGGGGCGCGCAGCAGCGACAGCCGCACCGTGGTGGTCTGGCCGCCGTCCTCGCGGATCTCGCGGGTGACGTCGTGCCCGTACGTGGAATCGTTGACCAGGGCGGTTCCCCAGCCCGGCTCCTCGACCTGCACCCAGCGGTGCGCGCAGATCTCGAACTTGGCCGTCTCCCAAGAGGTGTTGGTGTGCGTGGAGCGGAAGACGTGACCGAACTGCGTCTCGGCCGCCGAGCGGTCCGCCTTCACATCCAGCGGGAACGCCGCCTTGAGGAACTGCTCGGTCTCGTGCCAGTCCACCTCCGTCTCGATGTCCAGCACCCTCGAGCCCGCGCGCAGCGTGAGCAGCTGCACCACGGTGGAGACACCGAAGGAACGAGCGACGCGGACGGTGGCACGGTCCTCGGCCGCTTCCGTCAGCGACAGCTCGTCGGTGCCGGTGAGGTCGGTGACGTTGTGCCGGTAGAAGGCGTCCACGTCCCAGGCGTCCCAGTGGTTGGGGAAGTCCGGGTGCACCTGGAGGAGGTTGGCCGCCGCACCAGGTGCGACGCTCTCACGGCGTGCGTCCTCGTCGTAGGCGGAGACGACCAGGCCGCGCCCGTCCACCTCGATCCGCAGCAGCCCGTTCGTCAGCACCCAGCCGCCGCCCGGCCGCTCCTCGGCCGAGACGGGCGTGCCGAGCGCGAGTTCACGCTCCGGGGCGGCGCCGCCGGCCGCGACTCCGCGCCGTGCGTGCGGGGCGGCGTTGAAGACGAGCGGGGTGTCGCCGTCCCCGGCGAGCGCCGCCTGCGCCTCCTTGATGATCCCTTCCAGCTCCGCCCGCACACGTGCGTAGGTCTCACGTGCCTCACGGTGGACCCAGGCGATCGACGAGCCCGGCAGGATGTCGTGGAACTGGTGGAGCAGCACCGTCTTCCACAGCGCGTCGATCTGCTCGTACGGATATACGTGCCCGGTGCGTACGGCCGCCGTCGCCGCCCACAGCTCCGCCTCGCGCAGCAGCGACTCGCTGTGCCGGTTGCCCTGCTTGGTCTTCGCCTGCGAGGTGTACGTGCCTCGGTGCATCTCCAGATACAGCTCGCCCGCCCACACGGGCGCCTTGTCCGCGTACTCCTCCTCGGCCTTGGCGAAGAACTCCGCGGGCTTCTCGATCGTCACCCTCGGTGAACCCTCCAGGTCCCGCAGCCGCTCCGCACGGGCCAGCATCTCCCGCGTGGAGCCGCCGCCGCCGTCACCCCAGCCGAAGGGCGCCAGGGAGCGTGTGGCGGCGCCCTTCTCCTGGTAGTTGCGAGCGGCGTGCGCCATCTCGGCGCCGCCCAGGTCGGAGTTGTAGGTGTCCACCGGCGGGAAGTGAGTGAAGACGCGTGTCCCGTCGATGCCCTCCCACCAGAAGGAGTGGTGCGGGAACTTGTTCGTCTCGCTCCAGGAGATCTTCTGGGTGAGGAACCACTTCGCGCCCGCCAGCTTCACGATCTGCGGCATCGCCGCCGTGTAGCCGAAGGAGTCCGGCAGCCACACCTCCCTGGTCTCCACGCCGAACTCGTCGAGGAAGAAGCGCTTCCCGTACACGAACTGGCGGGCCATGGCCTCGCCGCCGACCATGTTGGTGTCGGACTCCACCCACATGCCGCCCACCGGCACGAACTGGCCGTCCGCCACCTTCTTCTTCACCCTCGCGTAGACCTCGGGCCGGTGCTCCTTGATCCAGGCGAGCTGCTGGGCGGAGGACATCGCGAAGACGAACTCCGGGTGGTCGTCCATGAGGTTGACCATGTTGGAGGCGGTACGGGCCACCTTTCGCACGGTCTCGCGCACCGGCCACAGCCACGCCGAGTCGATGTGCGCGTGCCCGACAGCGCTGATGCGGTGCGCGGACGGGCGCGCGGGTGTGGCGAGCACACCGCGCAGCGCGGCGCGTGCGCGGGAGGCGCTGCCAACGATGTCATGCAAGTCAGTGGCGTCCAGGGAGTCCTCGATCGCACGCAGCAGTTCCCAGCGCCGGGCGTCCTCCAGGGGCAGCTCCTGCATCAGCGAGCCGGCGACCTCCAGGTCCTGCACCAGCTCCCAGACCTCGGCCTCGAAGACGGCGAGATCCATCCGCCGCAGCCGGTAGAGGGGCCGGTCGCTGGAAGTCAGCCGGTCGCCCTGGTACGTCGGCGTCTGCGGTGTGTTGACGATGGGATTCGCCGCCGCCTCGACGAACAGCTCCACCTCCTCGCCGCCGGCCGCCGCCTCCGCGACACGCACCCAGTCGTTGCGCGGGTTGAGCGCCTTGACGGCTTCACCGTCCGCCCGGTAGATCAGCCCCTCGCACTGGAAGCCGGGCATGTCCCGGTCGAAACCGAGGTCCAGTACCGCCTCGACGGTGCGGCCCTGCCACTCCTGCGGTACGCGTCCGGTCACCCGGAACCACGTGGTGCCCCACGCGGGCCCCCACCGCTCACCGACCTTCGACGGCCCGTACGCCGCGGACAGTCCCTCCGCCACGGGTACGGGCTCGCCCGGCGCGTCCCACCGCTGCACGGTCAGTTCGAGAGGGCTGCTGTACACGGCGGGCCTGATGCGCTCGGCCAGCACACGGCGCAGGCGGTCCTCAACGATGCGTCGGTCGTCGTGCATGGAGGCTGCTCCGATCTATGGGTCCGTTCCACCTGATGAGGACCCTGCCACCATGAGCGCCGGGAAGATAGCGGTTGTACGCCGGCCCGCTGTGGCGTATGGGAGGAAGCGCGGGCGGGCCGAGCGGAGACCGTGAACGCGCCGAGCATTCCGAGGCTTCGCGCCGTGAAGATGCCCGGGTCGCCGAGGGAGCGCTGTGCGGTGGCCGTGGAGCTCTCCGCGGCGTCTGCCGCATCCGCCGCTTCCGCCGCGTCCCCCCCGTGCGTGTTTACCGGTGCACCTTCCTCTTCGAGACGTTGCCGTCCCTGTCGTGGGTGACCCATTCCCCGGTCTTCCTGCCGTGGTCGTAGGAGCCCTCGTCCCAGAGCGTCCCGTCGGCGTACCAGCGCTTCCACGGGCCGTGCTGTTCGCCGTCCACGAACGCCCCCTGCTGGAGCAGGCCGCCCTCCTTGCGGTGCCAGACCCATTCGCCGTCCAGCACGCCGGCCTTGTACGTGCCCTTCGCCTTCACGCCGCCGTGCTGGAAGTAGAAGGTCCACGGGCCGTGGCGTTCACCGTCCGCGTACTCGCCTTCGGCCGAGACCGTTCCGTCCCTGAAGTGCTCCTGCGCCATGGCCCGGAGCCTAAGCTCCGGCACGGTCCGGTGCCCACATGCGGGGGCACGGGACCTGACTGCCCCGGTCGGCGGACGCGGGAAGCGGCAGCCGTCCGTGCGGTGCGCAACCAGCCCGCCCGGCCTACGGTTTGACCGACCTGTAGTAGCGGCTTGCCCCCCTGTGCAGCGACAGCGGAGCCGTGTAGATCGCCGTCCGCAGGTCGACCTTCTGCGCGGCGTGCACACGGTCGCCTATCTGGTCGCGGCTGTTGAGCACGGCGCGGGTCATGCCCTCCGTCAGGGCCGCGTCCGTACGTTCGGTCGTCACCAGCAGGTTGGCCACGGCCACGGTGTCGACGGGCTGGCCCTGCTGAACGGACGGATAGGCGTCGGCCGGCATGACCGCGGCGCGGTAGTAGCGCGTCTCGGGCTGCAGTGCGTGCAACTGCGGCACGAGGTCACCGAGCTGGACGAGCTGGATGTTCGTCTTCGCCGCCAGGCTCTCGATGGCGATCGTCGGCAGCCCGCCGGACCAGAAGAACGCGTCCAGCTCGCCCTTCTCCAGCATGTCGGGCATGCGGTCGATGCCCGCACGCACGGCGCGCACGTCCTTCTCGACGTCCAGTCCGGCGGCGCGCAGCAGACGGCCCGCGATGAGGTTCACGCCGGAGCGTTCCTGGCCGACGCCCACGCGCAGGCCCTTGAGGTCCTTCGCGCTGCGCACGCCGGAGCCGCCCGGGACGATGAGCTGCATGTAGTCGTCGTACAGGCGCGCACACGCGCGCAGCCGGTCCGCGCCCGGCTCCTCGTCGTCGCGGTAGGTGGCCACCGCGTCCGCCGCCGCGATGGTGAAGGAGGCCTTGCCGGACGAGACCATGTCCAGGTTCTGCACGGAGCCCTGACTGGGCAGGAGCCGCAGGTCGACACCGGGCATGTCGCGGTGCAGCCGCTCCTTGAGGAGGCTGCCGTAGCGCGCGTAGACACCCGTGGGGACGCCGGTGGCGAAGGGGACCTTGCCGCTGGGGGCGGGGCTGCCTCCCGGAACCAGCCACCACGCCAGCAGCCCGAGCACGACGGCGACGGCCCCGGCCGCGCGCAGCAGCGCCCTTCTGCTCGGGCGGTGGCCGCCGGGACGGAGCGCGAGACGGCGCGCGAGAGGGCGGAAGCTGACCATGGCGGTGATCGTGCCAGCCGGGAGCCCGGGAAGCGAGGGGCGGGCTGCGGGGGTGAACGCGTACTCTGGTCGACTGAGATGACTGCGAAGACTTATGAGCTGCGGACGTTCGGCTGTCAGATGAACGTCCACGACAGCGAGCGCATGGCGGGCCTGCTCGAGGACGCGGGCTATGTACGGGCGCCCGGGGACGCGGACGGCGCCGATGTCGTCGTCTTCAACACCTGCGCGGTGCGGGAGAACGCGGACAACCGGCTGTACGGCAACCTCGGGCAGCTCGCCCCGAAGAAGGCCGCCCGCCCCGGCATGCAGATCGCCGTGGGCGGCTGCCTGGCGCAGAAGGACCGAGACACGATCGTGAAGAAGGCCCCCTGGGTCGACGTCGTCTTCGGCACGCACAACGTCGGCAAACTGCCCGTGCTGCTGGAGCGCGCCCGCATCCGGGAGGAGGCGCAGGTCGAGGTCGCCGAGTCGCTGGAGGCCTTCCCCTCGACGCTGCCCACACGGCGTGAGAGCGCGTACGCGGCCTGGGTCTCCGTCTCCGTCGGTTGCAACAACACCTGCACGTTCTGCATCGTTCCGCAGCTGCGCGGCAAGGAGAAGGACCGCAGGCCCGGCGACATCCTCGCCGAGGTGGAGGCGCTGGTCGCCGAGGGCGTCTGCGAGATCACGCTGCTCGGTCAGAACGTCAACGCCTACGGCTCGGACATCGGCGACCGTGAGGCGTTCAGCAAGCTGCTGCGCGCCTGCGGACGCGTCGAGGGTCTGGAACGGGTCCGCTTCACCTCGCCGCACCCGCGCGACTTCACCGACGACGTGATCGCCGCCATGGCCGAGACGCCGAACGTGATGCCGCAGCTGCACATGCCGCTGCAGTCGGGCTCGTCCCGGGTGCTCAAGGCGATGCGGCGCTCGTACCGGCAGGAGCGCTTCCTCGGAATCATCGAGAAGGTGCGTGCGGCGATGCCGGAGGCGGCCGTCTCCACGGACATCATCGTGGGCTTCCCCGGCGAGACCGAGGAGGACTTCCAGGAGACCCTGCACGTGGTGCGCGAGGCGCGCTTCGCGCAGGCGTTCACGTTCCAGTACAGCAAGCGGCCCGGTACGCCCGCCGCCGAGATGGACGGGCAGATCCCGAAGAAGGTCGTGCAGGAGCGGTACGAACGGCTCGTCGCCCTCCAGGAGGAGATCTCCTGGGAGGAGAACAAGAAGCAGGTCGGCCGCACGCTGGAGGTGCTGGTCGCCGAGGGCGAGGGACGCAAGGACGACGCCACCAGGCGCCTGTCCGGCCGCGCGCCCGACAACCGGCTCGTCCACTTCGCCCGTCCCGGGGAGCCCGTACGGCCGGGCGACACCGTCACCGTCGAGGTGACGTACGCGGCGCCCCACCACCTCCTCGCGGAGGTGCCGCCGACTGCGGTGCGCCGCACCCGCGCCGGCGACGCGTGGGAGGCGCGGAACGCGGCACCGGACGCGCCGTCGAAGCAGCGGGGCGTGATGCTGGGTCTGCCGGGCCTCGGCGCTCCCGCGGAACCGCTGCCCGCCGACGCGGGCGGCTGCAGCGTGTGCTGAGGCGCCGGCCGACGGGCGCGAAGGGCAGCGAGAGGGCGTGAGGCGCACAGCCGGGAGCTGATCGCTGAGGCGCTCCCGCTCCGCGGCACTCGTGCACCGGCAGCTCGGCGTACAGGCCGACCCGCCAGATCAGGCCGACCGGACCGGACCGGGCCGCGGGAGGGCCGGAGGGCCGTCCACCGGCCGTCAACCTGCCGCGACCCGAACCGGCCCCGGTCCGGTGAGAGTCCGGATCACGCGGGTACGGACGGCGACCCGCGGCGCTAGGCTGCCCGCCATGCTTGTCGCCGCCGCCGTGTGCCCCTGTCCGCCGCTGCTCGTTCCCGAGGTCGCGGGAGGCGCCGCCCACGAGATGGACGACGCCCGCGCCGCCTGCGACGACGCGCTCGCCGTCCTCGCCGCGGCCCGTCCGGACCGCCTGATCGTGGCCGGCCCCGCCGATCAGGCCGCGCGGGGAACCCACCCGCAGGGCACGCGGGGCTCGTTCAAGGGCTACGGGGTGGATCTGGAGGTCCGCCTCGGCAAGGGGGACGCACCCGACGCCCATCCGCTCCCCTCTTCCCTGGCCGTGGGGGCGTGGCTGCTCGGGCGTGCGGGCTGGACGGCCGCACCCGTCGAGGGTCTGGGCGTCGGCGAGCCGCTGAGCCGGGAGCGCTGCGAGGAGACGGGCCGTCAACTCGCCGGCGGTGCCGAACGGACGGCTCTGCTGGTGATGGGCGACGGAACCAACTGCCGCACCCTGAAGGCCCCCGGCTACTTCGACGGGCGTGCCGCCGCGTTCGACGCGCAGGCCGCCCGCGCGTTTCAGGTCGCCGACCCCGCCGGACTGCTCGCGCTGGACGAGGAGTTGGGCTTCGAGCTGGGCGCGTCCGGACGTTCCAGCTGGCAGGTCCTCGCGGGAGCGGCGGCAGCCGCCGGCGTACCCGGAGGGGGCGGCGCGCTCGACGGACGCCTGCTGTACGACGAGGCTCCCTACGGTGTCGGATATCTGGTCGCGAGCTGGGCCTGAGCTTCCGGCCGAGCGGCACAGGGAACACGTCACGCGGCCGGACGCGAGGGCGCCCGCCCACCGTCGTCGCGGTGGACGGGCGCCTGTGCGCCGCGGCCGTCTGCGGGGCTGCGGAAGCCGGCGAGCGGGTCAGGACCCGGTCGGGCCCTTCCCGCCGCCGTGTCCTTCTCCGCCCTGGCGGCCGAGCTTCTCGGCCTGCTCCTTGGCCTTCTGCGTGCCGGTGCGGATCTTGTTGCTGTACTTGCCCTTGGTCTTCGAGTCAGCCACGTTCCCGGCCTTGTCGAGTCCCCTGGACACCTTGTCGCTGTGCTGGCTCAGCATCCCTTTGACCTTGTCCATGAAACTCATGGTGGCCACCTTCCTTCTGTCCGGCGTGCCTGCGGCTTGTCAGTTGCGGGCGTCGTCGGCGGCTTCGCTGTCGGCCACTTCCTCGGCGGACTGCTGCTTCGGAATGCCGACGTCCTGGGATTCGTGTCCGTCCCCGGTGCCGTGCTCCGCGCCGGTCCTCTCTTCCTTCGGCTTCTCGCCCGCCCCGGCCTCGGCAGCCGTCGCGGCGCCGGGGGCCGGCTTCCGCGGTGAACGGGAAGAACGGCGCAGAAGCCTTGCAAAGACGCCCATAACTACACTCCTGACCTTACTCTGTGGCCGCGTTCCGGGAAGCGGGGGCTTCCGGTGCCCGCGGCCGCACCGTCCCTGAATTCGGCTCCGGGACCCTCGAACAGGCAACGAACCGGAAGGTGCGGCGTCACGTCGCCCGTTCGGGGTTGAGGGGGTGCGCGGGAGGTTTGCGAGACTGACGGCGTGAATGCCGCAACTCCCTCCTCGCCCTCCTCACCTTCCTCCCGCCGCGGCGCTCCGCCCGTCGTGGCCGTCGTGGGACCCACCGCCGCCGGGAAGTCCGACCTGGGCGTGGACCTCGCCCGCCATCTGGGCGGCGAGGTCGTCAACGCGGACTCGATGCAGCTCTACCGCGGTATGGACATCGGCACGGCGAAGCTGAGCCCCGGAGAGCGCCGGGGCGTGCCGCACCGTCTGCTGGACATCTGGGACGTCACCGTCGCCGCGAGCGTCGCCGAGTACCAGAGGCTGGCGCGTGCCGAGATCGACAGGCTGCTCGACGCGGGCCGGGTCCCCGTCCTGGTGGGCGGCTCGGGACTGTACGTACGGGGCGCGATCGACGTCATGGAGTTCCCGGGCACGGACCCCGCCGTACGGGCGCGGCTGGAGCGGGAGCTGGAGGCAGACGGCTCGGGGCCCCTGCACGCGCGGCTGGCGGAGGCCGATCCGGGGGCCGCCCGCGCGATCCTGCCCAGCAACGGCCGCCGCATCGTGCGCGCGCTGGAGGTCATCGAGATCACGGGACGTCCCTTCACCGCCAATCTCCCCGGGCACGAGGCCGTCTACGACACGGTGCAGCTCGGCGTCGACGTCGCACGGCCCGAGCTGGACGAGCGGATCGCCCTCCGCGTGGACCGTATGTGGCAGGAGGGGCTGGTCGCGGAGGTGCGGGAGCTGGAGGCGGCCGGGCTGCGTACGGGCCGCACGGCGTCGCGGGCACTGGGCTACCAGCAGGTGCTCGCGGCGCTGGCGGGGGAGTGCAGCGAGCAGGAGGCGCGCGAGGAGACGGTGCGCGCCACGAAACGCTTCGCCCGCCGCCAGGATTCGTGGTTCCGGCGCGACCCGCGCGTCCACTGGCTGAGCGGCGCGGCGGGGGACCGGTCGGAACTGACCGGGAAGGCGCTGGCCCTGCTGGAAGAAGCGGTCACAGCCTGATCACGTCATGGCATCATGACGCCCCGCGCGCCCGTCGTGGGTCTTCCGGCGTGCCATCATCGACCTCGTTCGGAGCCTGCAGCCGTAGTTGGGAGGGCGGGTGGCGATGGAGGCCGGCCCTCGTGACAATGAGGAGACTGCCGTCGACGACGCCGAGCGCGACGGGTCAGTCGGAGGTCCCGGCGGCCTCACGGGTCCCGGCGGCCGCGGCGCGGGCACGCACCACGGCAATGGCGGTGCCCTGACCGACGGCAGGCACGGAGAGGACGTCGAGGGCGTCGACGGCATCGGCCGCGACGAGAGCACCGACTTCCCGCTCGACGAGACCCCCGTGGAACCGCACGAGCTGCGTCCGCCGCGGAAGCTGCGGCTGTGGCAGATCGCTCCGGTCGTGGGGCTGAGCGCGCTCGGTTCGCTCATGTTCGCCTTCCCGCTCGCCTTCGAGCCGGGCGGCGGAACCGGCGCCGTCGTCTCCATGCTGGGCCTGCTGATCTGCGGGTGCGCGGCCGGCTGGGGAGTGATGACCGCCCGGCGTGTGGGTCTGACCTGGCCGGGGCTGCCCGCGCGGGGCTCGGGCGAGCGTCCGGACTGGCGGGTCGTCCTCCTCTACACGGTGATCGTGGGCACGGTCGTCGTGCTGGCGATCTGGCGTGTGGCCAGACTGCGCTGAGCGTCCGGAGAGCCTGCTCACGCTGCTGCGCACCGTAGGGCGGCGAGCGGCGACGCGGCGTCCTCCTCCCGTACGATCGGGGCCATGACCAGCGCACAGCCCGTGCCGTTCCTCAAGGGGCACGGCACCGAGAACGACTTCGTGATCATTCCCGACCCGGACGGCTCCCTCGATTTGTCTGCCCGGACCGTCGCCCGGCTGTGCGACCGGCGTGCCGGCATCGGCGGCGACGGGCTGCTGCGCGTGGTGCGCTCAGCGGCCCACCCTCAGGCGCGGACGATGGCCGGGGACGCCGAGTGGTTCATGGACTACCGGAACGCCGACGGCTCGTCCGCGGAGATGTGCGGGAACGGCGTACGTGTCTTCGTGCGCTACCTGCAGCACGCCGGCCTGGCCAAGGCGGGCGAGATCGCCGTCGCCACCAGGGCCGGTGTGCGGCGTACGCGTCTGCGGGAGGACACCGCGGAGGTCACCGTGGCCATGGGGCCCGCGACGTTGCCGGGCGGCGAGGTCACCGTCCGCGTCGGTGCACGTACCTGGCCCGCCACGCACGTGACCACCGGCAACCCGCACGCGGTCGCCTTCGTCGAGGAGCTCGCCCACGCGGGGAGGCTGTTGGACGCCCCGGAGGTCGCCCCCGCGGCCGCCTATCCGAACGGTGTGAACGTCGAGTTCGCCGTCGGCCGCGGGCCGCGGCACGTCGCCCTGCGCGTACACGAGCGCGGCTCCGGGGAGACCCGGTCGTGCGGGACGGGCGCGTGCGCCGTGATGGTCGCCGCGGCGCGGCGTGACGGCCTCGACCCGGCGTCGGACGGCGTGCCGGCGACGTACACGGTCGACGTGCCCGGCGGACGGCTGGTGATCACCGAACACACCGACGGCGAGGTCGAGATGACGGGCCCCGCCGTGATCGTCGCGGAGGGCGTCATCGACTCGGACTGGCTGCACGGCTGAGCACATCCGTGCCCAAACGACGCTCGAATGGGTGATCCGTTTCACGCTGCGCAGGACCCGGTCATCACCGTGTGCTGGGGTCGGTACCATCACAGGCCCGGGCCTGGCCGGGGTGTCGCGTCAGCGGGAGGTGCCCATGAGGAGTCTGCGAAGGCTCAGCCACGCGGCCCTGCTGGGGCAGGCGCCACGCCGCCACGGTCTCCCCGACGCCATCGAGCACGTCGCGAAGGTCCACCGTGCCCACCACCCCCGCGCGGATCTCGGCGCTCTGCGCCGCGCGTATTTACTGGCCGAGTCCTCGCACCGGGGCCAGATGCGCAAGAGCGGCGACCCCTACATCACGCACCCCCTGGCCGTGACGCTGCTCCTGGCCCAACTGGGCGCGGAGACCACCACGCTGACCGCGTCCCTGCTGCACGACACGGTCGAGGACACCGACGTCACGCTGGAGCAGGTGCGCCGCGAGTTCGGTGAACAGGTCGGCTATCTCGTCGACGGCGTCACCAAGCTGGAGAAGGTCGACTACGGCGCGGCGGCGGAGCCCGAGACGTTCCGCAAGATGCTGGTGGCCACCGGCAACGACGTCCGCGTGATGTCGATCAAGCTCGCCGACCGGCTGCACAACATGCGCACGCTCGGCGTCATGCGTCCCGAGAAGCAGGTCCGCATCGCCAACGTGACCCGCGACGTACTCATCCCGCTCGCCGAACGGCTGGGCGTCCAGGCCCTCAAGAGCGAGCTGGAGGACCTGGTCTTCGCCATCCTGCACCCCGACGAGCACGCGCTGGCCCGGGAGCTGATCGCGGAGCACGCGCGGCAGCCCGATCCGCTCACGGGCGTGGCCACCTCGGTGCGGCGCCTGCTGCGGGAAGCGGGCATCGCCGCGCAGGTCCTGATCCGGCCGCGGCACACGGTCTCGGTGCACCGGCTGCGCCTGAAACGGGGCGAGTTGGGGCCCTGCGACTTCGCACGACTGCTGATCATGGTCGAGGAGGACGCGGACTGCTACGCGGTCCTGGGCGAGCTGCACACCTGCTTCACGCCCCTCGTCGCCGAGTTCAAGGACTTCATCGCCGCACCGAAGTTCAACCTCTACCAGTCCCTCCACACGGCCTTCGCCGACGACGAGGGCAGAGTGGCCGAAGTCCTGGTGCGCACACGGCAGATGCACCGCATCGCCGAGGCCGGAGTCATCGCGCTCGGCGATCCGCACGGCGCTCAGGCCCAGGAGAACGACGGCGCCGCCGAACCCGGCCCCGGCTGGCTCTCCCGCCTCCTGGAGTGGCAGAGCCACGCCACCGACACCGAGACCTTCTG
Source organism: Streptomyces sp. TAA204 (assembly GCF_000424965.1). NCBI lineage: Bacteria > Bacillati > Actinomycetota > Actinomycetes > Kitasatosporales > Streptomycetaceae > Streptomyces > Streptomyces sp. TAA204. Next base: position 48,921 of record NZ_AUKW01000014.1, read on the forward strand.
GGCGGAGCTGCGCGACGAACTCGCCCAGGACCGTGAGATCACCGTCTACTGCGCCTCGCCCGGCGTCGCCTCCGCGCCCAGCGGCGGGGCCCTGCCGCTGCCCGCGGGCGCCACGTGCGTCGACGCGGCCTACGCCCGCTACGGCGAGGCGGCACACCGCTGCATCGGCGCCCGCGTCAACGGACGGCTGACCGCGCTCAGCACCGTGCTGCTGGACGGCGACGCCCTGCAGCTGTTCCTGGAGCCTGCCGCGAGCGCGCCGTCCGGCCCGTCGCCGGAGTGGCTGAGCCACGCCCGTACGCCGGCCGCCCGAATCGCCATCCGGCGCTGGCTGGAGGCCCATCCCTCTTCGTCCGAAGGGGAGTTGACGACGGTGGGCGCGGCCGGAACCGCCGGCGCCGCAGCCGGTGCGGTCGGCCGTACGCTGACCAGCGCCGCGACCGCTGCGCCACCGCCTCCGCCGCACCCGTCGGCCACGGTCGCGCCGCCCGGGGACGGGGGCGGACACACGCCCTCCGGGGATGCGACGTCCGCCGAGGAGACCCGTGTACCGGAAGGGGCGGTCCCCGTCGTCGCGGACGACGCGCAGGCGGTCGTGCGCCTGGCGCGCTGCTGTACGCCCGTGCCGCCCGACTCCGTGACCGGCTTCGCGGTGCGCGGCGGCACCGTCACCGTGCACCGTGAGGGCTGCCACGCGGTCACGCGCATGATGGCCATGGGGAGACAGCCGGTCGCCGTGAGCTGGGAGAAGGGCGCGGCGGGCTGCCGGGTGACGCTGCGCGCCGAGGCGTTGGGCCGTCCGCATCTGCTGGCCGACCTGACCGAGATCATCGCCGCGCAGGGCGCCGCGGTCGTCTCCGCCGACGTCGAACCCCCGCGTGAGCAGCGCGTCGTGCACACCTACACGCTGCAACTCCCCGATGCCGCCGGGCTTCCCGGCCTGATGCGCGCCATGCGCCGCGTCCCCGGTGTCTACGACGTCGCCCGTGCCAGCCGTCCGCTGCCCACTCGCTGATCCGCACACCGCCGCGTCTCCGCGTCCGGTCCTCGCGGGGCCTCGGGCGCGGGCCCGCTGCCGCTGCTCAGCGCACCGGCTGCCGCCTTCTGACTCCTTTCGGGTGTGCCGCTGCTGCGGCATCGCGGAGCGCCGCGGGCCTGCTGGTAGCGGTGAGGCATGGTGCTCTCATACCGTCCCGCGACGCGGCAGGTCCACCCCTGCACGTGTACGGCCGTGGTCGCCACCGTCTTCGCGCTCGTCGGCGCGGGTGTGCCCGCACCGGCGCCGCTCGGCGTGGGCGACCGGATCTATCCCTACCTGGGCAACCCCGGCTACGACGTACGCGCCTACGACCTCTCCTTCGACTACTCGGGAGAGAACACCGAGCCGCTCCGTGCCCGTACAGCCATCGAGGCGGACGTCACCGCCCCGAGCGGACTGCCGCGCTTCAACCTCGACTTCACGGCGGGAAAGGTGAGTTCCGTCCGGGTCAACGGCCGGCCCGCCCACCACCGGACGCTGAAGGAGGACCTGGTCGTCACGCCCGCCGACCCGGTGCGCACCGGCGAGCGGATGCGCGTGGTGGTCCGGCACACCAGCCCCACCGGCGAGGCCGGGAAGGGCGGCTGGCTGCGTACGCGCGACGGACTGGCCATGGCGAACCAGGCGGACGCCGCTCACCGCGTCTTCCCCGGCAACGACCACCCCTCCGACAAGGCCGCCTTCACCTTCCACGTCACGGCCCCCAGCGCTCTGTCGGTGACTGCGGCAGGCAAGCTGACCGGGAAGAAGCGGAAGGGCGGCCGGACGGAGTGGACGTACCGGCTCGGACACCCCATGGCCACCGAACTCGCGCAGGTCTCCATCGGCCGCTCGTCAGTGCTGCGCTCGAAAGGCCCGCACGGGCTGCCCCTGCGGGACGTCGTGCCGCGCGGGGACCGTGAGGCGCTGAAGCCGTGGCTGGAGAAGACCCCCGGGCAGATGAAATGGCTGGAGCGGCGCCTGGGCCGCTACCCGTTCGAGACGTACGGGCTGCTGGTCGCCGACGCGGACACGGGATTCCAGCTGGAGACCCAGACGCTCTCGCTCTTCGAGAAGTCGCTGCTGACCTCCGACGCGGTCCCCGCCTGGGAGAAGGAGGCGGTCATGGTGCACGAACTGGCCCACCAGTGGTTCGGCAACAGCGTCTCCCCGCACCGCTGGGAGGACCTGTGGCTCAGCGAGGGCAACGCCACCTTGTACGAGTGGTTCTACGCGGCCGGGCGGGGCGGCCCGTCGGTGGCCTCACGGGCGCGCGACGCCCACAGGCAGTCGGACTCCTGGCGGCAGAAGTACGGGCCGCCGGCCAGACCGCGCCGGACCGGGCCACACACGGACATCTTCCGGCCCAGTGTCTACGAGGGGTCCGCACTCGTGCTCTTCGCGCTCCGCGCGAGGATCGGCGCCGACGACTTCGAGCGCCTTCAGCGGGAATGGGTCTCCCGTCATCGCGACGGCAGCGCCTCCACCGAGGACTACATCGACCTCGCCAGCCGGATCTCCGGCAAGAACCAGAGCCGGTTCCTGAAGGGATGGCTCTTCGGCGAGAAGACCCCGCCGATGCCCCGCCGTGGGGGCGTGCCCGAATCCAGGTGACGCGACGTGGGCTTCGTGCCACCATTTCCAGCGGCGCACGAAGCGCCCGGCGGCGCCGGGCCGGGAATCAACATGGCCCGGCGAGCGTTCACGAAGCAGGGACGACCCCTGCAACCCGGAGCCTGAGCGTTTCAGGCGCCGGGGCATTCCGGGCCTCCCCGCCCCTTCCCACGACGTAAGGATCAAATGACCCTCTCCTCTTCCTCATCGCCTGCTTCTGCGTCCCGTACAGCCCGTGGTCTGCGTGCCGCCGAGTCCGATCACCGGGCCGACGCCCTGATGGAAGAGGACGTCGCCTGGAGTGACGGGGTCGACGGGGACCGCGACGGAGAGCAGTACGACCGCTCCGAGCGGGCCGCGCTCCGCCGCGTCGCCGGTCTCTCCACCGAGCTGGAGGACGTCACCGAGGTCGAGTACCGGCAGCTCCGGCTGGAGCGTGTGGTGCTGGTCGGCGTGTGGACCTCCGGCACCCCGCAGGACGCCGAGAACTCCCTCGCGGAGCTCGCCGCCCTTGCCGAGACCGCCGGTGCCAACGTGCTCGACGGCCTCATCCAGCGCCGCGACAAGCCCGACCCCGCGACGTACATCGGCTCCGGGAAGGCGGAGGAGCTGCGTGAGATCGTCCTGGGCAGCGGCGCCGACACCGTCGTGTGCGACGGTGAGCTCAGCCCGGGCCAGCTGATCCACCTCGAGGACGTCGTCAAGGTGAAGGTCGTCGACCGCACCGCGCTGATCCTCGACATCTTCGCCCAGCACGCCAAGTCCCGTGAGGGCAAGGCGCAGGTGGCGCTGGCGCAGATGCAGTACATGCTGCCGAGGCTGCGCGGCTGGGGTCAGTCCCTGTCCCGTCAGATGGGCGGTGGCGGCTCCGGCTCGGCCGGAGGCGGCATGGCCACCCGTGGCCCCGGTGAGACCAAGATCGAGACCGACCGCCGGCGCATCCGCGAGAAGATGGCCAAGATGCGCCGCGAGATCGCGGAGATGAAGACCGGCCGCGAGATCAAGCGGCAGGAGAGGCGCCGCCACAAGGTGCCCTCGGTCGCCATCGCCGGATACACCAACGCGGGCAAGTCCTCGCTGCTCAACCGCCTCACGGGCGCCGGTGTCCTGGTGGAGAACGCCCTGTTCGCCACCCTGGACCCGACAGTCCGCAAGGCGGAGACTCCCAGCGGGCAGCTGCACACGCTGGTCGACACCGTCGGCTTCGTCCGGCACCTGCCGCACCACCTGGTGGACGCCTTCCGCTCCACGATGGAGGAGGTCGCCGAGGCCGATCTCATCGTGCACGTGGTGGACGGTGCGCACCCGGCTCCCGAGGAGCAGCTCGCTGCGGTACGCGACGTCATCCGGGACGTCGGCGCCGCGGACGTCCCCGAACTGGTGGTCGTCAACAAGGCGGACGCGGCGGAACCGCTCGTCCTGCAGCGACTGTTGCGCGCCGAGAGGCGTGCGCTGGCCGTCTCCGCCCGCACGGGGCAGGGCGTCGAGGAGCTTCGCGAGCTCATCGACAGCGAACTGCCACATCCCGCCTCTCAGGTGGAGGTGCTGGTGCCCTACACCGCGGGCAACCTCGTCTCACGGGTGCACAGCGAGGGCGAGGTGCTCTCCGAGACCCACACGGAGGAAGGCACGCTGCTCAAGGCCCGGGTGCACGCGGAACTCGCTGCGGAGCTGAGCGGCTTCGAGCCCGCACCGGCAGCAGCCGAGCGGCTGTAGCGGCCGCGGCCGCCGGCGTGCCGAGGGGCACCGCCCCGGTTCGCTGCGGCTGCCCGGCCGTCCCCGGCACGACGCAGGGCCCGCCTCCTCTTACGGAGGCGGGCCCGGTTGCGTCCTCTCGCCTCAGTTCCGGCCCGCGTACTTCTTGCTGACCCCGTCGAAGACGCCCTTCGCGGTCGGGCCCAGACGCGGGCCCGCCAGCCAGGTGGCCGGCTGCGGACCGATCGAGTTCACCGAGACCAGTTCGGGCTTGCCGCCCTCGCCCTTCATGAACCAGCCGCCGCCCGAGGACCCTCCCGTCATGGTGCAGCCGATGCGGTACAGGGCGGGCTGCGACGGGTCGAGCGTCAGCGCGCCGGGCCTGTCCGTGCAGCTGTACATCCGCGCCCCGTCGTACGGGGGCGCCGCCGGATAGCCGTAGGAGCTGAGGCCGGAGAAGCTGTCGGCGCGCGGCGCACTGAAGTTGATCTTCACGGCGGCCCCGACCGTCTCCTCCAGGGACTTACCGGTGCGCTGCTCCGGCCGTACATGCAGCACGGCGAAGTCCTGCTGCGCACCGCCCCCACCGGAAGCCGCGCCCTTGGTGATCCAGTAGTCGGTGGTCTGCGCCCACTCCCCCCACCACTGCCCGTACGGAGCGACGTCCTGCGGCTGCGCGTTCTGCACCCGGGCGGGGGAGAGGCCGCGGTTGTTGTAGGCGGGCACGAACATGATGTTGCGCAGCCAGCCGCCGCTCCGCCCGGAGTGGACACAGTGCCCGGCGGTGGCGACCAGATTGGACTTGCCCGGGTTGCGGGGGTCCTGGACGACGGTGCCGGAGCAGACCATGGGCCCCTTCGGGGTCTCCATGAAGACCTTGCCCGCGGGAGCCGCGTTCCTGGTGTACGGAGTGTCCACGGTGCGGGCGTCGACCGGGCGTGGTTCCGGCCCGCTGGCGCTCGCGCCGGTGGCGGCCTCGACATCGGAGGGGACGCGCTTGCCGTTGTCCTCCGCCTCGTCCATGCGGTCGCGCTTCCAGTGGTCCTCGATGTACGGGTTGACGAAGTCGGACCCCTCACGGATCCACTGCTCGCGGTCCCAGTTCTTCCACTCGCCGTCCCGCCACTTCTCCAGGTCCTCCATCGAGCTGGGCAGGTCCTCGGGCAGCTTGTCCGGGATGCCGAGGTCCTCGGTCGAGGACGGCTCGGCCGAGGGCCTGGCTCCGGCGTCCGAGGTGCCGCCGTCGCCGGACTGGCAGGCGGTGGCGGTCAGGGCGAGCGCCGCGGCCAGAGCGGCGGCGTGGAGTACGGGGCGGTGGCGCCCCTGCCTGCGTATCGATGGCATCGGAAGATTCCCCCGGGCGGGCTCGTGTGTCAGAAGGCCGTGCTGACGTGCTGCTGTGTTGCTGTGCTGACGGGACTCGGGTGTCCCGCGGGGAGCAGCCGGGACGAACACGGCGCGAAGTGCCGCGCCGGCCGTCCCGGCCGCTCCCCGTTGGCTACTTCTTGGCGATCCGGTCGAAGACGCCCTTGGCCTCCGCGCCGATGCGCGGACCGGCCAGCCAGCCGCCCCCGACAGGACCGATGGAGGTGACGGACAGCAGTTGCCTGCCGCTGGGGCTGAGCCAGCCGCCGCCGGAGGACCCGCCGGTCATGGTGCAGCCCACGCGGTACATGGTCGGCTCGCTCGGGTTGATCGTCAGACGGCCGGGCTTGTCGGTGCAGGAGAGCATCTTCGCCCCGTCGTAGGGCGGCGCCGCCGGGTACCCGTACGGCGTGAGGCCGGAGACGGACTTCACCCGGGGCGTGCCGAAGTTGACCTTCGCGGCCTTGCCGACGGTCTCCTCCAGCGACGGCCCCGCCTTCTTGTCCTCCGGCTGCGCCTTCAGTACGGCGAAGTCCTGCGCGGCACCCTTGCCGCCGACCTTGGAGCCTTCCTTGATCCAGTGGTCGGTGGTGCCCGCGTACTTCGCCCACCAGACGCCGTCCGGTGCGACGTCCTTGCGTTCCGCCTTCTCCACCTGCGCGTTGGAGAGGCCCTTGGGGTTGTACCGCGGCACGAAGACGACGTTGCGGAACCAGCCGCCGCTGCTGCCCGCGTGCACGCAGTGCCCCGCGGTGGCCACGAGGTTGGACTTGCCCGGGTTCTGCGGGTCCTCGACGACGGTGCCGGAGCAGACCATGGGGCCCTTCGGGGTGTCCATGAAGACCTTGCCGACGGGCGGGGTGCTCTTGGTGTAGGGGAGCTTGACCGGCTTCGCCGGCACCCGTGAGGGGGCCGGGTCGGTGACGCCCTCGTCCTCACCGGTGCCGTTGTCGCCGCCGCTGCCGTCGTCGAACTCGTCGTCCTCGACCTTGCGGTCGTTGCTGTCGGCGTCCTTCATCCGGTCGGGGTCCCACAGGTCCTCGATGATCGGGTTGACGAACTCCTTGGCCTGGCGCAGCCATTCGTCCCGGTCCCAGTTCTTCCACGCGCCGTCGCGCCACTTGTCGAGGTCCTCCAGCGAGCTGGGAAGGTCCTTCGGCAGCTCCTCCGGCAGTCCCAGCTCCCGCTTCTCGTCACTGCCCGGCTCGGCTGCCGACCGGGAAGCGCTGGGCTTGCTGTCCGGGTCCTCGTCTTCGGGCCCGCAGGCGGTGGCTGTCACGGCCAGGGCGGCGACGACGGCGGCGACGGTCAGCGCGGGACGTCGCCGCGTGGACCGGAGGTTGGCTGACATGAATGAACTCCCCCTGAAACTCTCTTGCTGCCTCTTGAGTTGTCGTGACCCCGCCCGCGGCGAGGTGGGCACCCACTATGCCCGGTGACGTGGGGGACGGGTCCGGCAGGGTCCACGGTTCCGACCGGTTCACCCCAGGGATGTTCACCTCGCCCGTGATCCGGGGGCGCCGGCTTCGTTGGTACGTACGGGGGACACCGGCCCGCTCTGACAGCGGGCCCGGCCGAGACCGGAGGAGACCTCGTGAACGCCCGTACCGGAGCCGCAGGCACCAGGCCAGAGACGGTGCGCGAAGTGCCCGTTCCAGATGCTCCCTCTCCCTCTGCCTCCACCGTTCACTCTCCTCCTCCCGCCGTCCTGCCGGGGCAGGCCCGGACCTCGCCGGGGGGCGTACACCCGCAGCCGGGCGCCGCATTCGAAGCCGATGCGCCCGAAGCCACCGCGCTCGAAGCCGACGTGCCCAGGGTCGTTGCTGCGCCGGGACCCACGGCCCGGCCGGGGGAACCCGCACACGCCGCGAACGCCGAGGCGGCCGGGAATCTGCTGCGCTGCTGGGTACGCGAGAACGACGTCCCGCAGCCCGCGCAGGACATCCTCCGCATCGTCCTCGAGGCCACCGGCGTCGTCCTGCGTGTACGCGTGCACCACTGGTCGCCCACCGGGCGGCACCACTTCGGACCGCCGCTGCTCGACGACGCCCCGGCGGAGGCCGCACCTCTCGACGCGGTGTCGCTGGCGGCACTCATGGGGCGTGAGGCGGCACACCGGACCCGTACAGCGGGCTCAAGACCGACGGGAGCCGAACTCGCGGAGGCCGCCGGGCTCGTCGCCCGTGTCGCCGACTCCGTCCAGCGCACCGCCGAGTTCCTCACGCGGCGCGGCGCGGAGCCCGAGGACCCGCCGGGCACCGGCCCGTTCCTGGCCGGTGAGCAGGCGCTCGTACTCGGTCACCCCCTGCATCCCACGCCCAACAGCCGCCAGGGGCTCACCGATGCCGAGTCCGCGGCGTACTCGCCCGAACTGCACGCCGCCTTCCCGCTGCACTGGATGGCGGTGGACACCTCCGTGCTCGCCCGGGACTCCGCCTGGACGGAGCGCGGCAGAACCGTCCCCGGCGAACAGCTCGCCCTGCGGCTGGCTGGCGAGGAGATGACCTCGCGGCTGCCGCCCGGCACCGTTCCGCTGCCGCTGCACCCGTGGCAGGCGCGTCAGCTCCCTCACCGGCCCGACATCGCCCGCCTCCTGGAACAGGGCCTGCTGCACGACCTGGGAAAGGCGGGGGAGCGGTGGCACCCCACGTCCTCCGTGCGCACCGTCGCCCGTCCCGGCGGACCCGCCATGCTCAAGCTGTCGCTGGACCTGCCCATCACCAACTCCCGCAGGAACAACCTCCGCAAGGAGCTGCTGCGCGGTCTGGAGGTGCACCGTCTGCTGCGCGCGGGCCTCGGCGTCAAGTGGCGTGCCGCGCACCCCGGTTTCGACATCGTCCGGGACCCCGCGTGGCTGGGCGTGGACAGTCCGGACGACGGGCTGCCGGTCCCCGGCCTCGACACGGTCGTCCGGCACAACCCGTTCGGGCCCGCGGACGACGCCGTGTGCGTCGCCGGACTGACCGCCCCGCGGCCCTGGCCGGGAGCGGGAGGAGCGCTGCGCTCACGCCTGGCCGACATCGTCGCGCGGCTGTCGGCGTGGACGAACCGGCCCGCGGAGGCGGTGGCCGCCGAGTGGTTCCTGCGCTACCTCGACGCCGTCGTCACCCCCGTTCTCTGGCTGGACGCGCACGCGGGCATCGCCCTGGAGGCCCACCAGCAGAACACGCTGGTGCTGCTGGACGGGGCCGGGTGGCCCGCAGGCGGCCGCTACCGCGACAACCAGGGCTACTACTTCCGCGAGTCCCGCCGCGACGAGCTGCGGCAGCGGCTGCCCGGCGCGGAACTCGGCGCTGCCAGTGACTCCTTCGTCCCCGACGCGGTGACCGATGAGCGCTTCGCGTACTACCTCGGCATCAACAACGTGCTCGGTCTGATCGGGGCGTTCGGTGAGCAACGGCTCGCCGACGAACGCCTGCTGCTCGCCGGTCTCCGCCGCTACCTGCGCAGGCAGGCCAAGCGCGACGGGGGCGAGCCCGTCTCACCGCTGCCCTCGCTGCTGCTGGACTCACCGACGCTGCGCTGCAAGGCCAACCTGCTCACACGGCTGCACGGCATGGACGAACTCGTCGGCCCCGTGGACACCCAGTCCGTCTACGTCACCATCACCAACCCGCTGGTCCACTGACCCGCGGGCCGAAGCCGCCACGCGCGGCACGGCCCCGAGCACCGGAGAGGAGGCGCGTACCGGAATGGACCAGCCCACCCCGCCCCCTTCCGGCTCCTCCAGCGGCGACGACACCCTCGACCTGCAACTGGCCGACGAGCTGGCCGCGTTGCTGGCCGGGCACGGGACCGCCACCGGGGAGGCAGCGCGGACCGCAGGGGACGAGCAGCCGCCCCGGGGTCAGTTCGCGGAGAGCCAGTTCGCGGAGGGCTCCGCGGCGGCCGTTGCTCCGGCGCAGTCCGCCCTGCTCGACGCGGTCCACACCTGGCCGCCCTCCCGCACACCCGTCGGCACGATGCGGCTCGTCCCCGTCCGCATGGAGCGCGACCTGCGGCTGATCACCGCCTGGATGAACGACCCGGCAGTGGACGCCTTCTGGGAGCTCTCCGGGCCCGAGGACGTGACAGCCGCGCACCTGCGCAGACAGCTCGAAGGTGACGGACGCAGCGTGCCCTGCCTCGGCGTCCTGGACGGCGTCCCGATGAGCTACTGGGAGATCTACCGCGCCGACCTCGACCCCATCGCACGGCACGTACAGGCCCGGCCGCACGACACCGGCGTGCACCTGCTGATCGGCGGCGTACCGGACCGCGGCCGCGGCCTCGGCACCGCGCTGCTGCGTGCCGTCTCCGACCTCGTCCTGGACCGGCGGCCCACGTGCGGCAGGGTGCTGGCCGAGCCGGACGTGCGCAACGTCGCCTCCGTCGCGGCCTTCCTGAGCGCGGGATTCCGGCTGTCCGCAGAGGTGGACCTGCCGGGCAAACGCGCGGCCCTCATGGTGCGCGAACGGCAGCTGCGGGAGGTCCTCTGACAGTCGGCCGGCCACGCCCGTACGTGCGCGTTCCCCACACTCCACTGCCCCTGTCCCCGAGCAAAGGAGAACCACAGTGCACCTGCCGACCGCTGACGACGGCCGCGACGATCCCTGCGGCCCGGCGGAGCTGCGTGTGCCGCCGGGCCTCGACCCGGACAGCTGGCGCCGTGCCGGACACCGGCTGCTGACAAAGATGATCAGCGAGTTCGCGTACGAGGAGATCATCCACCCCGAGCCGGAGGCCGGCCCCGGGCACGACGCTCCGCAGGAGTCCGGGCCCGACAGCGTCCTGCCGGGCACCGCTCGCGCGTACCGCCTGCGCGTCGACGGCGAACTCACCCTCCGCTTCCGGGCACGCCGCGGCGCGTACGGACACTGGTGTGTCGACCCCGCCTCCCTCACGCCCCCGGGCACGGGTCCCTGCGAGTTCCTCGCCCGCGGCCACGAGACCCTGCTCGGACTGAGCGGCGACACCGCCGGTCACCTCATCCGCGACGTGACCGCCACCCTCACCGCCGACGTCCACCTGGCCGCGCGCGAGCTGACCGCCGACCGCCTCGTCGACCTGGACTACGCGGAGCTCGAAGGCCACCAGAAGGGCCATCCCTGGCTCGTCGCGAACAAGGGACGGCTGGGCTTCTCCGCATCCGACGCCGCCCGGTGGGCACCCGAGGCGCGACGCGCGCAGAGCCTGCCCTGGATCGCGGTACGCACCGGCCTCGCCGCCTACCGCGGCGTTCCCGCACTCGCCGAGGCGCACAGCCTCTACGCCCGCGAGCTGAGCCCCGACACCCTCCGCGACTTCCGGCAGACCCTGCGCTCCCGCGGGCTGGACGACGAGGAGTACCTCTATCTGCCCGTACACCCCTGGCAGTGGGACGAGACGGTCGCCCCGCTCTTCGCGGAATCCCTCGCCGCCGGGGACGTCGTACCGCTGCGCACGGACGGCGATCTGCGGCTGCCCCAGCAGTCGGTCCGCACCTTCCTCAACACCAGCCGGCCCGAGCGTCACACGGTCAAGCTGCCGCTGTCCGTCCTCAACACCCTCGTCTGGCGCGGACTGCCGACGGAGCGGACGCTCGCGGCCCCCGCCGTGACCGAGTGGATCCACGCACTGCGTGACGGCGACCCGTATCTGCGGGAGGAGTGCCGGGTCGTCCTCCTCGGCGAGGTCGCCTCCGTCACCGTCGCCCACCCGCTCTACGACCGGCTGCCGCGAGTGCCGTACCAGTACCGGGAACTGCTGGGCTGCATCTGGCGCCAACCGCTGGCCGCGCAGCTGGAGTCCGGTGAGCGGGCCAGGACTCTGGCCTCACTCATCCACACGGACGCCCGTGAGAGGTCCTTCACCGCGGAACTGGTCGAGCGTTCCGGACTGGAGGGCGGCGTGTGGCTGCGCCACCTCTTCTCGGCCCTGCTCCCACCGCTGCTGCACTTCCTCTACCGCTACGGGACGGTCTTCTCGCCGCACGGCGAGAACGCCGTCGTCGTCTTCGACGAGTCGGACGTGCCGGTGCGGCTGGCGGTCAAGGACTTCGTGGACGACGTCAACGTCAGCGCCGCGCCGCTGCCCGAACTGGAGGACATGCCCGAGGAGGTCGGGGAGGTGCTGCTGCGTGAGGAGCCCGGCTTCCTCACGCAGTTCATCCACTCCGGCCTCTTCGTGGGAGTCCTCCGCCATCTGGCCCCGCTGTGCGCGGAGCAATTGCGCGTACCGGAGGAGCAGTTCTGGTCACTCCTGCGGGCGGAGATCGACCGCTACCAGGCCCGGTTCCCCGAACTGAAGGACCGCTTCGCGCTCTTCGACCTGCTCACCCCGCGCATCGACCGCCTGTGCCTCAACCGCAACCGTCTGTATCTGGACGGATACCGCGACCGCGCGGAACGCCCGCACGCCGCCGTGCACGGTACGGTCGCCAACCCCCTGTACCGGGTGTGACCGACGTGCTGTCAGAGGCTCCGCGTAGGGTGCGGTGTCTATGAGCAAGCCCGCCCTCCCCGATCTCCTCCATGCCGCTGTCACCGCCGTCGGCGGCACGGAACGTCCGGGTCAGGCCGCCATGGCCGAGGCCGTCGCCGAGGCCGTCGACAGCGGCACCCACCTGCTGATCCAGGCGGGCACCGGCACGGGCAAGTCCCTGGGCTATCTGGTCCCCGCCCTGGCACACGGCGAGCACGTCGTGGTGGCGACGGCCACGCTCGCGCTGCAGCGTCAACTCGTCGAGCGCGACCTGCCGCGCACGGTCGAGGCACTGCACCCGCAGCTGCGCCGCCGCGCCGAGTTCGCCATGCTCAAGGGCCGGTCCAACTACCTGTGCCTGCACCGGCTGCACGAAGGCGTGCCGCAGGAAGAGGAGGAGGGCCTCTTCGACCCGTTCGAGGCGGCGGCCCCCACCTCCCGGATCGGCAAGGACCTGCTGCGTCTGCGCGACTGGTCGGACGAGACCGAGACCGGCGACCGGGACGACCTTCGCCCCGGCGTCTCCGACCGGGCCTGGTCCCAGGTGTCGGTCTCCGCCCGCGAATGTCTCGGCGCGAGCAAGTGCGCGTACGGGGCGGAGTGTTTCGCCGAGGCGGCGCGCGAGCGCGCCAATCTCGCCGACGTCATCGTCACCAACCACGCACTGCTCGCCATCGACGCCATCGAGGGCGCCTCGGTGCTGCCGCCGCACGACGTGCTGATCGTGGACGAGGCACACGAGCTGGTCTCCCGCGTGACGGGCGTGGCCACCGGCGAGCTGACACCCGGCGGCGTCAACCGGGCGGTGCGCCGCGCCGCGAAGCTCGTCGACGAGAAGGCCGCCGACCGGCTCCAGACGGCCGCGGAGAGCTTCGAGAGGCTGATGGAGCTGGCCCTGCCCGGGCGGCTGGAGGCCGTCCCGGAGGACCTGGGGCACGCGCTCATGGCCCTGCGGGACGCCGCGCGCGGCTGCATCACCGCCATCGGGAACACCCGTGACCGGTCCGTGCAGGACGAGGACGCCGTACGCAAGCAGGCCCTGGCCTCCATGGAGTCCGTGCACGACGTGGCCGAACGGGTCGTCGAGGGCTCCGAGTTCGACGTCGTCTGGTACGAGCGCCACGACCGGTACGGCGCGTCGCTGCGTGTCGCTCCGCTGTCGGTCGCGGGGCTGCTGCGCGAGAAGCTGTTCGCCGACCGTTCCGTCGTGCTCACCTCGGCGACACTCAAGCTGGGCGGAGACTTCAACGGCGTGGGGGCCTCGCTCGGCCTGGCGCCCGAGCGCGTGGTCGAGGACGATTCACCGGGCGGCGACGGCGAGGCGTCCGGGGATGAGACCCCGCAGTGGCGCGGCCTCGACGCCGGCTCTCCCTTCGACTACCGCAAGCAGGGCATCCTCTACGTCGCGAAGCATCTGGCCCAGCCCGGACGCGAAGGCCAGCGGCGGGACATGCTCGACGAGCTCGCCGAACTGGTCGGCGCGGCAGGCGGCCGTACGCTCGGGCTCTTCTCCTCCATGCGGGCCGCCCAGGCTGCCGCGGAGGATCTGCGCGGCCGGCTGGATGTCCCCATTCTGCTGCAGGGGGAGGAGACGCTGGGCGAGCTGATCCGCCGCTTCGCGGAGGACGCCGAGACCTGCCTGTTCGGAACGCTCTCCCTGTGGCAGGGCGTCGATGTGCCCGGCACCAGCTGCCAGTTGGTCGTGATGGACCGCATTCCCTTCCCCCGGCCCGACGACCCGCTGATGAGCGCCCGTCAGAAGGCCGTCGAGGAGCACGGCGGCAACGGCTTCATGGCTGTGGCCGCGACGCACGCGGCGCTGCTGATGGCGCAGGGGTCGGGGCGGCTGGTGAGGGCGTCCGGCGACCGTGGAGTGGTCGCCGTGCTCGACCCGCGGCTGGAGCGGGCGCGTTACGGCGGCTTCCTGCGCTCCTCGATGCCCGACTTCTGGTACACGACGGACCGCAATCAGGTGCGGCGCTCCCTCGCCGCCATCGACGCCGCGGCCAAGCAGGGAACCGCGCCCGGCCAGGCGTAGCGCGGCGCGCTCGGTGTCCGGGCACCCCGCGCACGCAGGGGGTGCTGGGCGCCCGGTGCTGACCGCGTGCCTGGGTGCGCGGTCGTGCGTCCGGTCACGGCAGAGCCGCCGGCCCCGGCAGGGAGCGGCGGCTCACGACCCGTGAGAGGCGGGCTGGTGCCTCACACCCTGCGCAGTACCGCGACCACCTTGCCGAGGATCGTCGCGTCGTCACCCGGGATCGGCTGGTAGGAGGCGTTGTGCGGGAGCAGCCACACATGTCCGTCCTCGCGCTTGAAGCGCTTGACGGTCGCCTCGCCGTCCAGCATCGCGGCGACGAAGTCCCCGTTCTCGGCGACGGGCTGGCGGCGCACGGTCACCCAGTCGCCGTCACAGATCGCCGCCTCGACCATCGAGTCACCGACGACCTTCAGCACGAACAGTTCGCCGTCCCCGACGAGTTGACGCGGCAGCGGGAAGACGTCCTCGACCGATTCCTCGGCGAGGATCGGGCCGCCCGCGGCGATGCGGCCGATCAGCGGTACGTACGAGGCGGACGGCTTGCCCGTCGTGTCCGTGGTGGTCTGTGTGCTGGGAGTGTCCGATCCGCGCACCTCGTAGGCGCGGGGACGGTGCGGGTCCCGGCGCAGGAAGCCCTTGCGCTCAAGAGCCATCAGCTGGTGGGCGACGGATGAGGTGCTGGACAGGCCGACGGCCTGTCCGATCTCCCGCATGGACGGCGGGTAGCCGCGCCGCTGCACCGAGTCACGGATCACCTCGATCACCCGGCGTTGCCGGTCGGTCAACCCGGAACTGTCCGCGCGGATTCCCGGAGGTCGGCCGGGCAGCGAGCGCTTGGCTTGCTGCCCCTCCTGTGCCTCCGCGTCCAAGGCCTCATCCAGCGGCTGAATGTGGTCGAGTGACTGCGCGGAGCGGTTCTGGGAGGTGATGGTGGCACTGTCTGCGGTGGTGGTCACGTCAGCCCCTCTCGAGCGGTTCTCCCTAGTGGGACAACGGTAGTTGGTTTCGAAAGGTTGCGCCAAACACACGTTCGAGTGAAAATTTCTGGTTCTTCTGACTCGGGCCGCGCCGACGGTGTAACCCCTCACCCGCGGCCGGCTCCGGGGCTGCCGCCAGGAGTCTCGCAGCCGCGCCCCCGTCGCGTCGCCCGTGCCCGGCTCGCGTAGTCTCGGGGAGCGCCGCAGGGGTGCGACACGCGTCGCCGCATCTGACGCACCGACACCAGATCTAGTGGTTAGATTGGCGGGCGCCACCACAAGTTGTGGTCCCCCGGGATCCCTTCGCGCATTCGTCGCTTATGCTTGTGGCAACTTCGCGAGGCCCGTGCAGGGCCCGCCGAGGGCGTACCTGTCATGCACGATCCGGGCTTTCGCAGGCTCAGGAGGGTGGGGAGAAATGCACTGTCCCTTCTGCCGGCACCCCGACAGCCGCGTGGTCGACAGCCGTACCGCCGACGACGGCACGGCGATCCGGCGACGCCGTCAGTGTCCCGACTGCTCCCGGCGCTTCACGACGGTGGAGAGCGCGTCCCTCATGGTGATCAAGCGCAGCGGCGTCACCGAGCCCTTCAGCAGGGAGAAGGTGATCGCCGGCGTGCGCAAGGCGTGCCAGGGGCGCCCCGTCACGGAGGACGCCCTCGCCCAGCTCGGCCAGCGGGTCGAGGAGGCGGTGCGCGCCACGGGCAGCGCCGAGCTGTCCGCGCATGACGTCGGCCTCGCGATACTCGGCCCGCTCCAGGACCTCGATCTTGTGGCCTACCTGCGCTTCGCCTCCGTCTACCGCGCCTTCGAGTCCCTGGAGGACTTCGAGGACGCCGTCCAGGAGCTGCGTACCGCCCGCTCCGGCGGCGCGGGAGACGCGGACGGGGCGCAGGGCGCGCAGGAGCCGGGCGGCGGGGGCAGTGGGGCGGAGGGCGCGGGCGGAAGCCCCGGAGCGCCCGTGGCGGTGCCCGCCGCCGACTGAGCGGCGGCAACTCGGACCTTTGGACCAGGCCGGCGCGCGCAGGAGCGCGGCGGCCGTCGGACAGACATCGTGCCCCGGGAAGATTCGGGGTACATCGGGGCGTTATGCCCGGTACAGGGAGGCGGAATGACAGAGACGACCAGCGGTCCGGCACGCGGCTGGCGCGCGAAGGGCGGCAAGGTGAAGACGGGGCTGCGCATGGAGCGCATCCACACCACTCCCGGGGTGCATCCGTACGATGAAGTGGAGTGGGAGCGCCGCGACGTCGTCATGACCAACTGGCGTGACGGCTCGGTGAACTTCGAGCAGCACGGCGTCGAGTTCCCCGCCTTCTGGTCGGTGAACGCGGCCAACATCGTCACCAGCAAGTACTTCCGCGGGGCCGTCGGCACGCCGCAGCGCGAGAGCAGCCTCAAGCAGCTGATCGACCGCGTGGTGAAGACCTACCGCGCAGCCGGGGAGCAGCACGCCTACTTCGCCACTCCCGAGGACGCGGAGATCTTCGAGCACGAGCTGGCCCATGCCGTGCTCCACCAGATCTTCAGCTTCAACTCCCCTGTCTGGTTCAACGTCGGCACCGCACAGCCGCAGCAGGTGTCGGCCTGCTTCATCCTCTCCGTCGACGACTCCATGGAGTCGATCCTCGACTGGTACAAGGAAGAGGGGATGATCTTCAAGGGCGGCTCCGGTGCGGGGCTCAACCTCTCCCGTATCCGCTCCTCCAAGGAGCTGCTCTCCTCCGGGGGCAACGCCTCGGGCCCGGTCTCCTTCATGCGCGGCGCGGACGCCTCCGCCGGCACGATCAAGTCCGGCGGTGCCACCCGCCGGGCCGCGAAGATGGTCGTACTCGACGTCGACCACCCGGACGTCGAGGCGTTCATCGAGACGAAGGTGAAGGAGGAGGAGAAGATCCGCGCGCTGCGCGACGCGGGCTTCGACATGGACCTGGGCGGCGACGACATCGCCTCCGTCCAGTACCAGAACGCCAACAACTCGGTCCGTGTGACGGACGCGTTCATGAAGGCTGTCGAGTCCGGGGCGAAGTTCCCACTCCGCGGCCGCATGACCGGCGACGTCGTCGAAGAGGTGGACGCCAAGTCCCTCTTCCGCAAGATGGCCGAGGCCGCGCACGTGTGCGCCGACCCGGGCATCCAGTACGACGACACGATCAACACCTGGCACACCTCGCCGGAATCGGGCCGCATCACCGCCTCCAACCCGTGCAGCGAGTACATGCACCTGGACAACTCGTCCTGCAACCTCGCCTCGCTGAACCTGATGAAGTTCCTGCGGGACGACGACGAGGGCAACCAGTCCTTCGACGCCGAGCGCTTCGCCAAGGTCGTCGAGCTGGTCATCACGGCGATGGACATCTCCATCACCTTCGCCGACTTCCCGACGGAGAAGATCGGCGAGACCACCCGGGCCTTCCGCCAGCTCGGCATCGGCTACGCCAACCTCGGCGCACTGCTGATGGCCACCGGCCACGCCTACGACTCCGAAGGCGGCCGCGGCCTCGCCGGCAGCATCACCTCCCTGATGACCGGCACCTCCTACCGGCGCTCCGCCGAACTGGCCGCCGCCGTCGGCCCGTACGAGGGCTACGCACGCAACGCCGACGCCCACAACCGCGTCATGCGCCAGCACTCCGACGCCAACGCCGCCGCGCGGCGCGCCGACGACCTGGACACCCCCGTCTGGGCCGCGGCCACGGAGGCGTGGCAGGACGTGCTGCGGCTGGGCGCGAAGAGCGGCTTCCGCAACGCGCAGGCATCGGTGCTGGCCCCGACCGGCACCATCGGCCTGATGATGGACTGCGACACGACCGGCGTCGAACCGGACCTGGCCCTGGTGAAGTTCAAGAAGCTGGTCGGCGGCGGGTCGATGCAGATCGTGAACAACACGGTGCCCAAGGCACTCAAGCGGCTCGGCTACCAGACGGAGCAGGTGGAGGCGATCGTCGAGCACATCGCCGAACACGGCAACGTCGTCGACGCCCCCGGCCTGCGGCCCGAGCACTACGAGGTCTTCGACTGCGCCATGGGTGACCGCTCCATCTCCCCGATGGGGCACGTACGGATGATGGCCGCGGCGCAGCCGTTCCTCTCCGGCGCCATCTCCAAGACCGTCAACATGCCCGCCTCCTCCACCGTCGAGGACGTCGAGGAGATCTACCTCCAGGGCTGGAAGCTCGGCACGAAGGCTCTCGCCGTCTACGTCGAGAACTCCAAGGTCGGCCAGCCCCTCTCCGCCAAGCGCAAGGAGGAGAAGGCGAAGGCGGAGCCCGAGCCGGAGAAGGTCATCGAGTACCGGCCCGTACGGCAGCGGCTTCCCAAGGGGCGTCCCGGCATCACCACCTCCTTCACGGTGGGCGGCGCCGAGGGCTACATGACGGCGAACTCCTACCCGGACGACGGTCTCGGCGAGGTCTTCCTGAAGATGTCCAAGCAGGGCTCGACCCTCGCGGGCATGATGGACGCCTTCTCGATCGCCGTCTCTGTCGGCCTGCAGTACGGGGTGCCGCTGGAGACGTACGTATCGAAGTTCACCAACATGCGCTTCGAGCCCGCGGGGATGACCGACGACCCGGACGTGCGCATGGCGCAGTCGATCGTCGACTACATCTTCAGGCGCCTGGCGCTGGACTTCCTGCCCTTCGAGACGCGTTCGGCGCTCGGTATCCACTCCGCCGGTGAGCGTCAGAGGCACCTGGAGACGGGCTCGTACGAACCGTCCGACGACGAACTCGACGTGGAGGGACTCGCCCAGTCCGCCCCGAAGGCCGAGACGGTCGGCGAGGCACGGGAGAAGGCCAAGGAGGAAGCCAGGGCCGAAGGCACCGGTGAGGTTCAGGCCGCCGCTCCGGCACCGGGCGGTGCCCACAACTCCACGGAGCTGATGGAGATCCAACTCGGTCTGAACGCCGATGCGCCGCTGTGCTTCGCCTGCGGCACCAAGATGCGCCGGGCGGGCAGTTGCTACCTCTGCGAGGGCTGCGGCTCGACCAGCGGGTGCAGCTAGGTTCTGTCCCACGGAGGTCGGTGACGGTGATCACGGGCGGCGCCGGCAGCGACACCCGTGACCCGGGCTGACGCCCGTGACCGGAGCTGAGGGGCGGGGACCGGCGGTGAGCCGGGCCCCGCCCCTGCCGTTTCTCCAAGCTGTCCCTGCGGGTGTCTTCGGGCCGGGCCGTGCGCCGGTTGCGTCGCTGCCCGAGGATGGACGGTATGAGCGCCGGCAGCATCCCTGTACTGGTGACCGGCGGCACCGGCACTCTCGGCCGGGCCGTCGTCGCGCGGCTGAGGGAGGGCGGGCACGCCGTACGGGTGCTCAGCCGCCGTCCCCGTCCTGCGGAAGGCGGCGGGCCCGGAGCTCGGCGAGCGGAAGCGGGCAGGCAGGAGACGCCTGCCGGGCCGGACGTGCCGGAGTGGGTGACGGGAGATCTCTGCACCGGAGAGGGCCTCGATGCGGCGGTGAGTGGCGTCGCCGGCATCATCCACTGCGCCACGACCGGATCGGGGAAGGACGTCGTGGCGGCACGGCAGCTGACGGAAGCGGCGCGGAGGGCGGGCGGAGAAGCGCACCTCGTCCACATCTCCATCGTGGGCGTCGACCGCGTGCCCTTCTTCTACTACCGGGCCAAGCTCGAGTCGGAGCGCGTCGTCCAGGACAGCGGGCTTTCCTGGTCCCTCCTGCGCACCACGCAGTTCCACGACCTGATCGCACGCGTCACCACGGTCCAGCGCAAGCTGCCGGTCACTCTCTCTCCCGCCGGGATGACGGCCCAGCCGATCGACGTGAGCGAGGTGGCGGAGCGTCTGGTGACGCTGGCGCAGGGCCCGCCCGCCGGGCGGGTGGCCGACATGGGCGGACCCGAGGTGCGTACCGCCCGCGAACTGGCCCAGCTCACACTGCACGCGTACGGGCTGCGCCGCCCCGTGCTGTCCGTGCCGCTGCCCGGCAGAGCCGCGCGCGCCTACCGCGCGGGGCACCACACCGCACCCGAGCACGCGGTGGGCCGCGTCACTTACGCGGAGTATCTGACGGCCGCCGCCGCGCGCGCGAAGAGAGGGTGATTCCGCTCCCGGCGCGGGACGGCACGGGACGGTGTGCGTACGGCTTGTCACCCTGTTGGCCGTACGATGGCGCGGTGCTGGTCAAGTGGATGCGCTGCACCGTGGTGGACCGTCGGGGGTTCGAGCGGGGGCAGCGGAAGTGGGCGGGGCTGCTCGGCGAGCCGGGATTCCGGGGGCAGGGCGGCGGCTGGAGCCGTGCCCGGGAAGGTGTCGCGCATCTCTTCGGGTTCTGGGAGAGCCGTGCCTTCTACGACTCGTTCATGGCCCGCTCGCACGACCGGCTGCACGCCGCCCAGCTCGGCACGTACAAGGACATGCGGGTGCGGCTCTTCGAGTACCGCTTCGATGTCAAGACCGGCTTCCGTCCCGTCTTCTCGGACGCCGACCTGCTGCGGGTCGCCCACTGCCGGGTGCGCGGGGACCGTATCGATCACTACACGCTGATGCAGGAGAAGGTGTGGAACCCGGCGATGGCGGGGTCGCCCGGAATGTTGCGCGGGGTCTTCACCCAGGCACAGGCCGAGGACGAGTTCATGGTGCTCTCCATGTGGGATTCGGCCGCCGAACACGGCAAATACCGCACGGAGCGGGTCGAGCGGCTGGCGCTGCGGGCCCAGCTGGGAGCGGATGTGACCGGAATTGCCGGAGATGTGATCGATCTCGAGCCTTCCTGGACCGTCTGATTCTCCGGGGGACCCTAGAGTGGCCGTATGGCACGCCCCCGTCGCATCGTCCTGATCCGGCACGGAGAGTCGGAGGGGAACGATGACGACTCCATCTACGAACGTGTGCCCGACCATGCTCTGGCACTGACCGAGACAGGTGTGCGGCAGGCAGAGGAGACGGGGGAGAGACTGCGCAAACTCTTCTGCGAGGAGCGGGTCTCCGCCTACGTCTCGCCCTATCGGCGGACGCATCAGACGCTCACCGCCCTCGGGCTCGACCCCGCCCTGCTGCGCGTTCGGGAGGAACCTCGTCTTCGGGAGCAGGACTGGGGGAACTGGCAGGACCGCGAGGACGTCGGCAAGCAGAAGGCCTACAGGCAGGCATACGGGCACTTCTTCTACCGTTTCGCGCAGGGCGAGTCCGGTGCGGACGTCTACGACAGGGTGAGCGTTTTCCTGGAGAGCCTGTGGCGCAGCTTCGAGCAGCCTGATCACCCGCCCAACGTGCTGATCGTCACCCACGGTCTGACCATGCGGCTCTTCTGCATGCGCTGGCTGCACTGGTCGGTGGCGGAGTTCGAATCGCTGTCCAATCCCGACAACGCGGAGACGCGTACGCTGGAACTGGGGAAGGACGGGCGCTACCACCTCGACCGGCCCTTCGAGCAGTGGTGCACCCCCCGCCCGTACGGCCCCAGCATCTGAAGACGCCGCGAAGAACGCCGCATCATGAACGACCGACCTCAAGACCCCGCATCCAGCAGCCTGTTGGGCGAGCCCGAGCCGGCTCTTCCCGAGGGCGGGGCGGCCCTCACACCTCTGGAGGCGCCAGGCTCCGTGAGGAGGGGCCACCCCGGCCGACGAGGAGCGGAGAGTTGGCGCTACGCTGATCCCGCCATGCCGTACGAGCCTCCAACTCACCGCGTCGAGCGGTCGCTCCGCGCCACGACCGGTGCCAAAGTCATCGCCGGGATCGACGAAGTGGGGCGCGGCGCGTGGGCCGGGCCCGTGACGGTCGGTGCCGCGATCACCGGGCTGCGGCGGCCGCCCGAAGGACTCACAGACTCCAAACTCCTCACCGTCAAGAGGCGCACGGAACTCGCGCGGGTCCTGGACGGCTGGGTCTCGGCTCATGCCCTCGGCCACTCCTCGTCGGAGGAGATCGACGCGCTGGGTATGACAGCGGCGTTGCGGCTGGCCGCGGAGCGTGCTCTCGAAGCGCTCCCGCTGCGGCCCGACGCGGTCATCCTCGACGGCAACCACGACTATCTCGGGGCTCCGTGGCGGGTGCGCACCGTGATCAAGGGGGACCAGTCCTGCGTCGCGGTGGCTGCGGCATCCGTGCTCGCCAAGGTGCGCAGGGACGGGCTGATGGCTGAACTCGGCGCCGAACACGCCGACTTCGCCTTCCACGACAACGCGGGCTACCCCTCGCCGGTGCACAAGACCGCTCTGCGGGCCCTCGGCCCCACGCCGTACCACCGGCTGTCGTGGGCGTTCATGGACGCGCTGCCGCGCTGGCAGCACCTCAAGCGCACACGTGTCGATCCGGCCGGAGAGGATTCCAGCGCCGAGCAGTTGGGCATTTTCTGAACCGGCCCCGCGGAGGTCGTACGTGACCGGCTGAACCCGCTTACGGGCCCCGCACCGACGTTTGATAGACATCACTCCATGCCTCTCACTCCTGAGGAGCCACAGATTCGCGAGACCGTCCCGGGCGCCCAAAGCACAGCGGCCACAACCCGGACTCCACAGCCTTCCCGCCCCGCAGCACCGGTTCCCGGCCCCCGGGCCGCGTCGCGCCCCGCGCCGCCGCGTACGGACAGCAAGGGGCCCACGCCCGGCCGTCCCGGCACCGTCCGCAGCGGTGGACCGTCGGCGGCGCGTCCCGCCCCGGCCGCCGCTGCGCCGGCGGCGCAGATCGAACTGGTCCCCGCCACCGACACCACAGCAGTGGATGTCGCGGACGAGACCGTCGACAAGCTCCTCGACGACGGCACCGCCCCGGGCGAGATCCTCCTGATCACCACCGGCGAGCAGCACCCCTGGGCTCAGCACGAACTCTCCTTCGGTGAGGACGCCTACTGGCGTCAACTTGCCGACGGCGGGGACGTCTTCTGTGTGCACGCCACAGCCCTGGCGCCTGTGCCACAGCGTTCCGTGGTGGTCCTCGCCGTGAACGGCGGCACGGACGGGGAGGCCGCACAGGCACTGCCCGCCGCGCTGGCGAAGGCGAAGAACCGTCTTGTCGTCTGCGGTGACCCGCAGCGGCTGCGCGACCTTCTCTGAACCGGGCGGACCCGGCTCTTCGTGACCGGGTACCGCGGTACCGCGGCCCGGTCCGGGCCGGGTGCCGCTCAGCCCGCCACTGCGAGAACCAGCGGCAGCACACGTGGCGCCCCGGCCTGCCGCAGCAGCCGGGCCGCGACCGCGAGGGTCCAGCCCGTCTCGGTGAAGTCGTCGACGAGCAGCACCGGGCCGCGTGCTTCTGCTACGGCCTGGGCCGGGCCCGCCGGCAGGGTCAGTGCCCCGTGCAGCGCACGGAGCCGCTGCGCTCCGTTGCTGCGTGCGCCGACGGGCGGGGCCGCACCCTCCGTGCAGGTCACCGTCCCGAGCAGGGGTATGCGGCCGACGGCCGAGATCCGTTCCCCCAGTGACCGCACGAGCTGTGGACGCGTCCGCGAGTCGACGGTGACGACGCCGACGGGACGGGCCGACGACTCCTCGGCGCCGGGCGCCCAACCGCCGGGCCCCTTGGCCCAGTCGGCCAGCACCTCCACGACGGCACGCGCCACATCGTCGGGGACCGGGCTGTCCTGAGCCCGGGGAGCCAGCAGCGGGCGGAGCCGATTGCCCCACCCGATGTCCGACAGCCTTCCCAGCGCCCGCCCTGTCGCGGCCTGTTCGGCAGCGGGGATGCGCCCCTTCAACTGCACACCGATCGCGGGCAGTCCGGTAGGCCACATCTTCCGGGGTTCCACCTCGACGCCGGGCCTCGCCAGTTCCCCGCGGGCCGCGTCCAGCGTGGCGCCGGAGACCTCCGGGGCGAACCGTGCTCCCGCGCAGTTGTCGCAGCGTCCGCACGGGGCGGCTTCCTCGTCGTCCAGCTGACGGCGGAGAAACTCCATCCGGCACTCGGTGCCCGCCGCGTACTCCCGCATGGCCTGCTGCTCGGACTCGCGTTGTCGCGCCACCCACGCGTACCGCTCGGCGTCGTACGTCCACGGCCGGCCCGTGGCCGTCCAGCCGCCCCGTACGCGCCGTACGGCCCCGTCCACGTCCAGAACCTTGAGCATGGTCTCCAGCCGTGACCGACGCAGCTCCACACGAGGCTCCAGCGCCTGCAGCGACAACGGGCCGTCCGCCGCCGCCAGCACGTCCAGAGTCCTGCGCACCTGATCCTCCGGGGGGAAGGCGAGCGAGGCGAAGTAGCTCCAGATCGCCTCGTCCTCGCGGCCGGGCAGCAGCAGCACCTCGGCGTGTTCCACACCGCGACCTGCCCTGCCCACCTGCTGGTAGTAGGAGATCGGGGAGGAGGGCGAGCCGAGGTGGACGACGAATCCCAGATCTGGCTTGTCGAAGCCCATTCCCAGAGCGGACGTGGCCACCAGTGCCTTGACGCGGTTCGCCAGCAGGTCGGCCTCGGCGGCCTCCCGCTCGGTGTTCTCGGTTCTGCCGGTGTAGGAGGACACATGGTGTCCGCGCCCCCGCAGGAACGCCGTGACCTCCTCGGCCGCCGCGACCGTGAGCGTGTAGACGATCCCCGAGCCCGGAAGCTTCTCCAGGTGGTCGGCGAGCCATGCCAGACGGTGTGCCGCGTCGGGCAAGCCGAGCACTCCCAGGCAGAGACTCTCCCGCTCCAGCGGCCCCCGCAGCACGAGCGCGGCGCCCTCGGCCGACTCCGCCCCCGTGACCGCTCCCTCGCCCTGCGCCCCGGTACCGAGCTGTTCGGCGACGTCCGCGGTCACTCTCGCGTTGGCGGTGGCCGTGGTGGCCAGGACGGGAACTCCTGCGGGCAGTTCACCCAGCATGGTGCGCAGCCGGCGGTAGTCGGGGCGGAAGTCGTGGCCCCAGTCGGAGATGCAGTGGGCCTCGTCCACGACGAGGAGTCCTGTCGCCGCGGTGAGTTCAGGCAGGACCTGATCCCGGAAATCCGGGTTGTTGAGCCGCTCCGGACTGACGAGCAGGACGTCCACGCTGCCCTCGGCGATCTCCGCCTGCACGGCCTCCCACTCCTGAGCGTTGGAGGAGTTGATGGTGCGGGCGCGGATCCCGGCTCCTTCCGCTGCCGCCACCTGGTTGCGCATCAGAGCGAGCAGGGGCGAGACGATGACGGTCGGACCGCTGCCGCGGGCCCGCAGCAGTGCCGTCGCGACGAAGTACACCGCCGATTTCCCCCAGCCGGTGCGCTGCACGACCAGAGCCCGCCGCCGCTCGGCGACCAGGGCTTCGACAGCACGCCACTGGTCCTTCCGCAGCCGGGCACCGCCCGAGACGTCACCGACGAGGCGGGAGAGAACACCGTCGGCCTGGACGCGCAGCTCTGTGTCGTTCATGCCTCCATGCAACCGGATGGCGGGCGCATCCGGCGAATGCGCCCTGTGGACGAACAGGAGTCAGTACTACAAGAAGTATGAATGGGGCTGCCTGTGGACAATCAATGACATCGGGCCTGACGGATCCGGCACTGTCCTCGCATGACACGTGAGCACAAGCACCGCGGCGACGGCGAACATCCGGCACATGAAGAGCAGGGGAGAGGCGCGGCCGCCGATGGCCGGTCAGGGGCAGGGAACGAGATCTCGCTTCGCGGTCCGGCCGAGCTGGCCGATGCCCTGCCGTATCTGCTGGGCTTCTACCCGGACGACTCCATCGTGGTCGTCGCTGTGCACGGGGAGCGCGGACGATTCGGCGGGCGGATCAGGATCGGCATTCCCACCCGCCCCGAGGAGTGGCGCCCGGTCTCCGCCCAGGTCGCCGCGTGCCTCGAGGAGCACGTGAAAGCAGGGGGCCGGCGGCCGGACGGCGCCATCGTCTACCTCTGTCAGGACCCGGCCGCCGGCGAAAGCGGCGCGGCCGTCACGGAACGGCTGCGACCGCTGGCCCAGGCGCTGCGCACCGCCTGTGGCGAGCGGGAGATGCCGGTCTATGAAGCGCTGTGTCTCTCCGCCGGAGCCTACTGGTCCTACTGCTGCCCCGACTCCTCCTGCTGTCCCGCAGAAGGACGGCCACTCGGCTCTCCCGGTACCTCTGCCATGGCTGCTGCCGCCGCATACGCGGGGATTCGAGTGAGCGGCTCGCTGCGGGAGATGGAACGGAGGCTGACCCCCGACGGGCACGCGGGAGCCCAGGGTCAGGAGCGTGCACTGGACGCCGCGAGCGCCGCGCTCGTGCCACGCATGCTCGCGCCCGACGGCCGCGCGCGTGTCGCGGCGGAGACGCTGGCCCTCGCCGAGAGGACGCTGAACCGCTTCCGCGAAAGCGCACCGGACGGGAGCGAGCCCGCGGTCGCGGACGCTCACGACGACGCTCTTCTCGGCCACGAGGCCGCGGCGGCGATGATCCTCGGCCTTCAGGACCGCAGAACACGCGACCGGGCCGCCGAATGGATGGAGGGCTCCGACGCCGGTCCCGCGCTGCGGCTGTGGCGGGCCCTGGCCCGGCGCTGCGCAGGGTCCTACACCGAGCATGCAGCCGCGGTGCTGACTCTCGCGGGGTGGGTCGCCTGGTCGGGCGGGGACGAGCCCACGGCCCGCGTCGCGCTCGACCTGGCGCTGCGCCGCGACCCCGACCACGTCTTCGCCAGGCTCCTGCACCGGGCTCTGGGGGACGGGCTCGACCCCGAACCGTTGCGCCGCTGCATGCGCAGGGAACGGGCCGCCCGCCGCACGGCGGACACATGCGCCCGAACGGACCCGTTGCCGCGCGGTATTCCGTGACCTGCCCGGCGGCCGGGCCGTTCATCTCTGGCGGACGCCGCTCATCCCACGCATCGGGCCAGTGCCCGGCCATACAGACCAGAGGAAGCGGAGGGACCCCATGCCTGCGATGTCGCAGCCGACTTCGCCGCAGCCGCACAGGCAGCAAGTACCGGATCGTGGACCTTCGGCGTCGTCCGGAGTGCCGAAGGCGGGCGCCGGCGGTGGGCACGGGCGCCCGCAGCCCGCGCAGCCGCCGACGGTGGAACACCAGTCGGTACACTCCGCACTGATCTGTGTCGCCGCGCCTTGTCTGTCCATCTCGCCCGAGCACGGCCAGCTCACCGGAGAGGGCATGCAGGGCGTCTACCACGCGGGACGACGCGTGATCTCACACTGCCATCTGCTGGTGGCCGGCCGGGAGCCGGTTCCTCTCAAAGGGTTCATGGTCGGGGCCGGTCAGGCACGCTTCGTCGCCTCGGCGCGTACGGCGGTCGGCTGCGGACCCGATCCGGAGATCGTCGTCGAACGGCTGCGTTCGGCCGGCGGCGGCGAGCGCATTTCAGTCCGCAACGCGGGCGGGCGCACGCTGCGGTTCCCTCTCGAACTGCGCCTCGGCACGGACCTCGCCGACATCGCGGCCGTCGCCGTCGGACATGCCGGGGCCGAACTCCCGGGCTCCGTGCACGGGCCGGGTCTGGCATGGACGTGCGGAGATCTCCGCGCCGGGGTCTCCGCCGAACCTCAGGCCGACACCATCTGGGCGCGGACGGGGCTGCTGCGATGGGACTGGACGCTCTCACCCGGCGAGACCCGCACGGTGGTGCTCAGTACGGAGCTCGCTCGCACAACCAGGGAACCCGTCAGCGGGGACCCCGGTAGGCGGCCTGCCCGACTACCGGCCTCCCGGGCTCCCAGACCGCCGCGGGTGTGGCACGACGCCCGCGCGGGAGGGGACGACAGCAGGGTCGGCGCACTGTTCCGTTCGGCACTGGACGACGCGAACGCGCTGCTGATGACCGACCCCGCCGTACCGTCCGACCTCCATCTCGCCGCGGGAGCTCCCTGGCGCTGCGCACTCTGCCCCGCCGAGTCCCTGAGGGCGGCGCGGATGATGCTGCCGCTGGGCACCCGCCTCGCTGCGGGCACCCTGCGCACACTCGCCCGGAGCCAGCTCACCGGGCCCGGCGCGGACGCGGGGCGCCTTCCCGGAGCGCTGCGGCACGCGGGTCCGTACGCACCGCCCGGCTGCACCGGGACCGAGGCCACGCTCCTCTTCCCCACGGTGCTCGCGGAGGCGTGGAGATGGGGGCTGAACGAGTGCGACACGGAGCAGCTCCTGCCCGCCGCCCAGCGGTGCCTGGCATGGATGCTCGCCGCCTCCGACGGCGGGGTCTACGTCCCCGATCCCGCACCCGACGGCCCGTACCGGTGCGAGGTGCAGGCCCACGCACACCGGGCGGCGGTGCTCGGTGCCGAACTGCTGGACGCCTGCGGATACAGCGGAGGAGGGGAGTTGAGGGCCTGGGCGGAGACGCTGCGCTCCGCGTTCCACGAAGACTTCTGGTACGAGGACGCGAGCGGGGGAAGGCCCCTCGCCCTGCGTACGCCAGGTGGGGCAGCGGCCGCGTGTCTGGGCTCCGGGGTGGTGGAGTTGCTGGACACCGGACTGGTCGGAGGCGGAGATCCAGCCGTGGGACTGCTCACCGCGGACCGGACCGAGCAGCTGACCCGGCTGCTGACCGCGCCGTGCGTCGATTCCGGGTGGGGTCTGCGCAGCCT
This sequence comes from Streptomyces sp. TAA204, assembly GCF_000424965.1. Taxonomy (NCBI): domain Bacteria; kingdom Bacillati; phylum Actinomycetota; class Actinomycetes; order Kitasatosporales; family Streptomycetaceae; genus Streptomyces; species Streptomyces sp. TAA204. The sequence continues at coordinate 77,495 of NZ_AUKW01000014.1, forward strand.
CGACCGCCGCGCGGAGGCACACAATCCGTTCGGTCACCGCAGCGGCGCGGTCCGCGTCCAGGACTCGGTCACCGCGGTGGCCGGACTCGCGGCGGCCGGCCGTCACGAGGATGCGGGATCGCTGGTGCACGGTGTGCTGGACGCCGCGGTGTACTTCGGGCTGCGCCTGCCCGAGATGTACGCGGGGGAGCAGCGGGGCGAGGGCGGCGTGCCCTTGCCGCATCCGGCGGCGTGCCGTCCCGCAGCGGTGGCGGCGGCCGGCGCCGTCCAACTGCTCACCACTCTCGCCGGAGTCCGCCCGGACGTGCCCGCCGGGACGGTCAGTGTGCGCCCTCTGAGACCGGCCCCGCTGGGAGCCGTTACTTTCACCGGGCTGCGACTGGCGGGAGAGCCCTTCTCGGTGCGGGTGAGCGGCGAGGGGGAGGGACATGTCGAGTCGGTCGCCCGGAGTCTGCGCCTCGCTGACCCCCCGGACGTGGGGTGATGAACCACGTCCGTGGCCGGACCGCCATGAGGAGGCGGCCTGCGAACAGCCTGTTTATCGTCAGGGAGACGACTATGATCACGGCATGCCCTACGACCCGTCGGCCTTCCCACCCTTCGCCGTCACCGTCGATCTGGTGGTGCTCACAGTGCGCAGACACGCGCTCTGCGCACTGGTCGTCCGACGTGGTGAAGCGCCCTACTCGGGGATGTGGGCACTGCCCGGCGGCTTCGTCCGCGCCGACGAGGACCTGGCCACGGCAGCGGCACGCGAACTCGCGGAGGAGACCGGGCTGCTGTCCCAGGATCGAGGAAGCAGGGCACCGGGAGCCCATCTCGAACAGCTCGCCACCTACGGCGACCCGTACCGGGACCCCCGCATGCGTGTCGTCAGCGTCGCCCACCTCGCGCTCGCACCGGACCTGCCCGCGCCTACGCCGGGCGGTGACGCGCGCGGCGCCCGCTGGGCCGAGATCGGCGCCCTCCTCGGGGCGGATGACGCCCCGGCCCGCGACGGTCAGGACAAGCCCGCGCTCGCCTTCGACCACGACCGGATCCTCGCCGCGGGGGTGGAGCGAGCGCGATCCAAGATCGAGTACTCCTCGCTCGCCACCGCGTTCTGCCCGCCCGAATTCACGGTGGGGGAGTTGCGCAGGGTCTACGAGGCCGTGTGGGGCGTGGTGCTGGACCCGCGGAACTTCCACCGGAAGGTGACAGGCACCCCCGGCTTTCTCGTTCCCAGCGGTGGGACGACCACCCGTCAGGGGGGCCGTCCGGCACAGCTGTTCCGCGCCGGGGGCGCCACGCTGCTCAATCCGCCCATGCTGCGGCCCGAGGTCTGACGGGCTCGTTCGGTACTCCCTCCGCAGGGGGACTTGGCCGGGTGGGGCACATTGCCCGGAAAGCCTGAGATGTCACGTTATCTTGCGTGGATGCGTCCCCCACGCGTTCCGCGGGAGAAGCGATGATCCAGGCCATCGGGCTCACCAGCCTGCCTCGCCGGCACCAACTGAAGCCGACCGTCGACGACCTCACCTTCGAGGCACGTCCCGGCCGCGTCACCGTGCTTCTCGGACCCGAGGGTTCGGGCAAGAGCAGTGCCGTGCGCCTCATGCTCGAGCTCCAGCCGGGGCGCGGTGTCACCCTCTTCCGCGGCCGTCCCGTGCACAGAGTCGCCCACCTCGCCCGCGAGGTGGGCGTGTTGCTCGGCGACGTGCCCGGCCACCCGGCGCGTACCGCCCGCAGCCATCTGCGCATGCTCGCCGCCGCCGCCGGTGTCCCCGGGGACCGGGCCGACGACGTGCTCGACGTCGTCGGCCTCAGCGGCCTCGCCGACCAGCGCATGAGCGCTCTCTCTCGCGGTATGGACCGACGCCTCGGTGTGGCCTGCGCCTTGCTGGGGGACCCGCACACACTGATCATGGACGAACCCACAAGTGGTCTCTCTCCCCGCGAGACCAACTGGCTCTGCTCACTGCTGCGTGGATACGCGAAACAGGGCGGAACCGTGCTGGTCACTTCACGCCTGTCCGAAGAGGCCGCGGATCTCGCCGACCGCGTCGTGAGCATCGACTCCGGCCGCCTCGTCGCCGATCAGGAAGCCGCCGACTTCGCACGCACGCGACTGCGGCCGCGGGTCGCCGTCCGGACACCGCATGCGGAGCGCTTCGCGGCGGTACTGTCCCAGGAGGCCCGCAGGGCGGGGCCGTCCGGAAGGGACGGCGGTCCGCTGAAAGTCGTCCACGAAGGCGGAACCCGCGTCTCGGTGTACGGCAGCAGCTGCTCCGAAGTCGGTGAGTTCGCCTACCGGCACGGCATCCTCGTGCATCAACTCACTCACGAGAGCGGCGCCGAGGGAGACGCCTCGGCACCGGCACCGCTCGACCGTGCCGACGGCCGTCCGTCCCAACGGCCCCCCTCCGCACAGGAATCGGCCGGAGAAGGCGCGGCCGCCGCGCCGGTGACGGCGGACCCGGCGCCCGCCTCCGACGATCCGTCCACCGGCGCCGCGGACTCGGCCCTCCCGCCTGAACCGGGGGCCACCGGCCTCACCGACGCCACCGGCACAGCCGCGACCGGCGAACCGGAGTACGGGGCCGGGACGGCCCCGGCGGCGGAGCAATCCGAGCAGACCGTCCCTCCGGGCGAGGAGACGGCACAGGCCGCGCCCATGACGGCCGACCAGGAACCTGTCTACGCACTCGTCGCCGGGTCCTCGCCGGACTCGACGCTCCCGATCGCAAACGAATCCACGTCTGCCTCCGCACCCGCGATCGCGTCCACCGGCACTCCGACCGCTCCGACCGCTCCGTCAGCTTCCGCCGGTTCCACCTCACCGGCGGCTCCCTCCCCGGCCGCTCTCTCCTCCTCCGCACCCTCTCCCACGGCGCTGACGTCTCCGGAGGAGACAACCGTCCGCATCAGCGACACGCCCCTGGCGGGCTCCGGCGGTACACCGGCCGCGACCACCGCGGAACTCCCCACCGCGGACAGCCTCCGGGCCGCCTGGACCCCGATCCGTCCCCCCGCGCGTCCGGCGGCGGAACTACCGCCGCGGCTGCACGCGCTCGCGCACCCCGGCCCGGCAGCCCCTCTGCGCTACGAACTGTGCCGTCTGTTCAGCGTCAGGACGACCTGGATCATTTTGGCCGCAGCTGTAGCGACGGCGCTGTGCACGGCGCTCGTGCTCGCACGCACCGGCATCGGCCTTCCCTCGTCGGGCAGTTCGGTCGCCCCGGCCGTACGCCTCCTCACGGGATGGCCTTCGGGGGGCGTCTTCCTGCTGCCTCCCGCGGCTGTCGCTGTCGGCCTCCTCGGGGCGCTGGCGTTCGGCGAGGAGTTCCGCCATCCCGCGCTCGCACCCGCACGTTCGTCCGTCCCGCGCAGGCTCGGCCTTCTCTCGGCCAAGCTCGCGGTCTCCGCCGCCCTCGCCGTGGCGCTGAGCCTCGTGGTTGCCGTCCTCAACTCGGCAGGCGTGAGCCTGTTCTTCGGCGGCGACGTCCTCGCACTCCCGGCCGACACGGCCGCCCCGGACTCCTGGCCGTCCTCCGCTTCGTCCCCTCCCCGGGGTGACGCGCCCTGGCAGCTCCACGTCGCCGCGGTGCTCGCCCTCACTGTCGGCTGTGCCTGGGCGGGGCTTCTGGCCGCGGGCATCTTCCGGTCGGCCGCGGCCGGTACGGCTGTGGTGCTGGCGGTGCCGACGCTTGTCGCCCCCGCGGTACGGACGTTGCTCGGCGGACCCGCGGGCCGCTCCCTCGAAGGGCTGCCCGGGCGACTGGAGTCCGCTCTGCTCGTGCCGTGGCCCCCGGGCGCTGAGGACTGGGTGTCCGCGGGGTTCCGGATCGCGTCGCAACCTGTGGGCCCTGCTTTGGTGTTGTCGCTGGCGGCGCTGCTCTTCGCCTACCTCCTCACCGCGGTCCGCAGCCGGGCGCGATGAGCGCTCAGTGGCAGCGCGGGCACGGCCGGAGCGCCGAGCGGGACCTCAACATCGCGCATATGACGTGCAGATGAGCCCCTGGCATCGCCGTCCTTCCGATAAGGCGTCAATTGTCAGGAAGTCAGCGATCACCCTTTCGTGTGCTTTTCACCAAAGCCCTCAAGCCCGTGCGGAGCGCCGCCGACAAAGGATGCGTGACTACCCTTGCGCACACCATGATGACCGCGGCCCGCTCAGCCGACTCCGGCCTTGCCGGCCCGGGTGAAGTCGACCGATACGCATACGCCGAGTCCTCGGGCACGGCACGCACGACCAGCAACATCACTGCCTGGCAAGGCTCGGAGGCCGACATCAACCGTGTCGGCCGCCGCGCCGCCGGCAGTCGCGGACGTGGTCTGCACGGCCAACTCGTACAGCAGCTCGGTCAGATGATCGTCTCCGGTGACCTGGGCGCCGACCGCCCGCTGGTCCCCGAGGAGATCGGGCACCGCTTCGAGGTCTCCCGTACCGTCGTCCGCGAGTCCCTGAGGGTCCTGGAGGCAAAGGGCCTCGTCAGCGCCCGGCCCAACGTCGGTACCCGGGTGCGCCCCGTCAGCGACTGGAACCTGCTCGATCCCGACATCATCGAGTGGCGGGCCTTCGGGCCGCAGCGTGAGGACCAACGCAGGGAACTGCGGGAACTGCGCAGCACCATCGAGCCGTTGGCGGCCCGCCTCGCCGCGGGCCAGGTGCGGGACGAGGTGCAGCAGCGCCTCGCCGACATGGTCGAGATCATGACCCATGCCCTCGGCCAGGGCGACACCCTCACCTTTTCCCGGGCGGACGCCGAGTTCCACGGGCTCCTGCTGCAGTCCGCCGGCAACCGCATGCTCGAACATCTCTCGGGCATCGTCTCCGCCGCCCTTCAGGTCTCGGGAGGCCCCGCCACCGGATGCGAGCGGGCGACCGAGGCATCCGTCGCGCACCACCAGCGCATCGTGGACGCTCTGGGTGCGGGCGAGTCGGCCGCTGCGGAGACGGCGATGCGTCAGCTGCTCGGCGTGCGGCCCGAGGCGGCGGCTCCTCCGGTTCCCCAGCCGGGAGGCTCCGCGGGCAGCGGTGCTGCCGCCGGTTCCGACCATGTCGTTCCGCCTCCGCGCGAGCACTGAGGCGGGGACGGGGGAGTGGTCCGCGTGGCCGTTCCCTGCGGGCGGAGCGCCGGGCGGGCGCGCACGAGCAGTCCGCGTCTGACAAGCCGCGACCCGCGGCACATACGGCTGCGCCGCCGGCCTCCCGGCGGCGCAGCCGTGTCGGGGGTCGTGTGTCGGGAAGGGTGTCGTAGACGCGGTGGTGTGTGACTGCACCTCGTACGGACGTCCTTTTAATCCCTCTTTCATGAAGTTCTCACGAGAATGTATGGATGCAGGATGTGACCCGGGCCACGCGTATTGCCCGTAACGCTTCGCGTCGCAGCGCGATGACTCAAGAGGTGACAGCCGCGGAGGGAATACGGCACCTGCGTCCGGCGCTCATAGAGGCGCTGTACCCCTCCACTGCTCAGCCCGCGCCGTCGGTTCATCCCCACCGGCGGCTTGCCGTTTCCATCGTTCCGAGAGGTTGTTCGTGTCGGCCAGCACATCCCGAACGCTCCCTGCGGAGATCGCCGAATCCGAATCTGTGGTGGCGCTCATCGAGCGGGGAAAGGCTGAGGGGCAGATCGGCGGCGACGACGTGCGTCGGGCCTTCGAGGCTGACCAGATTCCGCCAACCCAGTGGAAGAACGTACTGCGCAGCCTCAACCAGATCCTCGACGAGGAGGGTGTGACGCTGATGGTGAGTGCCGCCGAGGCCCCCAAGCGCACCCGTAAGAGCGTCGCGGCGAAGACTCCGGCCAAGCGCACCGCCACGAAGGCGGTACCGGCCAAGACCCCAGCCGCGAAGAAGGCAGCAGGCGAGCCCGAGGTTCCGGCGGAGACCGACGCGGTCCTCGCCGAGGAGGCCGTCGAAGCGGTTGCTGCCGAGGTGGCCGCCGAGCCGGTCAAGAAGGCCGCGGTGAAGAAGGCCACTGCCAAGAAGACTGCCAAGAAGGCCGCCGCGGCCAAGAAGACGGCCGCTCCGAAGAAGACCGCGGCGAAGAAGTCCGTCGTGGACGAGCTTCTCGAGGGCGCGGAGGAGCCTCCCGAGGAGGCACCGGCCAAGCCGGCGAACAAGCCCGGCGCGGACGACGGCCCTACGGCCGAAGTCAAGGCCGAGAACGAAGCCTTCGTACTCTCCGACGACGACGAGGACGACGCCCCGGCGCAGCAGGTGGCCGCCGCCGGCGCCACCGCCGACCCGGTCAAGGACTACCTCAAGCAGATCGGCAAGGTTCCGCTCCTCAACGCCGAGCAGGAGGTCGAACTCGCCAAGCGCATCGAGGCGGGCCTCTTCGCCGAGGACAAGCTGGCCGCCGAGGACAAGCTGGCGCCCAAGCTCAGGCGCGAGATGGAGATCATCGCCGAGGACGGCCGCCGCGCCAAGAACCACCTGCTGGAGGCCAACCTCCGTCTCGTGGTCTCCCTGGCCAAGCGCTACACGGGCCGCGGCATGCTCTTCCTCGACCTGATCCAGGAGGGCAACCTCGGTCTCATCCGTGCCGTCGAGAAGTTCGACTACACCAAGGGCTACAAGTTCTCGACGTATGCCACGTGGTGGATCCGCCAGGCCATCACCCGCGCGATGGCCGACCAGGCCCGCACCATCCGTATCCCGGTGCACATGGTCGAGGTCATCAACAAGCTCGCGCGCGTCCAGCGTCAGATGCTTCAGGACCTGGGCCGCGAGCCCTCACCGGAGGAGTTGGCCAAGGAACTCGACATGACCCCGGAGAAGGTCGTCGAGGTCCAGAAGTACGGCCGTGAGCCCATCTCGCTGCACACTCCGCTCGGTGAGGACGGCGACAGCGAGTTCGGTGACCTCATCGAGGACTCCGAGGCGGTCGTCCCTGCCGACGCGGTCAGCTTCACGCTCCTCCAGGAGCAGCTGCACTCCGTCCTGGACACGCTCAGTGAGCGTGAGGCGGGGGTCGTCTCGATGCGCTTCGGTCTCACGGACGGCCAGCCGAAGACTCTCGACGAGATCGGCAAGGTCTACGGCGTGACCCGTGAGCGGATCCGCCAGATCGAGTCCAAGACGATGTCCAAGCTGCGGCACCCTTCCCGCTCCCAGGTGCTGCGCGACTACCTGGACTGAGGCCGGCGGGCGTCCGTACGCACCTGTGGCAGGGGCCGGTGATTCCTTCGGGGAGCACCGGCCCCTGCCACAGGTGTGCGACTCCCCCGCCCGGGATGCGGAACTGCTCCATCCGAATCATTCTGGGTGGTCCGGAAGGCCCGCTGCCGGAGTGATGGGAGGCCCTATGGATCCGCTGTGCACGAGGAGGCCCGCCGGCTCCGCCGACGGTGTGCGGGAGAGCGGGAAAGCGGGGAGTGCGGGGGCCGCGGCCCGTCCCCGTGGGGCGGGTTGTGGCGCAATCGCGCAGCGGGCAAGCGCGCGGCCGTTCGGAGAAGTCTTTGCGTTCCGGTACGCCGGGAGAGCGTTCGCGGAGAGCGGAATTCATGGGCCGACTGATTCGTCGGCCGGCCGGTCCCGGATCAGCGGACCAGTGGTGCACAGGGAAAGGCGGCCACCCGGCGTTACCGGGTGGCCGCCCACCGAATCCGGCCTCAGTGCCGGTCCGAGCTCGTCATGTCGGGACGTCGTATCGGGTCAGGCCGCTCAGGCGTCTCCGGCTTCCGTGTTCGCGGGAGCCGCAGTGAGCTTCTCCGTCTCGTCCTGTATCTCCGCGGCGATCTTCTTGAGCTCTGGCTCGAACTTGCGACCGTGGTGGGCGCAGAACAGCAGCTCCCCGCCGCTGAGCAGCACGACGCGAAGGTAGGCCTGGGCGCTGCAGCGGTCGCAGCGATCGGCGGCCGTCAACGGAGTCGCGGGGGTCAGAACAGTAGTCACGTCGCCTCTTCTCTAGCTCGACGAGCTGTCGTACCAGGGTCAACATCCAACCAGGTCGAAAACGTTCCCGCTCTCGACGATTCCCGGAAGATTTCTCCCCGGGGCGGCTGCATGTTGCCGGGTGGCGGCGAATGAGCCGTATTACGTGGGTTGCTTCGTCGTCATGTCACATGGTTGCTGTTGTCCAGTTGTTTGTCTGTGCAGTGTTCCCGTTGTTGAAGGGGACGTGCCCGGAGCCTAAATGGTTCATGCGCCAAAGGGAACGTGATGTGTGTGTCACCCGTCCAAGTTATCGAACAAATGATCGAGCATGGGCTACCATGAGCTCCTTCCTGGGTGGCGCGGCACGCCCCCTCCTGCACTCTCGGTACCCTCTGACGCGGCAACCAGCCACCACAAGCAGAATTCAGCGAGGAGCGAACCGCGTGACCGCCGACCTCCCCCTGGCCTCCGGTACGGGGAACGCCAAGCCGTCCACCGCGCTGCTCACCGGCGCCGACCGGGACGGAGGCTCCAACTACACCGCGCGGCACCTGCTCGTTCTCGAAGGGCTGGAGGCAGTCCGCAAGCGCCCCGGCATGTACATCGGCTCCACCGACAGCAGGGGCCTGATGCACTGCCTGTGGGAGATCATCGACAACTCGGTCGACGAGGCCCTGGGCGGCCACTGCGACCGCATCGAGGTGACCCTGCACGAGGACGGCTCTGTCGAGATCACGGACAACGGCCGCGGCATCCCGGTCGACGCGGAGCCCAAGACCGGCCTGTCGGGCATCGAGGTCGTCATGACGAAGCTGCACGCCGGGGGGAAGTTCGGCGGGGGCTCCTACGCCGCCTCCGGCGGTCTGCACGGTGTCGGCGCCTCCGTCGTCAACGCGCTCTCCGCCCGCCTCGACGTCGAGGTCGACCGCGGCGGCCGTACGCACTCCATCAGCTTCCGGCGCGGCGTTCCCGGCATCTTCACCGAGTCCGGCCCCGACGCCCCCTTCGATCCCTCCAGCGGCCTGCTCAAGGGCCGGAAGCTGCCCAAGAACCGCACCGGCACGCGCGTGCGCTACTGGGCCGACCGGCAGATCTTCCTGAAGGACGCCAGGCTCTCCCTGGAGACACTGCACGCCCGCGCCCGGCAGACCGCCTTCCTGGTGCCCGGCCTGACCCTGGTCGTACGCGACGAGCGCGGTCTCGAGGGGAAGGGCAAGGGGACCGAGGACGCCCAGGGGGCGGCTGAGGGCGCCTCCGAGGAGGTCTTCCGCTATGACGGCGGCATCAGTGAGTTCTGTGAGTACCTGGCGCAGGACAGGCCCGTCTGTGACGTGCTGAGGCTGCAGGGCAAGGGCCAGTTCAAGGAGACGGTGCCCGTCCTCGACGACCGCGGTCACATGATCCCCACCGAGGTGCAGCGCGAGCTGGACGTCGACATCGCGCTGCGCTGGGGGACCGGCTACGACACCACGCTGAAGTCCTTCGTGAACATCATCGCCACGCCCAAGGGCGGCACCCATGTGACCGGGTTCGAACGCTCGGTGACCAGGACCGTCAACGAGGCGTTGCGCTCCTCGAAGATCCTGCGAGTCGCCGAGGACGACATCGCCAAGGACGACGCGATGGAGGGCATGACGGCCGTGGTCACCGTCCGGCTGGCCGAGCCGCAGTTCGAGGGGCAGACCAAGGAGGTTCTGGGCACCTCGGCCGCCTCGCGCATCGTCGCGCAGGTCGTGGCCAAGGAGCTGAAGGCGTTCCTCGGCTCCACCAGGCGTGACGCCAAGCAGCAGGCCCGCTCCGTGCTGGAGAAGGTCGTCGCCGCGGCAAGGACGCGTATCGCGGCGCGGCAGCACAAGGAGGCGCAGCGGCGCAAGAGTGCCCTGGAATCGTCGTCCCTGCCCGCCAAGCTCGCCGACTGCCGCAGTGACGATGTCGACCGCAGCGAACTGTTCATCGTCGAGGGGGACTCCGCGCTGGGGACGGCGAAGCTCGCCCGGAACTCGGAGTTCCAGGCGCTGCTGCCGATCCGCGGCAAGATCCTCAACGTACAGAAGTCCTCCGTCGCCGACATGCTCAAGAACGCCGAGTGCGGTTCGATCATCCAGGTGATAGGAGCCGGGTCCGGGCGGACCTTCGACATCGACCAGGCCCGCTACGGCAAGGTCATCTTCCTCGCCGACGCGGACGTCGACGGCGCGCACATCCGCTGTCTGCTGCTGACTCTCTTCCAGCGCTACATGCGGCCGATGGTCGAGGAGGGCAGGGTCTTCTCCGCGGTGCCCCCGCTGCACAGGATCGAGCTGATCAACCCCAGGAAGGGGCAGGAGAAGTACATCTACACCTACTCCGACAACGAGCTGCGGCAGACCTTGCTCGAACTCGAGCGCACGAAGGTGCGCTACAAGGACTCCGTGCAGCGCTACAAGGGCCTGGGCGAGATGGACGCCGACCAGCTCGCGGAGACCACGATGGACCCGCGCCACCGCACACTGCGCCGCATCAACATCAGCGATCTGGAAGCGGCGGAGACCGCGTTCGACCTGCTGATGGGCAGCGAGGTGGCGCCGCGCAGGGAGTTCATCAGCTCTTCCGCGGCGACCCTGGACCGCTCGCGGATCGACGTCTGACCGACAGCGGGTCGAGCCCGGTCATACCGGTCAACCAGTACGTCACCTGAAGTGATGAAGAGCCCCGGATGCTCCATCCGTGATCTTCTGTGCGTGTCCATCCTTGGGCATGCGCACCGACGACCCCTGGTACGACGCCCTGGCCTCCGGCCGGGGTGACGAGAACGCGCCCGCGACGGCAACGCCCCCGCCCCGCGGCGGCGAGAAACACGACGAGGCGGGCGACGCGCAGGCCGCGGTCTATCTCGCGGTCCAGCGCAGCGCCGCCTTCCAGCAGGTGCGCAGGCGCTACCGCAGCTTTGCGCTGCCCGTCAGCGCCGCGTTCCTCCTCTGGTATCTCGCCTATGTCGTGGCGGCCACCACCGCCCCGGGGCTGATGGCCCGTCCGGTCGCGGGAGTTCTCAACGTGGCCATGGCGGCCGGGCTCGCGCAGTTCGCCACCACCTTCCTGGTCACCTGGGCCTACGTTCGCCACGCCCGGCTGCGGCGGGACCGGCTCGCGCTCGAACTGCGCTGGGAGACACAGGACATGGCAATGCACGCTGCAGGGCGGAGTGCCGGGGCGTACGGTGCGCCCGCGAACGGGCCGCCCGGTGCCACGTCCCGCGCCGGCGTGCCCGCCGCGCGAACCTCCTGGGGAGCGACGCGGTGACCGGCAGCCATCAGGCGCTGACGCTGCTGCTGTTCAGCGTCGTCATCCTCCTCACACTCGCCATCACGAGCCGGGCGAGCCGCAGGCGGCAGGGTTCGCCGGAGGAGTTCTACGCCGGCGGCCGGCTGTTCACCCCGATGGAGAACGGATTCGCCATCGCGGGCGACTACATGTCGGCGGCCTCCTTCCTCGGCATCTCGGGCGTCATCGCTCTCTTCGGCTACGACGGGATGCTCTACGCCGTGGGGTTCCTCGTGGCGTGGCTCGTCGTGCTGCTCCTCGTCGCCGAGCTCGTGCGCAACTGCGGGCGCTTCACGCTGGCCGACGTCGTCGCCGCACGGATGCGCGAGCGTCCCGTCCGTATCGCCTCGGGTATCTCCTCCGTCACCGTCTCGGTGCTCTATCTCGTCGCGCAGATGGTCGGCGCCGGCACTCTCGTCGCGATGCTGCTCGGCGGCGCGAGCGGAACGGCGCGGTCGTGGACGGTGATCGGCGTGGGCGCGCTCATGGTCGTCTATGTCTCGTGCGGGGGAATGCGCGCCACGACGTGGATTCAGATCGTGAAGGCGGTGCTGCTGCTGGGCGGTGCCCTCGCGCTGACCGTGCTGGTGCTCCTGCGTTTCGGCGGCGATCTCGGCGCCCTGGTGAGCACAGCGGCCGAACGCAGCGGTCACGGGCGGGACTTCCTCACCCCGGGCCTGCGCTACGGCGGCGGCTGGACGCACCAGCTGGACTTCATCAGCCTCGGACTGGCGCTCGTACTGGGCACGGCGGGGCTGCCGCACATTCTCTCGCGCTTCTACACGGTCCCCACCGCACGTGCCGCGCGCCGGTCCGTGGTGTGGTCGATCGGCCTCATCGGGGCCTTCTATCTGATGACGATCGTGCTGGGCCTCGGCGCGGCGGCGCTGCTGGGCTCCGGTGCGGTACGCGAGTCGGACCCGGCGGGCAACACCGCCGTGCCCCTGCTGTCGCTGGAGCTGGGCGGCGGAGCCGAATCGGCCGGGGGCGCCTTGCTCTTCGCCGTGGTCGCCGCCGTCGCGTTCGCCACCATTCTGGCCGTCGTGGCCGGCATCACGCTCGCCTCTTCGGCTTCGGTGGCCCACGACCTGTACGCCTCACTGAGCAGGCGCGGTACGCGCGGTGAGGTGGGCGTGGCCCGGATGGCCGCGATCGGAATCGGCGTCGTCGCCATCGGACTGGGGCTGCTCGCGCAGCAGCTGAATGTGGCGTTCCTGGTGGGACTCGCGTTCGCGGTGGCCGCGGCGGCCAACCTTCCGGTGCTCCTCTACTCACTCTTCTGGAGCCGTTTCACCACGCGCGGTGCCGTGTGGTCCGTCTACGGCGGGCTCGTCCCGGCCGTCGTGCTCGTCCTGCTCTCGCCCGTCGTCTCGGGTGGGCCGGGTGCGCTCTTCCCCGGAGCCGACTTCGCCGTCTTCCCGCTGGAGAACCCGGGCCTGGTCGCGATTCCCCTGGGGTTCCTCGCGGGCTGGCTCGGCACCGTGACCTCGCGGGAGGAGGCGGACGCCGCCAAGCACGCGGAGACAGAGGTGCGTTCGCTCACTGGTGCGGGTGCGGCGTGACGTTTCCGGTCGTCAGATTGTGAAGAACAAGGTCCAGACCTATTGACATGTTCGCGGCATGGGTCGAGATTGTGTTCAAGAGGTAACGGCACGTCAGTCCGTACGATCCGCTCATTCCTTCGCGTAGGCCGGCATGCCGGTACGAGAGTGCCCCTGTGTGAACGGCCCTGCGCACCGGCCCCGCTGAGCCGGGTGCCCCGTTCCCGCTCGGGGTCCGGCAGGAGTGCGGCGGTCCAACCGGACGTGCCGGAGCGCTACACCCGGCCGCCCCCCGACGGCCGGGTCCTTCTGGGCCGCACCCGCGGTCACTCCCACAGGAAGGCAACCGCTCGATGAAACCCAGGACTTCACTGACAACCGGTCTGCTCGCCGCCCTCGCACTGGTGGCCACCCCCCTCGTGGCCGCTCCCGCGGGTGCCGCCGAGCCTCGAGCCGCAGGAGCGGAGAGCGCCGTGGCAGCCTTCACCGACGACTTCGACGGGCCCGCGGGCTCCGCCGTCGACGGATCCAAGTGGAAGCTTGAGACGGGGGACAACGTCAACAACCACGAGCGGCAGTACTACACCTCGGGAACGGACAACGCCGCCCTCGACGGCCAGGGCAACCTCGTGATCACAGCCAAGAAGGAGAACCCCGGCAACTACAACTGCTGGTACGGGCCGTGCGAGTACACCTCCGCGCGGCTCACGACCGCGAGCACCTTCACCACCACGTACGGGCACGTCGAGGCCCGTATGAAGCTCCCGCAGGGGCAGGGGATGTGGCCCGCGTTCTGGATGCTGGGTGAGGACATCGGCAGTGCCGGCTGGCCCGACTGCGGTGAGATCGACGTCATGGAGAACGTGGGATTCGAACCGAGCACCGTGCACGGAACGCTGCACGGACCGGGCTACTCCGGGTCCGGCGGAATCGGCGCCGGCTACTCGCTCCCTGACGGGGAGAAGTTCGCCGACGACTTCCACACCTTCGCCGTGGACTGGTCACCCGAGAAGATCACCTGGTCGGTCGACGGCAACGTGTACCAGACCCGTACCCCTGCCGACCTCAACGGCAACCGCTGGGTCTTCGACCACCCCTTCTACATGATCCTCAACCTCGCGGTCGGCGGCTACTGGCCCGGCGACCCGGACGGCAGCACCACCTTCCCGCAGCAGCTCGTGATCGACTACGTCCGCGTCACCGGCGGCAACTGACGGCCGCAGCAACGCGGAAACGGGGGCGGCGCAAGGCGGACGCGAGGAGGAGTGCGCGGTCACGACGGCTGTGTGCGCTCCTCGCGCTCCCGTCCTCCGGCACCGGCCGGGTGCAGCGCCTGTGGCAGCACCACCGTGAACTCCGCACCGCCCCCCGGTGCTTCACCGGCCAGTGCCGTCCCCCCGTGACGTTCGGCGAGACGCCGCACCAGTGCCAGGCCCAGCCCCCGCTGCCGGTGCGGGGGCGGTTCCTTGGTGGACCAGCCTTCGGAGAAGACCAGTTCGCGCTGTTCACGCGGGATGCCGGGGCCGCTGTCGGTGACGCGTACGACGATGTCTGTGGCGTCCGTACGGGCGGCGCCGTCCGGTCCGGTCGCGCCGTCCGTACCATCGGTGCCCACCGTAGGAGTGGCGCCGTCCGGCCCCGCCGAGCCGCCCGGGCCGCCCCCGGTACGCAGTTCCACCGTCACCCGGGCCTGATCGGAGCCGGCCGCCGCGTCCACCGCGTTGTCGACGAGGTTGCCCAGCACGGTCGCCAGCTCCCGCGGATCGACCAGCCGGTCGGGCAGGTGCGTGCCAGGCGTGATGTGCAGCGCGACGCCCCGCTCGCCCGCCACGGTCGCTTTCCCGACCAGCAGCGCGGCCAGCAGCGGGTCACCGACCCGCTCGGCGATCTGCTCGGCCGTGGCCCTGTGCACCCCCACGGCTTCGCTGAGGTACTGCACAGCATCCTCGTGCAGCCCGAGTTCCAGCAGACCCAGCAGGATGTGCATCCGGTTGGCGTGCTCGTGGTCCTGGGCCCGCAGAGCGTCGATCAGGCCGCGGGAGCCGTCGAGTTCGCGTCCGAGCAGTTCCAGCTCCGTACGGTCGCGGAGGGTCGCGACAGCGCCGCCGTCAGCGGTGGGCATGCGGTTGGCGACCAGTACCCGGCCGCCGCTGACGGTGAGCAGATCGGTGCCGGTCACGCTGCCGCACAGCACGTCGGCCGTACGGCCGGGGCCCAGCACGTCCGCCGGCGGACGCCCGGTGTCCCCGGGGCTCAGCTCCAGCAGCCGCTGTGCCTCGTCGTTGACGAGACGGATGCGTCCGCGCGAGTCCAGGGCGACGACGCCCTCACGGATGCCGTGCAGCATCGCCTCCCGCTCGTCGAGCAGCGAGGAGATGTCGGAGAAGGCGAGATCGTGGGTCTGACGCTGCAGGCGCCGGGAGATGAGCACGGCGGCGAGCACACCGACCGCGAGGGCGCCGCCCGCGTACGCGAGCAGCTCCGGCACGGCACTGAGCAGCCTGTCCCGCACACCTTCGTAGGCGATGCCGACGGAGACCGCTCCGACCAGCCGGCCGTTCCCGTCGCGCAGCGGCACTTTGCCGCGTGCCGACCGGCCGAGTGTGCCCTCGTCGATGTGCCGCACCTCGTTCCCGGCGAGCGCGGCGCTGGGATCGGTGGAGACGTGCTTGCCGACGCGACGGGGCTCGGGGTGGGACCAGCGGATGCCGTTCCTGTCCATGACCACCACGTAACCCGCGCCCGTCGCCTTCCGTATGCTCTCTGCCCGCCGCTGGACCGGGCCGTCGGCAGACGGATCGGCGCCCGAGGTGAGCCGCCGGGAGAACCCGGGCTGCGCGGCTGTGGTCTGTGCGATGGCCAGGGCACGGTCCATCGCCCGGTCGTCCAGTTCGTCGCCGAGCGGGGCCAGGAAGAACGCCGTGACCAGGGCGGTGACGCCCGCAGCGAGCGCCAGCTGCGTCAGCAGCACCTGGGCGAATACCCGCCGCGGCCACCGGAGACGTACGCGTGGTGTACGCAGGCGCCGCCGCCCGGCGTCCGGTCCGGGCGGTGCCGGCCGCCCGGCGGGCGCGGGCGGACCGGACGCGGCGGCGGACTCGTCGGCTGGAGCGGTCAAGGGAACCTCGGGGCGTACGCGATGGGCCGGCCGGGCGTCCTCACGTCCTCGCCCGGGCAATGACGCCGGTGAGGACGGGCGGCGTGCCAGGACCGTAACCGTTCGACCGGCCCGGCCGACAGGGCCGGCGGTGCCCGGCCGTGGACGGGCCCCACCGCCGGGCCCACCGGCGGCCGTCGTAAGCACAGGGCGGCCGGCACGGTCGAATACCATCAGCAGCCGTCCTGTACAGCACCCTCTGGAGGCCGCCCCGTGAGCACCCGACGTGTACCGGTCATCGTGCTGGCGGGATTCCTCGGCTCCGGCAAGACCACCCTCCTCAACCACCTTCTGCGGCACAGCCGGGGAACCCGCATCGGCGCGGTGGTCAACGACTTCGGCGCCATCGGGATCGACGCGATGGCGGTGGCCGGACAGGTCGACTCGATGGTCGCCCTGGGAGACGGGTGCCTGTGCTGCGCCGTCGACACCAGCGACCTGGACGAGGTCCTGGACAAACTCGCCCACCCCTCCGCGGGGATGGACGTGATCGTCGTGGAGGCCAGCGGACTGGCCGAACCCGAGACGATGATCCGTATGATCCTCGCCGCCGGAAGCGAACACATCGTCTACGGCGGGCTCGTCGAGGTCGTGGACGCCGCCGAGTTCGAGAGCACCCGCGCACGCCATCCTGAGCTGGACCGGCACGTGCGGGCAGCCGATCTGGTGGTGCTCAACAAGTGCGACCGAGTGGCGGAGCCGGAGCAGCGGGCCTTGGGGGAGGAGCTGGAGAGGCTCAGTCCCGGCACGCCGGTGCTGCGGGCCGCGTACGGGCAGGTCGGTCCCGGGCTGCTCTTCGAACCCGCGCGGCGTGAACGTCCCCCCGTCGAACAGCTCTCGTTCGACGATCTGCCCCGGGAGGGGGACGACGAGGGAGGCGAGGGCCGCGAGCACGGCGGGGGAGCCGGGGGCGACCACGCGGGTCATCTGCACGCGGTCTACGAGAGCGTGGAGTTCACCTCGGACCGGGCGCTGCACCCCAGAAGATTCCTGGACTTCCTCGACAGCCGTCCCGCGGGTGTCTACCGGATCAAGGGCTTCGTCGACTTCGGCACGTCCGATCCTGCCAATCGCTACGCCGTACACGCGGTCGGAGGCTTCCTGCGGTTTGCACCCTCCCCTTGGCAGGACGATGCGGAACGGCTGACTCAGCTGGTGCTGATCGGCTCCGGAGCGGACGCCGGGGCGCTGCGCAAGGAGCTGGCGGGGTGCGTCGCAGACGACGCGCGCGACGCCGCGGACCCGCACGCGCTGTGGGGCGTCCTGCGGTACGTGGAGGAGGAGCCCGGCGGCGCGTTCGACCCGGACCGGGGCATGGACCCGGACTCGGACTCGGACTCGGGCACGGACCCGGACTTGGGCACGGACCCGGACTTGGACCTCGGGGTTCCAGGTCGGGAACCGGACCGTACCCCCTTCACGGACTGATCCCGCGGAAGGGGCAGGTCCAGCAGCACGGCACAATCCCGCACCGCAGCACAGCGGCCGGCCGGCGCACGCCGGACCGTGCCTCTCGGACGCCGGCGCTCCTCAGGCCCTGTCTGACACATCTCGCCCTGCTCGCGACGACTGGCACGCACACCCTCCCCCGCTTCGGGGGAGGACCCCAGCGTTGTCGCATCGCCCGAGCAGCCCACTGCGAGGGTCCTCCTCCGCCTTGCAGCTGCAGGCGCCGTCCGCTGCGAGCACCGCCCGCGGCGGACGGCGCCCCTTGTCGGACAGGACTCAGACCGGCCCCGCGATCACCGCGACCGGCTTCGCCAGCGGTACCCCGGAGCCGTCCCGGCGCGGGTCGGGCTCGGGCAGCTCCGCCGGAGTGCCGTTCTCGGCCGCAGCCTTCGCCGGCGTGGGACCGGCCCAGGCCATCGCGAGACAGTCCTCACCCTTGAGGAAGCGCTGACAGCGCACTCCGCCCGTCGCCCGCCCCTTCCTCGGGAACTGGTCGAACGGGGTGAGCTTCGCCGTGCTGATCGAGTCGTCCAGCGTCCCGTGCGAACCGGAGAGGGTGAAGACCACCGCGTCGACCGACGGATCGATCGCCGTGAAGGAGATCACCTTCGCGTCACCCGTGAGTTTGACGCCGGCCATGCCGCCCGCCGCCCGGCCCTGCGGGCGCACCTGCCCGGCCGGATAGCGCAGCAGCTGCGCGTCGTCGGTGATGAAGACCAGATCCTCCTCGCCCGTGCGCAGTTCTGCCGCGCCCACGATGCTGTCGCCCTCGCGGAGGGAGATGACCTCCAACTCCTCCTTGTGAGCGGGGTAGTCGGGCACCACCCGCTTGACCACGCCCGCTTCGGTGCCGATCGCGAGCCCGGGTGAGGACTCGTCGAGCGTGGTCAGACAGACGATCCGTTCGTCCTCCTCCAGGGACAGGAACTCCGAGATCTGCGCCCCGCCCGCCAGATGGGGCGTGGACGCCGACTCCGGAAGCTGCGGCAGATCCACGACGGTCAGCCGCAGCAGCCGCCCGGCCGAGGTGACGGCGCCGACCTCGCCGCGTGTGGTGGCGGGCACGGCCGAGACGATCACGTCGTGCTTCACGCGCTTCGCCGCCTGGTCGAAGACCGGCTCGCCGTTGGCCGTACGCGCGAGCAGACCCGTGGAGGAGAGCATCACGCGGCACGGGTCGTCGGCGACCTCCAGCGGCACCGACGCCACGGGGGCGCCCGCAGCCTCCAGCAGCTCGGTGCGGCGCGGCGTGCCGTACTTCTTCGCGACGGCGGCCAGTTCGCTCGAGACGAGTTTCCGCAGTTCCGTGTCCGAGTCCAGGATCCGGGTCAGTTCCTCGATCTCCGAGCGCAGCCGGTCGCGTTCGCTCTCCAGCTCGATGCGGTCGAACTTCGTCAGGCGCCGCAGCGGCGTGTCCAGGATGTACTGCGTCTGGACGTCGCTGAGCCCGAACCGGGCGATGAGGGACTCCTTGGCCCGTGCCGCATTCTCACTGGATCGGATGATCCTGATGACCTCGTCGATGTCGACGAGCGCCACCAGCAGCCCCTCGACCAGGTGGAGCCGGTCCTGCCGCTTGGTGCGCCGGAACTCGCTGCGCCGCCGCACCACGGTGAAGCGGTGGTCGACGTAGACCTCGAGCAGCTCCCTCAGGCCCAGCGTGAGCGGCTGACCGTCCACCAGCGCCACGTTGTTGATACCGAAGGACTCCTCCATCGGCGTCAGCTTGTAGAGCTGCTCCAGCACCGCCTCCGGGTTGAAGCCGTTCTTCACCTCGATGACCAGGCGCAGGCCGTGGGCGCGGTCCGTGAGGTCCTTGACGTCCGCGATGCCCTGCAGCCGCTTGGAGTTGACCAGGTCCTTGATCTTGGAGATGACCTTCTCCGGGCCCACCGCGAAGGGCAGCTCGGTCACCACCAGCCCCTTCCGGCGCGGCGTGACCTGCTCCACCGACACCGTCGCCCGCATCTTGAAGCTGCCGCGGCCGCCCGCGTAGGCGTCCTTGATGCCGTCCATGCCGACGATCCGGCCGCCCGTGGGCAGGTCCGGGCCGGGCACATGACGCATCAGCGTCTCCAGGTCCGCGCCCGGGTGCTTGATCAGATGCCGTGCGGCGGCGATGACTTCGCCCAGATTGTGCGGCGGCATGTTCGTCGCCATGCCGACTGCGATGCCGGACGAGCCGTTCACCAGCAGGTTCGGATAGGCGGCCGGGAGCGCGCCCGGTTCGTCCTCGCTGCCGTCGTAGTTGGGTGCGAAGTCGACGGTCTCCTCGTCGATCGACTCGACCATCAGCCCGGCCGCCGGCGCGGCGCGGCACTCGGTGTACCGCATCGCGGCGGGCGGGTCGTCGTTGCCGAGGGAGCCGAAGTTGCCGTGTCCGTCGACCAGCGGCAGCCGCATGGAGAAGGACTGGGCCATGCGCACCAGCGCGTCGTAGATCGCGCTGTCACCGTGCGGGTGGAGCTTTCCCATCACCTCGCCGACGACTCGGGCGCACTTGACGTAGCTGCGGTCGGCGCGCAGTCCCATCTCGTGCATCTGGAAGAGGATGCGCCGCTGGACGGGCTTCATCCCGTCGCGTGCGTCGGGAAGCGCGCGCGAGTAGATGACCGAGTAGGCGTACTCCAGGAAGGAGCCCTGCATCTCGTCGACGACGTCGACGTCGAGAATGCGCTCCTCGAAATCGTCCGGCGGCGGAGTCTTCGTACTGCGGCGGGCCATCGCGGCTTGGGCTCCTTCGTGCGTACGGTACGGACGGCTGCTGTCGAGCCGGTACGAGGCGGGAGTGACGCGGACCATTGTGGACCGCGGCAGTGACAACCCGCTCCCCGGCCCGGCGGTCGGGGTGCCCGACGCGCCGCCCAGGCGGGAGGCCGGTGCGGAACGAGCCGGGTTCCCGCACGTACCGTACGGGAACTTCGCACGCCGTCGGCGCGGTTGCATAGGGTGACAGGACCGCTTGCCACGACGTGCACACAACTGACGCGATCGAAGGGACTCCACGCCCATGGGTCACACGGCCACGCCCCCGCCATCCACCGGCGGGCTCACAGCGACCGAGCACCGGCTGGCCAACGGCCTGCGTGTGGTGCTCTCCGAGGACCATCTGACCCCTGTCGCGGCGGTCTGCCTCTGGTACGACGTGGGCTCCCGCCACGAAGTCGCAGGGCGTACCGGACTCGCCCACCTCTTCGAGCACCTGATGTTCCAGGGCTCCGCGCAGGTGCGGGGCAACGGTCACTTCGAGCTGGTGCAGGGTGCCGGCGGTTCGCTCAACGGCTCCACCAGCTTCGAGCGCACGAACTACTACGAGACCATGCCCGCGCACGAGTTGGAGCTCGCGCTCTGGCTCGAGGCCGACCGCATGGGCTCGCTGCTGACCGCCCTGGACGAGGAGTCCATGGAGAACCAGCGCGACGTGGTCAAGAACGAGCGCCGCCAGCGGTACGACAATGTGCCCTACGGCACCGCGTTCGAAAAGCTGACCGCGATGGCCTATCCGGAGGGCCACCCCTACCACCACACGCCGATCGGTTCGATGGCCGACCTGGACGCCGCCTCCCTGGAGGACGCACGGGAGTTCTTCCGTACGTACTACGCGCCCAACAACGCGGTCCTGACCGTCGTCGGCGACATCGACCCCGAGCAGACACTGGCCTGGATCGAGAAGTACTTCGGCTCGGTGCCCGGCCACGAGGGCAAGAAGCCCCCGCGCGACGGCACCCTCGCCGAGACCATCGGCGAGCAGCTGCGCGAGGTCGTGGAGGAGGAGGTCCCTTCCCGCGCCCTCATGGCCGCATACCGGCTGCCGCACGACGGCACCCGTGAGTGCGACGCGGCCGACGTGGCGCTCACCGCGCTCGGCGGCGGTGAGTCCTCGCGTCTGAACAAGCGCCTCGTGCGCCGCGACCGGCTGGCGGTCGGCGCCGGGTTCGGGATGCTTCGGCTTGCGGGGGCACCCTCGCTGGGCTGGCTGGACGTCAAGGCGTCCGGCGGCGTCGAGGTCGCCGCCATCGAGGAGGCCGTCGACGACGAGCTGAAGCGCTTCGCCGAAGAGGGGCCGACCCCGGAGGAGATGGAGCGGGCACAGGCCCAGCTGGAGCGCGAGTGGCTGGACAGGCTCGCCACGGTCGGCGGACGCGCGGACGAACTGTGCCGCTACGCCGTACTGTTCGGCGACCCCCAGCTGGCACTGACGGCGGTTGAGCGCGTTCTCGACATCACACCCGAGGAGGTACGGGCCGTGGCAGCCGCGAGGCTGCGCCCGGACAACCGCGCCGTGCTCGTCTACGAGCCGACCGAGCCCGCCGCCGACGCAAACGACCAGAGCGAGGAGCCCGCCCAGTGAGCGACGCCCCCACCCCCGCACAGACGGCTGCGGCAGGTAATTCCATGGAGTTCCACCCCCAGCCGAAGGGCGGCAGCCCCAAGCCGTGGGCTTTCCCCGCGCCCGAGCGCGGCCGGCTGGGCAACGGGCTGACGGTGCTGCGCTGTCACCGCCCGGGACAGCAGGTCGTCGCCGTCGAGGTCTCCCTCCTCGCCCCGCTGGAGGCCGAGCCGCGAGGCCTGGACGGCGTCGCGACGATCATGGCCCGCGCCTTCTCGGAGGGCACGGACAAGCTCGACGCCGAGCAGTTCGCCGACGAGCTGGAGCGCTACGGCGCCTCCCTCGACGCCTACGCCGACCACGCCGCCGTACGGGTGTCGCTGGAGGTCCCCGCCTCACGGCTGCACAAGGCGCTCGGGCTGCTGGCCGACGCGCTGCGCGCCCCCGCGTTCCCCGAGAGCGAGGTCGAGCGTCTGGTGAACAACCGCCTGGACGAGATCCCGCACGAGCTGGCGAACCCGACCCGGCGTGCGGCCAAGGAGCTGGCCAGGGAGCTGTACCCGGCCGACTCCCGCATGTCCCGGCCCCGCCAGGGCACCGAGGAGACGGTGGCCCGTATCGACGCGCAGGCGGTCCGTGCCTTCTACGACGCACACGTACGTCCCGCCACGGCCACCGCCGTGGTCGTCGGTGACCTCGAAGGCGTCGACGTGGACGCCGCGCTGGCCGACACCCTCGGTGCCTGGACGGGCTCCACGGCCGAGCCGCGTGCTGTGCGGCCGGTCACCGCGGACGACACCGGCCGCGTCGTCGTCGTGGACCGGCCGGGCGCCGTGCAGACGCAGGTGCTCATCGGCCGCGTCGGGCCCGACCGGCACGACCGTGTCTGGCCGGCGCAGGTCCTCGGCACGTACTGCCTGGGCGGCACGCTCACTTCCCGTCTGGACCGCGTGCTGCGCGAGGAGAAGGGCTACACCTACGGTGTGCGCGCCTTCGGGCAGGTGCTGCGTTCCACCGCGGACGGCACGGGCGCGGCCCTGCTGGCCATCTCCGGCTCGGTCGCCACGGACGTGACGGCCCCGGCGCTGTCCGACCTGTGGCAGGTTCTGCGCACGCTGGCCGCCGAGGGGCTCGGGGAGGACGAACGGGACGTCGCCGTGCAGAACCTGGTGGGCGTCGCGCCGCTCAGGTACGAGACAGCCGCCGCCGTGGCCGACACCCTCGCCGAACAGGTCGAGCAGGAACTCCCGGACGACTTCCAGGCGCAGGTGTACGCACAGCTCGCGCAGACCGGCACGGTGGAGGCCACGGCCGCCGTCGTCAACGCCTTCCCGGAGGACCGGCTGGTGACGGTCCTCGTCGGTGACGCCTCCCAGATCGCCGAGCCCGTAAGGGAGTTGGGGATCGGCGAGGTCAAGGTGGTCACGGGCGGCTGAACGCTGCCCGAGGCGTGTCACTCGCCGTCAGGCGTGCCGTCGTCCCACGGGGCGGCTCCGGTCCGAGCAACGGACCGGAGCCGCCCCGAGGCCGTTCGCGTATGTCCGTATTGGTGGCGGGTTGACCCGGTCCCTTGTGTGGCGAACGCGACAAATCAAGGGTTTGGTTTGGCAGTTGGCAGATGCCCCATTTAGCGTCGATCCGGCTGTTCGTCAGAAGTGACCGCGACCGCGGCCGACGTTCAGCGTCGCCGAGTCCTCCGCGCCACCAAGCACAGGAGGAACCGGGGGCCCTTCCCTCGTGGCGCCGCACGGCGCAGAGGGTCCCTTCCCAGCCGGACCGGAAGCCGGGCTGCGCTGGAAGGGGTGGGGTGAATCGGCAGGCCTCGCGGGAGGCCCGCCGTAGGAGACCTTCCTGCTCCGAACCGTCTGGGGGTCCCCCGCACCGGCAGGGGTGGGCTCAGCCCGCCCGTGTCAGGGGAGACCCGGTAGGCGAGAAGGAAGGAAAGGAGCTACGCCAGCCCATGGCGTTCACCCATGCAACGGGGAAGCACCGTCGTCCCCGCCGCAGACCGCGCCGCGGCGCGAACGCAGTCGGCATAGCCGGCCTGACGGCGGCCGGTGTCGTCACCTCGCTCGCGACGCCCGCGATGGCCGGGACGGGCCAGCAGGGCAAGGCCACCACGGCGCCCGTCGCTGCCACCGGCGAGGTCGTGGAGGTAACCGGCGCCGCCCCGGCCGCCGCCGATGAGGACGGGACGGGCCTGGCCCGTGCCGTCGGTTTCGGGGACTCGATCGCAGACACCGTCAGCGACCAGGCGCGCGCGCAGGAGGCCGCGGCCGCCGAGGCCAAGGCCGCGGCGGAGGCCGAGCGCAGGGCCGCCGCCGAGAAGGCGGAACGGGAGCGTGAGGCGAAGGAGAAGAAGGAGAGGGCGGCGAGGGCTGCCGAGCGTGCGGCGCTCAACTCCTGGGTCGCACCGCTGGAAGACCCGTCCCTGTCCACTCCGTACCAGGCGTCGAGCGGGCTGTGGTCCTCCGGCAGCCACACCGGCGTCGACTTCGTGGCGCCCCAGGGGACCGGGGTGAAGGCGGTCGCCGCGGGTGAGGTCGTCGAGGCCGGGAGTGACAGCTCGTACGGCAACAGTGTCGTGATCGAGCACAAGGACGGCACCTACACGCAGTACGGCCACCTGTCCTCCGTCAGCGTCTCGGCGGGGCAGTCGGTCACCTCCGGCCAGCAGATCGCCCTGTCCGGTTCGACGGGCAACAGCACGGGCCCGCATCTGCACTTCGAGGCCCGTACGGGCCCGGACTACGGCTCGGACATGGACCCGGTCGCGTACCTGCAGAAGCACGGCGTCGACCTCTGATGCCCTGACCGCGGGCGGTCCCGGGCCCCGGCGTCCGCGCCGGTGCTGTGACCGTCCGCGGGCCCGGGTTACGGGTGCGTACGCAGCAGCCCCCGGCCGTGGGAAGCGGCCGGGGGCTGTGCCGTGCGTCGTCCGCCCCGCCGTCCGTGCCGCGACGGGCTGTCCCGGCCGGCGGGCGGCGGGGAGGCTCGGAGGCTGAGGGCTCACTCCAGGGAGGTGGCCGGCCGCGTCATACGTCACGCGCAGCGGCCCGCACATGCGAAAAGGACGAAATCCACGGCGGCGGCCGCGAATTCCATCCGTGGGTGAAGGGGCGCGCCGTGCTGCGGGGCACGGGCTCCGCGCGGGGTCAGACCGTCTCGGGCAGCTCTTCCAGGCCTTCGGAGACCAGCGTGGCCAGGCGCTCCAGAGCACCCTCGGCGTCGACCGCCTCGGACGCGAGCACGATCTCCTCACCGGCCTCGGCGCCCAGCCCCAGCACTCCCAGCATGGAGGCCGCGTTGACCGGGGTGCCCTCGTCGCCCTTCTTCACGGTGACGGGAACCCCCGCGGCGGCCGCGGCGCGGCAGAAGATCGAGGCGGGGCGGGCGTGCAAGCCCTCGGCCCAGCCGACGGTGACGCGGCGCTCTACCATGATTGTTGCCCTTCGAGTCGTTCTTCCGGCATCCGGCCGACAACCAGTTTCGCATGCCGTCCGTGTCCCTCCGCCGTGCCCCCGGGGGCGCGGGAGGACGTACCGCGACGCCCCGGGCCCCGCGGCCTTACCCTGAGCCCATGCGTACCCCGGAGGACCGTGCCTACCCGGCGCACTGGGAGGCCGACGTGGTGCTGCGTGACGGGGGCACCGCCCTCATCAGGCCCATCACTGCGGACGACGCCCAGCGGCTGGTCAGCTTCTACGAACAGGTCTCCGACGAATCGAAGTATTACCGCTTCTTCGCCCCCTATCCGCGTCTTTCGGACCGTGATGTGCGCCGCTTCACCCACCACGACTACGTGGACCGGGTCGGCCTCGCCGCCACAGTCGGGGGCGAGTTCATCGCCACCGTTCGCTACGACCGGATCGACGACGCCGGCCGCGCCGCCGCCGCTCCCTCCGCCCAGGCCGAGGTGGCCTTCCTCGTCCGCGACGACCACCAGGGCAGGGGAGTGGCGTCCGCCCTCCTCGAACACGTCGCGGCTGTGGCCCGTGAGCGCGGGATCCGGCGTTTCACCGCCGAAGTGCTCCCCGCCAACAACAAGATGATCAAGGTCTTCACGGACGCGGGCTATTCGCAGCGCCGCAGCTTCGAGGACGGCTCCGTCCATCTCACCTTCGACCTCGAACCCACCGAGGCGTCCGTCGCCGTGATGCGTGCCCGCGAACAGCGCGCGGAGGGCCGCTCCGTGCAGCGGCTGCTCGCCCCGGGATCGGTCGCCGTGATCGGCGCCAGCCGTTCGCCGCGCGGTGCCGGGCGGAGCGTGCTGGAGAGCCTGCACAGCGGCGGCTTCACCGGCCGTGTGTACGCGGTCAACCACGAGTTGCCCGAGGGCGCGGAGGAACTGGGCGGCGTCCCCGCCCACCGGTCGGTCTCGGACGTGCCCGAACCGCTCGACCTCGCCGTCGTCGCCGTTCCGGCCGGCGCCGTCCCGGCCGTGGCGCGGGAGTGCGGCGAGGCGGGCGTGCGGGGACTGGTCGTGCTGACCGCCGAGTTCAGCCGCGACGAGCAGCGCGAACTGGTCCGGCTGGCCCGCTCGTACGGCACCCGCGTCATCGGACCCAACGCCTTCGGGCTGATGAACACCGCGCCGGACGTACGCCTCAACGCGACGCTCTCGCCCGAGATGCCGCGCCGCGGCCGCGTCGGACTCTTCACGCAGTCCGGTGCCATCGGCATCGCGCTGCTCGCAGGTCTCCACCAGCGCGGCATCGGCCTGTCCAGCTTCGTCTCGGCGGGCAACCGGGCCGACGTGTCGGGCAACGACGTGCTGCAGCACTGGGACGACGACCCCGACACGGACGTGGCGCTCCTCTATCTCGAATCCATCGGCAATCCGCGCAAGTTCACGCGGCTCGCCAAGCGCACCGCCGCCCGCAAGCCGATGGTCGTGGTCAAGGGCGCCAGGCACAGCGCGAGCGCGCCGCCGCCCGGTCACGCCGTACCCGTCTCCCGTACGCCTGCCGCGACCGTCACCACGCTGCTGCGGCAGGCAGGCGTGATCATGGTGGACACGGTGACGGAACTGCTCGACGCGGGCGCCCTGCTCGTGACCCAGCCGCTGCCTCCGGGGCCCCGCACCGCGATCCTCGGCAACGCCGAATCCCTCGGGCTGATCACCTACGACGCCTGCCTCGCCGACGAACTGCAGCCCCACCCCGTACGAGACCTGACCACCGCCGCCACTCCCGACGACTACGCGCGAGAGCTGCGCGCCGCGCTCGAGGACCCGGAGACCGACGCTGTCGTCGTCACCGCGATCCCGTGGGTCGGCCGGACCCCTGTCGAGGAGCTGGCGGAGGCGCTGCGCGAGGCATCGGCGGGCGCCGACAAGCCCGTCACCGTCGTGCACCTCGCGATCGAGGGTCTGGACGCAGCCCTGTCCGAACGCGGCATCCCCTCCTGCCCCGCGCCCGAACGCGCCGTGCGGGCGCTCTCGGAGGTCTCGCGCTACGCACGCTGGCGGCGGGAGGCGGAAGCCCCGGGCCGCGTACCGCAGTTCGAGGTCGAGGAGACGGCCGCGTCCGCGCTGCTGGAGCGTGCTACGGCCGGCGCCGCCGCGCCGCCTGCGGACCCTGCCCCGCTCCACCCCGGCACTGCCTCGGCCACGGCCGCCGAACGGGACGGCAGCCTCACCCTCGGAGCGGACGACGTCGCGGGCCTGCTCGCCTGCTACGGCATCACCGTCCAGCGGACCCGCCCCGCCCCCGGCCCGGACGAGGCCGCCGACGCCGCCCGCGTGCTGGGCTATCCCGTCGCCCTGAAGACCACCGCCGCGCATCTGCGGCACCGCGCCGACCTGGGAGGCGTACGCCTGGACATCTCCTCCGAGGCGGAACTGCGCCGTGCGTACGCCGAGCTGACCGACTCCTCCGCCGAGCCCGAGGAGCTGCGCCCCGTCGTGCAGGCCATGGCGCCGCGCGGCATCGACACCGTCATCAGGGGAGCCGTCGATCCCTCGATCGGGGCGGTGCTCTCGTTCGGTCTCGCCGGTACGCCCAGCGAACTGCTCGGCGACGTCGCGCACCGCCTCGTCCCGGCCACCGACAAGGAGGCCGCCGAACTCGTCCGGTCGCTGCGCAGCGCCCCCATACTCTTCGGCTGGCGCGGCACACAGCCCGTCGACACCGCGTCCCTGGAGGATCTGCTGCTGCGGGTCTCGCGCCTCCTCCACGACCATCCCGGGGTCGTCTCCGTGGACCTCGAACCCGTCGTCGTCTCGCAGCACGGGCGCACGGTGCTCGACGCGAGCGTCCGCGTCGCAGAGCGCTCACCCCGCGCCGACCTGGGCCGCCGCAGCCTGCCCGCCTACTGAGCCCCCCGGGCCCGTAGGATGGCCCGCATGGCGAAGACCGGTACGACGACCCAGGGGCTGCGCGCCGCGATCGAGCGCAGTGGCTATTACCCGACGCTCGTGGCCGAGGCCGTGGAGGCCGCGGTCGGCGGCGAGCCCGTCGAGTCCTACCTCGTGCACCAGGAGACGACCTTCGACTCCAACGAGGTGCGCCGCCATGTCACCGTCCTCGTCCTCACCGGCACCCGGTTCCTCGTCAGTCACACGGACGAGCAGCCCGCGGACGGCACCTCGGGCGCCCCGTACGCCACGACGTCCACGGAGTCGGTGAAGCTCCAGCGCCTCTCCTCCGTGGTGCTCTCCCGTGTCGTGGCGGACCCCGAGTCGTACTCGCCGGGCACGCTGCCCCGGGAGGTGGTGCTGACCATCGGCTGGGGCGCCGTCTCCCGGCTCGACCTGGAACCCGCGACCTGCGGGGACCCCAACTGCGAGGCGGACCACGGCTACACGGGCTCCTCCACCGCAGACGACCTTTCGCTCCGCGTCAGCGAGGCGGCCGACGGGCCCGACACCGTACGGCAGACACTCGCCTTCGCCCAGGCGCTCTCGGAGGCGACGGTGACACCTTCCTGATGGCACAGGCCGCCCCCGCCAGCCAGCAGGAGCCCCTACCGCTGGACCCCCGCACCGCGCCCGTACCGCGCTACGGCCAGGCGTCGCTGTCGGACGTACTGCCCGCCATCGCCACCGCGCAGGGCCTGCCGGGCGTCGAGACGACGCTGCGGCTCGAACCGGCCGACCGTGCCTGTGTGTTCCTCGTCGACGGAATGGGCTGGGAGGCGCTGCGCGCCCACCCGGACGAGGCCCCGTTCCTCACCTCGCTGCTGCCCAGCTCGCTGAACGCGACGGGGGAGCCCCTCACCGCGGGATTCCCCTCCACCACCGCGACCTCGCTGGCCTCCGTCGGTACGGGCCTGCCGCCCGGCCGGCACGGCCTGCCCGGCTACACGGCGCTCGACCCGGACACCGGGCGTCTGATGAACCAGCTGCGCTGGCAGCCGTGGACCGACCCGTACGTGTGGCAGCCGTACCCGACCGTCTTCCAGCTCGCCGACGCGGCCGGGATCGCCGCGAGCCAGGTCTCCGCACCGCATTTCGAGCACACCCCGCTGACCCGTGTCGCGCTGTCGGGCGGCACCTTCCACGGTGTGCTCGCGGCCGAGGACCGCATGGACCTGGCCGCCGCACAGCTGGCCGCCGCCGACCGCTCACTCGTCTACACCTACTACGCCGAACTCGACGGCAACGGCCACCGCTACGGCATGGACTCCGACGCCTGGCGCGGCCAGCTGATGTACGTCGACCGACTCGCGCAGCGTCTCGCCGAGCAGCTTCCGCCGCGCTCCGCGCTCTACATCACCGCCGATCACGGCATGGTGGACGTCCCTGCGACGCCTCAGGCGCGGTTCGACGTCGACGAGGACTGGGAGTTGAGCGCCGGGCTCGCCCAGCTCGGCGGTGAGGGGCGGATGCGCCATCTGTACGCCGTCCCCGGTGCCGCGCGCGACGTGTACTCCGTGTGGCGTGAGGTGCTGGCCGGCCAGGCATGGGTGGCCGGGCGTGAAGAGGCCGTCGAACTGGGCTGGTTCGGGCCGCACGTCGATGAACGTGTGCTGGCCCGGATCGGCGACGTGGTGGCGGCGATGAACGGGGACGCCGCCGTCGTGGCCACCGAGCGGGAGCCCAAGGAGTCCGCGCTGATCGGCATGCACGGCTCGGCCACGTCCGCCGAGCAGTTCGTCCCGCTCCTCGAAGTACGTACGTAGCCCCGCCGCGACCGACCCGTCCGCCCCGTGCAGAAAGGCCGACGTTCCCATGCCAGAGCTGGTGTTCTTCTCAGGAACGATGGACTGCGGAAAGTCGACGCTCGCTCTGCAGATCGAGCACAACCGCTCCGCACGCGGCCTGCAGGGCATGATCTTCACCCGCAACGACCGTGCGGGTGAGGGAAGACTCTCCTCCCGGCTCGGCCTGGTCACCGACGCCGTCGAGGCGGTGCAGGGGATGAACTTCCACGCCCACCTCGTCAAGCACCTCACCGCGGGCGGCCGTACCGACTACATCATCGTCGACGAGGCGCAGTTCCTGGCCCCGGAGCAGATCGACCAGCTCGCGCGCATCGTCGACGACCTGGGCATGGACGTCTTCTCCTTCGGCATCGCCACCGACTTCCGCACCCGGCTGTTCCCCGGCTCGCAGCGGCTGATGGAACTGGCCGACCGCATCGAGGTGCTGCAGGTCGAGGCCCTGTGCTGGTGCGGTGCACGCGCGACGCACAACGCCCGTACGGTCGGCGGGAAGATGGTCGTCGAGGGAGCCCAGGTCGTCGTCGGCGACGTCGGGGACCCCACGGGCGAGGTCGGCTACGAGGTGCTGTGCCGCAGGCACCACCGCCGCCGCCTCACTGCGTCGGCGGCCGGGGCGGGCGCGCTCTCCCCGGACGTGCTGCCCATCGACGCGCCCGCCACCCCCCAGGTGGACGAGGTCCCGCGGGTGCCGGGGGCGCCGCACGTGGGCGAGGCGGTCCGCTTCCCGTCGGGGTGAACCGCGCCCGCGCCCTCAGGTCTTGGCGATCACGCTGAACTGGGCTCCTTCCGGGTCGGCGGCCGTCGCCACCCGGCCGTAGGGCGAATCGCCCGGCTCGTGCACCACCTTGCCGCCGAGCTCACCGACCCGCCGCACGGTCGTGTCGGTGTCCTCGACGGCGAAGTACGTCTTCCAGTGCGGCCCGCGGTCGCGCGGCAACTCCCGGCCCACACCGTGGATTCCGGCCACGGGACCGCCCTCCAGCAGGAGCGTCAGATGGTCACCGTCGCCGGCACCGCGTTCGTCCGCGGAGTCGTAGCCGAAGACGGCGGAGTAGAAGGGGAAGGCCACCGAGGCGTCGGGAGTGACCAGTTCGTACCAGACGGGCGCTCCCGCCACGCCGGCCGCCGAGGGCGTCAGCGCGGGCTGCGGAGTGGTCTGCCAGACACCGAAGGTCGCGCCGACGGGGTCAGCCGCGATGGCCATCCGGCCGGCCTCGTCGGCGTCGAGCGGTCCGACGGCGACCGTTCCGCCGCGTTCCCGGACGAGGTAGGCGGTGGCGTCGGCGTCGTCACTGGCCATGTAGGGCAGCCAGGAGGGGCGCAGACGGCGCCCGGGTGCGATCTCGCCCAGGCCGGCGACCTCCTGTCCGTCCACCATCGCCCGTACGTACGGGCCCAGTTGTTCGGGCCCCGAGTAGAACTCCCAGCCGAACAGCTCGTGGTAGAACTCCTGGCTTCTCTCCAGCTCGTGCACCAGCACGCTCGCCCAGCACGGTGTGCCGGGGGCGTGCCTCGCGTGCGGATGGCGAGCTGTTGACTCCGTCATATTTCTCTCCCTCATGACCGTCATCGATGCGGTCGCGTCGTATCGACTGCTGTGTACTGCTTCGGGACCCGTGCCCCTGTGATGCTCGCACCACCTGAGGTGTGCCGCTCCCCGACAGCGCCGGGTAATTCCGTTTCCGGCCGGTCTGTGGGCCGGGACTGCGCGAAAATGGCGGAATGACAGCCATCACTTCCGCCTCGGCTCTCGCACGCGACCTCGCCCGGGGCGAGGCTCCGGTCCTCCTCGACGTCCGGTGGCAACTCGGCGGCCCGCCCGGCAGACCCGCCTACCTTGCGGGTCACCTTCCGGGCGCGGTCTATGCCGACCTGGAGGAGGAACTGGCGGGGCCGCCAGGCGAGTACGGCCGCCATCCCCTGCCCGACCTGGAGGTCTTCACAGCGGCTGTGCGGCGTGCCGGTGTATGTGACGCTCGTCCCGTCGTGGTCTACGACGGCGGTCAGGGCTGGGGCGCCGCCCGCGCGTGGTGGCTGCTGCGCTGGGCGGGCCACGAGGACGTCCGCGTGCTCGACGGCGGCCTCGCCGCCTGGGAGGGGGAGCTGGAGAGGGGCGATGTGACCCCGGAACCGGGCGACTTCACTCCCCGTCCGGGGGCACGTCCGCTGCTCGACGCCGACGGGGCGGCGTCGACGGCCAGGAACGGACTGCTGCTGGACGCGCGCGCCGCGGAACGCTACCGGGGCGAGGTGGAGCCGGTCGACCCGGTCGCCGGACACATCCCCGGCGCCGTCTCGGCGCCCACGGCCGGCAACGTGACGGCGGAGGGCCTGCTGCGCTCCCCGGACGAACTGCGGGCCCGCTTCGCCGCCCTGGGTGTCACACCGGACTCCGAGGTGGGCGTCTACTGCGGTTCGGGCGTCTCGGCCGCCCATGAGGTACTCGCGCTGGAGGTGGCCGGCATCGAAGCGGCGCTGTACGCCGGATCGTGGAGCGAGTGGTGCGCCGATGCCGCCCGGCCGGTCGCCACGGGCCCCGAGCCCGGCTGAGCGGTCTCGCTGAACGGACCCGCAGAACGGGCACGGCAGAACGGTCGCGCAGAACGATCCAGTCGAACGATCCGGCCGAACTCCAGGTCCACAGGGGCGCGTCGGGCCTCGCGACGCGCCCTCCCTCCGCACCCGCGTTCGCGGAGCGGGGGAGGGTACGAACGCAAGCCCGGTGGCCGGAGTCAGTCCTTCTTGCGGCGCGTCCCGAAGACGATCTCGTCCCAACTCGGCACCGCGGCGCGGCGGCCCGGCCGGACGCCGTCCGCCTCGGCCTGGCGGTCGGTGTTGCCCTTCAGCCGGTCGCGGTGCGCACTGACCGAACGCGGCATCAGCACGTCCGCATACGCCGAACCCGCACCGGCAGCCGTCGCGGGAGGCTCGACGGCCTCCTCCTCGTCCTCGGCCTCCTCCTCGTCCTCGGGCGAGGAGTCGGTCTCGGCGGTGGAGGAGGACTGCGCGCCCACCGTGGACGGGCCCTGCTGCTCCGGTACGACCATGTCGCCCCGGAAATTGGGGACCGCCTCCAACAGGCTCGTCAGGGAGTCGGGTTCGTCCTCGGCGTCGGTGCTGTGCACGCCGTCGCCGGAGAAGGACGCCGGCTCCAGCTCCGCACGGTCGTTGCGGTCCGCGCGCTCCCGGGGGAGCCGCGCGATCCGCGGGACGAAGGGGAAGCTGGGCTCGGGGGTGTCGTCGGTCTCCCCGATGAGCGAACGCGCCTCGTCGTCGACGGCCTGTACGAGCCGTCTCGGCGGGTCGTACGTCCATGTCGCCGAGTGCGGCTGACCGGCCACGCGGTAGGCGAGCAGCACCTCCCAGGTGCCGTCGTCACGCCGCCAGGAGTCCCAGTGCACCGCGTCCCGGTCGGCGCCGCGCATCAGCAGCCGCTCGGCCACGGCCTCGCCGAGCTGCGGTCCCGCGTTCTCCCCGGGGCGGCGCACCGGCGTCTTGCGGGCGCGCTCCGCCATGAAGGCACGCTCGGCGAGAACGGGGCCCTCGAAGCGGCGTACGCGGTCGACGGGGATACCGGCGAGCTGGGCGACCTCCTCGGCGGAGGCACCGGCCCGTATACGCGCCTGGATGTCCCGCGGCCGCAGGTGGCTCTCGACCTCGATCTCGATCTGGCCGAGCCTCGCGCGGTCGTTGCGTACGGCGGCACGCAGCCGCTCATCGATCGGAAGGGTGTATTCCGTGCTGTCGGCAGCTTTGAGCACCAGTCGTGTGCCGTCGTTGCTGACGGCCACGACACGCAGTTCGGGCATGGGAACCTCCCGGGTGGTGCCTGCCGACGTCACGTGCGTCGCTGCTCCCGCTGGACGAGTGTGGCCTGCCCGGGCGGGGCCTGCCACAACCGTGCCGACGTGCTCGGCGCACCGGGACCTTCCCGGAACCGCCGGACGGCACGGCTATCACTTCGCAACGCACAGTGACCGTCCTCGTCACCTGTGCTGCCTGCGCCGGGCCTGAGCCGAGGCCAGGGCTCGTCACACTACTCCATTAGGACCACGGGGGTGGACCGCCGCGCCGTTCAAGTTGGTCGTGGTGAAGGGGGTTTGGGGTCCGGACAAGCCTAGAAAGGGCGTCGGCGGGTGGCAAGGGTCACAGATCCGCCCGGAACGGAACCATTGCCTTCGTCTATTGCCCGCTTACGTACGTGGATTGAACGAATCGAGCGGGCCGGAGTATTGACACCGGGAGGCAAGTCCCCCGGGCCGCCGCCGACTTCACACAGTCGCCATTCGGGGGGGGAGGACGGCCCGCCGAGTGCGCGGGGGGCTCACGGAAGCAGAGCGCCAGTCGGGGCCGGTGTGCTGTGCGCCCCCTGTCCGTGCCCGGATCACTCGCCCAGCACGCGCCGCAGATAGTCGTTGCCGAAGACCCGTTCCGGATCGAGCCGGTCCCGCAGTGCCGTGAACTCCCGGAAGCGGGGATGGACGGACGCCAGGTACTCCGCGTCCCGCGAGTGCAGCTTGCCCCAGTGCGGGCGTCCGCCGTGGGCTGTCATGATCCGTTCGGCCGCCGTGAAGTACGCCTCGTGCGGCGTCCCCCGGTACATGTGCATCGCGATGTAGGCCGTGCGGCGTCCCCCGGCCGTCGAGAGGGGGATGTCGTCGGCCGGCGCCGTACGCACCTCGACGGGGAATCCGACCCGGAACCGGGAGCGTTCGATGAGCTCCTTCAGCTCGCGCAGCGCCGGCATCGCCGCCTCGTGCGGCAGGGCGTACTCCATCTCCAGGAAACGCACGCGCCGCGGGCTGGTGAAGACCTTGTAGGGGATGTCGGTGTAGGTACGGGCGGTCAGGGCCCGGCTGGAGATCCGGGCGACGGAGGAGACGACGGCGGGCGCCGCGGCGCCGAGCGAGCACGCCGCCTGGAAGACGCCGTTGGAGAGCAGTTCGTCGTCGATCCAGCCGCGCACCGCGGGCAGGGGGTCGGCGGGACCGCCGCTACGGTTGTTGCGCTTGGTGTTGCAGCCGTCCGTGTGCGGGAACCAGTAGAACTCGAAGTGCTCGTTGCCGGCGACGAGTTGATCGAACTCGGACGTCACCCTGCCGAAGGACATCGGCTCCTCACGGGCGGTCAGCAGGAATTCCGGCTCGATGGCGAAGGTCACTTCGCTGATCACGCCCAGCGCTCCCAGCCCGAGACGGGCCGCGGCGAAGACCCCGGCGTTCTCCCGCTCCGAGCAGCGCAGCACCGAACCGTCCGCGCACACCAGTTCCAGCGCGGTCACCTGGGCCGCCAGCGACGCCGATGTGCGGCCCGTGCCGTGGGTGCCCGTGCTCACCGCCCCGGAGACCGTCTGCTCCATGATGTCGCCCATGTTGGTCAGCGACATCCCGGCGGCGGCCAGGGTCTCGTTGAGGTGCTTCACCGTGGTTCCTGCGGCCACCGTGACCGTACCGGCCTCGCGGTCCAACTCACGGATGCCCACCATGCGTTCGGGCCGTATCAGCATCCCGTCCGTGACGGCCGCCGCGGTGAAGGAGTGACCGGTGCCGGCGGCCTTGACCCGCAGCCCCTCCTCGCGGGCCCGCCGCACCGCCTCGGCGAGGGCGGCGGTCGAGGAGGGCGCGACGGTACGTGCGGGGGCCTGGGCGACGTTGCCCGCCCAGTTGCTCCAAGTCGTCCGGGGTCTGCGGGCCGTCCGGCCGCTCGTCCGCTGCGCCTTCATCCTGGACCTGTCCCCTCTCACGGTGGGATCGGATCATACTCACGGTCCATGACCCCCGGCTCGTGCGGTCGGGGCTGCCACCGGGAGGCAGAGCGTCTCCGCCCGCCCGGGGGTGACAGGATCGGGACATGTCCGAAGCGCTGACCTCTCCCGATCCCGCCGACGGCCCAGCTCCCCGGAACGGCCACGGCCCCGACGGCGCCCTGCCCTACGACGCGCTGCTGCTGTTGTCGTTCGGCGGGCCGGAGGGCCCCGACGACGTCCTGCCCTTTCTGGAGAACGTCACCCGCGGCCGCGGCATCCCGCGCGAACGCCTGGCCGAGGTCGGCGAGCACTACTTCCTCTTCGGCGGGGTCAGCCCCATCAACGCCCAGTGCCGCGAACTGCTGGACGCGCTGCGCGAGGACTTCGCCCGCACGGGAGTGGACCTGCCCGTCTACTGGGGCAACCGCAACTGGGCCCCGTACCTCACCGACGCCCTGCGCGAGCTGGCGCGAGACGGCCGCCGCCGCGTACTGACGCTCGCCACCAGCGCCTACGCCTCCTACTCCGGCTGCCGCCAGTACCGCGAGAACCTGGCGGAGGCCCTCGCCACGCTGGAGTCCGAGGGCCTTCGCCCGCCCCGCGTGGACAAGCTGCGGCACTTCTTCAACCACCCGGGCTTCGTCGGGCCGATGACGGACGGTGCGCTGTCCGCGCTGGCCACGCTGCCCGAGGCCGTGCGGGACCGTGCGCACCTCGCCTTCACCACCCACTCCATCCCCACCGCCGCAGCAGAGGTCTCCGGACCGCCGCACGCGCACGGTGCGGGGGGCGCGTACGTCGCCCAGCACCTGGACGTCGCGCGGCTCGTCGCCGACGCCGTACGGGAGCGCACCGGCGTCGAGCGCGAGTGGGAACTGGTCTACCAGTCGCGCAGCGGCCCGCCACGGGTCCCCTGGCTGGAGCCGGACATCTGCGACCACCTGGAGTCGCTGCACGGCCGGGGCGCGCCCGCCGCCGTGATGGTGCCCATCGGCTTCGTGTCGGACCACATGGAGGTGCTCTACGACCTCGACACCGAGGCCGTCGCCAAGGCGCAGGAGCTCTCCCTGCCCGTGGCCCGTTCCTCGACCGTCGGCGCGGACCCGCGGTTCGTGGCGGGCCTCAGGGAACTGGTGCTGGAGCGGGCCGCCGCCGAGCGTGGCGCGCGGCCCGAGCGCTGCGCCCTGGGCACGCTGGGACCCAGCCACGACGTGTGCCCCGTCGGCTGCTGCCCGGCCAGGACACCGAAGCCCGCCGCGGCGGGTGCGGACAGCCCCTACGCGTAGGTCAGGGGTGAGCCGGCCCTCCCGAGGGGGAAGCACAGGGGCAGGAGGACGAAGACACCCTGCGCCGGCACAGCGGCACAGCGGCACAGCAGCGCACCAGCGCACCAGTACGGCAGCACAGCGTCACCGGACCGACAGCCACAGAGCAGCACGACCCGCCAGCAAGGAGAACCGTGAGCGCTCCGCTCGGCCAGCTCAAGGCCGAACTCCTCGAACTCGCCCTGGAGGTGGCCCACCGGGCCGGTGCCCTCCTCCTGGACGGCCGCCCCGCCGACCTGGAGGTCGCCGACACCAAGTCCAGCGCAGTCGACGTCGTCACGGAGATGGACCTGGCCTCCGAGAAGCTGATCACCGGCTACATCGGCGAGCACCGCCCGGACGACGGCTTCCTCGGTGAGGAGGGGGAGTCCTTCGAGGGCACCAGCGGCGTCCGCTGGGTCGTCGACCCGCTCGACGGGACCGTGAACTACCTCTACGGGCTGCCGGGCTGGGCCGTCTCCGTCGCCGCCGAGTTCGAGGGGGAGACCGTCGTCGGCGTGGTCGAGGCCCCGCCGCGCCGGGAGACGTTCCGTGCGGCGCTCGGTCACGGCGCCTTCTGCAACGACCAGCCGCTGCACTGCCGTCCCGCGCCGCCGCTGGACCAGGCACTGGTCGGCACCGGGTTCAACTACGTCGCGGCGCGCAGGGCCGCGCAGGCAGACCTCGTACGGCAGCTCATCCCGCGCGTGCGCGACATCCGCCGCTCCGGCTCCGCCGCCGTGGACCTGTGCGACGTCGGCGCCGGGCGGCTCGACGCCTTCTACGAGCGCGGGCTGCACCCCTGGGACCTGGCCGCCGGCGACCTCATCGCCCGCGAGGCCGGTGCCCGCACCGGCGGCCGGCCCGGCCGGGAGCCCGACGGCGAACTGGCCCTCGCGGCCTCCCCGGGGGTCTTCGAGATCCTCCAGCCCCTCCTGGACCGCCTGGGCGCCTGGCACGACTGAGCCCCGGGCGCTCGGTGCCCGGGGCTCAGGGAGGGGACAGGGTGAAGGCCGGCGGCCTCGGCCGCGGCCCGGTGGCTCAGGCCGTCGCAGCGCCGATCTGCACGCCGTGCTCGGCGGCGATGCGGCGGAGGTCTTCCAGTTCGGCCTGTTCGACGTCCACGAGGAAGTCGTCGCCCGACTCGCGAGCGCGGCTCAGATCGGTTTCTGTGTTCTGTATGCGCTGCAGGATTCCGGCAGTGAACGCGTCCATGGTGCGCCCCCTCGTCATGGGTCGGTGGCACAGAGCTGTGCCGAGGGTCCTGTCGATCTGATCACGGCGTGCTTCCCTGGCTGGACGGTCGGCAGCCTGCCGGCTAGCCGCCTTCAGGGCGTGATCGCGGGGTGTGCCCCTCGTCCTCCCCCTCGGCAACCTCAGAGAAACCTCAAGGTGCACAAAAAATCTGACGAGCTGGGTGGGGCCCGCTCTTACCGCCGATTTACCGAGGTACGGGGCAGGATGACAGCACTGTGATCCCCCGCACCGCACACCCGCGGACCCGTGCCCGAGGAAGGAAGGCGCCGTGCGTGTACTCGTCGTCGAGGACGAGCAGCTGCTCGCCGATGCCGTGGCGACCGGTCTCCGCCGGGAGGCCATGGCCGTCGACGTCGTCTACGACGGTGCCGCGGCCCAGGAGCGTGTCGACGTCAACGACTACGACGTCGTCGTGCTCGACCGCGATCTGCCCCTCGTGCACGGCGACGACGTCTGCCGCAAGATCGTCGACCTCGGCCTCCCCACCCGGGTGCTGATGCTCACCGCCTCCGGCGACGTGAGCGACCGCGTCGAGGGTCTGGAGATCGGCGCGGACGACTATCTGCCCAAGCCCTTCGCCTTCTCCGAGCTGGTGGCGCGCGTACGGGCGCTCGGCCGCCGCACCACCTCGCCGCTGCCTCCCGTTCTGGAGCGCTCCGGGATCAGGCTGGACCCCAACCGCCGCGAGGTCTTCCGCGACGGGAAGCAGATCCAGCTCGCGCCGAAGGAGTTCGCGGTCCTGGAGGTGCTGATGCGCGGCGAGGGCACCGTCGTCTCCGCCGAGCAGCTGCTGGAGAAGGCGTGGGACGAGAACACCGACCCCTTCACCAACGTCGTACGGGTGACGGTGATGACCCTGCGCCGAAAGCTCGGTGAGCCCGCGGTGATCCACACCGTTCCCGGCGCCGGATACCGGGTCTGAGCGCCGTGAGTGCCCCCACCAATCCCCCGGGCGCCGCACGGTCCCCGCAGCAGCCGCCCGTGCCGGCCGCGGCGCCGCCGAAGCCCACCTGGGACCCGCGCGAACCCTCGCGCCCCCATCCCTGGCTGCGGCCCACCATCCGGATACGGCTCACCCTGCTCTACGGCGGCATGTTCCTCATCGCCGGCATGGTGCTGCTGACGATCATCTATCTGCTGGCGGCACAGGCGCTGCACGAGGGCAGCAAGCTGCCCTTCCGCATCCTCAACGCCAACGCCCAGCTCACCTCCGACAGCTGCCCGGGGCTGACCGGCACGCTGCCGAGCGGCCAGTTCATGGAACGGCTCAGCGAGTGCACGGACGCGCAGCGGGCGGTCGCTCTGGACGAACTGCTCCAGCGCTCTCTGCTGGCGCTGCTCGGCCTCGCCGTGGCCGCCTTCGCCTTCGGGTACGTGATGGCCGGCCGGGTGCTCTCGCCGCTGGGCCGCATCACCCGTACCGCGCGCCAGGTCGCCAGTTCCGACCTGCACAAGCGGATCGAGCTGGAGGGCCCGGACGACGAGCTGAAGGAGCTCTCGGACACCTTCGACGAGATGCTCGACCGGCTGGACCGAGCCTTCACCGCGCAGCAGCGCTTCGTCGCCAACGCCTCGCACGAACTGCGCACGCCGCTCGCGATCAACCGCACGCTGCTGGAGGTGCAGCTCTCCGATCCGCAGGCCTCTCCCGAGCTGCAGCAGCTCGGTAAGACGCTGCTGGCCACGAACGAGAGGAGCGAGCAACTCGTCGAGGGGCTGCTCCTGCTGGCCCGCAGTGAGAACGAGATCGTCGACCGCAAGCCCGTCGATCTGTCGGAGGTGGCCGGACAGGCCGTCGAGCAGGTGCGCGCCGAGGCCGACAGCAAAGGCGTGGAGCTGGGCGGAGTGCGCCGGCCCGTCTACGTACAGGGGAACGGTGTGCTTCTCGAGCGCGTCGCTCTCAACCTTGCGCAGAACGCCGTGCGTTACAACCAGCAGCAGGGCGGCTGGGTCGCGGTCGGTACGGAGGCTGTCGCGGGGCACGCGGTGCTCGTGGTGGAGAACACCGGCCCCGCGGTCCCCGCGTACGAGATCGACAACCTCTTCGAGCCCTTCCGGCGGCTGCGCACCGACCGTACGGGCAGCGACAAGGGCGTCGGCCTGGGGCTGTCGATCGTGCGGTCGGTGGTGCGGGCGCACGGCGGGACGGTGACGGCTCACCCCCGTGAGGAGGGAGGCCTTGTACTGCGGGTTGTACTGCCGGTCTGAGATGATCATGACTTGGAGGGGAAGTGCCGTCAGTTCGCTATATGCGGAATTTGTCCCGCGGGTGCGCATCGCCGGGCTTTGTGATCGATCACACACGCGAATCCCGTGCTCCTACCCTGGGTGATCTCGTTACGGGAGGAATTACCGGAAAATCCAGGTTTCCGCAGGTGGGAATCGTGGGCAGTACCCGGGGTGCGTGCGCGCACTGCGACCAGGGGACCGTCTAGGGTCCTCCTCGACAGCCGACGCGATCACCTCTTCAGGGGTGCGGTTGGGTGTCGATCGAGTAACAGACCTTGATGTGAGGCAAAATCTCCGCCTCAGGTCGGGCACAACTCCGGCCTCTCACGCGTTACGTGCGCTGGAGACACCAAGAAACCCAGAGGGGGAGAGCGAAATGGCAACGGACTACGACACCCCACGCAAGACCGATGACGACGTCAATGAAGACAGCATCGAGGAGCTGAAGGCCCGGCGGAACGACAAGTCCGCGTCCAACGTCGACGTGGACGAGTTCGAGCAGGCCGAGGGCCTGGAGCTGCCCGGTGCGGACCTCTCCAACGAGGAGCTGTCCGTGCGGGTCCTGCCGCGGCAGGCCGACGAGTTCACATGCATGAACTGCTTCCTCGTCCACCATCGGTCCCAGCTCGCCGCCGAGAAGAACGGACAGCCGATCTGCCGCGACTGCGCGGCCTGAACGGAGTGGGGCTGCCGTAGTGGCGGACGAAGACGCGCGTGAGGACGAGCGGGGCGGGCCTGACCAGCACTCCTCGCTCGTACCGCTGCCCGCGCAGCCGCGCTCCCGCGGCCGGCTGCCGTGGCCGCGGAGGGGGCGGGGCGCAGACAAGGCAGGTGCGCATGACAAGGGCGCCGAGCCGGCAGTGCCGTCGCAGGAGGAGGCCGAGGGGGGAGCCGAGGCCACGAGACGCAGCAAGCTGCGCGGCTTCATGGGCGTGGTCGCCGACCGCGTCATCGACGTCGCGCCGCGCATCCCGGTGCGCGACCTGGCGACGCTGCGCCGGCAGTTCCCCGGCCTCGGGCCGGAGGAGATCGCGGACAAGCTGGTGCTCGGGGCGGTGCGCGGCTCCGCGACCGTCGGTGCCGGCGTCGGGGCTGCCGCGATGCTGCCGGTGCCGCCCGCTATGCCCGCCGAGCTGGCCGCCGAGATCGTCGGTGTCGCCTCGGTGGAGCTGAAACTCATCGCCGAGCTGCACGAGGTCTACGGCCGGCGTCCGCCGGGGGACACCTCACAGCGTGCGGCCGCCTACCTCGGAGCGTGGACGTCCGAGCGCGGCATCGACGTGACCAGACCGACGACCCTCAACGCCGCCCTGGGCGGCCAGATGAAGCGTGAGCTGCGACAGCAGCTGCTCAAGCGCACCGTGCGCAACCTCCCGAACCTGACGCCGTTCATGGTCGGTGCCGCTGTCGGCGCCGTGATGAACAGCCGTGACACCAGGAAGGTCGCCGACAAGATCCGTACGGATCTGCGCTCCGCGGGCCACGGCTGGGAAGAGCTGCCCCACGGACAGCAGGGCGAGGACGGCGTTCCCGGCGCACCCGCCCTTCCGCCCTTCCGGCCCCCGTCGCCCTGAACGCGCCTCCTCACCCTGGACGCGGCTCCGCGGGCGGTCCGGTGCCCGCGCCGGACGCACGGAGTGCGTCCGCCAGCTGACGCGGGGTGCGCGTGGAGAGATAGATGTAGGGCGTCGGGTCGTCCGGGTCGGCGACCTCGACGCGGACCGCGGTGGGAATGTAGCTGCGCAACAGCATGTGAGCCCGCGGGTCGGCCTTGTGCCGCCTCCAGGCGAGGGCTTCCTCCCCCTCCAGCACATGTGCCTTCCCCAGCGCCGACAGGGGGACACGGGCGTCGCCGGCGACCAGCGACCCGGCCACGACACGGACGCGCGCCGAACCGTAGGAGCTGACCATCACGGCTGCGAGCGCGGCTCCCGCCACCAGCCCGCCGAGCATCGGCAGTGTCCCCAGGGGAAGCATCATCAGCGCCGCGGCGACGCCCGCGAGCGCGGCGATGAGCCACCAGGAGCGGGGTGCGGTGAGACGTTCGTCGTAGGGCCGTTCCCGAGCAGACATGGACCCAGCTTGGCACGGCGGCTCCGCCCGTCCGCCAGGTGCCCGCACCCCGCGCGGCCATTACCGGTCGGTCACACGGGTAAGGTCTGCACACGTGAGTGCAGCCCCGTCGAACGCGCCGGACCCCCGGCCGGAACCACCGAAGAGATCGCTGACGCCGCCGCCCGGCGCGGTCGCCGCGGTACGCCACCCCGGCGCACCGGCTCCCGGAGAACTGCTGGGCTCCCACTACCGGCACTGTTTCGGCTGCGGCGGCGCCCAGGAGCACGGCCTGCACCTGGAGGCCAGGGCGGGCGAGGGCGTGAACGTCACCGCCGAGTTCACCGTGCGTCCCGTGCACCAGGGCGCTCCCGGCCTCGCGCACGGCGGCGTCCTGACCACGGCGCTGGACGAGACCATGGGCTCGCTGGGCTGGCTGATGCAGGTGATCGCGGTCACCGGACGGCTGGAGACGGACTTCCTGCGTCCCGTGCCCGTGGACACCGTTCTGCATCTCGACGCGACGGTCACCGCCGTATGGGGACGGAAGATCTACACCAGGGCGACAGGGCGGATCGGGGGCCCGGACGGCCCCGTGGCCGTGCGCGCGGACGCCCTGTTCATCCAGGTGAAGGTCGAGCACTTCACCGACAACGGACGGGACGAGGAGATCCAGGCCGCCATGGCCGACCCCGACCAGGTCCGCCGCGCCCGAGCCTTCGAGGTGAACCCGTGACCAGGCATCCCGTCGACGTACTGCTGCGCCGCCTCGACCCGGACGTCCCGGTGCCCGCCTACGCGCACCCCGGCGACGCCGGCTGCGACCTCGTGACCACCGAGGCGGCCGATCTCGCGCCCGGCGAGCGCGCCGTTCTGCCCACGGGCGTTTCGATCGCGCTGCCCGACGGGTACGCGGCGTTC
The DNA here is from genome assembly GCF_000424965.1 of Streptomyces sp. TAA204. NCBI lineage: Bacteria > Bacillati > Actinomycetota > Actinomycetes > Kitasatosporales > Streptomycetaceae > Streptomyces > Streptomyces sp. TAA204. The sequence continues at coordinate 120,814 of NZ_AUKW01000014.1, forward strand.
GTGCACCCCCGCTCCGGGCTGGCGGCCCGCTGCGGCATCTCTCTGGTCAATGCTCCCGGAACCGTCGACGCCGGGTACCGTGGGGAGATCAAGGTGATTGTGGCCAATCTTGATCCGCGCGAGTCCGTGCGGTTCGAGCGACTCGACCGCATTGCCCAACTCGTCGTCCAGCAAGTGGAGAAGGTGCGTTTCCACGAGGTGGCGGAGTTGCCCGGCTCGGCACGGGCCGCGGGGGGATTCGGCTCCACAGGCGGCCACAACGAAGCCGCCGCACAGCAGAATGACTACGTTCCGGTCGGAGCCGACCGGCATGCCGACCTGAGAGGACAGTGACGTGTTCGGACGTCGTCGCAAGAAGAGCGAAGAGCCTGAGGGCGCCTCGGACGACTTCGGGACGGACGGGCAGGACGCCGCCCAGAAGGCCGACCCCGCCGACTCCGTCACCGACGCCGAAGCGGCCCGCGTGAAGCTGCCTCCGCCGCCCCGTCCCGACGGCCCCTGGGACGTCAGCGAGGTGACCGACCCCGCAAACGGCCGGGTGAACCTCGGCGGCATGTACGTGCCGGGCGTGGAGGGCATGGAGCTGCGGGTCGAGGTCGCCGGCGAGTCGATCGTGGCCGCCACGCTCGTACTGAGCGACAGCGCGGTCCAGCTCCAGGCGTTCGCGGCCCCCAAGCGTGAGGGACTGTGGGAAGAGGTACGCGAGGAGATCGCGACCGGTATCACCAAGCAGGGCGGCATCATCGACGAGGTGGAGGGCCCGCTGGGCTGGGAGCTTCGCGCCCAGGTCCCGGTGCAGCTCCCGGACGGCACGAACGGTGTGCAGGTCGTGCGGTTCGTCGGTGTCGACGGCCCGCGCTGGTTCCTCCGCGGCGTCATCTCCGGCCAGGGCGCGGTCCAGCCGGAGGCGGGCGTCCTGCTGGAGCAGGTCTTCCAGGACACCGTGATCGTGCGCGGAGACTCCCCGATGGCTCCCCGCGATCCGATCGTCCTCAAGCTGCCCGAGGACGCCCAGATGGTTCCGGACGGTGTGCAGCAGGAGACCGTCGAGGAGGGCTCGCGTTTCGCGGGTGGCCTCGACAAGCTCCAGCGCGGCCCGGAGATCACCGAGGTGCGCTGAGCGGGCCTTCCGTCGTGCCTGCCGTGGGGCGTCCGTGTGTGCGGGCGCCCCACTTCCGTGTGACGGGCGGGAGCGCACGGCGCTGCGGGCCCCCGGGGCCCTGCGAGGCGGGTCTCGGCAGGTTCGGCCGGCCGGGTTCCGGGCACCCTCTCACCGGTACGCTGGCATCATGACTGGCTCCATCCGGGCAGAGAAGGCACCACGGGGCGGGGGCGGGCGCTTCAAGCGCTTTCTCGAGCGGCTGTCCTCCTCCGAGGAGGACCTTCACTCGCAGGAGCTGCGGGCTGCGGCCGACAGCAAGGGATGCACACGCATCGCCCAGTGCCACGACCGGCAGATCGTGCGCGTCACGGGTACGCTGCGCACCGTTACCCTGCGGCCACGCGGCGGGGTGCCGACGCTGGAGGCGGAACTGTTCGACGGGTCCGCCGCTTTGGATGTGGTCTGGCTGGGCCGTCGCGCCATCGCCGGGATCGAGCCGGGCCGCATCCTGATCGCCTGGGGGCGGATATCCCTCAACCACGGCCGCCCGGTGATGTTCAACCCCAAGTACGAGCTGCGACCCTCGGACAGGAGTAGCGGGTGACCCCCCTCGACAAGCCGGCCCCCGGCGGAACCGGCGCACGGACCGGTACAGGCCCGGAGACCGGAGCCGGAGAAGAGACCGACAGTGAGGCGGCCGCACCGCGGGCCGTCACCGAAGCCGCCCTCTTCGAGGCTTTCGGCGGTGTGCGCGGGCTGGTGGAGACGACCGTTCCCGGTCTCGTCTTCATCACCATCTACACGGTCAACAAGGACATCCACGCCGCCGCGCTGACAGCCCTCGGCCTCTCCGCCGTCATGGGGGTCTTCCGGCTGATCCGCCGGGACACCGTCAAGCACGCCTTCAGCGGCGTCTTCGGAGTCGCCTTCGGTGTCCTCTTCGCGATGATGACCGGCAACGCCAAGGACTTCTATCTGCCGGGCATGCTCTACACGTTCGGGCTGGCGCTGGCCTACATCATCACCTCGGCCCTGGGCGTGCCCCTGCTCGGCCTCGTGCTCGGGCCGGTCTTCAAGGAGAACCTCTCCTGGCGCAAGCGCAACCCCGGGCGCAAGAAGGCCTACACGAAGGCCAGTTACGCCTGGGGCTTCATCCTCCTCGCCAAGTGCGCCATCCTCTTCCCGCTGTACTGGTGGGCGGACACCACGCAGTTCGGCTGGGTGACGATGGCGCTGAAGATCCCGCCGTTCCTGCTGGCCGTCTATCTGACGTGGATCTTCCTGGCCAAGGCTCCGGCGCCGATCAACGTCATCGAGGAGATGGAGGCGGAGGAGAAGGCCGAGGAGGAGCGTGAGCGGGCGAGGCGCGAGGAGAGCGACGTGCTCGACGCGGCCGGCGGCCAGGTCGTCGACGACGCCTCGCGTGCGCTGCTCGACGAGTCCGCCCGAGCCCCTCAGGCCGACGCGGGCACCGACCCCGGGACGGGCGGCGGGCGCCACAGCCGCTGAGCCGAGCCGCGGGGCCGGCGGCGGGCGGCCGCCGGGCCCGCTCCCCGGGCGTTACTCCTCGTCCGGTTCGCTGCGGACCGAGAGCAGGTCCTCCAGCTGCGTCTCCCGTGCGGGGGCGGCGACGAACAGCAGCTCGTCCCCCGCCTCCAGGACGTCGTCCGCGTCGGGCACCAGGACACGGTTGCCGCGGATGATGGTGACCAGGGCGGTGTCCTCCGGCCACGTCACATCGCCGACGCGGGTCCCGGCGAGCGCCGCCTCCGGCGGCAGCGTCAGTTCGACGAGGTTCGCGTCACCCTGGGAGAAGCGCATCAGCCGCACCAGGTCGCCGACGCTGACGGCCTCCTCAACGAGTGCCGACATCAGCCGGGGCGTGGAGACGGCGACGTCGACGCCCCAGGATTCGGTGAACAGCCATTCGTTCTTGGGGTTGTTGACACGTGAGACGACCCGCGGCACCCCGTACTCCGTCTTGGCGAGCAGTGAGACGACGAGGTTGACCTTGTCGTCGCCGGTGGCCGCGATCACCACGTTGCAGCGCTCCAGAGCCGCCTCGTCGAGCGAGGTGATCTCGCAGGCGTCGGCCAGCAGCCACTCCGCCTGCGGCACACGCTCCACCGAGATCGCCGTCGGCGCCTTGTCGATGAGCAGCACCTCGTGCCCGTCCTCCAGCAGCTCGCCCGCGATCGAGCGGCCCACGGCGCCCGCGCCCGCAATCGCTACCCTCATCGGCCGAGTCCCCTGTTCGCTGTGCGTGCGCCGTTCACGAGCGGGCCTCCTCGGGCCCGCGGGAGAAGGCTGCCTCCACCTGGTCCATCTGGTCGCAGCGCATCATCACGTGGACCAGATCGCCCTCCTGGAGGACCGTCTCGGAGGTCGGAAGCATCGCCTCACCCACCCGCGTGAGGAAGGCGACCCGCACTCCGGCCTCCTCCTGGAGCCTGCTGATCCGGTGCCCTACCCACCTTGTGGATGTGTGCACCTCCGCCAGCTGCACTCCGCCGCTGGGGTCCCGCCACAGCGGCTCGGCACCGGAGGGCAGCAGCCGCCGCAGCATCTGGTCCGCGGTCCAGCGCACCGTCGCCACCGTGGGGATGCCCAGGCGCTGGTAGACCTCGGCCCGCTTGGGGTCGTAGATGCGTGCCGCCACGTGCTCGATGTCGAACATCTCCCGGGCCACGCGGGCCGCGATGATGTTCGAGTTGTCACCGCTGCTGACGGCTGCGAACGCGCCGGCCTCCTCGATGCCGGCCTCCCGCAGGGTGTCCTGGTCGAAGCCCACCCCGGTCACGCGGCGACCGCCGAAGCCGGACCCCAGACGGCGGAAGGCCGTCGGGTCCTGGTCCACGACAGCGACCGTGTGCCCCTGCTGTTCCAATGCCTGTGCGAGCTCAGCGCCAACCCGGCCGCAGCCCATGATCACAACATGCACGCCCGTCCCTCTCGTCACCTACAGCGGGCCGTCTCAGCATCGCACGGCTGACCGCATACGATCCTCCCCGTGCCCAGGATGACCCATCTACCCAAACGCCTTCTGCTGGGGCGTGCTCTTCGCAGCGACCGCTTGGCCGAGACGCTGCTGCCCAAGCGGGTCGCGCTGCCGGTCTTCGCCTCCGACCCCCTCTCGTCGGTCGCGTACGCACCGGGGGAGGTGCTGCTGGTCCTGTCGGTCGCCGGGGCTGCCACCTACCGCTTCAGCCCGTGGATCACCCTGGCCGTCGTGGTGCTGATGTTCACGGTCGTCGCCTCGTACCGGCAGAACGTACGCGCCTATCCCTCCGGCGGCGGCGACTACGAGGTTGCCACGACCAACCTCGGCCGCCGTGCGGGGCTGACCGTCGCCAGCGCCCTGCTGGTCGACTACGTGCTGACCGTCGCCGTCTCCATCTCCGCCGGCATCGAGAACCTCGGCTCGGCCGTCCCCTTCGTCGTCGAGCACAAGACCGCGACCGCGGTGGGGACCATCGTCCTCCTCACGCTGATGAACCTGCGGGGCGTGCGGGAGTCGGGCAGGCTCTTCGCCATCCCCACCTACTGCTTCGTGGCGGGCGTCTTCGCGATGATCGTGTGGGGCGTCATACGCGGGTGGGTGCTGGGCCAGGAGATGCGGGCGCCCACCGCCGACTACGGGATCAGGGCCGAGAGCGGCGGTGATCTGGCGGGCTTCGCCCTCGCCTTCCTGCTGCTGCGTGCCTTCTCCTCCGGCTGTGCGGCGCTGACCGGTGTCGAGGCGATCAGCAACGGTGTGCCGGCCTTCCGCAGGCCCAAGTCGAAGAACGCCGCCAACACCCTCGCGATGATGGGTCTGATCGCCGTCGTCATGTTCGTCGGCGTGATCCTCCTGGCGCTGGCCACCGGGGTGAAGATGGCGGAGTTCCCGGCACGGGACCTGATCATCGACGGCGAACCGGCGGGCGCCGGATACGCGCAGGACCCGGTCATCTCGCAGGTCGCGATGGCCGTCTTCGGTGACGGCAGCCTCCCCTTCCTCTTCCTCGCGGCGGCCACCGCCCTTGTGCTCTTCCTCGCCGCCAACACCGCCTACAACGGCTTCCCGCTCCTGGGCTCCATCCTCGCCCAGGACCGCTACCTGCCGCGCCAGCTGCACACCCGCGGCGACCGTCTGGCCTTCTCCAACGGCATCGTGCTGCTGGCGGGGGCGGCGGCCATACTCGTCGTCGTCTACGAGGCCGACTCCACCCGTCTCATCCAGCTCTACATCGTCGGTGTCTTCGTCTCCTTCACGCTCAGCCAGACCGGCATGGTCCGGCACTGGAACCGGCTGCTGCGTTCTGAGACCGACAGCGGCGCGCGCCGCCGCATGCACCGCTCCCGCATGATCAACACCTTCGGCGCGTTCTGCACCGGCCTCGTCCTGGTCGTCGTGCTGGTGACGAAGTTCTCGCACGGGGCCTGGGTCTCGCTGCTGGGCATGCTCTTCTTCTACGGCCTGATGACGGCCATCCGAAGGCACTACGACCTGGTGGCGGAGGAACTGGCCGCGGACGACCCGGAGGAGAAGCGGGTCAAGCCCTCCCGCGTTCACTCCATCGTGCTCGTCTCCAAGACGCACAAGCCGACGCTGCGCGCCCTGGCCTACGCACGGCTGATGCGCTCGGACTCGCTGGAGGCGCTGACCATCAGCGTGGACGTGGAGGAGACCGCGCAGCTGCGCAGGGAGTGGGAGAAGGCGGGCATCGACGTCCCGCTGAAGATCCTCGACTCGCCGTACCGCGAGATCACGCGCCCCGTCATCGAATACGTCAAGCGGCTGCGCAAGGAGAACCCCCGTGACGTGGTCAGCGTCTACATCCCGGAGTACGTCGTCGGCCGCTGGTACGAGCAGCTTCTGCACAACCAGAGCGCGCTGCGCCTGAAGGGGCGGCTGCTCTACACCCCCGGCGTCATGGTCACCTCCGTGCCGTGGCAGCTGGAGTCCTCGGAGGTGGCGCGGAAGCGTCTGAAGAGGCGCGCGGACTGGGACGCGCCCGGCTCCGTGCGCCGTGGGCCGGCGGCGGGTTCCGCGCCGGGGAAGCGCAACGGGCGCGAGAGGTAGGCCCGGGATCAACGGGCCCCGGGCAGGCGCGAGTTGAGTGCGAGGGCGCGCCGCGGAGGCTTTCCCGGGCCGCTCCGCGGGGGCCCGGACGTTGATTTCCGCCGTGAAAATTCGGCGTCAACTCGTGGGCGAACCCTTGCCAAGCCGAGTTAGTACGTGTTCGGATTAGTTCCACCAGGCACTCACGGCCTGTGCATCTTTGCTGGTCAGAGCCCAAGCGGAGGGCCGTATTCGGCCTGCGCTCGTTCCCGCGTTCAAGGCGACGCACTGCTGACGCCGCTCCCGTACCCCGGTGAGGCGGCGTCCCGTGGCCCCCATAGCTGAAGCGAAGACTCCTGGAGGAAGACCCCATGTTCGATCTGTCGTCCGTAGACCTGCTCGACGCCTTCACCCGCGAGCTGGAGCTGTGCAAGGTGCGGGAGGGCGAGCACGTCGTCGTCCTGGCCGAGCCCGCCAGCCGCGGGGACTACGTCGCAGCGGCCTTCGGAGCCGCGAAGTCGCTCGGAGCCCACGTCATCGCGGCGACCGTGCCCGGCGGCAGCCCCGCGCCGATGCCCAGCACCCACACCGGAGCCGGTCCCGGACTGACCTCCGTACTGGAGGACACCACCGCGCAGGACCTGCTGAAGTCGGCCGACCTCGTCGTCGACCTCACCCAGGAGGGCTTCATCCACGCCCCCGTGCAGCAGGAGATCCTCAAGGCGGGCACCCGGATCATCTTCGTCTGCGACGCCCCCGACGTGCTCATCCGCAACCTCCCCCAGGAGGGCGACAAGGACCGGGTCCTCCAGGCCGCGGGGCTGCTGAAGCGCTCGTCCACGATGCACGTCACCTCCGAGGCCGGAACCGACCTGACCGTGCAGCTGGCCGGCGCCCACCCCGAGTTCCAGGTCGGCTTCGCCGACGACCCCGGCCGCTGGGACCACTGGCCGAGCACCATGGTCCTGTGCTGGCCGGAGTTCTCCGACGGCCGGCTGGTGCTGGCCGAGGGCGACATCCTGCTGCCGTTCAAGGAGTACGTCCGCGACCCCGTCACCCTGCAGATCTCCGGAGGGCACATCGAGAAGGTCTCCGGCGGCGGCGAGGCGAAGCTGCTGGAGGCCTTCTTCGCCGACGCACAGGACGAGTGGGCGCGCAGCCTCTCCCACATGGGGTGGGGCCTGATGAAGAGCGCCGACTGGTTCGCCACCGCCATGTACGGCAAGGGCGACCTGATGGGCATGGACGCCCGCGCGTACGCCGGCAACTTCCTCTGGTCGACCGGGCCGCACCCCCATCTCGGCCGTGAGTCCTACTCCCACCTGGACATCGCGATGCGCGGCTGCTCCGTGGCCGTGGACGGCACGGACGTCGTGACCGGCGGCCGGCTCGTCGAGAGCTGACCGCATCCGCAGTCCGTACGCGAAGTCCACCCCGCACGCCTTGGAGGAACATTGGCGTCGAGCCAGTCTTTCGAAGTCACCGTCGTCGGCGGCGGTCTGGGCGGTCTCACCGCTGCCCTCGCCCTGCGGCACCGGGGCATCCGGGTCACCGTCCTGGAACAGGCCCCGCAGCTGGGCGAGGTCGGCGCCGGAATCCAGACGGCCCCCAACGCCAGCCGCGTCCTGCTCGGACTCGGTCTGCGCCGGCAGCTGGAGGCCATCCACACCGAGCCGCAGGACCAGGTGCGGCGGCGGTGGAAGGACGGCAGCGTCGTCGGCCTGACCAGGCTGGGCCGGTTCTGCAAGGAGAGGTACAACGCCCCGTACTGGCACTACCACCGCGCCGACCTGCACCGCGTGATCATGCACGCCTGTACGGACCCCGACGGCCCCGGCCCGATCGTCCGGCTGCACACCGACAGCAAAGTCGTCGAGCTGGACCGCACGAACCCCCTGCGGCCGGCCGCCGTCACCGCGGACGGCGGCCGCCACGAGTCCGACGCCCTGATCGGCGCGGACGGCATCCGCTCCCGCGTGCGCGACCTGATGGGCGGGGAGGACACGCTGCTCTTCTCCGGCGAGATGGCCTACCGGGCGCTCATCCCCGGCGATCTGATCGCCGCCGACCCCGCCACGCGCTGGCTGGTGGACCGCTACCAGAGCACCATCTGGTACGGACCCGACCGGCATCTCGTGCACTACATGATCCGCGGCGGCGAGTACCTCAATGTCGTGGCGTGCGTGCCGTGCAGCGAGGAGGCCGCCGAACGCTGGGTCGTACCCGCCAGCGCGCAGGAGCTGACCGAGGCATTCCCCGGCTGGGACGACCGCGTCCCGGCGATGCTCTCCAAGGCCAAGGAGGACGTCTCCTGCTTCGCCCTCCACTACCGGCGTCCCGACCCGGTGTGGATGGAGGGCAGCGTGGCGCTCCTGGGGGACGCCTGCCATGCGATGCTTCCCTACCAGGCACAGGGCGCCTCGCAGGCCATGGAGGACGCCGCCGTACTGGCCGAGGAACTGGGCGCCGTCACCGTCGACGGCATCCGGGGGGCGCTGCGCCGCTACGTGGACCGGCGGGCCAAGCACGCCGGGATGGTGCAGCAGGCGTCGCTGCGCAACAAGACCTTCTACCACTACCCCGACGGGCCCGAGCAGCGTGAACGCGACGCGAAGCTCGCGCACTTCGACGGTGAGTCCGACGTCTCCTACGACTGGCTGTGGAGCGGCACGCCGCTCAACGACCCCGACCTGGAGGCCTTCTCCTACCAGTTCTCCCGGTGAGCTGCGCGGGCGCGCCGTCGTGGCGGCCCGCTGACAGGCGAGCGAACCGGCGGCTGTTCCCGATGCCAACACCGCGCACGTGCCACACCGAACCGTGGAGCAAACCGTGAAGACAGGCGATCAGATAGTCCAGGAACTCCCCTGGAAATGGGGCGTCCAGGGCAAGATTTTCATCATCGGTGGTCTCGGCTACCTGTTCGACGCTTGGGACATCGCACTCAACGGCTTCCTGATGCCGTTGCTGAGCAAGGACTTCGACCTGACCCTCAGCCAGAGCGGCCTGGTCGCCACGGCCAACCTCGTCGGAATGGCGGTCGGCGCCGTCGTCTGGGGCGGAATCGCCGACCGGATCGGGCGCAAGAAGGCGTTCAGCGCCACCCTGCTGATCTTCGCCGTCTTCTCCGTGCTGGGGGCGCTCTCGCCCGACTACTCGGTCTTCCTCATCCTGCGTTTCCTGGCCGGTGTCGGCCTCGGCGGCTGTATACCCGTCGACTACGCCCTGGTCAGTGAGTTCTCGCCGAGGAAGCACCGCGGCCGCATCCTCACGGCCCTGGACCTGTGGTGGCCCATCGGCGTCACACTGTGCGGACTCGTGGCCACCATGATGGTGCCCCTGCCGGGCAACTGGCGCTGGATGCTGGCGACGATGGTGCTGCCCGCGCTGCTGCTGTTCTGGGTGCGCCGCGGCGTCCCGGAGTCGCCGATCTACCTCACCAAGGTGGGCAGGGCGGCCGAGGCCCGCAAGATCATCGACGACCTTGTGGCCCGTACCGGTGCCGTGCCCGAGGAGTACGAGATCCCGGTGCCGGCGGCGGGCGAGGGCTCCGACAGGCCGAAGGGTCTGCGGGCCGGCGTCGACCAGTTCCGCAGGCTGTGGAAGTACAACCCGCGCATCACCTCGGTCTCCTGGCTGCTGTTCATCACGATCATGCTGGTCTACTACGCGGCCCTCACCTGGATGCCCTCGATCCTCAAGGAGGAGGGCTACAACGACACCGCCTCCTTCATGGGCCCCACGCTGATGAGCGGCGTCGGCATCCTGGGCGTACTGGCCTCCACCTGGCTCGTCGAGATCATGGGCCGCAAGTGGCTCATCGGGGTCTCCGCCCCCGTCGCCACGGCCGCGCTCGTGGGATTCGCCGTGATGCTGAAGGCGGAGACGGCCGCACTCATCTGGATCGCCGCCTTCGGCTTCCTGATCCAGCTCACCATCCCGGTCCTCTACGCCTACGCCGCCGAGCTGTACCCGACGACACTGCGCGCCAGCGGCTTCGGCTGGGCGTCCTCGGTCAGCCGGGTCAGCACCGGGTTCGCACCGATGCTCTTCGGCTCGGTGATGTGGCCGCTGCTCGGGCTGCCGCTGACGTTCGCCGCGCTGGGCGTGGTCGTCCTGCTCGCCGTCGGCTGGATGGCCGTCGCCGCCCCCGAGACCAAGGGCAGGTCGCTGGACGACATCGACGAGGGAGAGGTGGACGGGCCTGCCGGCGTCCCGCGTCCGGTGCACAAGGAGCCCGTCCAGGGCTGAGGCGCGGGCACGGGTCTTGGGTCTTGGGTCTTCAGGGCCCGTGCCCCCGCCGCCGGTCGCGGAGCCCGGTGGTCCGTCACCGAAGCGCGGGCCACGAGCACACGGCACACGGCATCGGCATCGGCACCGGCATGGAGCACAGCCCGGGGGAGCGGAGAGGAGAGAGATGAAGCCCGCTGCATTCACCTATCACCGCGCGCGTGACGTCCGCGGCGCCGCCCGCCTGCTCGCCGGACTCGGCGACGAGGCGAAGGTCATCGCGGGAGGCCAGAGCCTGGTCGCGATGATGAACTTCCGTCTCGCCCGGCCCGCACACCTGGTCGACATCGGCGGGCTCACCGGCCTCGGCGGCCTGCGTACGGACTCCGGCGGTGCCCTGCACATCGGCGCACTCACCACGCACCACGCCGTGGAGCGCGCCCCGGCAGGCGTGCTCGGCCCCGGCTTCGCCGTCATCCGTGACGCCATGCGCTGGATCGGCCATCTCCCCATCCGCACCCGCGGAACGGTCGGGGGCAGCCTGGCGCATGCCGACTCGACAGCCGAGTGGGGGCTGCTGGCGGTGCTGCTCGACGCCGTGCTGGTGGCGGAAGGCCCGGACGGTGAACGCCGCATCCCGGCGGGGGAGTTCTTCCAGGGGTACTACACGACCGCGCTGGAGCCCGACGAGATCCTCACCGAGGTCGTCTTCCCACGTCCCGCTCCGCGGGCCGCGCTCACCGAATTCGCCGAGAGGCAGGGCGACTTCGCGATCGTCTCGGCGGCGGTGGACCTCCGGCTCTCCCCGGACGGCGGCACCGTGACCTCCGGTCGGGTGGCGCTGGGCGGCGTCGCCCCGCTGCCCGTGCGCATGCCCCGGGCCGAGGAGGTGCTGGGCGGCGGGACCGCGCCGGGCGCCGGACTGTTCGCCGAGTGCGCCGCCGTGGCCGCGGAGTCCGCCGATCCGCCCGGTGACGGCAACGGCAGCGCGCACTACCGCAGGTCCCTCATCCGCACGCTCGTGGCCCGCGCATGCGAGGAGGCGATGGCCCGATGACCGCAGCAGGGCGGCACCGCGAGAACGACAGCAGGAGCGGCAGCGACGCCGCTGCCGGGGCGAAGGAGAAGGGCAACTGGGTCGGCGCGTCCGTCGGACGCCGTGAGGACCCCCGGCTGGTGTCCGGACGCGGCCGGTTCACCGACGACATCGACCTGCCCGGCATGCTGCACGCCCAGTTCGTACGCAGCACCGCAGCCCACGCCACCGTCACCTCCCTCGACCTGTCGGCGGTCCGGCAAGTACCGGGTGTGGTCGCCGCGTTCAGTGCCGAGGACCTGGGCCTGGCCGACATCACCGCGCGACTGGGGCGCCCCCCGGCCGAGTTCGTCCCCACCGCCATGCCGGTGCTCGCCCGCGACCGCGTCCGCTACGCGGGGGAGCCGCTCGCGGTGGTCGTGGCACGGGACGCCTACGCCGTCGAGGACGGTCTGGAGGCGGCCAGGGTGACCTACGAGGTCCGCACCCCCGTCACCAGTGAGGAGCAGGCCCTCGCCGAGGGAGCTCCCCTGGTGCACGACGAGGCGAGCGCCAACACGCTCCTGGACGTCTCGATGTTCGCGACGGAGGGGATCGACACCACCTTCGACGAAGCGCCCTGCGTCGTCCACGTCGAGTCCAGGACCGGACGCCAGAACGCCCTCCCGCTGGAGACCAGAGGCGTCGTCGCGAGCTGGGACCACCGCGAGGACCAGCTGCTGCTGCAGACCTCCACGCAGGTGCCCCACCAGGTGCGTACGGCGGCCGCGCGGTGCATCGGTCTCGACGAACGGGCGGTGCGGGTCGTGGTGCCCGACATGGGCGGCGGCTTCGGGCAGAAGTGCGTCGTGGGCCGCGAGGAGATCGCCGTCGGCGCGGCCGCGATGAAACTCGGCAGGCCCGTGAAGTGGATCGAGGACCGCAAGGACGCCCTGAGCGCCTCCTTCCTCGCCCGTGAGCAGCACTACGACGTCCGCGCGGCCTTCGACGGCGACGGCCGCATACTGGGGCTGGACGCGACCATCGTGTGCGACATGGGCGCGTACTCCTGCTACCCCTTCACCGCGGGCATCGAGCCGCTGATGGCCTCCGCCGAGATGCCCGGCGTCTACAAGGTCCCCGCCTATCGCGTACGGGCACGGGCGGTGACCACCAACAAGGCGCCCACGGCGCCCTACCGGGGCGTGAGCCGCCCGCAGTACGTGATGGTGATGGAGCGGCTCTTCGAACGGGCCGCGCGTGAACTGGGCCTGGAGGCGACTCAGCTGCGCCGCCGGAACCTGATCACCGACTTCCCCTACACCGGCGTCAACAACATCACCTACGACCCGGGTTCGTACCGGGAGTCGCTCGACCTGTGCGAGTCGGCGGTGCGTGAGGAGGGCTGGTACTCCGTCAAGGAGGAGGCCGCCGCACAGGGACGGCACATCGGCATCGGATACTCCTGTTTCAGCGAACGCACCGGCTACGGCTCGGCCGCCTTCGCCCAGCGCAAGATGGAGGTCGTGCCGGGCTTCGACATCTCCGAGGTGCGCATGGACACCAGCGGCGCACTGGTCGTCACCACCGGCACCATGAGCCACGGCCAGAGCCACGAGACGACCCTCGCCCAGATAGCGGCGGACGAACTCGGTCTGGACATCGAGCGGGTGCGCGTCCACCAGGGCGACACCGACCGCATCACCTACGGATTCGGCACCTTCGCCAGCCGCTCCATGGCCATCGGCGGCAGCGCGGTCAGACTCGCGGCGGGCAAGCTCGGCGAGAAGCTGAAGCTGATCGCGGCGGGCGTCCTGGACAGCCCGCCCGAGGAACTGGAGCTGGGGGAGGGCCTGGTGCGACGCCCCGCCGACGGCAGCACAGTCCCCTACGGTGAACTGGCCGACATCGCCCACCTCAAGGCGCACCTGCTGCCCAAGGACGTCGAGCCGGGTCTGACCGCGACCGCCTCCTTCGACGTCTTCAACGACGGCACCTTCTCCAACGCCACCCACGGCGTCGTGGCCGAACTCCACGAAGGGACCGGCCGGGTGGAGATCCTGCGCTACATCTGCGTCGAGGACTGCGGCGTCGCCATCAACCCCAGGGTCGTCGACGGCCAGACCCGCGGCGGCATCGCACAGGGCATCGCCGGAGCGCTCTTCGAGCAGGTCACCTACGACGAACAGGGCGCACCCTCCGCCGTCAGCTTCATGGACTACAAGGTCCCCACTGCGCTGGAGATCCCGGAGGTGACCATCCACCACCTGGAGACGCCCTGTGCGTTCACGGAGACCGGGGCCAAGGGCGTCGGCGAGGGCGGCACCATCGGGGCCCCCGCCGCGGTGCTCAACGCCGTCAACGACGCGCTCCGCCCGACCGGAGTGGAGCTGAACGACACCCCCGTCACCCCGGAGACCGTCCTCGCCGCACTGGAGCACACCTCATGACGGACACCACGCACCAGCCGCAGCAACAGCAGCTTCTCGGCCTGCACGTCAACGGCGAGACCCACGAACTGCTCACCGAGCCGCGCCGCACCCTCGTCGACGTGCTCCGCCACGAACTGCGCCTGACCGGCACCCATGTGGGCTGCGAGCACGGGATCTGCGGCGCCTGCACGGTGCTGCTCGACGGGCAGCCCGTAAGGGCCTGCCTGATGTTCGCAGCGCAGGCGGAGGGCCACGAGATCCGCACGGTCGAGTCGCTGGCCGACGGCTACGAACTGAGCGACCTGCAGCGGGCGTTCGCCGAGCACCACGGCCTGCAGTGCGGCTTCTGCACTCCCGGCTTCCTGATGCTCGCCGAGGGGTTCCTGGCCGAGCGGCCCGAGGCTTCGAAGGAGGAGATACGGGAGGTCGTCGCCTCCAACATGTGCCGGTGCACCGGCTACCAGACCATCGTCGAGGCGATCGACGACTGCGCCGCCCGCCGCAGGGCCGCCCTGCGGGAGCGGCTGGAGGGCGGCGCGGAGCAGCAGCACGGGGGCGGACACGCGGGCGGGAGCGGCGGGTTCCCCAGCGGCGGATTCCCCCGCGCCGGCGAGAACAGCGAGACCGTGCCGCCGTCCGGTGCGGCATGCGAGGAGGTTTCATGCAGCTCAACAACACGGTCCCGGTGAACGCCGCGCCGGAGGAGGTCTTCGCGCTCGTCAACGACGTCGAACGCGTCGCCGCCTGCATGCCCGGCGCCACACTGGAGGGCAGCGACGGCGACGCCTGGTCGGGCAGGGTGAAGGTGAAGGTCGGCCCGATCACCGCCGCCTACGCCGGCACCGTCCGCTTCCTGGAGGTGGACACGGAGCAGCGGCGGCTGCGTGTGCAGGCGCGCGGCGCGGACACCCACGGCAGCGGGGACGCCGAGGCCGAGGTGGAACTGGTGGTGGCCGAGGCTCCCGGCGGCGCGGAGCTGCGGCTGGTGACGGACCTCGTCATCCGCGGGAAGATCGCCCAGTTCGGCAAGGGAGCGGTGGCGGCCGTCTCGGAGAAGATCCTGCAGCAGTTCGCCGGGAATCTCGGCAGCCTGCTGGAGCAGGACCGCCACGGCCCGCAGGGCGCCTCCGCCGGGACGCACTCCCCGCCCGCCGGCGCGGACGCCCCTGCGGCCCCGCTGCCGTCCGGCGCACAGCTGCCCGCCCCCGCGGGCGCCCACCTCGCCCCCGCGGGCACCTTCGCCGCTGGGCCCGAACTCGACGGGCTCTCCGTGCTCCTCCCGCCCGCCGTGACCAAGTACGCCCCTCTCGCGGGCGCGTTCGCCTTCGGCCTCTTCGAGGGCTGGCTGCTCGGGCGCGTCCTGACCCGGGAGAGGCACCACTGCTGCACCGTGAGGAGCAGCAGGTGAGCGGGGAGACCTCCGTGCGGCCGGGCAGGTACGGGCCGGAGACGGACCGCACCTACGAGCGCGCCGGATTCGGCGCACGAGTACGGCGCGGTAGCCGCCCCGCGCTCGTCGTCGTCGACCTCACCCGCGGATTCACCGAGGACTCCTACCCCTCGGGCGCCGACCTGAGCGAGGTCGTCCACGCCACCTCGACACTGGTCCGGGCGGCACGCCCAGCCGCCGTACCGGTGATCTGGACCGCCATCGCCTACACCCCCGCCGAGGCCGAGGGACACGTGGTGACCTGGCTGGAGAAGGCCCCCGGGATGCGCGCCCTCGTCGAGGGCAGCGATGCGGTCGCGCTCGATCCGCGGCTGCCCGTGCTGCCGGAGGACCAACTCGTGGTGAAGAAGGGCGCGTCCGCGTTCTTCGGCACCTCCCTCGCCGCGACCCTGGTCGGGCTGGGCTGCGACACCGCGGTGGTCTGCGGCGCCACCACCAGCGGCTGCGTGAGGGCCACCGCCGTGGACGCCGTGCAGTCCGGCTTTCCGGTGCTCGTGCCCCGCGAGTGCTCCGGCGACCGGGCCCAAGGGCCGCACGAGGCCGCCCTGTTCGACATCCAGGCCAAGTACGGCGACGTCGTGCCCCTCTCCGACGCCCTCGCCTATCTGGAGAAGCCACCCGCGCGGGAGCACCCCGGCCGCCCCGCCCGCTGAAACCGCCTCCCACCCCGAGGAAGAACGCATGTCACAGCGCACGATCACCCAGCCCGCGCTCGCCGACCTCGCCGACGTACCCGCCACCAGCCGCTGGATCCGCTCCGGTTCGCTGCGGCTGCACGCCCTCGACTACGGCGGGCGTACCGGCGACGCGCGCGTACCGCTGCTGCTGCTGCCCGGCATCACCAGCCCCGCCGTCACCATGGACTTCGTCGCGCGGCACCTGACCGATCTCGTCCGCCCCGTCGTCCCGGACGTCCGGGGCAGGGGCCTGTCCGACGACGGCCCCGAGGACGGCACGGGCTACACCCTGGAGGCGTACGCGGAGGACACCGAGGCGTGGATCTCCGCTCTCGGCCTGGAACGCCCGCTGCTGGCCGGTCACTCGATGGGCGCGCGTATCGCGGCCGTCACGGCTGTACGGGCGAAGGTGGCGCTGCGCGGCACCGTGCTGGTCGACCCCCCGATGAGCGGCCCCGGCCGCGACCCGTACCCGACGACGCTGCCCGCCTTCCTCGGCCAGCTCGAACAGGCGCTGCGCGGCACCGATGCCGAGGAGGTGGCCCGTTCCTGGCCGCGCTGGCCGCGCCGCGAACAGGAGTTGCGGGCGCGCTGGCTGGCAAGCTGCGGTGAGCGTGCGCTGCGCGAGACGCACCGGAGCTTCGAGACGGAGGACTTCTTCGCGTGGTGGCCCTCGGTGCCGGGGCCCACGGAGCTGATCCACGGCAAGGACAGCCCCGTCGTCACCGCGGAAGGCGTCAAGGAGGCCGCCCGCACGCATCTCGGAGCGCGGCTGACGGCCGTCCCGGACGCCGGGCACATGGTCTTCTGGGACGATCCCGAGGCCGCACTGGCCGCTCTGCGCGAGGCGTTGAGCGCCCAGCTCGACGAGTCGGCGCGGGCGGGATGATTCGCCGGGCAGAGCCTTCGACGCCCGTGCTTTAGTGGGCCCATGGCTGACAAGACCTCACCGTCCACGGGCACCGCCGCGCCCCCGGCGGCCCTGCTCGCGGCCCCCGGGTACCAGGTTCGCCGTCTGTACCAGGCATACCTCGCGGCATGGGTGCGCAGCGTCGATCCGACGCTGACCGGCCCGCAGTTCGCGGTACTCACCGCGGTGAACGCCGCTCCCGGGCACGACCAGAGTGCGATGGCCTCCGCGGTGGCGCTGGACACCTCCACCATGGCGGACGTCGCCCGGCGGCTGGAGAGGCGCGGGCTCATAGTGCGCCGTACGGCGGCGGACGACGGCCGCCGCAAGCTGCTCTTCCTCACCGAGGAGGGGGAGAAGGCGCTGCGGGAGGCCGACGACCGCGCCCGCGCCCTGGACGAGCGGCTGCTGGAGTCGTACGCCTCCGCGGCGGACCGCAGCCGGCTGATGCACGAGCTGACGGCGCTTGCCGACCACTGGGAGGGGCTCTCGGCGGAGAGCTAGTCAGGGGAGCCGGGCACGGGGGCTGGGCACGGCAGCCGGTTCCGGCGCCGGCCGAGTCCTGTGGCCGAAGAGCCGGAGCGGGCCCCGGAGGAGCGATGTGTCCGGGGCTCTTGCGCCAGGAGATAGTACGTGTTCGGATTAATTCACCGCGCGGAGCGGAAGAGAGCGCTCCGCCTCCGCCGGAGACTCCTGGAGGCCCCATGGCAGACCACCACATCGGCATGATCGTCCCCAGCTCGAACCTGACGATGGAGACCGAACTGCCGCGCATGCTGCGCGCACGCGAGGACGACCGGCCCGGGGACCGCTTCGTCTTCCACAGCAGCCGCATGCGGATGCAGCAGGTGACACCCGAGCAACTCAAGGGGATGAACGCCCAGACCGAACGGGCCGCCCTCGAACTCGCCGACGCCCGCCCCGACGTCGTCGCCACGGCGTGCCTCGTGGCGATCATGGCCCAGGGCCCCGGACACCACTGCACCGCCGAGGACGAGATCACCTCCGTGCTGCGCGCCCAGGACGCCCACGCGCCGGTCGTCTCCAGTGCCGGAGCGCTGCTGGAGGGCATCAGGGCCCTGGGCGTGCGCCGCGTCGCCATCGTCACCCCTTACATGAAGCCGCTCACCGAGACCGTCGTGCACTACATCGAGGACGCCGGCATCGAGGTCGTCGACTCGCTCAGCCTGGAGGTGCCCGACAACCTCGCCGTGGCCCGCCTCGACCCGGGGGGCCTGCGGGAGCACTGGCAGCGCCTGGACGTGTCCCGCGCCGAGGCGATCGTGCTGTCCGCGTGCGTGCAGATGCCCTCGCTGCCGGCGATCCAGGACGTCGAGGACGCCTCGGGTCTGCCTGTACTGTCCGCAGCGACCGCCACCGCGTACCGCATCCTGGCCGAACTCGGCCTGCCCACGGCGGTGCCCGGGGCGGGCAGCCTGCTCGACGGCCGGCACTGAGCGGCCGGCACCGGGACGGGCGGGGCCGGGGCCGGGCGGGAGACGTGGATCGGGCTGGGGACGTGGATCGGGCGGACGGTAGGTGCCCGCGCGGCAAGTAGACTGACGGGCTGGGGCCGCCCCGTTCGCGGAGCCCGTCGCCGCCCGGCCGCGTACCGCCGCGCCGCGCACCCGCCGATGCCGTACATCCCGTACCTCTGGAGCTGTTCCCGCCATGCCCGAAGCACCCGCAGACGCCCTCGCCCCTTCCCTGGCCGGCGAGGAGTACGAGGTCGAGATCGGCCCCGTCGCGCACGGCGGGCACTGCGTCGCCCGTACCGAAGGGGGGCGGGTGCTGTTCGTACGGCACACCCTTCCCGGCGAACGCGTCGTCGCCCGCGTCACCGAGGGCCGTGAGGACTCCCGTTTCCTGCGCGCGGACGCCGTCGAGGTGCTGGAGGCGTCCAAGGACCGCATCCCCGCGCCCTGCCCGTTCTCCGGCCCGGGCCGCTGCGGCGGATGCGACTGGCAGCACACCAAGCCGGGCGTCCAGCGGCGGCTGAAGGGCGAGGTGCTCACCGAACAGCTCCAGCGGCTCGCGGGGATGACACCCGAGGACGTCTCCTGGGACGGCACCGTCGAGCCCGCACCCGGCGACAAGGTTCCCGCGGGCGAGGTGCCCGCCTGGCGCACCCGCGTCCAGTTCACGGTGGACGACCAGGGCCGCGCCGGGCTGCGGCGGCACCGCTCGCACGAGGTGGAGCCCGTCGACCACTGCCTGATCGCCGCGCCCGGCGTGGAGGAGCTGGGCATCGAGCAGCGCGAGTGGCCGCAGATCGCCGCCGTCGAGGCGACCGCCGCCACCGGTTCCCAGGACCGGCAGGTGGTCCTCACACCCAAGCCCGGTGGCCGGCTTCCCATCGTCGAACTCGACAAGCCGGTCTCGGTGTTGAGGGTGAGCGAGCGGCAGGGCGACAAGGGCGAGCTGCACCGCGTGCACGGGCGGGACTTCGTCCGCGAACGCGCCGACCACCGTACGTGGCGGGTCGGCGCGGGCGGCTTCTGGCAGGTGCACCCGCAGGCGGCCGAACTGCTCGTGGACGCGCTGATGCGCGGACTCACCCCGCGCAAGGGCGAGATGGCGCTCGACCTGTACTGCGGCGTCGGCCTCTTCGCGGGCGCGCTGGCCGACCGGATCGGGGAGACGGGCGCGGTGCTGGGCATCGAGTCCTCCAAGCGGGCCGTGGAGGACGCCCGGCGCAACCTCGCCGACTTCGGGCGGGTCCGCATCGAGCAGGGCAAGGTCGAGGCCGTACTGCCGCGCACGGGGATCACCGAGGCCGACCTCGTCGTCCTCGACCCGCCGCGGGCGGGCGCGGGCAAGCAGACGGTCCGGCACATCGCGGGCCTCGGCCCGCGCCGCATCGGATACGTGGCGTGCGACCCGGCCGCGCTGGCCCGCGACCTGGGCTACTTCAAGGAGGCGGGTTACGTGCCGCGCTTCCTGCGCGCCTTCGACCTGTTCCCGATGACGCACCACATGGAGTGCGTGGCGATCCTGGAGCCTGCTGGAAAGGGATCCTGACCTGCGCTTTTGTTGTCCAGGTGGGTTGCTGGACCTGTTTCCCTCCGGGCAGCGGTTCGAGCGGGCGGATCGATCTCTACAATTCGCTGGCCTGCGGGTTCTTGAGCAAGGCGTTTGTATGGGCGACGCCTTGAGAGGGGCGTTCGGGGATCCTTGACGCTCGGATGACGCTCGCAGCGGAAGTCTCTGCTGTGCCTCCTCAGGCGCTGCGAGCCGCTGTCCTGGGCCCCACATTTCCAGAGGGCGCGGCTCGACCGCGCCAGCCGTGATACCGATCAGGTATCATTGCTCTATGGCGATGACACTCCGACTCCCCGATGATCTTGACGCGAAGCTCACCGAGCGCGCTCGTCGGGAGGGTCGCAGCAAGCAGGAACTTGCCATCGAGGCCATCCGTGATGCCCAGGACCGGGCCGAGCTGAAGGTCGATCAAGTTCTGGTCGAGCTGATGGACAGCGATGCGGAGATCCTGGACTACCTGAAGTGACGGACGTGCGCTATCTCCAAATCGACGAGATCCTGGCCATCGCCCGCACGGTCAACGGTACCGAGCACAGCGTGCGTGACATGGGCCTTCTGGTGTCGGCGATCGAGCGACCCCGCACGAATGTGTTCGGGGCCGAGTTGTATCCCACGCTGCACGAGAAGGCTGCGGCGTTGCTGCACTCCGTCGCCCGCAACCATGCGCTGATCGACGGTAACAAGCGCACCGCCTGGCTCGCCATGCGTGTCTTCCTGCGGTTCAACGGCGTCAGCGCGAGTACCGTCCCGCCGCCCGTTTCCGTGGCCGGCCCGTTCGTTGAGGGCGTCGCGCAGGACAACGTCGATGTGCGGGCCATCGCCAGGCGCCTTTCGACCTGGTTCCCGATTCCCTGACGTTCGACGAGGT
Source organism: Streptomyces sp. TAA204 (assembly GCF_000424965.1). Lineage (NCBI taxonomy): Bacteria > Bacillati > Actinomycetota > Actinomycetes > Kitasatosporales > Streptomycetaceae > Streptomyces > Streptomyces sp. TAA204. Next base: position 141,581 of record NZ_AUKW01000014.1, read on the forward strand.
GAGGATGCATCATGTGGAGTGCATGGCGATTCTGGAGCCTACTGTAAAGGGGATCTGACCTGCGATTTTCGTGGGTTACTCGGGTGTAGTCGGACGGGCTCAGACTTGTTCTCCGATGTGTGCGAAGTGGAGCACGCCACTGCCAGACCAATTGCCCTGACCTGCGGTTCCGATCCGTGACGGGAAGGCAGGCGAGTGCTGCCACCGGTCTTCACGGGTCCGCGCAAGGCGGCCCTGGCGCTCATGTGAGATTCGCTTCAATCGGGTGTCAGCTCACGCATGAGGTCGTCATGCGGTCCGTGCGTCGAGTTGCACGGAGCGTGGCAGGGCGCCCATCAGGAAGGTGACCGGCGGTCCGGTGTCGACGGGGTTGGTGGAGTGCTGCAGCGGTACGAGCAACTTATGCACCGGGCTGTGCCTGTTGCGCGTCGTGAACCTGGCCAAGGGTGACTACGACTGTGCGGTTAGCGCTCCGGTTCTACGGCATTCGTGAAGCGGTGAGCGGATTCGGTCGTCGTGGGGCCATCGCAAAGTGATGAAAGCGCCACATGAAACCCAGAATGGGCATACTCTGCGGAAATCACTGCAGGTGGGTCGGGGCGACCTGAAGTGCGGCGGAGGTGTCATGGGTGGGGACCCGTATGTGTCAGCAAGAGGGGTCGGAGAACGCGAGTGGACGGGGGTGCCGGATCCGTACGGTGACCAGGCTCTCCTGACCTCTGCCATGACGGAGGGATACGACGCCGTCCCTGGTCAGGAACGCAGTCGACTGCGGAGCTTTCTCGAGGCGGTTGTCGCGGCCCGCCCGGCGCCGGTGCACACCACGGTCGCCTTAAACGCCGTGTACTTCGGGTACGAGCTCGGTGGCGACGGCTACGGCGGAAGCCCGCTGTGCCTCGATGACTTCCCCGTGATCACCTTCGGAGAGCGCGCTCCCGTGCTCCCGGTCGGTGCCATGGTGTGTGTCGCCACCGGGTCGGACCCGCTCTACGTCGAAATCGTCTACAGGGAGGGCGCGCACCCGGAGGTGGGCGCGCTTGGTGACGTACCGGCTTGGGTTTCGGGGGCGCCTGCGGGCGCCGAGGGCTCGGGCAGGCCGGGTGTAGACGCCGAACCACGGCGCAGGGAGCTGCTGGTCCCGGACCTCCATGCCTTCGGTCCGGCGCTGAGCCTGTCACCGGCCCAGCTTCATCGCTTACGCACACGCGGGCGATGGATCAATGAGGACGGGCATGTCGTCGTCGACGTGTGCTATCCGTCCTCGCAAGCCGCCCGGAGCGACGATCTGACGGCCTACGCGGACCATCTCCTGACGACGGCTCGGGAGCAGCTTCTCAGCCCCTTCGTCCCTGTTTCCCTTGCTTCCCTGGTGGGCGGCACACACGATGAGGATCTGCGAGCGGGACTGCTCGGCCTCCTCGACACGGTGCGGGGTGTCCTCAACTCCAGTGCCGTGCTGCGCACCTGGGGCCACTACGCCATGACCCGTACCTCCCTCGCGGACTGCTGGCGGGACACCGGACCGCTGGGGGGCGACGACCTCAGGTCTCTCGTGGCTGCGGTCGAGCGCGCGGCCACCCCGGCGAGGCGGCGACACGGCCTCACCGCTCCGAACACTGTGTACACAGCGGTCGGACCAAGGCTTCGCGGTTTCCCCGGGGCGGCGGAGCGGCTCAGGGGAGCAGGGTATGCCGCTGCGGTGTGCCGGGCGAACGTGGCGCTCGCCGATGTGGTCCAAGGGGACAGCGACCATGGCATGTTCGGCAACGGCTCCCGGATCACGCTTGACGATGCCTTCGAGGGGGGAGGGGTGTGGCGGTCCCACCATCCCGGTGACGCAGAGGCACCCCGAGACCCCCTGGTTCCGGCCGGCCGCGGCTGGAACTCCACACTGCACGCACTGCTGGAGCCAGAAACGGAAGTGGAGCTGGAACCAGTAGATGCGCCTCTCGCCGACGAAGACGTCCTCGGTATCGGCGATCTCCTGCGAAGCAACGCGCAGGAGACCGTCTGGCGGGCTCCCCTGCGGCTGGCCCATCTCATCGGCGGCTGGATTCCCTTGCACCCGTTCGTCGTGGAGGAGCTTTGCCGGCCCCACGGCACGCATCTCACGCTTCGCCTCGAACTCGATCATGTTGGTGAGACGTTGGACGAGAAGGAGGCGGTGCAGAACGTCGCTGCCGAACTCGGGGACAACTCGGGCCGGTTGACGGGAATCGTGTGGCCCGGCGACTTCTTTCCCGGCCTGATGCTGGAACTGCGCCGACTCCGGGGCGATACAGTGATCCGCCTCGCAACGACGCGGCTGAAGGAACGCGTGCAGGCCGGTGACCGCGAGACGGAGCACTGTTACGACCCTCGTGTGCTCACCAGGGAGGACGTGCCGGGCAGTAGCCGCCATGGTGACAGCGCGGTCGGGCTGGGTCCCCGGCAACTGGTGATGCGCACCGTGCGCCGTTGCGGTCTGCTCACCCTGGACGGTCATGCCCTAATGGACCGGTCGGTCCTGCCGAGCGCGGTCTATGGGCGCCGACCCGCCCGGTCGCAGGCCGCCGCCCTGGACTCGGCCGTCGCGGAACTATTCGCGGAACGTCTTTTGGAGCTGGGGCTCGGCAGCCGGGACGCCTGGGGGCAGCCGCACTTCCCGCCGCGTGACGGACAGCGGACCATTCCCCTCATCGGCTACCGCCCGGCCAGACCGCGGGTGATACGTCCGTGGGGCGGTGGCGAACCGGGCGATGAGGGACTGCGCGGCGCTCAGTTCGTTGCAGGTCATCTGCGCCGCCTGCGGCCGGGATGTCTGCCCAGCGACGGTCAGCGCGCGGTCTTCCGGGAACACTGCCGCAGGCTCGGCAAGGCGGACGGCTGGGAACTGCCGTACGGCTACACGTTCGTGACCGAGCACACGCGCGGCCGCTGACCCTTCACGGCTTTCGCGTGTCCATGGCTCCGGCCCCTCACCCACAGGCTTCTTTCGTCACCCACGGAAACGGAGTGCGTGTACATGCAGGATCGCTACCTCGTCGTCACAGGGCCGCCGTGGTCCCCGCCGAGCGTCTCGGCCGAGGACCTGGAAGGCCTGGCCGCCACGCTCAACGCCTTGGACTCTCCGGCCGCCGCCGCCCTGAACGACCTGACGGCGGACATGGTGGAACTCGCCTTCAACTCCCTGCGCCCCAAGCATCGTCAGAAATTGCTTGCCAGTCTGGGCATCCGCATGTCGGCTCCTCGACGGGTGAGCAGTGCCCTGTGCCGGGACGTCCTCGCCAGGCTGCGACGCGAGTCGCGGCAGCACACCTGCACATGCGGGATCAAGGGCCTTACGGTCACTGTGATGAACCAGGTGGGCCACTTCGTCTTGGCGCACGACGGGGAGACGGTTCCCGACCCTGTTGCCCGGTGGGGCGCTACGCTGGTCCGGGCCACCGTGTTCGCGTGGTGCAACGCCTCCGTTGCTGACGCCCACGTCCTTGCCTGGGCGGCGGACCAGGACTGGTTCGGCGCGACGACCGACGACGAGAAGGCGGCCCGGCTCGCCCACGTCGCTGCCGCAGCGCGTCCCTTCGTGGAGGCTTACCCCGATTTCGCCCTTGGAGCGGCGGAAGACGACGGGCTGGCGCTCGCGGATGACAGTGAACCAGGGGGCGCTGCCATCGCCGACCGGCCGGGCACCGGCGCCCCCGCACCGGAGACCGCGGTAGCGGACCCCGGCACTTCGCATGAGGAGACCGCTACCGCGTCCGGCAGCACCGGGACCAAGGCGGGGACAGCTCCCGAGGAGGCATGTCGGCAGCTGGAGTCCGTCCTTTTAGAGGCCCGCCGGGGCGCGGAGAAGGCCATCGACGCGGTAATGGACGGCCGCCCTCCGCAGGACGCGGACCTGGCCCCGCTCGCTGCACTGAGCACTGTTTTCAACGACGTGGAGGCGCTGTTCCGGGCCGCCGGGATCGAGGGGGTACCTCGCCGCCTGGAAGACATGGCGCGTGCCGCACGCGCACACCGGACAGCGCAGGAGCGTGACCTCCAGGCCCGCGAGCCGCTGCGGGAACTGCTGGATGTCGCCTATCGCCCGGACAGCTCCGCCGCTACCGCCGCTGCCGCAGAGGCCGTGCGCGGCGCGGCCCGCCGCCTGCTGGACGTGCCGGTGTGGGAGGAACCGCATCGGGAGGAGAGCGCCGCGCTCGCCGCCCTGGCCCGGCTCATCAGGTTGGGACGACAGGCAGATGCCGCGACGGAGATCCTGGCACTGCAGACGCAGGTCGTACGGGCCCTGCCCATGTGCGCCATGGCGGTGCTCATCGCTCCCGAGCTGACGCTGCACCAGCCGGTGGACGGTGACCCGCACCCTGCTGGGACCGACGAGGCGCTCGGCACCACCGAGCCCGCCGACGCCGAGACGACCGCAGAAGACGGAACCGTGCCGTCGACCGCACCGATGGAGGCGATCGCGCCCCAGCCCGCCGCCGGACCGGAAGCCACGAAGACCGCCGAGTCCGTCCACGCCCCTGACGCAGACGCCGCGCCGGCCGCCGACGGCGACTCGGCGCCCCCTACGTTCGTTGACGCGCCTGTCCAGGCACCCGCCGAACCCACGCTTCCTCCCGTGCAGGACATACCCGCCCGGGAAGCGGATCCGGCGGCTGACGACGCAACCGATGAGGCCGCGGGCGAGGGGGTCCTGGCGCAGCTGGTTGTGGAGCGGCGCTTCGGACTCGCCCACCATGTGGCGAGAGCCGCAGGCCACTCCGAGCCCCAGGCGGCGGCGATCCGCTTGGCTGGTGCCGCCGCGCTGCTCACCTCCGGGGACAGCCAGAGCGCCCGGCTGACGGCGGACCTGCTCCAGGAGTACGGCGGATACGCGGGCCAGGACAGCGAGGACAGCGAGGGCAGCGAACTCCTCCTGCTCCCTGCCCTGCTGCGTACCGCGCTGATCACCGGCGACCACGCTGCGGGCGCTCAGGTCAAGGCACTGGTGCCCCGGCTCCCGGACCGGCTGGGCGAGGCGGCGGCCGCCGTTGCCGACCGTGCCCTCAGCGGCGCCTTGTTGATCGCCTCGCCACTGGCCGCCGACGTCTCTGAGACGGAGGCCCGGCTGCGGGAGCTGCGCGAGCAGAGCCGTGCCCTGCTCGCGCCGCAGCGGCTGCGGTTCGCACGGGCGACGGAGATTGCCAAGCGCTGGCTCGCCCCCCACGACGGGATGCTCGGATCGCTGCTCACGACCGTAGTCGATGACGACCGCCACGCGCTGCAGCAGGTGCGGGAGCAGGCCGATCGGCTGTCGAAACTGGCCGAGGTCAACAGCGAGATCGACCGGATGGACCGCAAGTACCGCTCGTCCAGACGCAAGCCGGTTCAGGGCTCCGGGCGGCAGGACCTGGTGCATCTCGTGGAGCGGGCCGTCAACCTGGTCAAGGAATGGTGCCTGGCGGTCGACGGCACCCGTCGCGGCGACCGTTCCGACGGCAATCGGGCGGTCAAGGAGATCTCCTCCCTGCGACAGTCCCTGTTGGATGGCAGGGAAGCGGCGCTGGGCGAGTTGGAGCGGTTGGCGCGGCGCCCGGACACCCTCTCGGGCGCTATGGCCTGGGCGGCCCACGCCTCGATGGAGGAGTTGTTCGCTCTGCTGGCTGGCGACACCGCGACCACGCGTTCCGGCGGTCCCGTCGACCCAGCGCTCGTGCTGGACGCGGAGCTGCTGAAGGTGTGTGACACCCGTGACGAGCGGCCGTCGCCCGACGAACTGCTGACCGCGGTTGACCGGAACTGGCAGGAGGCTCTGGGGGAGCGGCTTTCCCGCGACGCATTCACCGCGGCCCGTGACATCGTCGAGCTGGCCGGACGAGGGCTGCTGCCTGCCGTCGGGGCGGGGGAGTTCGTCCCGCCCGCGGAAGCCGAAATCGACGACAGGGAGAACACCCGGCGTGCGCAGCTGCGGAAGGCACACGACGCACTCGTCGCCGAGCTGCACCGTGCGCAGGCCGATGGCGCCGTGACCGAGGACCAGGACCTCGGTCTTCAGGAGTTGCTTGCCGACGCCCACAACCGCCTCGAAAGCGCCGACCGACACGACCTGCTGCACGTGCGGCGGGCGCTCGACACGGTCCGGAGTGGTCTGCCGACCTTCCGGGCGCAGGCGGCGGACCGGATCCGGGCTCGTCTCGACGCCCTGGACCCCTCCGTGGAGGAGCGAGCCCAGGTCCTACGGCGTTTGGAGACGAACGACCTGGCCACCGCTGCCGACCTCGTCTACTTCCTGGAGATCGGCGAACCGGTCCCCGAGATCGAGGGCGGCGAGTCCCATCTGACCGAGTTCTTCCTGGCGGTGCCCGACGGCCTGCCCGGAGGGATCGACCATGAGCTCGTCAAGCTGGTCCGGTCCGGCGGCAAGCATCCGATGGTCCCCGTCCTGGACTACGGCGGTCTCTCCACCGACCAGGCGGCATTGGCGGCCGACGCGCTCGACGAGTGGCGCGCGCTTGCCGTCACCGAACGGAAAGACCGGCTCCAGGTGGCTCCGACGCGGCAGGTGCCGCCTCTCCTCAAGCTTCTCGGCTACGACGCCAAGAGCGCCAGGCCGCTCGACGACCGATCCCAGCACCGGCGGGAATACCGTCTCTTCGAAGCGACCGGAGTGGAGATCAATGGCAGGGCGAAGGCCCCCGCGTTCGGCTCGGAGATCAAGGAGCAGGGTGGCAACCTGCGGGTGATGATGGTCTGGGGTAGGCCGCCCGCCAAGGTCGTCATGAGCTGGGCTGAGCGGGACACCAGCGGAGCGAGCCTTCTCGTCGTCTACTTCGGCACGCTGAGCCGTGAGGCCCGAGTCGAACTCGCCGCCGGCTCCGACCGGTTGCAGCCGCTGCTCGTGGTGGACGACGCGGCCCTCGCCTATCTCGCGGCCTGCGGCAATCGCCAGGTCAGCGCCGCCACGCAGACCCTGCTGCCCTTCTCCGGCGTCAACCCGTACATCAGGGAGAAACGTGGCCGGATCGGCGGTGAGATGTTCTACGGCCGCGACGCCGAACGCAAGAGCATCCTCGACCCGCGCGGCACCCAGGTCATCTACGGCGGCCGGGGCCTGGGCAAATCGGCGCTGCTCGCCGACGCCGGGGAACTGTTCACGGAGCAGCGCCCCGGCTATCACCAAACGGTGTACGTCAACCTCGACCAGGAGAACATCGGCAAGGGCAGCTCGCGCGGACCGGAGGCGCTGTGGAGCGTCCTGCTGAGGGAGCTGACCGTGGCGCAGGTACTCGAGGAACGGCCGCAGGGGCGCGGAAAGCGACAGGAGACCTCCGAGCGGGTGCGCGCCGGCATCCGGACCTGGCTGGACGGGGACTCCCGCCGCCGACTGCTGATCCTGCTCGACGAGTGCGACCAGTTCTTCGAGGCCGACGCCCCGCGATTCGACCAGACCAAGAAGCTCAAGGGCCTCGGGTCCGACACCAAGGATGTGGCGAAGGTCGTCTTCGCAGGGCTTCACTCCGTGCAGCGCTTCTCAAAGCTCGCGAGCAACGGGCCGTTCGGCCACCTCGCTCAGACCCCGAAGGTGATCGGCCCGCTGGCTCCCCAGGCGGCTGCGGAACTGCTGGTCGAGCCGATGCGGGCGCTCGGGTTCGAGTTCAAGGACCTGGATCTCGTCAACCGTGTGCTCGGCTACTGCTCGTACCAGCCGTTCCTGCTGCAGATGTTCGGGCACCGGCTGGTCGAGCTGATGCACCGCAAGAGGACGCGGCGCGGCGCCGGGGAACCCCCTTACGAGGTGAAGGTGACCGACATCGAGATCGTGGAGTCGGACGCCGCGCTCCGGGACAGCATCTCGGCAGCCTTCAAGGAGACGCTGAGCCTCGACCACCGCTACGACGTGATCGCCAATGTGCTGGCCTATCATGCCCGCCATCACGGCCTGGAGGTGCGGCTAAGCGACACGGAGTTGCGCGAGGAGTGCGAGACGTACTGGCGCAAGGGTTTCGAACAGCTCGACACCGAAGGTTTCCGCGCCTACCTCTCCGAGATGGTGGGTCTCGGTATCCTCGCGCCCAACCACGACGGACTGGGCTGGCATCTGCGCGGTCCCAACGCCCTGCGCATGATCGGTACCTCCCACGAGGTGGAGGCACGTCTGCTTAGGGCCGAACAGGACTGTGAACTGCAGAAGAGCATCGTGCAGGAGGGCCGCCCCGAGCTCCCCGACGGGCGGCTGGCTCCGCTGACCAACACCCAGCTCGACGACCTCCTGGGCGAGCGATCCAACCGGACCCGAGTCGTCCTCGGCAGCACCGCCACAGCAGTCACCGACATCGCCCCTACCTTGCGCACGATCGCCGGACCGATCGACGGCTGGACGCTGCCACCCGTGGGCAAGCCCAGCGTCTACAAACAGGAACTTACCGGCGGACGCCCCGGAGAACGACGGGTCGTCATCAGCGACTTCGTCAACTACCGGGAGCCGGTCCGGCCCGAAACCTGCCGCGAAGCCGTCGACCTGGCCGAGACTCTGCTGCCCGCCATTCCGGGGGTCACCCGCGCGGTTGTCCTCGTCACCGACCCCGCTCAGCTCGCCCTGTGGCGCTCCCTGCTGACGGGAACCGAACCCACCTCGGCCGCCCCGGTGGTGCTGCGTAGGCATGATCACCGCAGCTTGCGTGGTTGGGTCCAGCGCGTCAACGTGTTTCACACGGAGGGCCGCCTGGGCCGTCTCCACGAACTGACCGGCGGCTGGCCGCTCCTGGTGGACCGAGCCCATCGCCTGCACGAGGAATTGGGCGGCCCCGACGAGGTGTTGCGTCGTCTGGCCGACCTACGCGCGGACCGGGCCGAGGCCCGCGCATTCGCTGAGGCGACCGGCGTGTACGCGGATCCGCTCCTGGCTGCCGGATACCAGGCTATCAATGACGAGTTCGAGGACGGCCTCTTCGATCTGGAAGGCGCGGTGACCGCCGTCGCGCTCAAGATCGACGACGAGGACGAGGCGCGATGGGTCGTCAACTGCCTCGACGCCCTCCAGATCTTCGACCGCGAGGGCATTCAGCTGCGCCTGGAACCGGTGCTCCGGGAGTGCGTGGCGCTCAACGGGTGACGGAGCCGCACGTGAATCGTGACCGGACATGGCCGTGGCGATCGCGGGCGGGCCGGTCGCGGTTCAGCAGTGGGCGGAGGACCGTTTGCTCCGACGTGGGCAGGGCGTGTAGAGGCGAGACCAGGAACCCTGGTAGACCGCGCGACCTCCTCCGTGCTGCTCAGGGCTGAACGGACTAGCGGCAACCAGATCACCCCGAGGGATCCGCCTCGCTCGCCCGCGAGGTCGGGTGGTCCGACACCGACCCAGCACTGTCCGCCGTGAAGCTCGTTTGACTCTGAGCCCCTTCAAGCTGCACATCAAGCCGAGAATGCGCCTCTGACCTGGCCTCTTCTGTGGCTTGCTCAGGCCGACACCTTTACGATGACGCACCACATGGAGTGCGTGGCGATCCTGGAGCCCCTGCGATAGGGCTTTGGACCCGCTGCTCTCCTGGTGAGTCCGGTCGACGTGACGGAGACCCGGTGACGGAGACCCGGTGACGGAGGTCCGGGGACATCGCGTGCTCCTCACGCCCGGAGCCAGGAGGGTCCGTACGGCCGGGACGCCCGTCGGCCTCTGCCCATGTGGTCCCGGTTGCCCACGTGGCTCCCGGGCAAGCTGATGCAGGCTCCGGAGACCCCGCGGCCGGGCCCGTGTTTCGACCGGCGGGGGCGTCCCGACGGTCAGACCATCACCCGGTCCGCCGGATCGTGCGGCACGAGCGCCATGGGCGAGTGGTGGAGGAGCGATCCCTCGGGCTCCGTGACGGTCTCAGGACGTCAGCTGCGCCAGCACCCGGTAGGTGTTGGACATGCCGCGTTTGCGGCCGATCGGTGCGGTCACGCGGTCGACCAGCAGCGCCGCCACCGCCACGGGAATGCTCGCGACGAACGCCGCCTTGCGCAGCACCTTGCGGAAGCGCGACGGAGGAGCCGGCCGCCAGGCCAGGTTCTCTCCGGAGATCGAGGCGGCGTTCACGATGAGGAGCGCCGCACTCACCGCGTCCGTGGCGATGTGCGGTTCGGCCCGCTGTTCGGCGACCACGGTGAATCCCAGTTCCGTCAGCCGCGCGCGCAGGTTCGCGAGCGGCATCATGTGGAGGTGCTGGGGCTGCAGCCAGGCCGTCCACCAGCGGCCGAGCAGCCGGCTCCAGGCGGACTCGGGGTCCGGCAGTTCGATGGAGAGGTAGCCGCCCGCGGGGAGTGCTGTGCGGGCGGCGGCGAGTTCCTTGCCGGGGTCCAGGGTGTGTTCCAGGTAGTGGTACATGCTGATCACGTCGTACTGGCCGGCGAGTTCCTCCGCGAGTTCGACGAAGTGGCCCTGGTAGGCCTTGCGGATGCGTCCCTCCTGCTGGCCGAGCACGACGCCCTCGGTCATGTCGAGCCCGTCGAACTCGGTGTCCGGCAGCACCTTCTTCGCGTCCTGCGGGAAGTGTCCGTGCCCGGTGCCGATGTCGAGCCACTGCTTTGGCGTGCCTGCCCGGGCGAGGACCATGCGGGCGCGTCCCTCGTGGCCCGAACGGTTGAACTGGAGCGCCGAGTTCATGTCGTCTGCGCCGAGCCCGTCGTAGAAGTCCCGGTAGTAGAACTCGAGGCCGTCGGCGTTCAGCCGCGGATTCTGGAATATGTGCCCGCAGTCCGCACAGGATTCCAGTACGAATCGTCCCGGCTTGTGCTGTATGACGTCCGAGGTGCGCAGTACCACCTTGAACGGCTTCGTCGACGCGCACCACGGGCAGGTCTCGCGGCGGGGTTCGAAGAACCGACCGGTTCCATCGGCAAGGTCGGACATGTACGCGGGTCTGCGTGCGGCAATCTTTTCGCTCTTCGTCATGGGCGCGGATGCTATACGGTCCCGGCGGCGCGGGGCCGGGGCTGCGGTGGTCCGTCCTGGAGACTTGCGCACCGGCCCGTCGCGGCCACCGTGGGCAGAAGGACGGCTGAACTGCGGTTCCGTGCACACGTGTTGTGTGCGGTGCACGCGTCGCGGGCCGGGGGATCGAACGGGTCCGAGTGGTGTGCGCGGTTGAGGGGTATGGCGTGATGGAGCGGTGAGGGGAAGAGGGTTCTTCCGGGCATCCGAGGGCGGCGTGGGCATTCGCGTCCGTCCTTGTATGTCATGCACCGGACATCCGCGCATCCCCCCGGGGGGTGCGCCTCGAAGAAGGGCGCCGACGCCATGAACAGACCCGCCTCCCGAGGCTTCTTCCGTACGGGCCTCGTGCTGGGTGCCGTAGTGGTGTCCACCGCACTGGGTGCCGCGGCGAGCGCGGCCGCGCCGGCGGCGACCGTACTCAACGGGCCCGAAGCCTCCACGGGAACGGCCGAGGGCGCCGGACACGGCTGCGCCATCGTCTACTTCGACCTCGGCGAGACCCTGGTGCACACGGCCGAGGACTCCAGCACCGGCTACCTGCCGGGTGCGGCCGCGTACTTGCGCGAACTGCGGGAGCGTGACATCGAGGTCGGGCTGATCACCAACGTTCCCCCCGAATGGGGCGAGACCGACGCCGAGCGTGCGGCCGCCCTGAAGAAGGAGGTCGACGGGACCTGGAAGGGCTCCGCCCCCTTCGCCTGGGAGGACTTCGGCGACCGGATCCTCACCCCGCGCACCGAGGCGGAGCGCAAGCCGGCACCCGCCCTCTGGGAGCGCGCCAAGGAGGACGCAGACGGCTGCCGCCTCGTCTACGAGGCCGAGACCGCCGAGGAGACCGAGGCCGCCGCCTCGCTCGGATACGTCGCCTACCAGATCGGGCAGCCTTCCCGCCCCGCCTACCTGCCGGCCCGCGTGATCGAACGCCTGGCGCACGGCTCCTGACGCAAGCGGGCCGCGGCGGCCGCGGGTGCGTGGAGGCTCCCCTGTGGCCTCCACGCACTCCGCAGGCATGCACGCCCGCACGCCCGCACCCGGGACAGGGGACGGGCGTGGGCCCGTCCTACCCGCCGGCCTTGGGGTGCGCGTCCGCTGCCGGGCGCTCCGCCCCGCCCGCACCGGACGTCTCCGACGCGCCAGAGACCGCCGGCCCGTCCGTACCGGACGGCGCCACCCGGCGAACGACCAACTGGAAGACGCCGATCAGCACCGCGGTCGCCAGGGCGCTGTGCCACAGCAGGGCGTCCAGCTGTCCGGCGGAGAGGTAGGCGCCCACGGCCACGGCGGCCAGCGCGCACACTCCGCGGTCCACGATCGACTCGATCGAAAGGAGCGTGGTCCGCGGGGCGTCGGCGGGCACGGCGTCGTTGACCAGCTTGCGCTGGACCGGGTAGGCGAAGCCCGTGGCGGCGGCGAACAGGCAGAGCAGCGCGACGACCGTCCAGGGGCCGCCGAGGGTGATGCCCGCCAGGGTGACCGCGAGGGCGAGGCTGAGGACGGACACCCAGGCCACCGGTTTCAGACGCCTGCTGAGCCACTGAGGGCGCGCGGCGCCCACGGCCTCCGCCACCGTCATGGCGGCGAGTACCCCGCCGTGCGAGGACTCGCCGATGCCCTGGTCGAGCAGGATCGGCTGGAAGAGGTTGACCTGGCAGATCCGCGACAGCGTGAAGACGGCCACGCCCTGCACCATCACCAGCGCCAGCCACCGCGAGGAGAAGACGCAGTGCAGCGCGGCCTTCGCCTCGCGCAGCGAGGTGCCGCGTCTGCGGCCGCGACCCGACGTCCGGGACTCCTTCCCGGAATTGGGGTTCCGCCCGCTCCACTTGATCCGGCCCTTCCGTCCGGTCCGGTCCCTCCAGCCGGTCCGGCCCGATGCGGCGGCAGCCCCCGTCCCCGCGGTGGCGGCAACCCGGGGCAGGGCCACGGCGCACACCAGGGAGCCGGCCGCGCTGACGGCGCTCAGGACGTACGGGGTGGGCTGAGCCAGGGCCATCAGCGGCCCTACCAGCGGCCAGCACAGCACTTTCGCCGCGAGTCCGAGAGCCCGTGCCGTGCCCTCCGCCTTCAGGTAGTGCTCGTCGCACCCCTCGGCGCGCAACCCGTCGTACAGGTAGGCGCTTGCCGCTCCCGAGGTGAGGGAGCGGCCGGCGGCGATGGCGAGGAAGTGGAGCAGGAACCCGGTGTAGGAAGGGCTGAAGACCGGGGCGAGGTTCGCGGCCGTCATCACGACGGCTCCGGCGCGCAGGCAGTTGCGGGCGCCGATGCGGTCGGCGATCAGCCCGGTCGGGATCTCGAAGAGGCAGAAGGCCACGTAGTAGATGCTCTGGATGCCGAAGATCTGCCCGTCGGAGAGTCCGGCGTCCTTCTGGTACGCGTAGAACACCGGCATCCACCACAGCAGGTTGAACAGCAGCTGGAAGCCGTAGTTGAGCCGGACGATGCGCCGGGCGGTACCGGTCAGGGCCCTGCCGGTCAGGGCGGTGCCCTTCAGACCGGTCGCCGGCGGCCGCGCGGCCGGGCCCGGCCGCGGGAGGCGGGGGCTCACAGCGCGTACGGGCGGATCTGGACCAGGCGGAAGTCGCCCTGGTCGGTCAGCAGCCACTCGATGTCCAGGGGGCGGTCCACCTCGGGTGCGCTGAAGTGGGACTGCAGCAGCCGCCCGGTCAGGGACAGGTCCGTGAGCCGGGCGCGCACGGCGGCGGACAGCCCCTCGCTCCAGGAGCCGAGGGCGACGGTGCGGCCGCCGCCCTCGACGGTGTTGTAGAGGTACTGCTGCGGCAGGACGGCCCCCTCGACCACCTCTTCGGGCGACCCCGGCGAGCAGTTGAGGTAGACGTTGCGGAAGTCCTCGCGCCGGGTCGGATTGCAGGTGACCAGGACGCCGCCGAGCGCGGCCGGAACGTAGCGCTGGATGATCACACCCATGTACGTGTCGTCCAGGGAGATGCCCACCTGATGGCGCAGCCGCACGCTGCGCGGCGAGAGCAGGGAGGCCCACACCTGGCGTACGGCGTCGAGGAGTTCGCCTGTGCCGCGGGCGGTGGTCACGGAGTCGTAGACACCGGCCGCGGAGAAGCCCGGGAGGTCCTCGGCGTTGGAGGAGGAGCGCACCACGAGGCGGTCGCCCGCGGCGAGCGGGGCGGGGAAGGCCCGGGTGATCTCCCGGGTGACGGGCTCGGGCATCGGGGCGTGCCGGATGAGGTGCTGGAGCTGGAGGCAGAGCGGGTCGAGCACGTCGGTGGCGTCGAGTTCGAGCGCCATCTTCAGTTTGCCGATGCCCTGCTGGAGCGCCGGGAGGGAGGTGAGGAAGCGGTGCTGGAGGGAGAAGGGAAGAGCGACACCCTCGGGGGCCTCGACCGTGCCCGCCACGAACGAGCCTGCAGCGGCGCGCAGTTCCTCGACGGAGGGGGTGCGCAGGCCGAGCCGGGCCGCGAGGTGCCCGTAGAGGTCCTCGCGCGGCGGGCGGGGGCGGCCGTAGAACGCGGTCAGGTCGGCCGTGCGGCTGTCGAGGACGTGGTGCAGCTCTCCGAGGTTGGCCGCCTTGGTGCCGTAGCGGTCGCGGTCGGCGCCGCGCAGCCGGGGCAGTTCGAGTACGGGTGCGTCTTCCAGGAGCGGCGGTTCGAGCCGGATGCGCTGCTGGTGCCAGACCGGGGCGCGCAGTTCGGGAGCGTGCTCCAGCCGCTCCAGGGTGATCTCGTCCTCGCGGACCCGGTAGCGGACCCAGGCGCCGTCCAGGCCGTCCCTCTCCGCGAGTTCTTCCAGGTCGCGCACGATCGCGTTGGGGATGTCCCATCCGGAGGCGAGGACGTTGGTGTGGGAAAGCGGCGTGATGGGCGCGGTGTTGATGAATCCGGCCACCCGCTGCACGTCGTCGGGCAGGCAGGGCATGGCGACGATGTCCGACCAGCCGAGCTTGCCGGCGGCCGCCTCGTACCCCTCCACGGTCCGAAAGCAGCGCAACCGGCCGGTGGCCTCACCGGTGTTGAGCGGCGTCCGGGTCCGGGTGCCGAAGAGCTCGTGACTGAGGATGCGCGGCACCCGCTGCTCACTGACGGCCGCCAGCTCCTCCTCCTGACCGTGGTTGGCGGGCTTGAGCAGGAGCGGCAGCCTGCCGTCGACGCGTTCCCTGACGAAGCCGTGGAAGAACTCCAGCAGCGACCCGTGCATGGTGTCGGCCTCGGTCGTCTCCAGCACCAGGAAGGTGCGCTCGCGGCCGTCGGCGTCCTCGTCGGCGTGCAGGGACAGTACGCCGAGCAGGAAGCGCCGATCGGGGTCCATGTAGACGGAGGCGTTGAACTCGTCCAGCGCGGCGTCGAGTTCGGCGAGGTCCATGCCGAGCACGCGGGTTGCTATGTAGTTGACGTGGAAGGGGTGCGCCGCCGTGTCGAGCAGGTGCCAGGTGTCCTCGGCGCGGTCGACGACGACTTTCAGGTAGGGGTGGCCGGCCAGGGCTCCGGCCAGTGTGCGGAACAGCGGCAGCGAGAGGTTCTCGCCGACCACCGTGCGGTCGGTCGCGGATTCCGGGGTGCCGGTGGAGAGCCGGGCGGTGCTCATGGGCGGACCCCCTTGATCTCCGCGGCCGGCCGCAGGCGGGGGCGGGCGGCGGATGCGGAAGGCGACTGCGACTGCGACTGGGCCTGTGTCTGCGACTGCGCCGCGGCGGGCCCGTCCGGCACGGAGTCCAGGGCCGGCGGCAGTACGGCGGGCAGGGCGTCCACCAGTCCCATGAAGTCGCGGAGCACGGTGCCCGCGTCCACGGCGGAGAGCAGGCACAGGGCCGCCATGGTGTTCGCTCCGGCGGCGGGGTCGTAGACCGGCACGGTGCTGCCGTCGGGCAGCGAACTCTCCGGGACCACCGAGAGGCTGCTGCCCTCGCTCAGCGCGGCGGCCTCCTGCACCACGGGAAAGTCCCAGACCCTGCGGTCCCGCCAGGCCTCGCCCTCCCCGTCCACCGCGAGGACGACGAGGGAGCCGGCAGCGCCCCGCGCCTGCTCGGGGCCGAGGGCGCGCTCCGGCCAGTCGACGGGGCGGCCCAGAAGGTGGTCGACGAGCATGCCGACGAGGTCGAGTCGGAAGACCTCCTCGATCTGCGGGACGGTCATCGCGCCGCCGAAGCGGGCGGCCGTCTCGATCAGCCACATGCGTCCGCCGGCGCCGAGCTTGATCTCGGTGTGCGTGCCGCAGTCGCGCAGGCCGAGGGCGTCGACGGCCTCCCGGGCGAGGGCGACGACGCGGTCCTGGAGGTCCGCGGGGAGCAGTGCGGGGGTGATGCTGGCACGTTCGGTGAACGGCTCGACCGTGGGCATCCGGCCGCTGACGCAGACGGGGTGGAAGACGCCGCCTGCCACCACGCCCTCGACACTGACGTAGTCGCCCCAGCCGGGCTCGTCGAACCACTCGGCGGTGGTGCCGGTGACGATCTGTTCCACCACGAAGTGCGCCTCCGCCTCGCCCACATGGAGTTCGGCGAAACCCAACCGGGCGGATTCGGCCATCACTTCGCGTGAGCGCTGCCAGGCGGCGTCGGCCTCCTGCGGGGAGCCGATGATCTGGTGAGCGGTGGAGCCCGCGCTCCAGGCCGCCTTCAGCAGCATGGGGAGGGGAAGAGCGCCGGCGGCCTCGTGGAGGTCCGCCTGCGTGGCGACGGGGCGGAACTCCGGCTGCGGCAGACCGCGTTGCCGCCACCTGTGCCGCATCATCCGCTTGTCGCGGGCGAGTGCGGCGGCGCCTCCGGCTCCGGCGAGGCCGAGCGTTTCGCATGCCTCGGCCACGGCCACGACCGCGTACTCGGAGAAGGTGAGCACCGCGTCCGCACCCACGGCCTCGGCCCGCGCGACGATCATCGAGGCCAGGTCGGACCGCTCCGCTTCGGCGGGCGTCACGACCGAGGCGCACAGACTCGCGGCGGAATCGGCCACCGCCGGCGGAAGCGCGCTGAGCGCCAGCAGGTGCACTTCCGCTCTCGCGGCCGCCCGGGACAGGACGTGGCCGAGCGGCGGACCACCCTTCGCGTGCACCAACAGCACTGTGCTCACTGAGTTTCGTCTCCCATCGGTCGTCCCCTCCGGGGCCCGGGCAGTGGCCCGCCCCGCCGCCCGGTCGCCGGAGCGGCACCAGGCCGGGACACACGGCGGCGCAACCCGCGTAGATCACAAGGGGTGACCGGCGTCCCACTCAAGGGAATCAGGCGGCGGGGTCCAGGGGTGCCGCGGGAGACCGGTGGCAGTCAGGCAAATGCCAAAGCCGCAGGAGTCGTTGAGTGACGGTGAAGGTCCTGTGATCACGTGCGGTCCGTACGGACGGAGGACGTACCACCCGCACGCCGCGAGGCGGCCGGAAACCGGGCATGGGCGGCACCCGCGGGGGATAGGCATCGCGGTGTCCCTCCCGCCGCCCGTAGGGGCATGGACGGAAAGGCCGTCGTGGATGATGCGAGTCTCAGAGCGCTGCTGGAACACCTCCCCGTGTCCTGGTGGGAGGCCGATGAACACTGGCACCTGCTGGAGAGGGGCGGCGGCGCCTTCACCGACCTGACCACCGCGCAGCGCTTCCTCGACCGCCTGCGTCAGGAGGTCTCCCCGCCGGGGCTCCAGGGGCGCTCCGCCGAAGCCGGCCGCAGCCTGGTCGAGTTCGACGGCCGGACCTTCGATGTGAGCCGGCTCCCGGCCGGCAGCCGGGGTGAGGCCCGCCGCGGACTCGCGGTGGAGGTCGCGCCCCGGCCGGCGGGCGTCCGCCCGTACGCCGCCTTCGCGGACGTCGCGGACTTCGCACCGGCCGCGGCGTTCATCCGCGACCGTGACGGCTGCTACCTGTGGGCCAACCACTCCTACGCGCACCTGTACGGCACCACGCCGGAACGCGTCTTCGGCAGCCGCATCGAGGACCTGGACTCACCGGCCGACGCCGCCCAGTTCCGCGCCCTGGACCAGGAGATCCTCAGCCGGGGCAAACCGGTGCGCCACACCTTGAGCTACCACCGCTCGGACGGCAGCACCGGGCAGGCGGCCGGACACCGCTTCCCCGTCCAGGAGAACGGCCGGACCTGCGTGGCCGGGATCTACGTCGACATCACCGAGCAGACCCGCGCCATGAACCAGCGCCGGGAGGCCGAGGACAGCCTGCGGGCGCTGCGTGACCACAGCGGTCTGCCCTGCGCGCTGCTCTCGGCCAACGGCCGTATCGAGCAGGCGAGTACGGCCACCGCCGAACTGTTCCGGACACGGCTGTCCGACCTCGTCGGCCGCCGCGCCCACACCCTGCTCGCCGTCACACCGGACCTGAGTCTGAGCCGGCTGCGCCTGGCGTGGGAGAGGCTGATCGCCCGCCGCGTCAGACGGGTGGAGACCTCCGCCCTGCTCCTCGACGCCCAGGGGTGCCAGCGTCGCGCGCGGCTCCACCTGACGACGGTGAGCCGAACCGCCGGGCGTGCCGCACATGTGTGGGCCGTCGTCACCCACCAGAGCCTCGCCCACGAGGCCCATCCCCCGCTCACAGCCGCGCAGATCCGCATCCTGTCCCTCCTCGCGGAGGGCAGCACCAACGGCGAGATAGCCACCTCGCTGAAGCTCTCCCGGCAGACGGTGGACTACCACCTCAGCCGGCTGCGTGACCTCTTGGGCGCCACGACCAGACCCGCCCTCATCGCCCGTGCCTACGTCCTGGGCATCCTCGACCCCGGCGACTGGCCCCCGCGCCCGGCCACGACCACCCTCCCCCTCGGCTCCACCTGAGCCGTGCGGGCGCCCGCCCGCGCCCGTACGGCGGACGCCCGCCCGGTGCCAGGCACCGGGCGGGCGTCGCGACCTGTGGAGAGGGGCTTCGGCTCACATGCCGCAGCTGGGCGCCGACCAGAAACGGCCGTTGCCGCCCGCGACGTGGGTGTGGTCGTCGTGACCCGGGTAGCCCGGGCCGAGGATCTCCGTGAAGCCGTGGTTGCGGGCCGCCAGAGCCAGGGCGCAGAAGCCCTGCGAGCCGGCACCGAGGTCGGCCGCGTGCCCGTACATGTGGCGGCTGTTGGCCGCGCCGCCCACGGCGCTGTTGCAGGCCACGCTGCGGAAGCCGCCGTTGACGGTGATCGGCTTGTCGCCCATGGCGTGCCGCATGGCCTGGAGCTTCCACATGGTCACCAGGGCGTTGGCGCGGGCCGTGGCGGCGCCGACCTTGCCGCCGGACCAGTCGGAGTTGCAGTTGTTGAGTTCGCCGTAGGTGAAGTTGGCCGGGGTGCAGTCGTCGTCCTGCAGCGCGTAGATCTTGTTGAAGGTCTGCGTCCCGGCGACGCCGTCGGCGGAGAGACCGTAGGCGGACTGGAAGCGCTGCACCGCGGCCTTGGTCGCCGGGCCGAACTGGCCGTCGATGGCGAGCTGGCTGCCGGACCCCGGATACCCGGCGACCCTGATCTGCAGCTGGCGAACCGGCTCACCGGATGAGCCTTCGCTGAGCGTTCCGTTCCAGGTGTAGCAGCCGTCGGCGACGGCCGCGTCAGCGGTGGCGGCAGGTGCGGGGCTCGCGACCGCGGGCACGGCGGCGGGGCCTGCGAACATCAGGCCCGCACCCGTCAGTACCGACAGCAGCACTCTGGCAGAACGTGAACTCATGGGGGATTGCCTCTCCTTGAACGATGGCAGGAACAGAGAGGCATGAGAGTGGCCGGATTCCCAACTCTTGTCAAGAACGCGTCAAGAAGCAGTGAAACCCGTCAAAGAGCGGTTCAAGCCCGGCAGGATGCCGCCCGCTCGTGACATGCGAGGCGGTTCGGTCGGGGAATGCGAGTGCTCCACGAGAGCGTGCGATCCCGCTCGGAGCGCCGGCGGCCGCGATCAGGACATGCGCCGACGTGGCGGGAGGCGGAACGGCGCGGAGTCGGTGAGGCCGGAGATGATCCGCCAGGGCGCCCGCCTCGCGGCCACGGCCGACCGCGTCCGGGGTGAGCCCTGTTCCCGTCCGTGACATGACACCTCGGCCCGGGCCCCGACTGCCATGTTCTGCGATCAAGTCACTCCAATGCGTGAACCAGGTGCGAGTGGATCCGGTGGCCGCATGAGAAGGTGCGACGCGTCAAAAGCGGCATAAGACTCATTGCGGACGCTGAGCGGTCCGGGAAGGCAGGGCACGACATGAGGATCGCAGTGATCGGGGGAACCGGGCTGATCGGCTCCCGGGTGGTGGAGGACCTGAACGCGGCCGGGCACCGGGCAGTGCCGCATTCGCTCTCCACCGGGGTCGACGTTCTCACCGGTCAAGGCGTGGACGCTGCGCTGGCCGACGTCGACGTGGTGGTCAACCTGACCAATTCCCCCACCTTCGACGACGCCTCCCTGGCGTTCTTCCGCACCTCGATGGACAACCTCCTGGACGGGGCCCGGCGTTCAGGGGCCGGGCACTTCGTCATCCTGTCCATCGTCGGTGTCGACCAGGTGCCCGAACTCGACTACTACCGGGCCAAGGCCCTCCAGGAGGACATCCTCAAGGCAGGCCCCGTTCCCTACTCCATCGTGCGCGCGGCCCAGTTCATGGAGTTCATCGAGGCCGTACTGACCTGGACCGCGGACAGCGCCACCGTCCGCCTGCCCCGCACCCCGCTCCAGCCGGTCGCCGCCGCGGACGTCGCCGCCACCGTCGCCGAGGTCGCGGCCGGACCACCCCTGGGCGGCACCCTCGACCTCGTCGGTCCGGACACCTACCCCCTGGACGAACTGGGCCGCATCACCCTCACCGCCAAGGGAGACGCACGTCCGGTGACCACCGACGACACCGCCGGCATGTTCGCCGCCGTCCACGGCGACGTCCTCACCTCCGGGAACGGCGCCCGCGTCGCCCCGACCCGCTATGCCGACTGGCTGAGGTGACAACGCGGGGACCGGCAGGACTCGGGTGCGCTCGACCTGAGGGCGGACCGCTCGTGCCGGACCGGTGCCGGGCCCCACCCGTCACCGCACCAGCTGGTACTGCGGCACCTGTTGGAGCAGATCTGTGACCACGTGGAGTCGCGTGACGAGCTGGCACTGGTGATCGCGGACGAGGTCGACGGAGCCGAGGATCACCGGCGCCACTTCCGTGACTACCAGGCGACGGGCACGGGCGGGCCCCTCAGCAGTACCCTGCCGTGCCTCGTCGACACCATCCACTTCGCACCGTCGGAAGCGAGCCGCCTGCTTCAGGCAGCGGACCTGATCGCATATCTGCACCGGCGTCTGGTCAGCGGACGGGACGGCGACACCCGGGCTCGCAAGGCCAACGAGACGCTGTGGTCCTTCGTGGAGCCCTGCGTGGTCCACCGGCGCTGCTGGGCTCCGGAGCAGCAGCAGCGGCGACGAAGGAGCTGAGCAGCACAAAGGCCCCGCATCCGCGGGGCCTGAGGCGAACCGGGCGTCAGTTTCTGAAGACGTCCCTGGGGCTGACTTTAACATGACGGCCGCCCGGCGCTGCTTCTGCACCCGGAGGTCCAGCCGAGCACGAACTGTTCCCTCAGCAACCTCTGGTGCAGCCGCCGCGTACGGCCGTCCGGCAGCGTCTCGAGGACCTGCACCCCGTCGAAGCGCGTTGGCGTCGGCGACGCGTGCGCTCAACAGCTCGGCGGGGGAAAGGAGTTGGACGTGAGCGACGTCCACGTCCCATTCGCGGCGCCGCTGAGCGGGCGGAGCTGGAGGTAGGGCCCTTCGTGGCCCATGACGACGCCGACGCGGTCATGTGCGGTGTCGCGGACGGCGAGGCCGACGGCGGGTTCCGTGCGCGGAACGCCGGGCCTCGGCACCGGGTTTCCGGTCACCTCCCGGCTCCCTCGACGATGACGGCGGCCAGGGCGACAGCGACAGGGGCGGAGCAGACGCCGGGGTGGATGAGTGCGTAGCGGGCGGCTGTTCCGGCGCCGGTGTCGTCGCCCTCGCTGTCGCCTTCGACGGTGTCCTGCCACGGGGTGCGTACGTCCATGGCGGGACACCTGGGCCGTGCCCTATGGGCGTACGTGATGGGATCGTCCCGCTCGCCGATCGACGGGGCGTGACCGTTGTCGTGGTCCGCAGATGGCTGGATGGGCATTGCTGTGCTCCCCGACTGGATTACTCATGATTTCGCGAACCTCGGCGCGACGGTTGGCTACCGTGCGTGCTGAGGCGAATTCGAGAATGCATCCAGTACGGGACGGACGCACCGCTGAGGGGTCTTGCTTCCCCGCTGGGCAGGTCACGTTCCACACCTTCCACTCCAGCAGTACCTCAACGTCCATGGTCTGGCCTTTCCTCCCGTGTGCCGGTGACCGGGAACCCGGTGGAGGCGTCGACACGTCGCGTGCCATGGTTGTTTGAGCTTTTGGGGCTCAAGTCACGGGGGGACGGGGGGTGTTGGGTCGTGGGTTATACGATTCCTGAGGGTGTCGACACGATGCTGGACGTGGTCGGTGTGGGGTGGCCGAACGTCGATGAGGACGCCTACCGCGACATGGCGGACGCGTTGCGGGAGTTCGCCGAGGACGCGGACGAGGACGGCCATTCGGCGCATCAGCACATCCAGCGGCTGGTCTCCTCCGGTGAGAGTGAGGCGCTGACCGCGCTGAACGGGCACTGGTCGAAGGTGCGGGGCAAGCACAAGGACATGGCCAAGGCCGCGCGGATCATCGCCGGGGCGTTGGACAAAGTCGCCGATATCATCGTGGCGCGGAAGATCGCCGCGGTGGCGGAACTGGCCGAGCTGTGCGCGACGGTGGGTATCGCGCTGGCTGCGGCGCCGGTGACGGCGGGCCTGTCGACGCTGATCGCCGGCGGGAAGATCGTGGCGACCCGGATCGCGTTCAAACGCATCCTGAAGGAGATGGCCGAGGAGGCCGTCGCGGAGGTCGTCGCCAAACTGACCGAGCCGGCGGTGGCCTCGCTGGAGAACCTGGCCGCCGACCTGGCGATCGGGGTGGCTTCGGACGCCCTGGGCGTCGAAGGGGGCGCAGGCAACTCCGGTGCGGGCGACATGCAGTTGGCCTCCGCCGGTGGCGGCGCGAGCGTCGGCGCCGGCGGCAAGGGCAAGCTGCACATCGACCACGGGGAGCACGACAACGCGGGCACGAGACTCGCTGCCGTGAAGGTGTCGATGAACACTGGTGCGAGCGGCAAGCTGTCCAAGGCCAAGGGCCACCACGGCCGGGCCAAGGGCAAGGACAGCCTCACGGCCGTGCTGGACACCACCATCGAGGGGGTCACCGAGAAACTCACCAGGGGGCTGAAGGACCTCGGCGACCACGTCGGGGACACCCTCCCGCGGGGCATAAAGAAGATCTCCGACGACCACAAGACGAACGAGCAGAAGACGCGGGACAGGTTCAAGGGCGTCGACAAGCCGGGCGACGGCAAGGACCGCACTCCGGGCAAGGTGAACACCGAGAAGCGCAACTCGCCCGGTACGAGGCCGAATTCGACGCGTGACGCCAAGGCCGATCCGGGCGCCGTCTCCCGCTCCGAGCCCAACCGGGCCTGCAAGAGCGACCCCGTCGATGTGGCCACCGGCGAGATGATCCTGGCCCAGACGGACCTCGCGCTGCCGGGCGTCCTGCCGCTGGTGCTGCGTCGCACGCACGTGTCCAGCTACCGCTACGGGCAGTGGTTCGGGCCGAGTTGGGCCTCCACGCTGGACGAGCGGCTGGAGCTGGACGACCGCGGCGCGACCTGGGCCCGTGAGGACGGCTCCCTGCTGGTCTACCCCGGGCTGCCCCGCGAGGAGGGCGAGCAGGTCTGGCCCGTCGAGGGCGACCGGCTGCCGCTGACCTGGGCCGAACAGACCGTCCTGGGCGACGTCACCTACACCGTCACCGATCCGCACACCGGCCACACCCGCCGCTTCACCGGCAACCCCTACAAGGGCGGCCTGTACTGGCTGACGGGCATCGAGGACCGCAACGGCAACGGCATCGAGATCACCCGGGGCGACGACGGCCTGCCCGCCACGGTCGTCCACGACGGCGGCTACACCGTGCGGATCACCACCGACACCGAACTGGGCCGCGTCATCGGCGTATCGCTGCGCACCCCCGAGCGCCTGGTACGCGTCGTCTCCTTCGGCTATGACCTCTCGGGCAACCTGGACGCGGTCACCAACTCCAGCGACATTCCTCTGCGGTTCACCTACGACGACGCCGGCCGGGTCACCTCGTGGACCGACCGCAACAACTCCACGTACGGATACGTCTACGACACCGCCGGCCGCGTCGTAGAGACGGTCGGACCGGCGGGCTATCTCTCCTCCCGCTTCACCTACGACACCGACAACCGGATCACGCACTACACCGACTCGACCGGCGCCGTGACAGTCCTGCACTTGAACGAGCTGCGCCAGGTCATCGCCGAGACCGACCCCAACGGGCACACGGTCCGTCAGGAATGGGACCGCTACGACCGGCTGCTGTCCCGCACCGACCCGCTGGGCAACACTACGCGCCTGGAGTGGGACGAGGCCGGCAACCTCACCGCCGTCCACCTCCCGGACGGCAGCACCTCCACCGCCGCCTACAACTCCTTCAACCTGCCCGTGGAGTTGACCGGCCCCGACGGCACGGTGTGGCGGCAGTCCTGGGACGAGCGCGGCAACAACACCGCGATCACGGCTCCGGACGGCGCGGCGACTGTCCTCACGCACGACGCGGCGGGCGCGGTCAGCTCGGTCACCGACCCGTCAGGCTTCGCGCGCACCTTCGTCAACAACCAGGCTGGCCTGCCGACTTCGGCATCCGATCCCCTGGGGCGGACGGCAACGGCGCAGCGAGACGCGTTCGGCCGCCTGGCGCAGATGACCGACCCACTGGGCGCGGTCACGCGCATGGAGTGGACGACCGAGGGCAAGCCCGCTCGTCGGACCGCACCTGACGGGGCGGTCGAATCGTGGAGGTGGGACGGCGAGGGCAACTGCCTCACGCACACAGACCCCAACGGCGGGGTGACGGCCTTCGAATACACGCACTTCGACAAGATGGCCGCCCGCACCACGCCCGACGGCGTGCGCCACGAGTTCGGCTACGACACCGAACTCCGCCTCACCCGCGTTCTCAACCCGCAGGGCTTGACGTGGGATTACGCCTACGACCTAGCCGGGCGCCTGACCGTCGAGACGGACTTCGACGACCGCACAGTCAGCTACGAGCGGGACGCGGCGGGCCGGGTCGTCACGCGTACGACTCCGCTCGGCCAGCACATCCACCACACCTACGATGCCCTCGGGCGTCTGGTGGAGAAGGATGCTGCGGGGGTCCGCACCGCCTATTGCTACGACGCCGCGGGGCAGTTGATATCAGCGGCGTCCCCTACCTCTGCGCTCAGTTTCGAGCGGGACGTCGTGGGACGGCTGCTGTCGGAGACCGCTGACGGCCGTACCACGCGCTACACCTACGACGCGGCAGGCCGCCGCACCTCCCGCACCACGCCCACCGGGGCGGTGACGCAGCTCGCCTACGACGAGGTCGGCAACCGCACCCGACTGGACGTGCACAGCCACCACCTTGACTTCTCCCACGACGAACTCGGCCGCGAAGTCGAGCGCGCCTTCGGCTCGGGGACCCAGCCCGTCACCTTCACCACGAGCTGGGACGCGGTGGGACGCCCCACCGAACAGTCCCTCGCGACCCAGGCACGGACGCTGCGCTCCCGGGCCTACTCCTACCGCCCTGACAACCACCTCACGAGCGTCACCGACCAACTGACAGGCCGTACACGTGCGTTCGATCTGGACGCCGTCGGGCGTCCGGTGACCGTCACGGCGGAGAACTGGACCGAGCAGTACGCCTACGACGCCGCGGGGAACCAGACGAGCGCCGACTGGCCAGAACGAGCACGCCACACAGAGGCACGAGGCGAGCGCACCTATAACGGAACGCAGCTGGTCACTGCCGGCGCGGTGCGCTACGAACACGACGCCGCGGGCAGGCTCACGCTGCGGCAGAAACGCCGCCTGTCGAAGAAGCCCGACACCTGGCGCTACGAGTGGGACGCAGAGGACCGCCTCGTCTCCTGCACCACCCCTGACGGCACCGTCTGGACCTACACCTACGACCCGCTGGGCCGCCGCACCGCCAAGTACCGCTTGGCGAATGACGGTTCAGCAGCCGAAGCCATCCACTTCACCTGGGATGGCACACGCCTCGCCGAACAGTCCACGCCCGCCAACGGCGTCACACTGACCTGGGACTACGAGGGCCACCGCCCCCTCACCCAACTGGAGCGCCGCCTCGACCAGGTGGACCAGTCGGAGATCGACTCCCGCTTCTTCGCCATCGTCACCGACCTCGTCGGCACCCCCACCGAACTCGTCGACGAGACAGGCGAGATCGCCTGGCACACCCGCACCACACTGTGGGGCACCACCACCCACAACCGAGGCGCCACCGCCCACACCCCGATCCGCTTCCCGGGCCAGTACGCTGACCCGGAAACCGGCCTGAACTACAACTACTTCCGCCACTACGACCCCGACACCGCCCGCTATACAAGCCCCGACCCTCTGGGTCTGGCCCCGGCGCCGAACCCGGCAACGTACGTCTACAACCCGCACACGTGGACGGATGTCCTCGGGCTCTCTCCGTGCAGCCCTGGTACAGAGAACGATGCCCGCCTTGCCCTCGATCGCGCTGAAGAATTGCAATCACAGCGGAACGACTACTTCATGGCGGACAGGAAGGGAACGACTGCCGTGATCGGAGTCTTCAACTCGGAGACCGGGGAGTACGTCAATCGAGTCGGCATCAACGGGAGCGGAGACATGCCGTCGAACTGGTCACTGCGCCCCGGAGAAGAGTTCGTCCAGGCACCAGGCCACGCCGAGCAAGGAATTCTGGACTCGTTGGGCCCGAATGAGCATGCTGTATACGGTGGCGCCTCACGCAACTTCTGCAGAGACATATGTTTGCCCTTGATCGACACTCGTGGTGTTGAGCTGGGTGGAGTGGGCATACGAGGGCACATGCCCCAAAATTCTCCGTTCACAATGTTCTGGGCTCAGAGGGAATGATCGCATGGCTCGCAACGAAATTGTTTACAACGCACTCCGTGCCGCATCCCCCGAAGAACTCGTTGCCTTTTGCGCGAGTTGCGCCGACCGGGCAAGCGGAATTTTCGAACTAATCCACGACCGCTCCGAACAGGAGCGATTCGATGAAGCGCTGAGCCTGGGCTGGCGCGCGGTGGCCGGTGAGGATGTCGAGGATGCAGCCACCGAGGTCGTCGACGTGATGGTTGCCGAACTGGACGAGGACGAGGAAGATGACCCACATAACCAGGGTTTCTACTCATCTCAAGTTGCAATGCTGGCCGTCAACACCCTTTCCGTCTACTTGAACCCCGCCCCTCAGCAGGCTGAAATGTCGGGACAGACACTGGAAACACTTCTTTCGGATTTTGACCTCACTTTGAACGGTGGTGGGTCCGTAGTCACGAGATACGGCGATACCCCTCGACCAGCAGGTGAACTGCAGCGTCTGGAACAGGAGGCCCAGACCTCTTTTACAGACGCCTTGATCAATGGCACGGGTGACAGGCTCACACCAACAGCGATCGAGGAACTCAGAGCGTCCTGCTTCAGGTTTCGAGCTGGGATCGCGGATCGCCTCCGAGCGGTGGCTGAAATCAAGAATTGGGAGGTTCCTACTTAACGAGGTCGAACTGGTGGAGTCGTAGGGGCTGGCGGGTCGTCGCTTCCTGCGGTAAGACCACGGCCTGCGGTATCCACAGGTAGGCGGGCTAGTCGCTGAAGGCGACACAGGACCCCGGGGCGAACATCTACGTCGCGTCCCGTCCGAATACCTCGCCCAGTTGAAGGCGGAGAGCGATTTCGCCGATGTGCAGGCGGACGAAATGACTCCGCAGCAGTATCAGGAACTGGCAGCCCGCTACAACCGCGGTCCGTACTGGGAGAGCGACGCCGCCCAGCGGCACGGAGACGGCTTCAACCGCAACATCGACAAGGCCAGGCAGGCTCTTCGTGACTGACTCCGACGTGCAGCCTCGTACCCGCAGGGCGGCCGCAGAGGCGGTACGTGCCCTGTGCGGGCTCGTCCTGCTGGCGCTGCAC
Source organism: Streptomyces sp. TAA204 (assembly GCF_000424965.1). Lineage (NCBI taxonomy): Bacteria > Bacillati > Actinomycetota > Actinomycetes > Kitasatosporales > Streptomycetaceae > Streptomyces > Streptomyces sp. TAA204. Next base: position 169,545 of record NZ_AUKW01000014.1, read on the forward strand.
GTCGTGGGGGGCTACTTCGTGCTCGTCGCCTTGCTGACCACGTCGGAAGGTCCGTGGGACACAACGGTCACGCAAATGGCCAGGATGTGGGCCTTCTTCGGCGTCGTGACGGAGGCGCTCGCCGCAGCTGTCACTGCGGCGTTCGTCGCGCTCGCCCGCTTGCGGAAGTGGTGGTACGCGATTCCCGCTCTGCTCATCCTGACGGCAGTCGTGCGGATGGTGTTTGCCCCCGAGGCGTGAGGAACCGGGGCCCATCCGTGGGCGTCAGGGGTGGCTGCGCCGTCTCGGGCTCCTGCACCTCCTCGCCTCGTCCCGGGTGCCGCGGTGAGCGGGACCTTCGCGCTCTCTGACGACCTGTCACCCGCTGGCTCCCCTCACGATGACGGCGGCCAGGGCGAAGGCGACAGGGGCGGAGCAGACGCCGAGGTGGACGAGGGCGTAGCGGGAGGCTGCTCCGGCGCCGGTGTCGTCGTCCCCGCAGTCGCCATCGACGGTGTCCTGCCACGGGGTGCGTACGTCCATGGCGGGAAGTTGGATGCCCGCGCGGGTGAGCGCGTGGGCGAGTGCGTCACGCGCGTCGATCGCCTCCTGGATCTTGACTGGGGCGGACCGCTTGGCCGAGCCGGTTCCCGTGGGGCCGGCTGCGGTGTCGAGCGTGTGGTCCAGGGGCGTGCGTCGCTGCGTAGTCATGGAGTGCTCCCTGTGTCATGGATTATGAGGGTTCGCTGCCCCGATCGCGCGTCGTGAACTACGGTGCGTGATGAGGGCCTTACGAGCATGCGGCCGACTTCCGGACCGCCGCACCGTTCGCGGGTGGTGCTTCCCCGGGGGTCCGCGCAAGCTCCACACCTTCCACGGAGGGAGCCGTCATGCCGACGAGACGAGCGGTCACGGGGCGCAGCCGTGAGCCACGTGCGCGGTTAGCGGAGGAGCTGCGGTTACTGCGCACGAAGCGCGGGGCCAGCCTGCGGCAGACCGGTGAACGGCTGGGCTGGGACTGGTCGTTGTTCGGCAAGATGGAGAACGGCGAGACGCTGGGCGGCCCCGAGGTCGTACAGGCCCTCGACCAGCACTACGGCACGCCGGGCCTGTTGCTGGCGCTCTGGGAGCTGGCGGTGAGCGACCAGACGCAGTTCCGCGAGCGCTACCGCCGCTACATGGCGCTGGAGGCGGAGGCGACGAGCCTGTGGCACTTCGCGGTGAGCGTGCTGCCTGGTTTGCTTCAGACGCCGGGGTACGTGCGTGAGGTGCTGGCCGCCGGCGGACTCAAGGGCGAGGAACTGGCGCAGCAGGTCGAGGCGCGCATGGGGCGACGGGAGTTGCTGCACGGTGACGACGCGCCTCCGTTCCGCACGATCCTCTCGGGGGCTGTGCTGCGGACGCCGCTGCGGGACGCGGGGGAGTGGCGGGCGCAGTTGGAGCACTTGGGGGAGGCGGCGGAGCGGGCGGGGGTTGTGGTGCAGGTGCTGCCGTTCAGCGCTGGACCGTACGGGCGGGACAGCACTGGTGTGTGGTTCCTTCGCCTGGCGGGCGGACGTACCGTCGTCTATGCGGAGAACGCCTATCGGGGTGAACTCATCGAGGAAGCGTCGAGGTCTCCGACGACTTCACTGCCGTCGTCCCGGTGCGCGACAGCAAGAACCCGCGCGGACCGGTCCTTGCCTTCGCGGCGGACTACTGGTCGTCGTTCGTCGCAGCCGTGAAGGACCGCGAACTGGCCCTCCGGCCCACAGGCGGCAGACTGCAGCGGGATGCTGCCCCGGCGACCGGCAGGCGGTACGCGGGGGCTGCCCGGCGTCGTCCCCAGCGCTGCGGCACGGCCGTGGACGCCTGCTAGTCGCGGCAGGCGAGGCTGGTTCTGGAACGACACTCCACTCCAAGTGGTACGTTATCCAGTACCACTACAGGAGAGGCTGTTTCATGTCCATCACTGCCTCCGAAGCTCGTAAGAACCTGTTTCCGCTGATCAAGCAGGTCAATGAGGACCACGACTCGATCGAGATCGTCTCGAAGCACGGCAACGCTGTCCTGGTCTCGGCGGATGATTACGCCGCCCTGCGTGAAGGTGCGTATCTGCTGCGCTCCCCGGCGAACGCGCGCCGCCTGCTCAATGCCTATGAGAACGCGCTCAGCGGCGCGGGTCTGACTGAGCGCGAGCTCATCGACCCGGACACCGCCGAGGACGCCGGGGGCAACGCCGCGTGAGGCTGGTCTTCGAGGATGAAGGCTGGGAGGACTACACGTCCTGGCTCAAGGTCGACCGCAAGATGCTGGCTCGCATCAACAAGCTCATCGAAGCGATACGCCGAGACCCCTTCCAGGGCATTGGCAAGCCTGAGCCGCTCAATTGCCACTTGCCCGGGGCCTGGTCCCGGCGCATCGATGACGAACACCGTCTTGTCTATCTGGTCACGGACAACGAGATCATCGTCATCGCGGCTCGCTACCACTACTGACAGACGCCCCGGCAGTCATGAACGTTCGTCGATCGCTCTCGCACGCGGCCGTCCGTTCACGGCGTCAGTTGAGGGTGTCGGGGTCGGGGCCGGTGCGTGTGCCGTCGTTCAGCGGGGCGATGGCGGCGATCTCGTCGTCGGAGAGGGCGAAGTCGAAGACGTCGAGGTTCTGGCGGATGCGTTCCGGCGTCACCGACTTGGGGATGACGATGTTGCCGAGCTGGAGGTGCCAGCGCAGGACGACCTGTGCGGAGGTCTTGCCGTGCGCCTCGGCGATGGCCGTGACCGCGGGCTCGTCCAGTACGCCGCCCTGTGCCAGCGGGCTCCACGCTTCCGTGGCGATGCCGTGCTCGGCGTGGAAGGCGCGCAGCCGCTCCTGCTGGAGGCGGGGGTGGAGTTCGACCTGGTTGAGGGCGGGGGCGACGTCCGTGTTCTCCATCAGTCTCGTCAGGTGATCGGGCTGGAAGTTGGAGACGCCGATGGCGCGGGCCCGTCCGTCGGCGTGGATCTTCTCCAGCGCCCGCCAGGTTTCCACGTACCGGTCGCGGGCCGGCAGCGGCCAGTGGATGAGGTAGAGGTCCACGTGGTCCAGGCCCAGCTTCTCCAGCGACGCGTCGAAGGCGCGGAGTGCCGCGTCGTGGCCCTGGTCGTCGTTCCACAGCTTGGTGGTGACGAACAGCTCCTCGCGGGGGATGCCGGAGGCGGCGAGGGCGCGTCCGACGCCCTGTTCGTTGCCGTAGACGGCGGCGGTGTCGATGCTGCGGTAGCCGGCTTCGAGTGCCGTTGCCACGGCGGCGGTCGTCTCCTCGTCGGGGATCTGGAATACGCCGAACCCCAGTTGCGGGATGCGGACGCCGTTGCCGAGTGCGACCTCGGGGACGGTGCTCATCGTGCGGTTTCCCTTTCTGCCGGGAGGATCTGCCGGGTGGGCCTGTCGGGAGAAGGCTGTCGGGAGGGGCCGCCCCGGTGGGCGGCCGGATGGTCACGGTATGAGGGTCGGTGCGACGCCGCCGTCGACGCGCAGGGCGGCCCCGGTGGTGGCCGAGGCCTGTTCGGACGCCGCGTAGAGGACGAGGGCGGCGACCTCCTCGGGACGGATCAGCCTGCCCAGCAGCGAGGTGGGGCGCTCCTGTTCGATGAAGGCGCGCTCGGCCTCCTCGAAGGAGGTGCCCGGTCCCACGCGGTCGTTGATGAACTCCTCGACGCCGGGGGTCAGGGTGGGCCCCGGCAGTACGGAGTTCACGGTGACGCCCGTGCCGGCGACCTCCTGGGCCATGCCGCGGGAGAGGGCGAGCTGGGCGGTCTTGGTCATGCCGTAGTGGACCATCTCGGTCGGCGTCATGACGGCGGACTCGCTGCTGATGAAGAGGACCCGGCCCCATCCGCGCCCGGTCATGCGCGGGGTGTGGTGGCGTGCGAGGCGGACGCCGCTGAGGACGTTGACGTCGAAGAAGCGCTGCCATTCGGCGTCCGGTATCTCGAAGACGGGGGCGGCGGAGAAGACGCCGGTGTTGTTGACCAGGACGTCGCAGTCGGGCACGGCGTCGATGAGCTGCTGGGTGCCCTCAGCGGTGGAGACGTCCGCCGCCACGGGGCGCACCGTCTTCGAGCCCGTCTCCTCGGCGACGGCGCGGGCCGCCGCGGCGGTGCGTTCCTCGTCGCGTCCGTTGACCACGACGCCGGCGCCCGCGCGGGCCATCGCCACGGCGACGGCCTTGCCGATGCCGGCGGTGGAGCCGGTGATGACGGCTGTACGGCCGGAGAGGTCGATCTGCATGGGGATTCCTTCCTGTGCGGCGCCCCGCTGTGGGCAGGTGAAAAGCCGCCCGTGGCGGTGTCGGGGAACGAACCGGAGCGCCGACCGGCACGTTACTTGCGCACGCAGCTAGTTGCAAACGCGCTATAAAGCTCTACGCCGATAATGGTCTCGTGGTGTGTACTCGCCCCGGTCCCCGTCCCGGACCCGGGCGGCGGGGACGCGGGCGGCGGGGAGCGGGACGGGTGCCGCAGCGGCGGCCGGTCAGGCGGCGCCAACGGCCTGAGCGGCATGTCAGGGCGGCATGTATGCACGCTGCTCCAGCGCCGGGAGGGCACCGGCCGCGGTCGGTACAACTAGCCTGGGCAGCCTGGGCCGGGGCGGCTCCCGCCCGGGGGAGGGAAGAAGAGATGACCGCGTCGGACCCGGCGATGACAGCCCTCGCGCAGAGCTGGTGCGCACTGTCCCTGCTGCACGGCCGGATCGAGGCGCACATCGAGCGTGCCCTTCAAGCCGGTCACCGTCTGAGCGTCCGTGAGTTCTCACTCCTCGACGTCCTCAGCCGCCAGCACACCGGACCCGGCGGGCATCTGCAGATGAAGCAGGTCGCGGGCGCCGTCGTCCTCAGCCACAGCGCCACAACCCGCCTGGTGACACGGCTCGAGGACCGGGGGCTGCTCTCCCGCTACCTGTGCCCGACCGACAGGCGCGGCATCTACACCGACGTCACCGAGGCCGGCCTCGCCCTCCTCGCCGAGGCGAGACCCACCAACGACACGGCCGTCCGGGAGGCGCTCGACGAGGCCGCCGAGGACCCGGAGGTGGCCCCGCTCGTCCGCGCCGTCGAAGCACTCAAGGTGCCTGCGGTCTGAGGTGACGCCCTTCGTGGCGGCCGGCGGGTCTGCCGCGCGGTGCCGGACGGGCGGCACACCGCCGCCTGCCGGCTTCGCCCTGGACGGACGGGGCCGCGCTCACCACCAGCCGAAGGCGAGCCAGGCGAGGAAGGGCGCGACGACGACCGAGATGATGCCGTAGGTGAGGAGCTGGCGGAACAGGCGGGGCCGGACCTCGGGTTCGGCGGCGCCGAGGATCAGTCCGCCGGTGATGCCGAGCGGGTTGATGTCGACCAGCACCGAGGCCAGAGCGAGGGCGAGCACGCCGCCGACCGGGGAGACGCCGTCGGCGACCAGCGGGGGCAGCAGCGGCATGGCCGTGACGAACACCGCGATGGAACTGGCGGCGAACGAGGTGACGCCGGCGATGTAGCAGAGCACCAGCAGGCTGAGGAGCGGCGATCCGTCCACCCGCAGCAGGTCGCTGAGCTGCTTGAACGCTCCCAGCTCCTCCATCAGACCCACGTACGTCAGCAGGCCGCCGATCAGCAGGACCACGCCCCAGGGGATCTTGGAGACGATCGCGCCGGGTTCCAGCCGGAGGGACAGCTGGAGGACCAGTGCCGCGGTCAGGCCGAGGTAGCCCACGTTCATGTCGAAGCCGACGGAGAGGAAGACGACGGCGAACAGGCAGCTCACCGTGAGGATGCGGGCTCCGCGTCCTCCCGGTGCGGCAGCGGTGGCGGGCGCGGACGGAGGAGCGGGCGCGGAGACAGCGGCGGAGACGGCTGTCGCCGGTCCGGTGCCGCCGGCCGCGCCGGGTGTCCGGGCCGTCTGGGCCGTCTGGGCCGGCCCGGACGGTGTGCCGTCCTGGCCGCTGCCGTCCTGACTGCTGCTGTCCTGCCCGGCGCCGTCCAGGCCCGTGCCGCCCGGCGTCCTGCCGCCCGACGTCGTACTGCCCGGCGTCCTGCCGCCCGGTCCGGTCCCGTACGTGCCCGCTGCGCCGGCCAGGGCCGCCGTGCGGCCCTTCGGCACCGCACCCGTTCGTGAACCGATGAACAGGCAGCCCGCGCAGACGACCAGCCCTGTCAGCAGCCCGCCGAGCAGGAAGGTCACCGGCGCCGAGCCGGGGAGGCCGATGTCGGCCTTGGTGCTCAGCTCCCGGGCGGTGACACCGTAGACGGCGAGCGGCGAGAGCAGTCCGCTGATGATTCCGGTGACTCCGAGGACGGCCGCCACCAGTGGCGAGATCCCGTGCCGCGCGGCGAGGCCCAGGGCGATCGGGGCGACGATCGCGGTCGCGGCAGCGGGCAGGGTGCCGACGGCCGTCAGTACCGCGCCGATGGCGAAGGGGACCAGCGGTACCAGCAGCAGCCGCCCGCCCACCAGCCGCAGCATCAGGTCGAGCAGCCAGTCGAGCGTCCCGTTGAGGTGGGCGGCGGCGAACAGCGCCGTCACACCGACGATGAGCACGAAGAAGTCGGCGGGGAAGAACTTCGTCACGCCCTCCGCCGGCACACCGGCGGCCAGGCCCAGGACGAACGCCGCGGACAGTGCGGCGGGGCCGAGGTCGAAGCGGGGTATCAGGGTCGCCGCGAAGAGGGCGACCAGGACGATGATGGAGAAGACTGCCAAAGTCATGATCAAGCTCTCTTCCGTCAGACCGTTCCTCGTCGGCGCAGTTCGTCGATCTCCGGTTCCGCCAGTCCGGCCAGGTCCCGCAGCACTTCGGTGGTGTGCTCGCCGAGAACCGGCGCGGCCCGGCCGACCGTGCTGTCGAAACCGGAGAAGCGGCCGGCCGGGGCCTGCATGAGACGGCGGCGCCCACGTCCGTCGTCCGGTACTTCCACCACCGACCCGCGGGCGCGGATGTGCGGGTCGGCACAGATGTCGGCCGCCGAGTTCACCGGACCGGCGGCGACACCGGCCTCGACCAGCAGGGACATCAGCGGTTCCAGGTCGCGGGCCGCGACGAAGGCCGCGACGCGCGCCTCGATCTCCTCGCGGTGTTCCAGCCGTGCGGTCATGGAGTCGTGGACGGCGAGGTCGGGGGCGTCCATGACCTCCACCAGCCGCCGCCACATCTGCTCGGTCGAGGCGGGCAGGGCCAGCCAGCGGCCGTCGCGGGTCAGGTAGAGGCTGTTGGGACTGATGTGCGGGTTCTGGTTGCCCTGGCGCGCACGGGGCTCCCCGGTCGCGCTGTACTCGACGACGAAGTCCTCCATCATCCGCAGCAGGGGCTCGTAGAGGGGGATGTCGGCGAGCTGCGCCTCCCCGGTCGCATCCCGCCGGCGCAGTGCGAGCAGGGCCGCGAACGCGGCGTAGATCCCGGTGACGCCGTCGGCGACGGGGTAGCCGGAGAAGACCGGCGGCTGGTCCGGGTCGCCGGTGCGGTGGGTCAGCCCGGCGAACGCCTCGGCCACGCGGGCGAATCCGGGGCGGTCGGCGTAGGGGCCGGTCCGGCCGAACGCGCTCACGTGCACCATCACCAGATCCGGCCGGTACGCACGGAGGTCGTCGAAGTCGATGCGGAAACGGCGCAGCGTCGCCGGGCGGAAGTTGGTCACCACGATGTCCGCGGACGTGGCCAGCCGGCCGAACAGTTCGGCTGCTTCGGGGTGGTGCAGGTCGATCGTGACGCTGCGCTTGGTACGGCCGAGCATCGTCCACGCGGCCGACTCCCCGTCCTCCAGCGGCGGGTAGAGACGCGCGGGGTCGCCCCCGGAGGGGTGCTCGATCTTGATCACCTCGGCGCCGAACTCGCCGAGCAGCGAGGACGCCAGAGGGCCTGCCAGGATCGTCGAGACGTCCAGGACACGCACGCCGCTCAGCGGACCATCGGACACAGGTATTCCTTTCACACCGGGAGCCTCGGATCGCGCGGATCGCGCCTGCAAAGAGGCTGACGTCACCATGCCCTGCGGCTGGAGTGCCGGGAAGCCCATGAAACGAGTTCACGGGTGAAAGGTTCTGTCTTTATAGTGGGCCGATGCGGGTGGAGAGAGCGCGGTACTTCCTGGCCGCCGTGGAGACCGGTTCCCTGCGTTCGGCAGCCGCCCGGTGCGGAGTCAGCCAGCCCACCATCGGTCAGCAGATCGCCCTGCTCGAAGAGGAACTCGACCTCGTCCTGCTCACCCGCAGCCGGCACGGCGTTCGGCCGACACCTGCCGGACAGTCCCTGATCGAGCCGCTCGGCGCTCTGGTCGAGGCGGAGGAGACGGTGCGTGAATCGGCCATGGAATCCAGCGGCGCGTATCGCGGCCGGGTCCAGATCGGGGGCGTCTCGGTGACCGCGGAGACGATCATCGCGCCGGTCGTGGGGCATCTTCGCGAGCACCATCCCCGGCTGCGCTTCACCGTCCGGGAGGGAGCCTCGGCCGACATCGAGGCCGCCGTGGGCAGCGGTGAGCTGGACCTCGGGGTGGTCACCATGCCGCTGGGTCCGCCCGCGTCGGGACTGCGGCGGGTTCCGCTCGTCTCCGCTCCCGTCGGCGTCCACGTCCGTACCGACCATCCGCTGGCAGGGCGCGACCACCTCCACTGGCACGATCTGGAGACCTGGCCGCTGGTCACCATGCGGACGGGCACCGTGATGTGGGAGATGCTGCACCGGCACGTGGCGGAGCCCGACGTCGTCGTCCAGGCCGCCTCCGCGCGGACGGTCAAGGTGATGGTCGGCCAGGGGGCGGGGCTGGGCATCCTCGCCCGCGTCGACACCTCGGCCGACATCCCCGACGTGGTCTGGCTCCCCCTGCGTGACGCCCGTCCCGTCCGCCTCTGCCTGACCCAGCGTCAGGACAGCCAGCCCTCGCGTTCCGCCCTCATCGTCCGCCGGCTGGTGCGGGCCAGGGCGGACGAGCTGACGGACGGGAAGGGCCCCGGCCGCGTCCTGTCACCGTGCACCTGCGGCGGGGCCGACGGCGCCGGCTCATGAGCCGGCCCGGCCGGCGGCGCCCCGTACACGTCCGGGCCCAGGGCTCAGTAGCCGATGGGAAGTCCGGCGTAGTTCTCGGCCAATCCGGCCGCGGCACTCCTGGAGCGCACCACCCACTCCAGTTGCGAGCGTTGCAGCTGCGCGTCGAAAGGGTCACCGGTGATGTGCAGCATGCTGGTCATCCACCACGAGAAGTGCGTGCCCCTCCATACCCGCCGCAGCGCCGTGTCGGTGTACTCGTCCGCCGGGCGGGGGTCGCCTTCGCGCAGCAGGGCCACCAGCGCCCGGGAGAGCAGAGCCACGTCGGCCACGGCGAGGTTCAGGCCCTTGGCGCCGGTCGGCGGGACGATGTGCGCGGCGTCCCCGGCGAGGAAGAGCCGGCCGTACCGCATCGGCGTCGAGACGAAGCTGCGCATGGGCAGGACCGACTTCTCCGTGATCGGCCCCGGCTGGAGCCGCCAGCCGTCCTGTCCGTGGCCGAGTCTGCGGGCCAGCGCGTCCCAGATCCGCTCGTGTGACCACTCGGCGGCGTCCTCGTCCGGGGCGACCTGCAGATAGAGACGGCTGACCGAGTGCGAGCGCATCGAATGCATCGCGAAACCCTCGGGATGCCAGGCGTAGATGAGCTCGTCGGTGGAGGGGGCGACGTCGGCCAGGACGCCGAGCCACGCGTAGGGGTACTCCCGTCCCCATGAGCTGCGCGCGTCCTCGGGGATGCTCCGGCGTGCGGGGCCGTGGAAGCCGTCGCAGCCGGCGATCACGTCGCAGTGGACGCGGTGGGGAGTGCCCTCCGCGTCGTGGAACGTCACCGAGGGGCTGTCACCCCCGATGTCGTGCAGGGCGACGTCGCCGACCTCGTAGTGGGTCTGCTGCCCTGCGGCGGAGCGCGCCTCCATCAGGTCACGGGTGATCTCGGTCTGCCCGTAGACCCACACCGAACGGTCCACGAGCGAGCGGAAGTCGATGTGGTGCCGCTCGTGCGGGAACTGGAGATGGATGCCGCGGTGCTCCATGCCCTCGCGCTTGAGCCGCTCACCGACGCCCGCCTCGCTGAGCAGCTCCACCGTCGAGTGCTCCAGCATGCCGGCGCGGATGCGGCCGCGGACGTACTCGGGGCTGCGGTTCTCCAGCAGGACCGACTCGACGCCGGCACGGTCCATCAGGTGCGAAAGCAGCAGCCCGGCCGGCCCGGCCCCGACGATCACCACCTGCGTGCGCGTCGTCCTCATGAGCCGCTCCTGGTCAGGTACGCGGGCACGGCGAGCAGTGACAGTACGGCCAGGACGGCCGCGACGGAGAAGGCGTAGAAACCCCACGGGTAGGCGATCCCCGCGCTGACCAGCAGGCCACCGAGGAACGGCCCGACGATCGCACCGAGGCGTCCCACCCCCGCGGCCAGGCCGAGGGCGGTGCCCCGCACCTCGGCGGCGAAGAGGTGCCCGACGAACGCGTACACCAGCACCTGGGCGCTGAAGACGAACACACCGGCGAGGAAGACCGCCGCGTACACCACCGCCGTTGACTCCATCTTCACCGACAGCAGCGCCAGGAAGACCGCCGAGACCGCGAACCACAGCAGCACGGTGCGCTTGTTGCCGTGGGCGTCCGAAACCCGCCCGGCGAGCAGCAGACCGGCTATCGCGCCGAGGTTGAGTGCGAGCAGCAGCCCCAGCGAGGCGCCGACCGAGTAGCCCGCGGCGCCCATGATCTGCGGCAGCCAGGTGTTGAGGCCGTACACCAGGAGCAGGCCCATGAACGAGGCGACCCAGATGCCGATGCTCACGCGCAGCAGCCGTCCGCGCATGAGGGCGGAGGGCCGTACCGGTGGCTCGGCGGGGGAGGCGGCCTTGCCGCGCGCCTCGGTGAACGCCTCCGACTCCGGCAGCTTGGCCCACATCAGCGGCAGCGTCAGCAGTCCGGCCGCGCCGCCGAAGACGAACATCGCCTCCCAGCCGAGGCGGGGGATGAGCACGATCGCCAGCAGGGCCGTGAGCACGGCGCCCACGTGGTAGCCGGTCATCATCCGCGTGACGGCCGAGCCGCGGCGGCCCGGCGGTGCGTACTCGGTCATGTACGCCAGCGCGGTGGGCAGACAGGCGCCCAGGCCCAGGCCGCTGAGGAAGCGCAGCGCCACGAACGTGGCGATGTTCGGGGCCCACGCGATCGCGAGAGTCAGCACGGAGAAGACTCCGATGCAGACCAGCAGGCTCGCCCGCCGGCCGAAACGGTCGGTGAGCGGACCGATCGCCACCGCGCCGATGCCGACGCCGACCAGGCCGAGCGTGGCCGCGGTCGTCAGCGAGGCGGAGTCGAAGCCGAGCGCCTCCGTCTCGGTGAGGGTGGGGATCACGGCTCCGAGTACGACGAGGTCGAACCCGTCGAGCGCGACCGCGAGCCAGCAGAGCAGGACCGGCCAGAAACCGCCCTCGGCGGCGCGTGGGGCTCCCGTGCCGGCAGCGGCGGGGGAGGGCTGCGGGGACGTTGACGACATGGTGTTTCTCCTTGTCGGGGTGACCGACATCATGGTGCGTGGCACACTCCAGGCACAGCATCGTCTTTCACTGAGCGGAAGCCGTATGGCCGGAAACAGCAGTCAGCCCGGTCGGACCGTGGCGTCACGCATGCTGGCGATCCTCGACGCCTTCGACTCCGGGCACCCGCGGCTGACCCTCACCGAGCTCGCCCGGCGCGCGGAGCTGAGCCTGGCGACCACCCACAGGCTGGTCGGCGAGCTGACCCGCTGGCGCGGTCTGGAGCGCGAGGAGGACGGCACGTACAGAGTGGGGCTGCGTCTGCTGGAGCTGGGACTGCTGAGCGGTCTGCACACGCGGCTGCGCGACACCGCCATGCCGTTCATGCAGGAGCTGTACGAGGCCACACGGGAGAACGTCCATCTCGCCGTACGCGACGGCGGGATGGCGCTGTACGTGGAGAAACTCACCGGCCACCGGTCGGTACCGATCATCTCCCGCAGCGGCGGACGGCTGCCGCTGCACACGACCGGCGTCGGCAAGGCACTGCTCGCCTGGGCGACGTCCGCCGACATCGACGAGCAGCTGGCCCGGGAGCTGGACCGCCCGACGAGGTACTCGATCCGCGAGCCGGGCAGGCTGCGGCGCGAGCTGCGGCGCACGCGGCGGCGCGGGTTCGCCACGACGCGTGAGGAGATGACGCTGGGCAGCTGTTCGGTCGCCGGCCCCGTGCTGGTGGAGGGTGAACCGGTCGCGGCCGTCGGCGTGGTCGTCCGTTCCGGGGCGCTGGAGCTGGACCGGCTGGCTCCCCCTGTACTGGATGCCGCACGGGGTATCGGTGCCCGGCTCGCCGAGGTCGGCGACGACCCCTACCCCGGCTACGTGCACGACCTGGGCCTGCGGCAACGACGCTGAGAGTCCGTCCTGCGTGTCCCGTGTGTCGCGGGCATCCCGTGCGTCCGTGCCGTCCCGGCCGTCCGTCGCGGACGAGCTGCCCGCCGTGCTGCCCGGCCGGCCCGGGCCCGCACCGGCCGGGCCGCTGCGGTCAGGACCCGCCGCGTCCGGTGTGAGCCTCCTCGCCGGGCAGGAAGGTCACCTGCGGCGCCCCGGTGCGCGGATGGACCGTCACCTCGCCCGCCACGCCGTACACGTCCTCCAGCAGCCCGGGGGTGAGCACCTCGGCGGGCGGCCCGTACGCGGTGACCTCGCCCTCCCGCAGGACGTAGAGACGGTCGCAGTAGTAGGCGGCCAGATTGAGGTCGTGCAGCGCCATCAGGACGGTCGCGGGCAGCCGCCGCAGAATGCCGAGCACCTCAAGCTGGTGCCGTATGTCGAGGTGGTTCGTCGGTTCGTCGAGCACCAGCAGGCTCGGCTCCTGGGCCAGGGCACGGGCGATGAGCACGCGCTGGCGTTCGCCGCCGGAGAGGTGCTCGAAAGGCCGGCCGGCCAGTTCGGCCGTGTCCACCGACGCCAGGGCCGCCTCGATGAGACCGGCGTCCCTCGCGGTGTCGCCGTCGAGCAGACGCTTGTGCGGCGTGCGGCCCATGGCGACGACCTCACGCACCGTCAGGTCGAAGTCCGCGCCGGACTCCTGCACCACCGCGGAGAGCGTCCGGGCCAGTTGGCGTGGGGACAGCGACCAGGCGTCCGACCCGTCGACACGCACCGAGCCGGTCTCGGGACGCAGCACGCGGTAGACGGCGCGCAGAAGGCTGGACTTGCCGCTGCCGTTGGGGCCGACGAGGCCGATCACCTCACCGGGACGGGCTTCCAGCGACACGTCCCGCACCAGATGGCGGGCGCCCGCGGTCAGCGTGACGTGCTCGACGTCGAGTCCGGTCGCGCTCTTCATCCCACCCCCCGGCCGGTGTCACGCCGGGCGTTGCGGCGCATCAGCCACAGGAAGAACGGCCCGCCGCACAGCGCCGTGAGCACACCGACGGGGATCTCCGCCGGGGCGGCGACCGTACGGGCGGCGATGTCGGCCCACACGAGGAAGACCGCTCCGCCCAGCGCGGCTGTCGGCAGCACCGCGCGGTGGTCGCCGCCCACGAACAGCCGCACGATGTGCGGCAGCATGAGACCGACGAAACCGACCGGCCCGGCCGCCGCGACCAGAACCCCCGTGACGAGGGAGAGCAGGACGAACATCCGGGCCCGGAACCGCGCCACGTCCAGCCCCATCGTGGCGGCGGCCTCCTCGCCCGCCAGCAGCAGGTTCAGCGACCGGGCGTGCACCAGCAGGACGGCGATGCCCAGCAGCAGCGCGCCGCCGGGCAGCCACAGCGTCGACCACTGAACGCCGCCGAGGCCGCCGAGCGTCCATGCCAGGACGGCACGCGCCTCGTTGCCGCGGTCGGTGGTCAGCAGCAGCAGGTTCATCACGGCGCTCAGCACCGCCGCCACCGCCACACCGGACAGCACCAGCCGCACCGGGGTGATACGGCCGCCGGTCCGCGCGGTGGTGTAGACGAGCAACAGCGTGAGCAGGGCCCCGGCGAAAGCGGCGGCCGACAGCGATGCCGGCCCGAACAGGCTCACACCGAAGACGATCACGGCGACGGCGCCGAGGGACGCCCCCGAGGACACCCCCAGCAGATACGGGTCCGCGAGCGGATTGCGCACCAGAGCCTGCATGGCGGTCCCCACCACGGCGAGCCCCGCCCCCGTCACCGCCCCCAGCAGCACCCGCGGCCCCCGCACATCCAGGACGATCGTCTCGCGCGCCCGCGACCAGACAGGGTCCGGCCACCCGGCGCCCAGGCGGTGGGTGACGATCCCCCACACCTCGCCGGGCGGCACATGCACCGAGCCCACGGCCAGGCCCACCGTCACCGAGATCACGAGCAGGACCGCGAGCACCGCCAGGGCGAGGGCGAAGGACCGCGCCCGTAGGCGTTCGCGGGGAGCCGTGGTCGGAGTGGACGGGCGCGAGGCGGGTGTCACCGCGGCCGGGGCCGTCACCGGAACCGCTCGGGGTGCAGTCCGCGGGCCAGGTCCTCCACGGCGTACGGGGGACGCACGCCCACCAGTGTCGCGGTCAGCGGCAGCACCACGAACCGCTCGTTCTTCACCGCGGGAACGTCCGCGAGGGCGGGCCGCGACAGCAGGAACTTCTTCTTCCGCTCCACGCTTCCGGCCCCCGCGTAGTCGTAGATCGCGATGACCTCGGGCTTGCGGGCGACGACCTGTTCCCAGGACACGTCACCGAAGACGTCGTCGAGGCCGGCGAAGACGTTCCGGCCGCCGGCACGCCGGATGATCTCGGTCCCCAGGCTCTTGCCGCCGGCGGTGAACGCCGCCTTCTCTCCGCTGTCGTAGACGAACACGGGCACGCGGGAGGTGCCCTCGACCGCACGGCCCGTCCGCTCGATGCGGCCCCGCAGGTCGGCGACCAGCTTCTCGGCACGTTCCGGCACACCGAAGATCGCACCGATGGTGCGGATCTCCTCGTAGGTGTCCTCCATCGACACCTTCTTTTTCCCGCAGTACTCGCGGTTGAGGTAGGTGTCGATGCCCGCGTCGGCGAACGCGTCGCGCGAACGGCCCTCCTTCTGGGCGAACGCGCTGCCGTAGCCGCCGTAGACGAAGTCCGGTTCGGCGTTCAGGACGGTCTCGAAGGAGGGCTCCTTCTTCGCGATCTCGGGGACCTTCCGGTATTCCTTCCTGAGTTCGGGCAGCACGGCCGAGTCGGGGAAGGCGGTGCCCACCATGCGCTCCCCCA
The DNA here is from genome assembly GCF_000424965.1 of Streptomyces sp. TAA204. Lineage (NCBI taxonomy): Bacteria > Bacillati > Actinomycetota > Actinomycetes > Kitasatosporales > Streptomycetaceae > Streptomyces > Streptomyces sp. TAA204. The sequence continues at coordinate 184,719 of NZ_AUKW01000014.1, forward strand.
GGCCGAGGGAGAGCATCAGCTCGGCCGGATGCTGGTGAATGGTGACCACGCGGGACGGCGGCTTGTCGTACGTCGTGCGGGTCCCGCAGTTGTCGACGGTGACGGGGAAGCCCTCTGCCGCCGGTCCGCCGGAATTCCGGTCCCCGTGGGCCGGACCGGAGGAAGCGCCGCCGCAGGCGGTCAGCAGCGTCGCCGACAGGGCGAGGGCCGACGCCGCGGTGCGCAGGGCACGGCGGCGCGGACGGGAAGGGGGAAAGAAGACAGGACGGGGCGTGCCGTCGTACACGTGAAGCCTCCTGGGGAGTCCGCGCTCCTCGGAACGGATCCGCGACGGGCCAGTGTCCTGACTCCCGGATCGACGTTCCCCCGGCCTTCCCACGCGGCGCGCAGTGGCCCTCACAAGGGGGGTGCTCCCCGGTCACAGTGGCGGGACCGTGCCGGATTCGCACCGGCTTCCTGTCTCCCGTCGCGGCGGTGATCAGCCGATCCTACGTTCTCCCGGCAGGCGGCCGACAGGGCGCACTGCCCCGGCGCCCGCGGACTTCCGGCGGTGACCCCGGCGCGCGGCCCGAAACGCGTTGTGGCCGGAGGCCGGGACATGCCGCGTTCCCCGGACGGACATTGCACGCCGACCGGTTGAGTGTGCCGCCGGCGGTCCGGTCGCCGGCGGTCCGGTCGCCGGCGGCGGCGCGGGTGGACGCAACGGTGGGCGACCTCTCCCGAAACCCTGTTCGGCGTGCTTCGCGCACCGGTACGCTGCGCCGCAACTGCGGATCATCGCGGAGGCGTTGAATGGGGGAGCAGCCGACGTTCGGGGTGCTGGGATCGCTCCAGGTGAGTGCGGACGGTGTCCCGGTCCGGTTGGGCGGGCCCAAGCCGAGAGCGGTGCTCGCCACGCTGCTGTTGCAGCCGGGCGGGTTCGTCTCGCTCGACCTGCTCACGGAAGTCCTGTGGCCCGGCGGCGCGCCCCGGTCCGCCGTCGCCAACGTCCGTACCTACGTGCGCACGCTGCGGCAGACGCTGTCGGCCGCGGGCGTCGCCACCGACGGGCTGAGGACGGAGCCTTCGGGCTACGCCCTCGACGTCGGCCCCGGTGACGTCGACATGCTGCTCTTCGAAGAGCGACTGGACCGGGCCCGCGCGGAGCGCGACCGGGGCGACGACGCCGCCGCGCTGCGCGGATACGAGTCGGCGCTGGGACTCTGGCGCGGCGGCGTGCTGCAGGACGTGCCCTCCAGCGTGGTGTGGGACCCGGCGATCACCAGGATCGAGGGGCTGCGGTCCGTCGCGGTGGACGAGTGCCTGGAGGTCCGGCTGCGCCTGGGGGACTACGCGTCGCTGGTGGCCGATCTGAGGTCCCGGCTGGCCGAGGATCCGCTGCGGGAGGACCTGTGGCGGATGGTCGTGCACGCGCTGCACGACTCGGGCCGCACCACCGAGGCCCGCTCCGCGTACGCCGAGGCGGAGAGGATCATCGCCGCCGAGCTGGGCATCGAACCGAGCGAGCCCCTGCGCGCTGTGGGGGAGGAGGTCAACGGCTACGCAGGCCGGCGCCGTACCGCGGCGCCCGCCTCGGTGTGCCAACTGCCCATGGACGTACCGGACTTCACCGGCCGCGCCGAGGAGATCGCCGTTCTGGAGCGGCTGTTGTCGGCGGCCGGCAGACAGCCGGTCGTCGCGGTCGTCTCGGGGCCCCCGGGGTGCGGGAAGTCCACGATGGCGGTTCATGTGGCGCACCGTGTGCGCGATGCCTTCCCCGACGGTCAGCTCTTCGTCGACCTGGGCGGGACGAGCGACCAGCCGCGTGATCCCGCCGACGTCCTGGCCGAGATGCTCCGCGGCCTCGGGGTCATCGACAGCACCATCCCCGGTGAACTGGGCGAGCGGGCCGCGTTGTTGCGCTCCCGTCTGGCGCAGCGCCGGTTCCTCATCGTTCTCGACGACGCCGCCGGCGGCGCTCAGGTGCGTCCCCTGCTGCCGGGCACGGGCGGATCGGCGGTGCTCGTCAGCTCACGCCGCCGGATGCCCGGGCTGCCGGCGTACCACTCGCCCCTGGGCGTGATGGAACGCGAGGACGCACGGGCGCTCTTCGGCGCCATCGTCGGAACGGAGCGGCTGCGCCCGGAGGAGGCGGACGTGGACCGGGTGCTCGCCGGTTGCGGCTCGCTGCCGCTGGCCGTGCGGATCGCGGGTGCCCGGCTGGCGAACCGTCCCGGCTGGACCGTCGGCACGCTGGCCGATTTCCTGCACGACGAGCGCGGACGGCTGGACCAGCTCCGCACCGGCGAGATGGAGGTACGGGCCGGCGCGGAACTGAGCTACCGGCATCTGCCCGAACCGGCGGCGAGGGTCTTCCGCGCCTTCGGACAGCTCGGCGACGACGCGGTCGCGGGATGGACCGTCGAGGTGGCCATGGGCCAAGCCGAGGAGGCCGCGGGGGCGCTGGAGACACTGCTCGACGAGCATCTGGTCGAGGTGGTGGGAACGGACGGCCTCGGGCTCCAGCGCTACCGCATGCACGACCTGCTGCGCTGCTACGCCCGGGAGCTGGCCGGGATCGACGGCACCGAAGTGCGCGTGCGGCGGCAGTTGAGGGTCATCGACGCCCTCACCGCGATCGCCCGTTCCGCGAACTCGGCCATGCCCACACGTTTTCTCGGCGTGCTGGGCGAACCGGCACCGTTGACCGGGCCGGCGTCCGCACTCACGGGCACCGTGAGTGCCCGTCCGGTGGAATGGTTCGAGAGCGAACGCCGGCTCCTCGTCGCCGCCGTCGACTCCGCGGTACGGCTCGGTGAGGTCTCCCGGGCCGCCGATCTCGCGATCGAGCTGGCGAGCTTCTTCGACATGCGCGGCTACTACGGCGACTGGCTCAGGACGCATCAGCTCGTGCTCGACGCGATGCCCGACCCTTCCGACGTACGGGCGGCGGCCCTGCTGCGCAACCTCGGCCAGCTCCACCTCTACCAGGACCGGTACGCAGACGCGCTCGAGGCGTTCGACCACTCGCGCGCGCTCTTCGCCGCGCTGGGGCATCTGCCGGGCGAGGCCGTCGCGGCATCCGGAGCCGGGTCCGTCCACCGGGTCGTGGGTGAACTGGACGCCGCGCTCGGGGCGTTCGTCGACGCGCTGCACGCCTTCGGAAAGGCCGGCGACCGGCACGGCGAGGCCGTCGCCCACAACGCCATCGCCTCGGTGTGGCTGGAGCGCAAGCACCCGCAGGCCGCATCCGGGTGGCTCGACGGCGCGCTGGAACTCTCCCGCACCGTCGGCGACCGGCACCGTGAGGCGCAGGTGCGCCGCAGAATCGCCGAACTGCACGAGCTGCGCGGCGAACCGCACATGGCACAGGCCGAACTGGAGCGGGCGCTCGGCATCTTCGACGACCTGGCCGACACGCACTGCGCGGCCTATGTGCAGCAGAGCATCGGCGAACTGTGCCTGCGCCAGGGCAACGAGAGAGAGGCGTCGGCGCTGCTGACCGGCGCGCTCGCCGTGCAGCAGCAGCTGGGTGACCGCCGTGCCGAGGCGCGAGTGGCGTGCCTGCTGGGCGAGTTGCACCACGCGACCGGCCGGAAACAGACCGCGCGGCGCTACTTCCACCGTTCCCTGTCGACGTGGCGCCGGCTGGAAGCCCGTGACCAGGCCGAGTTCGTGGACGCGAAGCTGCGGGCGCTGCGCTGAGGCCGCACGGGGCGCCGCCCGCCGCTCCCCGTGCTGCGGGCAGGCGGGCCCGATGTGCCCGCTCCTCACCGTGCCGGTGCACGCCCGCCCCGTGAACGCCCGCGCGCACCGTGAACGCCCATGCGTCTGAGGCCCGTTGAGGCTCCGGCCGGTGTGCTCAGCACACCGGCCGAGGTGGCCACCGCGACTCCTGTACCTTCCGCCGTCGAGCCGTCCCTCCGCGCGCGGCCCGGCGGCAGATGCTTCGGTGTCGCGGTGGCGGCGTCCGCGGTCGTGGCGGCCGTCACCGACAGGGCTCGGGTGCCTGTCAGCACCCTTCAGCACCCGGTCCCCAGCTGGTGCTGCTCAGCACCTGTTCTTGCTGGTCTGGTAGCGCTTGAGGTAGTCGTTCCACCTGACGCCCTGGATGACCGAGACCACGGTCTGCCCGTTGTGCATCTGCTCGTAGTGCAGGTGCGGCGACATGTCGTAGATCGCGGACGACTTGCCGACCTGGCCGATCTTCTGGCCCACCTTGACCTTGTCGCCCTTCTGGACGGCACGGGTCTTGAGATGGGCGTAACGCGTCCGCCAGCCGTCTCCGTGGCCGATCACGATCGTGTTGCCGTAGCCGTCGCCCGTGGAGTAGTACGAGGCGAGGACCTTGCCCCCGGCGCTGGCGAACACGCGGCGGCCGAGGTCGTCCGGGCTACCGGCGGAGTTGTAGTGGTTCCAGTCGATCGAATGCCCGGGGCTGTGGCCCTTCCAGTTGCTGCCGAGCCATTTCTGGCCGCACAGGAAGGGCATCTTGAAGGCGGGCCGTGCGGTCAGCTTCGCCTCGGGCGAGCCGCCCTGGGTGGCGGCGACGGTCGTCGGGACCAGGACCACGGTGGCCGCGGCCGCGCTCGCGGCGATCAGTGTCCGGCGAAGACGTCTTTGCATGATTCTCCTCGGGTCGTCGGATGACCGGGCGATTCAAGGAGGCGGGCATACAAAGCGGATACATTCCAGCCGTGCGGAGCGCGCGCGGCGGTAGCACAGAGCCCTGTCCGGGCAAGGCACCGTCCGTGCGGCTCAACGGCCGGTCGGCCCCCGGCCGTTCGGCGTGCTGTCTTCCGCACCGGGCAGTGCCTGTTCGGTCCAGATGACCTTGCCTTCGGCGGTGTAGCGGGTGCCCCAGCGTTCCGCGAACTGTGCGACGAGGAAGAGGCCGCGTCCGCCCTCGTCGGTGGTGGCGGCGTAGCGCAGGTGGGGTGAGGTGCTGCTGGTGTCGGAGACCTCGCAGATCAGGGCGCGGTCGCGCAGCAGGCGTACGCGGATGGGGCCGGTGCCGTAGCGGATGGCGTTGGTGATCAGTTCGCTGAGGATCAGTTCGGTGACGAAGCCGACGTCCTCCAGTCCCCATTCCTCCAGCTTCCGTGTGACGTCGGCCCGTACGCCCGCCACGGCCGCGGGGTCGGAGGCCACGTCCCACTCGGCGACCTG
>NZ_KE384283.1:0-187031 GCF_000424965.1 Streptomyces sp. TAA204
GGACCCGGGCGCAGGCATTCTTCACCGTCTGCGGGATCACCGTCGAACGCGTGCTCACCGATAACGGCGCCTGCTACAAGTCCCGTCTGTGGCGCGACACGCTGGCCGCGGCCGGGATCACGCACAAGCGCACTCGCGCCTACCGGCCCCAGACGAACGGCAAGGTCGAACGTCTCAACCGCACCCTGCTGGAGGAGTGGGCCTACGCCCGGCCTTACCGCTCCGAGACCCAACGACGCGACGCCTTCCCCAACTGGCTGCACACCTACAATCACCACCGCGCACACACCGCGCTCGGCGGCCAACCACCCGCCAGCCGCGTCCCCAACCTCACGAGGCAATACATCTAGGCCGCCGCGCCGAAGGAGGAGCGCCGCACCTTCACGCGCCGGTCAGCCGAAGCGGGGCCGGGTCGGCCGCGTGAGGATGCGCTGCGCTTGCGCCTCTGCGTACCTTCTGTCACCGGCGCGGTGATCGTCACGGGGATGCCGGAGGGGGCCTGGGCGCCGGTGATCCGGCTGAGTGCCTCCTCACCGGAGCGGACCTGGGTGGTCTGGGGCGAGATGCCGGCGGCCGCCATGAGGCGGCTCATGGTGCGGCGCTGGTCGGGGGTGACCAGGGTGACGACGCTGCCGGATTCACCGGCTCGTGCGGTGCGTCCGCCGCGGTGGAGGTAGTCCTTGTGGTCGGTCGGCGGGTCGACGTTGACGACAAGGTCGAGGCTGTCGATGTGGATGCCGCGCGCTGCGACGTTGGTCGCCACGAGCACGGTGACGTTCCCGGCCTTGAATTGGTCCAGGGTTCGGGTGCGCTGCGGCTGCGACTTCCCGCCGTGCAGGGCGGCTGCCCGTACCCCGCTGTACAGCAGGTCCTTCGTCAGCCGGTCGACGGCGTGCTTGGTGTCGAGGAACATGATCACCCTGCCTTCGCGCGCCGCGATCTGCGTCGTCGTCCGGTGCTTGTCGGCTCCGTGGACGTGCAGCACGTGATGCTCCATCGTGGTGACCGCACCTGCGGACGGGTCGACGGAGTGCACGACCGGGTCGGTGAGGTAGCGGCGGACCAGGAGATCGACGTTGCGGTCGAGGGTCGCGGAGAACAACATCCGCTGGCCCTCGGGGCGGACCTGATCCAGGAGCGCGGTGACCTGGGGCATGAAACCCATGTCGGCCATCTGGTCCGCCTCGTCCAGGACGGTGACCGCTACCTGGTTCAGCCGGCAGTCGCCGCGGTCGATGAGGTCCTTGAGGCGGCCCGGCGTCGCGACGACGACCTCGGCGCCACCGCGCAGCGCACTGACCTGCCTGCCGATCGACATTCCACCGACGACGGTGGCAAGGCGCAGCTTCACCGAGCGGGCGTAGGGGGTCAGGGCATCGGTCACCTGCTGCGCCAGCTCACGCGTCGGTACGAGGATCAGAGCCAGCGGCTGGCGGGGCTCCGCGCGCTGGCCGGCGGTGCGGGCCAGCAGGGCCAGGCCGAAGGCGAGGGTCTTGCCGGAGCCGGTGCGCCCGCGTCCGAGGACGTCGCGGCCGGCGAGGGTGTTGGGCAGGGTCGCACCCTGGATGGGGAACGGCACGCTCACGCCTTGCGCGGTCAGCGCGGCCAGCAGCCGCTCGGTCATGTCGAGGTCGGCGAATGCCTCCACGGCCGGCAGCGCGGGAGTGGTCATCTTCGGCAGGGCGAACTCGCCCTGCACCGCTGCGGGCCGCCGGCCGTGGCCGCCTGAGCGGCGCCGGCCGGCAGAACGGCTCGGGGCGGGCACACCGAAGCGGCCGCCCCGGCCCGTACCGGCGCTGCCGGAGCCGAAAGCGGGACCGCCGGTGCGCCTGCGGGAAGAGCGGTCGTTCGTACGTGCGGGGTTCATTCAGAACCTTTCCTTGATACGGCACGTATCAAGGAATTCCCGCAGCGGAAGAGCAGCGCGGGGGATCTCAAGAACGGGCCGAATGGAATGTGGACCTGGCCCCGCAGCGAATCCGGTGCGGGTCCAGGGGATGAAATCAGGGACGTCATGTGGACGTGTGATCCAGGACGTCGGCGTGTGCAGATGAGGAGGGGTCCGAAGGCTGCGGTTCGTCCCACAGGCGAAACCACTGCGGAATATTCCCGCAGCTGGCCCCGCCCGGCGAGCCACGCCGGCTACAAGGTGTGCGAAGCGTCAGGCGGGAACGATGTTCTCGGCCGTCGGGCCCTTCTGGCTCTGCGCGATGTCGAAGGTGACCTTCTGACCTTCGAGCAGCTCACGGAAGCCCTGGGCGGCGATGTTCGAGAAGTGGGCGAACACGTCAGGACCGCCACCGTCCTGCTCGATGAAGCCGAACCCTTTGGCGGCGTTGAACCACTTCACGGTGCCAGATGTCATGCGATATCTCCCTTTGGGGCAGTACGCCGGGCCCGCAACGCACGGGTACCGGGTCGTCGCGATGATGCCCCGACCGGGAAATACCCGGAAATACAAAAACGCCTCCGGTGGAGGAAAGACACCACCGGGAGCGTTGGAAGTTTTGGGAACACAAGACTGCAACTGACATCGACAGTAGCACGCGATCGCGGCCTGCAGACGTCAGATAAGTCCACTCTGTTCGTTGCGGCAAAAACACTCCCAGCCCGACGGATCAAACCCTCACCCCGCGGGGATAGATATTGATCCACCCGGAACGCCGAAGTTCTTGGGCCATCCGACTGCCCGGCGAGGGCGACCGGGAGAGCCCCTGATCCGGTGAGCGCTGCCGGTACCTCTGCCCCGGGGCTGCCGGGCGAGGGACGCTTACGGTCGCCCTCGCCGGGCGTCCGGGTGATGGCCGCGGTGGCGCGGGCGGGGAGGGGCGGCCGTGGGCCGGCCGAGTCCTCCGGTGCCACTCCGTTCAGATCGCGAGGCATGCATGCGCTGGGACCTGCGGACTGCGGTCATGCAGGGGCCGGTCATGCAGGGCGTCGGTGACGTGCTCCGAAACCATCAGGACCACCGCCTCAGGGGCCCCGGCTGCGATCGCGGGCCGCTCGAGGCCGATTACCTCACCGTCGGACTTCCAAAAATCTATGTCGGCCGGAGTAGACATGGGGTGCTGGCGTGGTTAAGGTTTCTCCCGTAGCCCAGAGAGACAGCAGGGCCTGGCAGAGACGAACTGCCGGCAAGCAGTACCCGTAGTTCGCAGGACGGTGCGGTTGTGGAGTTCCGAAGCCACAGTTGTTGCAGGACGGCGACGGACTGACGACCGGACCGGGTGGCCGCAGCATCAGGGGCCGCCATGAGCAGGACCGCAGTACCCAGCAGTGAAGTCAGTGAGCAGTACCTCGGTGAAGGCGTCGGCTGCGGACGCGCGCACCGGGAAGTCGGCAGTGGGATTCCAAGCCAGAGCAGACGCAGGACAGGCGACGGGGCCGGCTGCCGAAGGGGCGGCGCTGTTACAGGCCGCCAGCAGTTCGCATCACCAGCAGTAGGTAAGTGATCGATCCCAGAGGAAGAAGCGGAGGAGCCAGGCGCCATCAGGATCGCCCGGGCGGATTTTTGAGCCCGGGTACCGCAGGACATCGATAGTGAGGTGGTCTCCGGTCAAGCAACCGCGATCCCCGCACCCTCGACAGCATCTCGGTCGGGTTTGCGGAAACAGGAAGCCGACGCAGTATCAAGGTCGGCAGATGGTGTAGCAGTTCCTTCGGGGTCCTGGTGCCGTACGGCACCAGGACCCCTCCATGCGTCCACAGAGAGGTGCGATGACAGCAGACGACTCGTTCAGCCGTATCGACGACGACGATTACCCCGCCTACACGATGGGCCGGGCCGCCGAGATGCTCGGCACCACCCAGGGCTTCCTCCGCGCCATCGGAGAAGCCCGCCTCATCACGCCGCTCCGATCAGAGGGCGGCCACCGCCGCTACTCGCGCTACCAGTTGCGCATCGCCGCCCGGGCCCGGGAGCTCGTCGACCAGGGGACCCCCATCGAGGCAGCCTGCCGCATCATCATCCTCGAGGACCAACTCGAAGAAGCCCAGCGCATAAACGCCGAATACCACCGCGCCGCAGAATCAGCGAACCCGACAACCGCGGCCTGAGACGACTGAGACGTGCAACTCTCCCCGCGACTGCCCGCCCACCCATGCTGCGCGGGACGCAAGCGTCCCGCGCACCTTGAGCCACGTCGGTCTGACCCGGCCGCCTGGAGGCCCCACCGGTCACGTCGACGGCCTGCCGGCAGGCCAGCAGCGACCGGCATCAACACCGAGGCCCCGAACTTGGTTTGCTTTGCCGGCCCTCGGGCTCGTGTGGGGGGTTGCAATCCCATTGACGGCGGCACCTGACTGCTCGACAGCCCGTCCGACACCCGGTGCACTTCCGGGCACATGAGGGCGGGAAAGACGATGACCCGCGGAAGGCGCTCGCAGGGGCGCTTCCGCGGGTCATCAATTCCCGTACCGCGAAGACCGGTTCGCCCGGCCCCGGTCTCAGATGCCGAAGTAGAGCACAGAAACCCATGTGACCTGCATATAAGCGGATGTTCCGATGGCCCGGTGCACATCGGGTGCACACAAGTGCACCGGGACAGCCTTCCGCCTGCCGCGGTCCCGTCGAGGTCATGGACGACCTGCTGAGCGTGCCCCGACTATTCCGTTGCTTGTGATCCACGGGAGATTCCGGCACGAGTCCACCACCACGGTCGACAGACACAGATCTCGTCGACCGCCTTGACGACGGAAGCGCCCAGGTAGTCGTTTCTACCGATCGTGAAGTTCGCTACGTGGCTCGCGTTGCCTTCGCCAGGGAAGCATGGCGCCAGCCCATAGCCCGCTGAAGCGACGCCTTGTAGCCGCCGGAGCTGCCGCCGCGTTGATTGCAGACATGGCAAAGAAGAGCTGGGAAAGCATGCGCCCCAGAGCAACTGCCGCGGCGTGGCTACGTCGGTCTCACCTGACACCGGATGTCGGTCTCGTTCGACACCAGCATCGATGGGGCGTGCCCGGTGTCGACGTGCGTCGACACCGGAGGTAACGCGGCAATACCAGCCCTTGCTTATATAAGTGCGAGCTGGCATGCTTCTAATTCGTGCACGCATTCGACATCCTCGGCGACCCGGTGCGTCGGCGCATTCTGGAGCTTCTCGCCGACGGTGAGCAGACCTCCGGCGCGATCACAGACGTGATCCGGGCGGAGTTCACACTGTCCCAGCCGGCTGTTTCGCAGCATCTGCGCGTTCTGCGTGAGAACGGGTTCGCGTCGGTTCGGGCTGAGGGGGCTCGCCGGTTCTACGCCGTCGAACCCACGTCGCTGAGCGAGGTTGATGTGTGGTTGGACCGGTTTCGCGGGTTCTGGGATCAGAGGCTCGATGCCCTGGGCACTGAGCTGGCCCGCGGCAGGCGTGCATCCCGGACCCCAGGTGTTGGCAAGGCCGATCCGCCAGCGAAAGGAACATGACATGAAGGACGTACTGGACGAACTGGCCGCTGCGCGCCGGACGATGGGAACAGCGACCCTGCCCGCCGGCGACGCGTACACGATGGAGTTGCGGCGTCGCTACGACGCGCCGGTCGACGACATGTGGAACGCCATCACCGACCCTGAGCGGCTGGGCCGTTGGTTGAAGTCGGTCACCGGAGACCTGCGGCTCGGCGGGTCGTTCGAGTTGGACGGCGGTGAGCACGGGGAGATCCTCCGGTGCGAGCCGCCGCGTCTGCTGCGGGTGTCCTGGCTCTTCGGGCCGGACGCCGACGAGTGGCCAGGCACGAGCGAGGTCGAGGTGCGCCTGTCCCCGGGCCCTGCCGGGGACACCGAGCTTGAACTGGTCCATGCAGCGGCCGTCGGGGAGCCCATGTTCCCGACCTACGGCCCCGGTGCCGGCGGTGTGGGCTGGGACCTGCATCTCCTCACCCTGGCCCGGTTCCTGGCAGACGGCGAGACCCTCGATCACGAGGAGTTCCAGGCCTCGCCCACGGGGCGCGAGTTCGTGCGGCGCAGCGCTGCGGCATGGGGCGAAGCTCACCTGGCCGCCGGTGGCGATCCGGATCACGTGGCGGCCGCCGTCAAGGCCACCACCGTGTTCTACGCCCCCGGAGGGAACGCTTGATGAAGTACACCACCTCGATCGAGATCGCCCTGCCGCGGGAGAAGGTGCTCCAGATGCTCGCGGACCCGGCGCACATGCCGAAGTGGCTGCGGGGCCTGGTACTGCACGAGCCGGTGGACGGAGCGCACGGCCAGCTCGGCACCACCTCGCGAGTCGTGTTTCAAATGGGGAAGCAGAGGATGGAGGCCACCGAGACCATCACGCGCCTGGAACCTGAAGACCTGCACGCCATCCCCAGTTCTGTCGTCGTGCACTACGACCGCGAGATCGCCGGCGAGGGCATGTGGCAGGCCCAGCGCGACCGGCTGATCGCAGCCGGTCCGGACACCACGCAGTGGGAGAGCGAGAGCGAATTCCGGTTCGACGGATTGCTGGTGCGGCTGGTGGGGCTTGTGATGCCTGGCTCTTTCCGCAAGCAGTCGCAGCAGCACATGGAGGACTTCAAGGCGTTCGCCGAGCACGGGACGGACGTCCGCCAAGGGACAAACTGATCTGCCACTGGGTTGGGTCTGAGCGTCATGGCGCGCGCACCCACCTCACGCGTCGACCTGTACGCCGCGATCCGACGCGACGCCAAGGCGGGGTTGTCCAAGCGCGCTCTGCAGCGCAAGCACGGTATCGGGTACCGCACCGTCGCTGCCGCGTTGGAGTCGGCGTGGCCCAAACAGCCGAAGCCACCACCGAAGAGAGGGTCCCGGCTTGACCGTTACCGGGATGTCATCGACGGCTGGCTGCGAGACGGTTTGGACGCACCGAGGAAGCAGCGGCACACCGCGAAGAGAATCTTCGATCGGCTGCTGGACGAGCACGACGCTGCCGGGGTCGTGTCGTACGGGGTGGTGCGCGACTACGTCGCCACCCGACAGCGTGAGATCCGCATCGGTCGGGAGCCGGCGAACACGTTCATCCCGCAGACCCATCTGCCTGGGCGTGAGGCGGAGGTCGACTTCGGCGAGGTCGTCGTCCGACTTCGCGGCGAGCTGGTGACCTGCGCCCTGTTCAGCCTGCGCCTGTCGTACTCCGGCAAGTCCGTCCACCGGATCAGCGCCTCAGCGGGTCAGGAGGCATTCTTCGAGGGCCACGCCACGCCTTCCGTATCCTCGGTGGCGTCCCCACAGGCAAGGTCAGGTACGACAACCTCAAGGCCGCGGTCGCCAGCGTGATCGGCCTCTCCCGCCAGCGCGTGGAAGCGGACCGGTGGACCGCGTTCCGGTCCCACTACGGCATCGAGGCGTTCTACTGTCAGCCCGGCGTGCAAGGTGCGCATGAGAAGGGCGGTGTCGAGGGCGACATCGGCTGGTTCCGCCGCAACCACCTCGTCCCCATCCCCGAAGCCGACTCCATCGACGACCTCAACGCCATGGTCGACGCTTGGGATCTCGCGGACGACACGCGACCGAGAGGGAGGAGAAGGCCTCGGTCGCGATCGCCTCCAACGAGTCCTTCTCCGGCTGGACCAAGACCTTCACCGACCCACGCTTGTGCGCCGCCATCGTCGACCGACTCACCTTCGGCGGCACCATCATCGAAACGGGCTCCGACTCCTACCGACTCGCCCACATCACTCGACAACTCGCCGAGCGGCCGTAGTAAGGGATCCGAAAGTGGTGTCCGACGAAGCCGACATTCCTGCCTCGTTAGGCGCCCATGTGGTGTCGAACGAGACCGACAAACGGTGTCAGACGAAACTGACATAGCCAGCGGCGGGAGCGGTCAAGGCGATGGTCACCGAGAAGACCGCGACCAGTTGTCCTGCCTGCCCCTCGGGGACTCCGAGGTCACGGGCAAGTTCTGTTAGCAAACCGGCGATCACGTAGTCGTGGGTGTAGACGGCGAATGCGGCCACGAACAACGCCAACAGCCATCGTGGCGGGACGGTTCAGTAACGTCGCAATCGGCCGCCCGGCCAGTAGTCATCGAGCCATGGCCACCGTGGCGGGGTCGGTCGATGCGCGCGTCCGCACGGTGCGGTTGAGTCTGGCCAGTGCGGCGATCGTGCCGACGATCATGGCCGGACCAGCGGTGTACGCGAGGGTGTTCGTCAGCTGGTCGGCGGGATGCAGGATCGTGGCGATCACGATGAACAGGGTGTGCCCGACGAGGCTGCCACCGATGAGCCAGATCCGATGCGTGTCGGTCCATCCAGAACCTGAATTCCAGTGGCGGATCAGGAGCAGTGCTCCGATCGCCAGACCGCCGGCCACGACCATGGCCGGGTAGACCCACCAGCCGTCGCCGGCTGCTGGGCGCTGCTCCTGAGTGTCCAGGGGCATCAAGAGACCGATGAAGGCCAGCGTCGATACGAATGCGCCGATGCCCGCGATCGCTGGGCTCGGCACGCGATTGGCGTGCTGGCCGGCAGCAGTCGGGGAGGTGACCGAGAGTCGACGCGGAATGATTCGCAGTGCGACGACACACAGCACGGCGATGATCACCACCACTGTGGCGACGAACGGCCACGGGGCTTGGTGCCCGGGATCCTGGGTCCCCGCGAACAGGACGCGTACGATCACGACGCCGACGACGGCACTGAGGGCGGTGATGATCACCCCGCGCCGTCTGAGATAGGGCTTCGATCGAAAGTCGGGGAAGATCAGGTCGGTGACCACGATGGGGATCAGCACGCTGAACACGATGTGATAGCCGATCTGGACTTCCCAGTATGCCGTGTTGATGCCGAAGATGCGCGGACCCCAGTGGGCCGCGTTGTACAGGACCTCGCTGGTCAGGGCTTGCAGGCCAAAGACGTCCTCGACCAGTTCGTAGACCACGCCCATGACGATCAGGCTTGGCCAGCCACCGCCGGTGCGGACGACCAGTTCGCGGATCAGCAGCACGCCGGCCCCGTACATCGGGAACAGCAGCGGGAATATGAGCCACATCGCCGGTAACGCCACCGCCAGGAAGGTCAGTTCTGCGCTGATCAGGGTGAGCGCCATGAGCGTCCACGCGGCGCGCTGATTGCTCCTGCGGGGCGGTTCCTTGCGAGTCCTCTGATGTTCCATGGCACTTCCCTCTGCTATGTTTTACTCAGCTAAGTAAGACCCTAGGTGGAGCGACCTATGACAGCAAGCCGGCCACGAGCGTTGAACCGAGCAACGTCGAAGACGGGAGGCCGGTCGCCGTCGGCGCCCCGGCAGAAGCAGATCATCGAAGCCACGATCGAAACGGTCGCGGAACTGGGGTTCGCCCGGACGACGTTCGCTCGGATCGCCCAGCAAGGCAGGTTGAGCAGCACTCGATTGATCTCGTACCACTTCTCCAGCAAGTCGGACCTGATGCAGGCGGTGATCTCAGACATCTATTCCTCGATCAACGAGTTCCTGATCGAGCGGATGGAGGTCGACACGGCCACGCGCCCGATCCTTCCTCCGGCAGATTGGCCGTATCCGCCGCCGGAGGCAGCGGGAGCAGAGTTGAGCGCCTACATCACCGGCGTCGTCTGCTACGTCGATAGCCACCGGTCGCGACTGCGAGCACTGCAATCGATCTTCGCCGCCGTACACGACGAGGCCGAGAATCCCGCTGCGGCTCAGGCCGATCCGCACGGCGGCGTGATGAGCTACCTGCTCGGTGTCCTTGAGCGGGGACAGTCCACTGGGGAGTTTCGCCGGTTCGACCCGCTGGTGATCGCGGCGATGATCCAACGCCCGCTGGAAGCGCTGCCGTTACTACTGCGAAGCCAGCCCGAACTCGACATGGCCCACTACGCCGCCGAACTCGTCACCGCCACCAGGCTTGCCACCCTTCACGACGATCAGCGATGAGGCGGCTGCCGGTCCACGCGCCGGATGTGCCAACGCACAGTCGTGCACCGAATCTTGCGCGGCTCGAATGGCTGAGGCAGCCGCGGTCCCCCGGGCCGGGGCCAATTCGCGCGGCACTGCGGCCCGGCCTCCTCTCTGACGCCAAGGTCCGCGGAAGGTCCGCGGAACGGACAGTCGCGACAGCAGAAACCACGCCGAAAGGACACGACATGACCAGCTCTCTCCAACCGCTGCTCCGGTGGGCCGTCGACGATGCCGGATCCCCAGGCATCGTCACTGAGATCCGCAGCCGAGAACAGGTGTGGTTCGGTGCCGCGGGGATGGCCGACATGGCAACCGGCCGCCGCCGTGAACCGGGTGAGCGCTTCCGCATCGGAAGCCTCGGCAAGGCCTTCACCGCAACGGTGGTGCTCAAGCTCGAAGCCGAGGGGCGGCTGAGCCTGGATGACACCGTCGAGAAGTGGTTGCCCGGTGCCGTCAAAGGCAACGGCCACGACGGCAGCAAGATCACCATCCGGCAACTGCTCAACCAGACCAGCGGAATCGCCAACATCGGCAACTCGGAACAAGAGTTACGACGACTCCACACGCCGGCATTTCGCGACCACCGTTTCGACATCGTCACCGCAGAGGAGATGGTGCGCCGAACGATGGAGATGCCACCGGCTTTCGAACCCGGCAGCGGATTCGGCTACTCGAACACAAACTTCCTTCTCGCCGGGATGATCATCGAGACCGTGACCGGCCGGTCCTACGCCGACGAGTTGGAGCGAGTGGTGATCATGCCGCTTGAGCTATCCGGCACCTATCTTCCGAGAGCCGACGAACGAAGGCTGAGAGGGCCGCATCCACATCCACGGCAGTACTCCCGGTGGATGAACCCGCCGATCGGCGAGGTGTGGGACGCGACCGAGATGACGACCGGTTGGGGTGGCGCGGCCGGCGCTCACGTATCGACCACCGCCGACATATGCAGGTTCACCGGCGCATTGGCTTCCGGCGCGCTGCTGCCAGCTGCGCAGCACCAGGCCATGTGGACAACCGTTTCAACGGAGGGCTCGGGATGGATCCCCGAGTTCGGTCTTCGGTACGGACTCGGCGTCTTCGAGCACGAACTGTCCAATGGTGTCGTTCTGCGCGGCGGTGGCGGTGGCATCCATGGCTCCTTCACCTGGGCGATGGCATCGACCACCGGTGATCAGGTCCTGGTCGCCAACGTCAACAACGACTGGGTGACCCTGGAGATCTTCAACGCCCTGGTCGAAACACAGTTCGGCACGACTGATCAGCCGATGGCAGAAGGCCGGCCATGACACCGAAGCCGGTGGCGTCTCCCACGCGGCGCGCACGCGCCATTCTGTTGCGGGCGATCGTCTTCGTCGGGATTGCCGCACTGCTGGTTGGTGCGGGAACGGTTGGACTGTCGGTAAACACGGCCGGCCGCAGCGGCAGCGGCCCGGCGACCGCCGTGGATATGGTCGAACAGTCCCTTCGAGGGCAGGGCACTCCGGATGCGGTGATCGCCACCTTCGAGAAGGGAGAGATCGCTGAGTCTCGTGCGCTCGGCAATGAGGATTACGGACCCGACACCCCATTCTTCATCGGGTCTGCGAGCAAGTCGTTGACAGCGATGACGGTGGCGCGGTTGGTGCAGCAGGACAGGCTGGACTTCGATGACCGGGTTGTCTCGCACCTACCGTGGTTCCGAGTTCAAGGGGCGTACGCCGATATCACAGTCCGGCACCTACTCAATCAGACCAGCGGACTTCCGCAATGGGCGGGCCAGGTGGATCTCTTCCAACCGGAACTCAAGGTGGAGGAGAGAGTCCGGGAGCTCGCGACCGTGCAGATGACGGCCGAACCGGGAGAGAAGTTTCAGTACTGCAACAAGAACTACGCCGTCCTCGGCATGATCATCGAGGCGGTGACAGGGCGTCCGTATGCCGATGTGCTGAAGTCAGAGGTGCTCGATCCGCTCGGAATGTCGCACACCTACACCTCAACCGATGAGGTGGATGACGGCGAACTTCCCGGCGGGAACCTGGTGATGTTCGGAGCCCACGTGCCTTGGCCAACGCCGGACTTCCCGGCTGCGCTGGCCGATGGATACATGATCTCCACAGCCCGGGATCTGGCGGCCTTCGCCGACACGTTGTCCACGGGCGAGCACGACGGTCGTCAGTTCCTGTCGCCGGCGGTGCTCGGGTCGGTGCAGACCCCGCCAGACGGTGTTGCCTCAGACCCCGCCTACGGGAGCACCTACGGAATGGGCCTGCGGATCTCCGATATTCGAGGCAGACAGGTGTTGTGGCACGAAGGCGAGCTAGCGACGTTTCACGCCAACTTCGGGGTGTTCGCCGATGACCGCTCGGGTGTCTTGGTGCTGATCGCCCAGAATCACCAGGTGATCGACGGTGACAGCCCCTTCATGTCTGGACTGAACGTCACCGCAGGTGGTGACGCACGCAGTGACGACGGCGGCTATCGATCGACGATGCTCTCCCTGATCGTCGTCGCCGCACTGCTCGTCACGGCGATGATCGCCGACATCTCCCGCTTGCCCAGAAAACTGCACCGACGAAGAGCGCGACGACTGGTTCGGCACGTGGTCCCCCGAACGATCGTTGGCGTCCTGCTGACTTCCGTCACCTTTATCGGACTGGGGCTTGGGCAGGGGTTGCCCGGCCCCATGCCATTGGAGATGGCATGGACCGGAGCGCCGGACGTCACGGTACTCGTGCTCGGTACCAGCGCGTACCTGCTCATCTCCGCAGCGGTGCTCGCCTTCTCCAAAGAGGTCGGTCACGATGACGTTATGAGCAGGAAGCGCTCCAGGACGTATTCGAGCATCAGCTGGTCTCTTGGGTACCCGGTGCGGCGGGCGAGGTTGCGCAGGTCGTTGTAGATACGCCCGGCGGCTGTGTCGCGGGTGGGGTTGGGCATCAGGCGAGCACCGCTTCGATGGCTGGGCGGATGGTGGACAGGGCACCGAGTGTCCGAGCGGCTTCCTGAAGGTCGGCGACACCGCCCTGACCGTGCCGGCGCAGGTAGCGGTTGAGGGCGCTGAGCGCGAGGGGTCTACCTGCGGCCCCGCCGAGGCGCATGGCATCCACGACGGAACGTGCGGGGCTGAAGACGGGGATGGTCTCGCCTGAAGCAGCTTCGAACCGGTCGATCGCGTAGCCGAAGGTATCCGCAGCATATTGAGAAGTCCGGGTCGCGGGATAGGCGATCGCCGGGCGGTGTGTGCCCCGTGGTACCGCGATGTGCACCTCGTACGGGATGTCGTCGATCAGTTCGTGCAGCGCCAGTGCGGACTCCCCGGATACGACCGCGTGCGGCGCCCGGGTGCAGACCGCGAGGACGTCGACGTGGGCTGTCGGTGCCGCGTCGGCCCGACGGTAGACACCTCGGGAGATCTGCTCGATTTCATCGGCGGAGGCCAAGGTGGCCAGATCTCGTGGGGGTAGCCCAGCAGCGCGGCCCCGGCGCGAGGTGAAGGTCGGAGGCAAGCCCGCCAGGCGTTGCATGAGGCGGTCGGTAACCTTGGGTATGTATCAAGTCCTACCCAGATCACCTGAGATGGGAAGGATTTGATACATGCGCCGGTGCACACCAGGGCGGATCGAGGGGGACCCCGGCGCTGATACGAAACCGTCGGTGCAGGTCAGCGAGCCGCTGACCTGCACCGACGACAAGAGTCAGAACTGAGCTGTTCTGGGTTTCGTAGCGGCCGGGATTGCTGGTTCTGAGACTCGACAGGGGGTTGTTGGGCTGCATTTGAGTCAACTCCTGTCATCTCGAGGGCGCTTCTGAGACCCTCCTCGCGTGGTCGCATCTCAGAACGGCAGTGATCTCGACGATGAAGCGGGCGCAGGTGCGCTGACGCGAGTGGCTCTGTTCCGTACGGAAGTTGAGAACCTGCGCGTGGAGGCGGTTCGCCAGGTACGCATCGCCCATCGCAGAGCGCAGCTTTGGGCTTACATGGATGTTGCCCTGGGCTTTCCGGCCGCTCTCCTGGCCGGTGTGTCCGGAGCCGCTGGGCTGGCGACAGAGGATGCACGGGTAGCCGCGGCAGTGCTGGCGCTAGTGGCAGCGGGGTTCTCGGCAGGCTCCGGGTTTCTGCGGAGCAATGCGCGGATGGTCGCCAACAAGCGCGCGCGGCAGGCCTGGGCGGCGCTGGAGGCAGAGACCCGCATCATGCTGGCGCGTGATGCGCACGAGAACGAACTCGACCCCCACGTCGCCCAAGAATCACTCCGTTCCCTGTTCACACACCGTCAGACCGCGTTAGCGGCCTACGAAGGGGAAGATGCGGAGGGGTAAGCCTAGGTGGCTCTCTGGAAGAGCGCTCCGGAGCGGCGGTGTCCTAGGTCGACAGTCCTGACGAAGTCAAAACCGTGATCGCGGTAGTAGCGGTGCAGCCCTGCGTTGTTGGACGCCGGTGAGAGCGTCAAGGCTCTGGCCGAGTACCTGGGGCATGGGGACCCGGTTTCACGCTGAGGACGTACACGCACCTCATGCCGAACAGCCAGGCACGCACACGGCGGGCCGTCGACAAGGCGCTCAATGGCGCAGCCGCCGACCGAAACGAGCCGCCGGCCACGTAGCTCAACGCGCCTCGCAGAAACGGCCGTGGGCCGCACCTCCCAGAGCGGGAAGTGCGGCCCACGGCCCGTGTACGGCCCAGGAGAGCGAATGAATGCTCGGACCTGCGCCGTTTCTAGATGTCGAAGTACAGCTCGAACTCGTGCGGGTGCGGCCGCAGCTGCATCGGTGCGATCTCGTTCTCGCGCTTGTACTCGATCCAGGTGTCGATCAGGTCCGCGGTGAAGACGCCGCCCGCCTGCAGGTACTCGTTGTCCGCCTCCAGTGCGTCGAGGACCGCGGGCAGGGACGTGGGGACCTGCGGAACGCCCGCGTGCTCCTCGGGGGCGAGCTCGTAGAGGTCCTTGTCGATCGGTTCGGCCGGCTCGATCTTGTTCTTGACGCCGTCGAGGCCCGCCATCAGCAGCGCCGAGAAGGCCAGGTACGGGTTCGAGGACGGGTCCGGGGCGCGGAACTCGACGCGCTTGGCCTTGGGGTTGGAGCCCGTGATCGGGATGCGCATCGCGGCGGAGCGGTTGCGCTGGGAGTAGACCAGGTTGACCGGGGCCTCGAAGCCGGGCACCAGGCGGTGGTAGGAGTTCACCGTCGGGTTGGTGAAGGCCAGCAGCGACGGGGCGTGCTTGAGGATGCCGCCGATGTAGTAGCGGGCGGTGTCGGAGAGGCCGGCGTAGCCCTGCTCGTCGTAGAAGAGCGGGGAGCCCTCGTTCCACAGCGACTGGTGCACGTGCATGCCGGAGCCGTTGTCGCCGAAGATCGGCTTGGGCATGAACGTGGCGGTCTTGCCGTTGCGCCAGGCGGTGTTCTTCACGATGTACTTGAAGAGCATCAGATCGTCGGCGGCGGCGAGCAGCGTGTTGAACTTGTAGTTGATCTCGGCCTGTCCGGCGGTGCCCACCTCGTGGTGCTGACGCTCGACCTGCAGGCCGGCCTTGCCCAACTCCAGGCTGATCTCGGCGCGCAGGTCGGCGAAGTGGTCGACGGGCGGGGCCGGGAAGTAGCCGCCCTTGTAGCGGACCTTGTAGCCGCGGTTGCCGCCGTTCTCGATGGTGCCGGTGTTCCAGGCGCCGGCCTCGGAGTCGATGTGGTAGTAGCCCGCGTTGGCCTTGGTCTCGAAGCGGACGTCGTCGAAGACGTAGAACTCCGCCTCCGGGCCGAAGAACGCCGTGTCGGCGAAGCCGGAGGAGGCGAGGTATGCCTCGGCCTTCTTCGCCACGTTCCGCGGGTCACGGCTGTACTGCTCACCGGTGATCGGGTCGTGGATGAAGAAGTTGATGTTGAGGTGCTTCTCCGTGCGGAACGCGTCCACACGTGCCGTGCTCAGGTCCGGGACGAGCGCCATGTCGGACTCGTGGATGGCCTGGAAGCCGCGGATCGACGATCCGTCGAACATCAGGTTCTCGTCCGGGTCGAAGGACTCGGCCGGAACCGTGAAGTGCTGCATGATGCCCGGCAGATCGCAGAATCGGACGTCGATGAACTTCACATCGTTGTCCGCGATGTACTTCTTGGCCTCGGCGGCGTTCTGGAACATCCAACTCCTCCTAATCCCGCCGCGGAGGGACGGGAATTGCTCGGGACGCAGGCCAGTGCGGTGGCGCACGCTGGGGCCGACGATAAACAGGGGCGATTTCTCAAGCGTGACCCGGCTGTTTCACCGATGTTAACCAGACATCCGCCCGACCCCGGTGACCTGCGGACAAGGTCATTTCCCCGGCGCGCTACCGTTGTCGCGTGAACAACAGGGATGCAATCGGCTCGTGGCTCTCGGGCCCCCGCGCCGCGGCGGAGGACATGGGCGCGGATTTCGGCTACCGCGGCGAGCGGCTGGGTCTGCCGCCGGACGGCCCCGGTTCCGTCGCGTCTCTCGGACGCCGCGTGGCCGCCCTCTTCATCGACTGGGCGATCGCCGTGCTGATCTCGTACGGGCTGCTCTCGGACGGTGAGCCGGGGACCGCCAACAACTGGGCGCTGGCCGTCTTCCTCACGATGAGCCTGCTGACCGTCGGCACGGTCGGCAGCACGCCCGGCAAGCGGCTGCTGCGGATCCGTGTGGTCGCGGTGGACGGCCTGGGCAGGCTGGTGCTGTGGCGGGTGGCCGTACGGACGCTCCTGCTCGGGGCGGCCGTCCCCGCGCTGGTGTGGGACCGCGACGGGCGCGGTCTGCACGACAGGCTCTCGGGAGCGGTCCAGGTCCGGGTGTAGCCGGCCGGTGCCGCCCTGCGGCGGGTCCGGCCACTGGGCCGGACCGGGTTCCGCGGCGCCGGGCCGGGTTCCGCGGCGGAGTCGGGACAGCCGCCCGGCAGCCCGCTCGAAGCGTCGCCGCCGGGCCGCAGGTGTCCCGTGTGCGTTCCCCGCGCGGGCCGCGCCCTGTGCGAGCGGCGGGCGGAATCACCCGCCGCCCCGCACGTCCGTCCATCTGTCCGTGAGGCGAGCCTCGCGCCGTACGTTCCCACCCGCGGGCGGGCTCGTACGGCGCTCCGCGAACGGTGCTGCATCAGTCCTGCTGCCCGAGCAGTGCTGCTCTCAGCGTCCGCCCTGGCCCCGCGGCATCCGCATGCCCTTGGGCATCGGGCCCTTGGGGACGGGCATGTTGCTCATCAGGTCGCCCATCGCGCGCAGCCGGTCGTTGACCTGCGTGACCTGCCCGCCCGCCAGCACTCGCGGCAGCTTCAGCAGCGTGGTGCGCAGCTTCTTCAGGCTCACCTGGCCGGCGTCGTCGCCCACGATGAAGTCGTGCACCGGCACGTCCGAGACGACGCGCGCCATGCGCTTCTTCTCGGACGCCAGCAGGGAACGCAGCCGGTTCGGATTCCCTTCGCCGACCAGGACGATGCCCGGCCTGCCGACGGCACGGTGAACAACGTCCTGGCTGCGGTTCATCGCGACGGCCGGATTGACCGTCCAGCCGCGGCCGATGTTCTCCAGCACGGCCGCCGCCGCGCCGGGCTGGCCTTCCATCTGACCGAACGCCGCCTTCTCGGCACGCCGTCCGAAGACGATCGCCATCGCCAGCAGGCCCAGGACCGCGCCCAGGATGCCCGCGTAGACGGGGTGCCCGATCAGAAAGCCGATGGCGAGGAGTACACCCAAGGTGACAAGCCCCACGCCGGCCAGAATCCAGCCGATGGCCCGGTCAGCACGCCGGGTCATCTTGTACGTCAGGGCAATCTGCTTGAGCCGCCCCGGGTTCTCGGAGTCTTCCTTCCTCGCCATGCGGGGAAGTTTACGTGGCGGTGGGCCTGCGGGTCGCCGCGGCCTCCAGTACGCGCTGTGCCTCGGTCCGGGCGACCGCACGGCGGCGGTCCTCGAGGACCGCTGTCCAGGCGTTACGGCGCGCGGTCTGCTGGCCCCTGCCGAACAGCAGGCTCTCGAAACTCTCCAACGCGCGCAGCGTAGTCTGCAAGGCTCTTCCCTCCGTCATCTCGCGTGGCATGCATGAACGGTGTGTGCAGCCATCGTCACCGTTAGGTGTTACCAGCGGATGACCAGCGGGTCAAAGGCTGCGAACGCTGGTGCGGCCAACGTCACGTCACGGGCGGCGAAAAGCACGCCGCCGCGTGCCGCGGCGTGTGTCGTGGCTCACGCCGCCCGTGCGTCGCGGGCCTCGACGGCCTGCTTGTAGAGACGCCCGGCGCGGTAGGAGGAGCGCACCAGAGGACCGGACATGACGCCTGTGAATCCGATCTCCTCGGCCTCCTGCTGCAGCTCGACGAACTCGTGCGGCTTCACCCAGCGCTCCACCGGGTGGTGCCGCGGCGTCGGGCGCAAGTACTGGGTGATCGTGATCAGTTCGCAGCCCGCACCGTGCAGGTCGCGCAGCGCCTCGCTGACCTCTTCGCGCGTCTCGCCCATTCCGAGGATCAGGTTGGACTTGGTGACCAGGCCGTCCTCACGTGCACGGGTGATCACCTCCAGCGAGCGCTCGTAGCGGAAGGCGGGGCGGATGCGCTTGAAGATGCGGGGCACCGTCTCGACGTTGTGCGCCAGCACCTGGGGACGGGAGGAGAAGACCTCGGCAAGCTGCTCGGGGACGGCGTTGAAGTCCGGGATCAGCAGTTCGACGCCGGTGTCGGGCATCGCCCGGTGGATCTGGCGGACGGTCTCGGCGTAGAGCCAGGCGCCGCCGTCCTCCAGGTCGTCGCGGGCGACGCCGGTGATCGTGGCGTAGCGCAGCTCCATCTGCTGCACGGACTCCGCCACGCGCCGGGGCTCGTCACGGTCCAGCTCGGCGGGCCTGCCGGTGTCGATCTGGCAGAAGTCGCAGCGGCGGGTGCACTGTTCGCCGCCGATGAGGAAGGTGGCCTCGCGGTCCTCCCAGCATTCGAAGATGTTGGGGCAGCCGGCCTCCTGGCAGACCGTGTGCAGCCCTTCGCGCTTGACCAGGTCCTGAAGAGCGTTGTACTCGGGGCCCATCTTCGCCCGGGTCTT
The DNA here is from genome assembly GCF_000424965.1 of Streptomyces sp. TAA204. NCBI lineage: Bacteria > Bacillati > Actinomycetota > Actinomycetes > Kitasatosporales > Streptomycetaceae > Streptomyces > Streptomyces sp. TAA204. Next base: position 18,866 of record NZ_KE384283.1, read on the forward strand.
GATCCACTCCGGCTTGCGTTCGATGGGGGTCTGGCTGTTGCGGACTTCAAGGCGGAGCAATCGCCGGCCATCAGGCTTCGGCATTGACTGCCCGTCGGGTGCGACAGCGGACACGTCCGGCTCCCTACGTACTTTCGATTCCTCGGCGAATATCAGGGTACGCCCATCGCTCCATCTGTCATCCACCGCCGGTGGCCTCACAGAGACAGGCAGGGGACGGGTGGCGGCCCTCACACGGCGCGGGGCAGCGGCTCCGTCGACTCCAGGACCTCCCGCAGGTGCTTCTCCACCACGGGCAGCACCTCGGAGACCGCTGCGGGGCGGCCCAGTTCGTTCGAGAGCGAGGTGACGCCCGCGTCGCGGATGCCGCAGGGGACGATCCGGTCGAAGCAGGTGTTGTCCGGGTCGCAGTTCAGCGCGAAGCCGTGCATGGTGACGCCCTTGGCGACGCGGACACCGATGGCACCGATCTTGCGGTCCTCGCCGCGCTGGCCCGCGTTGGAGGGCGCGTACTCCGGGCCCGCCAGCCGCGGGTCGAACTCCTCGTCCGCGGGCCGTGGGTCGAAGTCGAGGGAGAGCCCGCCCAGGGGCGGCCGCTTCTCGACGGGGTCGCCGAGCACCCAGGCGCCGCTGCGGCCCTCGATGCGGGTGGTCTCCAGGCCGAAGTCGGCGCAGGCGCGGATCATGACCTCCTCGAGGCGCCTCACGTGCGCGATGACGTCCACGGGGCGGGGCAGTTTCAGGATGGGGTAGCCGACGAGCTGCCCGGGGCCGTGCCAGGTGATCTTGCCGCCGCGGTCGACGTCCACGACGGGGGTGCCGTCGACCGGGCGCTCCGCCGGCTCGGTGCGGCGGCCGGCGGTGAAGACGGGTGTGTGCTCCAGCAGCAGACACGTGTCGGGGATCTCGTCGGCGAACCGGTCCGCGTGCACCCGGCGCTGTTCCTGCCACGCCTGCTCGTACTCCACGGCTTCGGCGCCGAACCCCAGATGGACAAAGCGCAGCTCGCTCACGACTCCTCCAAAGTCGACTCGGCGCGCTTCCGGTGTCCCGTGCGGTGTCGCTGTGCGGTGTGCTTCCGGCCCGCGCCCTGTGGCAACTGTACGGCTGGCCGGCCCCGCTCCGGCAGCCGGTCACCTCCTCACACGTACGGATGAAAGCGTGGCGAACCGGGCGAGCCTGACATGAGAGATCGCTACATTCGCGCCGTTCCGCAGGGCGCCCCGGCGTCTGCCGCAAGCCGTAGGGCAGGAGACCGTAAAGCTGATGACGATGGAACGAACTGGGGACTCCTCCGCCCAGTCCTCCCCGCAGCGCATCCCCAACCGCCAGCTCGCCGCGCTCATCGCCGAGGCCGGCTTCTCCAACGCCGGGCTGGCCCGGCGCGTCGACCAGTTGGGCCTGGAACACGGACTCGACCTGCGCTACGACAAGACGTCCGTGACGCGCTGGCTGCGGGGCCAGCAGCCGCGCGGCACGACGCCCGCGCTGATCGCCGAGGTCTTCACGCGCCGTCTCGGCAGGAGGCTGACCGCGCAGGATCTGGGCCTGGACGCGTGCGCGCCCGTCTACGCCGGCCTCGAGTTCGCCTCCACGCCGGTTGAGGCGGTGGACATCGTCAGCGGGCTGTGGCGCAAGGACTCCGGCAGCCACGCGGAGCTGCGGAAGATCGCCTTCACCCCGGCGGGCCTGGTGGTGCCCAGCCGCGACTGGCTGATCGGCCGTCCCGACGAGCGGGTGGGGCGGGGCGTCGACGCGGAGCCGGGCCAGTCGGTGCCGGCAGGCGCGGGTACGGGCGGCGGGGCGGGGCTGCGTCCGCCCGGCGGCGGAGGCGCAGCGGCCGGTGCGGGCGGTTCGCCGGTCAGGGCGGTCAGGCAGGGGCCGGGCGGCGGGCCCGGCGGTCTCCGCGTCCCCTCGCAGGTGCGCGGCCAGGGGCACGTACCGGGCGGGCCCGGTCCGCACCCGCCGCCGGCGGCTCCGGGCGCCGGCCCCGCCCTGCGGGCGGCATCCGGTGCGGCACGTGCCGAGCGCGAGCGGCCGGACCGTACGGAGCGCGGCCCCGGCCAGCGGGTCACCGCGGGGGACGTCAACGCGCTGCGCTCCGTCGGCGAACTCTTCCGCGCCCTCGACCACGCCTACGGGGGCGGCCACGCCCGGCAGGCGCTGGTGCGGTACCTGGAGCACGAGGCGGAGCCGATGCTGCGCGGCGTGTACGGGGAGCAGCTCGGGCGGCGCCTGTTCGGCGCGACGGCCGACCTCACACGGCTTGCGGGCTGGACGTCGTTCGACATCGCGGCGCACGGGCTCGCCCAGCGCTACTTCGTGCAGGCGCTGCGTCTGGCGCAGGCGGCCGGCGACCGGGCGTACGGCAGCTACGTGCTGGTGACGATGAGCCGGCAGGCGGTCTACCTGGGGCACGGCCGGGAGGCCGTGCAGCTCGCCCGGGTGGCGCAGCAGGGCGTGGGCGGCGCGGCACCGCCGGTGGTGCAGGCGCTGCTGCACACCGCCGAGGCCCGCGGGCACGGCGTACTGGGCGAGGTCCGGGCGTGCACGTCCTCCCTGGCCCGTGCGGAACGGGCGCTGGAGGCGGCGAAGACGGGAGAGGACGTCCCGCCGTGGGCCCGGTTCTTCGACGAGGCGCAGTTCGCCGACGAGACGGGGCACTGCCACCGTGACCTGCAGCAGTACCGGGCGGCGGCCCTGCACGCGGAGCGCTCGCTGCAACTGCGCGGTGCGGGTTTCGCGCGCAGCCGTCTCTTCTGCCGTGTGGTCCTTGCGACGGCACGGCTGGGGCTGGGTGAGGTCGAGCAGGCGTGCACGCTGGCGGCGGAGGCGGCGCAGCAGGCGGCGGAGATGCGCTCGGTGCGGGCGCACGAGTACGTACGGGACTTCGAGCGGAGGCTGGAGCCGTACCGGGACGCCGCGCCGGTGCGCGGCTACCGGGAGCGGGTGGCGGCGCTGAGCTGAGCGGCGGCGCGGCCCGGGGCGCGGTTCCTGCGCCGCGCCCTCGCCGGCCCCTTCACCGGACTTCCGCGCCGCCCCTCGCCGCGCTCCCGCCCGCCCCGTTGCCGGGCGGAGGTCCCGCGGCTCCGGCTCACTCGCCGGTGCGTCCGTCGATGTGCTCCCGTATCAGGTCGGCGTGGCCGTTGTGCCGGGCGTACTCCTCGGTGAGGTTCAGGAACAGCCAGCGCAGATCGGCGAGTTCCCCGTGGGGGCGCCGGAAGGTCTCGTCCGGGGAGCGTCCCTCGGTCGCGGCCCGGGCGGCGGCGACCTCCCGGTGGTAGATCTCGAAGTCGCCGGGGGCGCTCTCGGGGGTGCCGTCCTCGAAGTCCCCTTCCAGGTTGTCCCTGGTGTAGAAGATCCACGGCAGGTCCTTCTCGCCGCCGAAGTGGGTGCGGAACCACCAGCGTTCGACATCGGCCAGGTGCCGTGCGAGGCCGAGCAGGGAGAGCGTGGAGCGGCCGAGGGGGCGCAGCGCGAGCTGCTCGCCGGTCAGTCCGCCGCACTTGTGCAGGAAGGTGGCCCGCTGGAAGTCGAGGGCGGCCTCCAGCGCCGTCCTCTCGCCGGCGACGGTGTCGCGCTCGGGGCGGCGCACTTCGGGAGTCGTCCATGTCATGCCGCTCACGCTACCCACGACCGCCGACAGCGGGAGAGGCGCGAACCCGCCCCGGCCCCGGGCGTTCAGCCCAGCCACCGCAGCCCGGCCGCCGTGGGCCGGAAGCCGCACCGGGCGTAGAAGGCCGTCAGATGCTGCTCGTGGTCGACGTGCAGCCATCGGGCCCCCGCCCGCCGTGCCTCGTCGGCGGCGCACCGTACGAGCCGCTCCCCCACACCCTGACGCCGCTCGTCGGGACGGACGGTCGTGTCCAGCACGAAGGCGTGGATGCCGCCGTCGCCGACGACGTTGACGTAGCCGACGAGTCCGTCACCGCGGAAGGCGGCGGCCCACACGAGGCTGCGCGCGAGACGGGGAGCGAATTCGGTGCGGCGGTGATCGGGCCAGGACGCGGCGAAGAGGGCGTTGAGGTCGCCGTCGCCCAGCGGCGGACGCACCTCGATGCGCAGCGGTCCGGGGCCGGGTGTCATCGCCGCGAGATCATCTCGCAGGGGACTTCCATGGTCACCATCGTCGGCCCTCCGGGCGGGCTGCTGACGGCGAGGATGCCGTCGAACTGGCCCAGGCGCCGCTCGATGCCGGCCATGCCCGATCCCTTCTCCAGGTCGGCGCCGCCCCGTCCGTCGTCGGTGACCGCGATGCGGAGCATGCCGCCGGCCGATTCGCTGTAGTGGATGTCCAGCCAGACGTGCTCGGCGCGTGCGTGCTTGGCGGCGTTGGTGAGGACCTCGCTGATGGCGAAGTACGCGGCGGACTCGACGGGTTCGGTGAAGCGGCCCGGCAGGTCGACGTCCGCCTCGACGGGCACCTGCACGCGCAGGGCGAGGGCCTTCGCGGCGTCACCGAGGCCGCGTTCGGCGAGGACGGGCGGGTGGATGCCGCGTACGAGGTCCCGCAGTTCGGTCAGCGCCTCGGCGGAGTTCTCCCGCGCCTGTGCGATGAGCTTCTTCGCCTGTGCCGGGTCCTTCTCGATGAGCGCCTCGATGGTGCCCAGGCTCATGCCCATGGAGACCAGCCGGGCCTGCGCGCCGTCGTGGAGGTCGCGTTCGATGCGGCGCAGTTCGGCGGCGGAGGAGTCGACGGCGTCGTGCCGCGTCTCGTAGAGCCGCTCGACCCGCTGTTCGAGCTGCTCGCCGCGGCTGGGCGAGATCATGCTCTTGACGATGTGGAAGTGGCCCTGGATGAAGTGGGGGTTGACCCACAGCGAGAGCGTGAGCAGGGCGGCGCCGAGCACGGCGCACAGCAGTGCCGTTCCGAAGCCCTCGACGGGGATGAAGCCGTACCAGTAGTTGTGCTGCACGGCCCGCCAGAGTCCCGCGAGGATGACGAGGCCCTCGATGCCGTAGGCGATCAGCGCGGGCGGGAAGAGGGCGGAGACGAAGCCGCCGACCGCGTCGGTCAGCAGCCAGAGCAGGTCGCGCCACGTCGCTGGTTCCCTCAGCAGCCGTACGGTCTGCTTGGCCAGGCCGCCCGCGCCTCGGGCCGGCGGGAGGGGACGGTAGGGAACGGGGACGGTGATGCCCGCCCAGTCGCTCGCGAGACCGCGCCGCTGGTTGGCGTGCATGCGGATCAGGTGCGTGACCGCGGGCGTGGTGAAGAGGCCGACGCCGAGCAGGACGAAAGCGATCGACAGGACGCCCGCGATGAACAGGGCGAGCGAGACGCCGAGCGACAGCAGGCACAGCGCGAGCCCGCGCACCGCCGCCAGCAGCGCCCCGCGAGTACGCCCGCGCAGCCGGGGACCGCTCACGGCCCACTCCACTTCCGCTTGCTGGGACACCTCACGCGCTCCTTCTGCCCGTACCCGCACACCGTCCGCCGTTGTCCGCGGGTGCTGCTCCAGTCTGCGCCGTGCGGACAGCCGGCGGGAGGGGGACCGGCACCCGAAGCGGGTGTACCTGGCTACACCCCCGGGGGCCGCCCTTCGTCACCGGGAGAGGGGGCTTCGGCGGCTGGGGAGGCGACGGGAGCGTTCCTAGCGTCGTGGCCACACCCGATCCGGCCCACACGAGGGGGAACTCAGCGATGCGCGACAGGACGGGCCCGAACAGGCCCAGCAGGCGCTACAGGCCGAACAGACCGCACAGTCCCGGCACAGCGGACGCGCCGGACCGGCGGGCCCGTCCCGGCGGCACGCCGGAAGGGCCGGGGCGCGGCGGTCTGGCCGGGCGGCTCGGCGGGTGGAGCACGCGCCACCGCCGGGCGGCGGTCCTCGGCTGGCTGCTGTTCGTGGTGCTGGCCGCCACCGCCGGCGGCGTGACGGGCGTGGCCGAGCCCGGCGACTCCGAGGACGGGGTGGGCGACTCCGCCCGCGCCGCCCGCATCCTGGAGGACGCCGGGATCGAGGAGCCCGCGGGCGAGATGGTGATGGTGACCAGCACCACGCCCGGCGGCTGGCGGGAGGCCGCCGCCGATGTGGCCGCGGCCGTCGAGGACACCGGCCGGACGGGGCAGGCCCAGGAACCGGTGCCCTCCGAGGACGGCACCGCCGCCCTGGTGCACTTCAGCGTCGAGGGCGACCCGGAGACCGCGGGCGACCGTGTGCAGCCGGTCATGGACGCGGTGGAGAAGGTGGCGGCGGCCCACCACGGCCAGGGCGTCACGGTCCACCAGTACGGGCAGGCCAGCGCCGACAAGTGGCTCGGCGAGATGCTCAGCGAGGACTTCGCGAGGGCCGAGTGGACGGCCGTACCACTGGCCCTGGGCATCCTGCTGGTCGCGTTCGGCGCGCTGGTCGCCGCGCTGCTGCCGGTGGGGCTCGCCGTCACGGCGTTCATCGCGGCCAACGGGCTGCTGGCTCTGGTCTCGCACCGGATGCACATCTTCGAGACCACCAACTCCGTGATGCTGCTGATGGGTCTGGCCGTCGGTGTCGACTACTGCCTGTTCTACCTGCGCCGGGAACGTGACGAGCGTGCGGCCGGACGGGACGCCGAGACGGCGCTGCGGGTGGCGGCGGCCACCAGCGGACGCGCGGTCCTGGTCTCGGGGCTGACGGTGATGGTGGCGATGGCGGGCATGTTCCTTTCCGGGCTGCTGCTGTTCAAGGGCTTCGCCGTGGCCACCATCCTGGTCGTCCTGATCGCGATGCTCGGTTCGGTGACGGTCCTGCCCGCGCTGCTGTCCTGGCTGGGCGACCGCGTCGAGCGCGGCAGGCTCCCCCTCGCGGGCCGCCGCAGACGGGAGGGCGGGGCGGGCCGACGCCGGGAGAGCGGCTGGATCTCGGCGACGGTGCTGCGTCCCGTGCTGGCGGCGCCGGGGGTCTTCGCCGTGCTCGCCACGGTGGTGATGCTCGTACTGTCCGCGCCGGCGCTCGGCATGAAGACCGAACAGCTCTCCCTCGACAAGCAGATGCCCGCGGACTCGCCCCTGCGGATCAGCGCGGAAGCGATCCGCGAGACCTTCCCCGGCGATCCCGCACCCGCCCGCGTCGTGGTCAGGACCGAGGACGTGGACGCACCGGAAGTACGCGCGGCGCTGGCCGGCTTCACCGACCGTACGCGCGGCGGCGAGCACTTCGACGGGAAGGCCGTCACGACTGTTCACCGCGCCGCCGGAGTCGTGGAGATCTCCGTCCCCCTGGCCGGGGACGGCACCGGCGCCACATCCAAGGCCGCGCTCGAGGAGCTGCGCGGGACCCTCGTTCCGCGGATGCTGGAGCCGGTGGCGGAGGACGGACAGGCGTATGTGGGCGGCGAGCTGGCCAACTCCGTGGACTTCAACGGTCAGCTCCGCGACGGCATCGTGCCCGTGTTCGTCTTCATCACCGCCGTGACGTTCCTGCTCATGCTGGTCTGTTTCCGCTCGCTGCCCGTCGCGCTCGCCTCGGTCGTGCTCAACCTGCTGTCGGTGTCGGCGGCGTACGGCGTGATGACGGCTGTCTTCCAGCACGGCTGGGGCGCGGAGCTGCTGGGCACCGAGGCGGTCGGGGCGATCGAGGCGTGGATGCCGCTGTTCGTGCTCGTGGTGCTGTTCGGGCTGTCGATGGACTACCACGTCTTCGTGGTCTCCCGTATCCGCGAGGCCCGTCAGCGGGGTGTTCCCACGCGCGAGGCGATCCGCGAGGGCGTACGTGCCACGGCGGGGGCGGTCACCGGCGCCGCCGTGATCATGGTGGCGGTCTTCGCGGTGTTCGGAACGCTGTCCATGCAGGACATGCAGCAGATGGGCGTGGGCCTGGCCGTGGCCGTGCTGCTGGACGCGACGGTCGTACGGATGGTGCTGCTGCCCGCGGTGATGTCGCTGCTCGGCGAGCGCAACTGGTACCTGCCGCGGTGGCTGCGCGGGCTGCCCGGAGCGGGGCATGCCACTCCCTCCGGCACGGGCCCCGCCTCCTTCCCGGAGGGTCACGCCTCCTCCCCGGAGCCGCACGCCGGCACGAGTCCCGCACCACCGCAGCCGTCCGGTCACGCCGAGAGCGGCGGGGACGGGCACTCCGGACGCCAGGACGCTCCGCACGTGCCGGCAGGAGGTCACTGATCCGTCCCCGCGCGCACGGTACGCGGGCGTCGTGCACGTGGTGCGCAAGCGCCGTGCACGTGCGCGGCGCGCGGCGTGACGCACGTGCAGGACACGTCGGCGCTGCCCGTCACCGTGGCCACCGGGCCGCTGGTGACGGGCAGCGCGCGATGCTCGGTTTGCGCAGCTCAGAGCAGTGACCGGTCGCCGCTCCACAGGCGTCCCGCGGGAGGGGAACGGCCCGGCGAGCTTCTCCCGCGGGGCGCCGCGCCACCCCGTACGCTGCCCCCATGCCGCACATCACCGTCGACTATTCCGATGCGCTCGCCGACACCTTCGACCGCCGCGGCTTCGGGCTCGCCCTGCATCCGCTGCTGGCGCGCACCGTCGAGGGTTCCGTGACGGGCTGCAAGACCCGGTTCCGGCAGATCGAGGAGTGCGTGATCGCGGACGGCACGCAGGACGTCGCCATGCTCCACGTCGAGGTCGCGCTGCTGTCCGGCCGCACGCCCGAGGCGAAGGCGGAGCTGTCGCGCGCGGTGCTCGGTCTGGCCCGCGACCATGTCAAGCCGATGCCCGGCGTCACCCTGCATACTTCTGTGGACGTGTGCGAGCTCGCCCGCGGCAGCTACGCAAGCCACACCGAGGAGGAACACCCTTGAAGTTCGGACTGCTGGGCACGGGACCGTGGGCGGCCGGTACGCACGGTCCCGCCCTCGCCGCGCACAAGGACGTGGAGCTGGCCGGTGTGTGGGGCCGCCGTCCCGAGGCGGCCGGAGAGCTCGCGGCCGCTCTGCAGACCCGTACGTACGACGACGTCGACGCGCTGCTGACCGACTGCGACGCGGTGGCGATCGCCCTTCCCCCCGATGTGCAGGCCCCGTTGGCCGTACGGGCGGCAGAGGCGGGCTGCCATCTGCTGCTGGACAAGCCTGTCGCGACCACTCCGGGCGCAGCGCGCCAGGTCAGCGAGGCGGTGAGAGCCGCCGGCGTCGCCTCCGTGGTCTTCTTCACCCTCCGCTTCAGCCCGTCGACGGCCGGCTGGATCGACGAGCAGGCCCGTACGGAGGGCTGGTTGACGGGCCGCGCGGACTGGCTCTCCCCGGTCTTCGCCGGAGGCGACTCCCCTTACGCGGCGTCGCCGTGGAGACGCGAGAGGGGCGCCCTGTGGGACATCGGACCGCACGCGCTTTCCGCCCTGCTGCCGGTGCTGGGCGATGTGACCGACCCGTCGGCGGTGCGCGCGGTGCGCGGCGCGGGCGACACGGTGCACATGATCCTGCGGCATGCGGGGGGCGCATCCAGCACGTGCACGGTCAGCCACTCCGTACCGCCCGCCGCCGCGGGGGTCGCCGCCGAGGTCAGGGGCACGGCGGGAGCGGAATCGATGCCCGAGCGGCACGAGTCACCCGTGGACGCCTTCTCGCATGCCGTGGACGCGCTGTGCGAGGCCGCGCGTACGGGCCGTCCGCACGCCTGCGATGTGCGCTTCGCGGAGCGGGTGACGCAGATCCTCGCGCGGGCGGAATCCGAGCTGGACTGACGACGGGCACGGGCTTCGCGCCGTCAGCAGCCGGGGTCCTCGGTTGTGCCCGCAGGTGACCGCGTCCGGCCGGTAGATTCATGGGGCGTCCCCCGCCCGCCGGCCACCGTGGAGAATCCGTGCGCGTCGTCATCGCCGAAGACCTGTTCCTGCTGAGGGACGGTCTGGTCCGCATGCTGGAGGCGTTCGACTTCGAGATCGCCGCCGCCGTCGACAACGGGCCGGAGCTGAGCCGCGCGCTGGAGCAGCTCGAACCGGACGTCGCCGTCGTGGACGTCCGTCTGCCGCCCTCCTTCAGCGACGAGGGGCTGCAGTGCGCGCTGAACGCCCGCCGCAAGCGCCCCGGGCTGCCCGTGCTCGTCCTCTCCCAGCACGTGGAGCAGCTCTACGCGCGGGAGCTGCTCGCCGACGGCACGGGCGGCGTCGGCTATCTGCTCAAGGACCGGGTCTTCGACGCGGACCAGTTCATCGACGCGGTGCGCCGCGTCGCCGGGGGCGGCACCGCGATGGACCCGCAGGTGATCCAGCAGCTCCTCTCCCGGCGCGCGCAGGACAAGCCCATGGGGAGACTCACAGCCCGCGAGCGGGAGGTGATGGAGCTGATGGCGCAGGGCCGTTCCAACGCGGCAATCGCGACGCAGCTCTTCGTCACCGAGCGGGCCGTCGCCAAGCACACGTCCAACATCTTCGGCAAGCTCGGCCTTCCGCCGTCCGACGACGACAACCGGCGGGTGCTCGCCGTCCTCACATATCTGGACGGGGCCGACCGGGGCTGACCGGCCACAGCCTGCCGCGCCTCTCGTATAAGCACACCGCACTCCATTAGCGTGCGCAGCACACAGCGGTGAAAGCGATTGCTTGAGAAGTGGAGCACGCCTTGGAGGACATCAACAGACGCACACTTCTGGGTACGGCCGGCGCGATCGGTGCGAGTGCGGCGCTCGGCGGCAGCGCGGCCCCGGCAGCAGCCGGTACGGACACCGTCGCGGCCGCCGCCCCCGACATGGCGCACGCACAGGCCGCGGCACGAAGGCTGCTCCCCGACCACAGCGGGCAGATCAAGTTCACCGCCCTGCCGGACGGCGGGGAGAGATTCCGCGTCTCCGGCAGCGAGGGCAGCATCGAGGTCGCCGGCACCTCCCCCGCCGTCACCCTGACCGGTCTGCACTGGTACCTCAAGTACACCTGCCGGGCCCACATCTCCTGGGCGGGCAGCCAGCTGGAGCTTCCCGCTCAGCTGCCCGCACCTCAGAGCCCGCACGAGCGCGAGGCCACCGTCCCCCACCGCTTCATGCTCAACGACACCCACGACGGCTACACCGCCCCGTACGCCGACTGGGAGCACTGGGAGCGCTTCATCGACGTGATGGCGCTGCACGGCTGCAACGAAGTGCTCGTGACGGCCGGTTCGGAAGCCGTCTACCACCGGCTGCTGAAGGACTTCGGCTACTCCGACGCCGAGGCACGCCGCTGGATCCCCGCACCCTCGCACCAGCCGTGGTGGATGCTGCAGAACCTCTCCGAGTACGGCGGTCCCATCACCTCCGGCATGCTCCAGCGCCGTACTGACCTGGCCCGCCGCATCGTGGACCGGCTGCGCGAGCTGGGCATGCACCCCGTGCTGCCGGGCTATTTCGGCACCGTCCCCGGGGACTTCTCCAAGCGGAACCCCGGCGGGACGACCGTCCCCCAGGGCGACTGGAACGGACTGCCACGGCCTGCCTGGCTGGATCCGCGCACCGCCGTCTTCCGCAGGGTCGCCGCCGCCTACTACGCACACCAGAAGGAGCTCTTCGGCCAGATCCGGCACGTCAAGATGGACCTGCTCCACGAAGGCGGCAAGGCCGGGAACGTGCCCGTGCCGGACGCGGCCCGAGCCGTGGAGAAGGCACTGCAGACGGCCCTGCCCGGCGCGACATGGATGATCCTCGGCTGGCAGCACAACCCCCGGCGCGAGCTGCTGGACGCCCTCACCCAGAAGAGCCGCGCACTCGTCGTCGACGGCCTCTCCGACCTGGAGCGGATCACCGACCGCGAGTCGGACTGGGGCGAGATCCCCTATGCCTTCGGCACCATCCCCAACTTCGGCGGGCGCACGACGATCGGCGCCAAGACCCACATGTGGACCGAGCGGTTCACCGCCTGGCGCGACAAGACGGGCAGCAAGCTCGCCGGCACCGCGTACATGCCGGAGTCCAGCCACCGCGACCCGGCGGCCTTCGAGCTGTTCAGCGAGCTGGCCTGGCGTAAGGAGCCGGTGGAGCGCGACCAGTGGTTCGCCGACTACGCGCGGCTGCGCTACGGCGGCGACGACGCCGAGGCGCGCAGCGCCTTCGCGACGCTGCGCGCGACCGCGTACGAAATCAGCAGCACCGACGGACGTCCCCACGACAGCATCTTCGCCGCCCGCCCCAGCCTCACGGCCCGCTCCGGCGCCCACTACGCGACGCACAGCCCGGCCTTCGACCTCGCCGAGTTCGACCCGGCACTCACCGCGCTGCTGAAGGTCGGCGAATCGCTGCGCACCAGCGACGCCTACCGCTACGACCTGGCCGACACGGCTCGCCAGGCGCTCGCCAACCGCTCGTGGCTGCTGATCGGCCAGCTCAAATCCGCCTACGACCGCAAGGACCTGGCCGGTTTCCGCAAGATCAGCACCCTGTGGCTTTCGCTGATGAGCCTGAGCGAGGAAGTGGCCGGAACGCACCGCTCGTTCCTGCTGGGGCCGTGGCTCGCGGACGCGCGCCGCCTCGCCGGCGGCGAGACGGCCGACCAGGACCACTCGGAGCACACCGCCCGCAGGCTGCTCACCACATGGGCGGACCGGCCCGCCGCCGACAAGGGCCGCCTCGCGAACTACGCCAACCGCGACTGGCAGGGCCTCATCGGCGACTTCCACCTCCCGCAGTGGCGTACCTATCTGGAGGCGCTGGAGGACGCCCTGGCGCAGGGCAGGGCACCCAAGGCCTTCGACTGGTACGAGATCGAGGAGAAGTGGACACGCGAGACCAAGGAGTACGCGCAGCGGCCGACCGCTGACGCCCACACCGTCGCCAAGCGTGTGGAGACCGCGCTGGCCAAGGCGCCCTACCAGGGCAGCGTCTCGGTCAAGTCCGAACCGGCCACGCTCAGTCCGGGCGGCCGGGGCGAGTTCAGCGCCGAGTTCCGCAACGAGAGCGGCCTGCGCCCCACCGGCACCGTCGACTTCTCCCTGACCGGTCTGCAGAACGCCGAGCCGCAGGGCTCCACGTCCGTCCTCCAGGTCGAGCAGGGCGAACGGGCCACCGTCCGCTGGCGGGTGCGGGCACCCGAGGACGAGCTGAAGACGCCCCTCGTGCCGATGAGTTACGAACTGGCCGTGGAGTTCGGGCCGGAGGGCGAGCGCCGCGTGCGCATGCCGCAGCAGGGCAGGCTCTTCGTCGCGGGGCCGCTGGACGACGGGCTGTCCACCGTCAGCACCAACGACGCCGTCTTCGGCCAGCTCGGTGACCGCTTCGCCGTCGACGGCGCGGGTGACGACATGTGGCGGGGCACCAGCCACTTCGGTGCCGTCTACCGCGAAGGAGCCCTGCGCGACGGCGGTTCCGTCACCCTGCGCGTCACCTCGCAGGAGACGACCGGTCCTTGGGCACGGGCGGGCATCATCGTCCGCAACGACCTGCCGGGTGCGGCCTCGCCCGGCTTCGTCAACCTGGCGGTGACGCCCGCCAACGGCGTGGTTCTCTCCTACGACTCCGACGGCGACGGCGCTCTGGACACCTACCGGCGTGTCATCGGCGTCAAGGCTCCGGTGCTGCTGCGCCTCCACCGCGAAGGCCACTCCTTCCGCGGCGAACTCTCCACGGACGACGGCGCGAACTGGCGCAAGGTGGGGACGGTCGCGGTCTCCGGCGTCGGCGCCCGGCAGGACGCGGGCCTGTTCATGTCCGCGACCAACGGCGGCAACGGGGCGCGCGGGACTGTGGAGTTCACCGACTGGGACATGAGCTGAGCGCACCGGTCCCCCAGGCGGATGGCGAGGGGCCACGACCGGCCGGTCGTGGCCCCTCGCCATGCCCGGCCCGCACGTCCCCCGGGTCCGGTGCCGCGCCGCACGGGGGTGGCGCGTCAGGTGACCAACGACGCGATCGTTCGTTCTCGTGAACGTGGCCTTTTCGCAGACGACTTCGCAGCAGCAGCCCCGGAGACCGGCACATCCGCCCGTCGTGGGGTCCCTCGATGTCGAGCGCGCCGAGGCCGCGCTCGTGGAGCACTATCCGCGGCTGGTGCGGCTGGCCTATCTGGTGCTGCCGCCGTCGACGCCCAGGCACCGGCGGGTACTGAAGGCGCACTCTCTCGTACAGCGGGCGCTGCCGCGGGGACGCGGTTCCGGCGGGCAGGCGGGGGCGAGGCGGTCGTCGTTCCCCGGGCAGCGGCGCAGTGCCGCCTACCGGCCGCCCGGAGACAGGCGGCGGGGCGGCAGCGACCGCGCGGCCGGAGAGGCGTACGCGCACCTCTCGGCCCGAGTACTGAGGGCGGCACTCGCAGCGGAGCGCCCCCGCCGCATCGGCCCGTGGAAGCTGCGGCCGCTCCCGCCGCGCCCCGGTCTCTTCCCGCGTGTGTTCGGGCTGCGTCTCTTCCCGCGCTCCGGAGGCGCCGACGAACTCGCCCTCGACCAGGCGATGTCGAGAGTCCCGGGTGCCGCGCGGGCGGCGTATGCGCTGCGCGGCCTGGAGGGTATGACGGACGCCGAGGTGCGTCGCATGCTCACCGCGGCCGGAGTGCGGGACCCGCTCGCGGCGCTGTCCGACGCGGACACGGTACGCGGGCCGCAGGGCAACAGGGCCCGTGCCCTGTTGAGTTCGGCGGAGTTCGACCCGTGCTCACTGCAGGCCGGGCCCACCGATCTGATGCGGCGGCGCCAGCACGGGCGGGCGGCTCTCGCGGCAGTGGTGGCGGTCGTGATCTGCGGCGGGCTGCTCGGGCTGCCCGACGGGTCGTGGGGACCGGACGGTGCGGCCGCGCCGTCGTACGCCCGTAACCCGTCGGCCGAGAAAGCCCTGGACCCGCAGGAGTTGGTCCGGGTCTCCCCCAGCGCTTGGAAACGCTCCTCCCGCACGGACTTCTCCTCCTGGCCCGTGCGCGGCGATCTCACCGGCGACAGCGGACTGCTGCGCCGGGCTCTGGCCGTATGGGCGCGGCCCGGCCGGCAGGTGACGGTGTCGGCGACCCGGGGCACCCCCGCCGGGCCTCCCGCGGGCCCGCCGCATCTGCTGTACGCGGGCCGGGTGGACGGCGCGAGTGTCGTCGTGCTCCACGACGGGCTGCGGGTGGCGCGCTACGCGGAGCCCGAGGGCGCCGACGAGGGCGGTGCCGTGCTGGACCTGGCCCGCACGGACGGGGCGGAGGCGTCGTCCGCCGCGGCGCTGGTGATCTCCCGCAGCGACACCAACGTCCGCTATCTCACCGCCCCTTGGGTGGCCCGTGCGGCGGAGGCCGATCTGCTGCGGCCCGAGGACCACGGCCGTGCCCTCAAGCGCGATGAGGACGGGGTGACCGCGTCGGTGACGGGCCCGGACACCCGTTCGCGTGCCTGCACGCGCTGGCCGGGGCTGCTGCTGACGGACCGGTCTGCGGGCGGGGCGGACGACCCGGCTCCCCGTCTCTACACGGATCTGGGCGAGTTGACGGCCGTGCGGCTCACCAGCGGCTCACCGGGCGGACAGCCCTCCGAGGCGACGGGCAGCACGGCGAGGGCCGTTCTCGCCCGAACCGCGTGCGGGCTGCGGACGATGGTGGGCGGCGGCGTACGGTCGGTCAACACCTGGCAGTTCGCACGGCAGTTGCTGCCGGACGGTGGCGGCGTCGCGTCCTGGTCGTGCACCCGCGGTGAGACATGGCGAGGGCAGGGAGCCACCGTGGTCGGGGGATTCCTTCCGCCCTCGGAGGAGCCGGACGAACCGGCGCTGATCTCCGCACGCGCCTCGGACACCATCGCGTGCGGACCGCGCCGGCCTCATGCGGTCAGTGGTGTCCCGTGGAAGTCGTCCACCGGGGACCGGTACGTACTGGCTGCCGGGAGCCGTCACGTCACCGGTATCAGCGCGGCGGGCGGAGACGGGCCGTACGGTTCCTCCTCCGGCCGCACGCTGACGCTGCCCGCCGAGAAGGGGTCGGGGGCGAAGATCAGCGCACGGCTCGCGGACGGACGGACGCTGCGCGAGCCCCGCTGACACCCCTCCCGGGCGGGCGAAGGGCGGGGTGCCTGCTCGGCGAACCGCCGTCCGTTCGGGGTTCCCTCAGCGTGATGACCGGCCCGACCGGCCGGGCGCGTGCGGTCCGCCGTACGGGCGGAACCACCGGCCGGCCGGACCGGAGAGCAACGGCACGGGACGGGGCGTGAAGTGACAGCCGTGCGGATCGGGACGGCGGCCGGGAACCGGGGCGGTCCCGGCCAGTCCCCGTGCCCGGACCGGGCTGTCACGTCACCTTCGTGCCCTGTCCGTGCCCGGGGGAGGGCGCACCTCCCGTGGACCCCCGTACCACCAGCTCGGGCTGGAAGACGAACTCCGTCTGCGGGACAGGGTTCTCACGGATCTCCTCCAGCAGCGTGTGGACGGCCGCGTTGGCCATGGCCCGTACGGGCTGGCGGACCGTCGTCAGCGGCGGATCGGTGAAGGCGTTCAGCTCGGAGTCGTCGTAGCCGACGACCGAGACGTCGCGCGGCACGTCGAGTCCGCGCCTGCGGGCGGCTCTGACCGCGCCCAGCGCCATCAGGTCGCTGCCGCACACGATGCCCGTGCAGCCCTCGTCCAGCAGGTCCTGGGCAGCGGCGTGCCCGCCCTCCACCGTGAAGAGGGTGTGCCGCACGCGGGCCGCCGCGTCCTGCCCGTCCCCGCCGAGTGCGGCGAGGAAGCCCTCCGCCTTGCGTCGGGCGGGCACGAACCTGTCGGGTCCGACGGCCAGTCCGATCCGCTCGTGGCCCAGTTCCCTCAGGTGCCGTACGGCGATCTGGGCCGCCATCCGGTCGTCCGGGGAGACGAACGGCGCGGCGATGTGCTCGTTGTAGCCGTTGACGAGGACGAACGGCACGCCGCGCCCTGCCAGTCGGGCGTAGCGGTCCGTGCCGGCGGTGAGGTCGGCGTGCAGGCCGGAGAGGAAGATGATGCCGGTGACGGCGCGTTCGACGAACTGGTCGACGAGTTCGTCCTCGGTCGCTCCGCCGGGCATCTGGGTGCCGAGCACGGGCGTGTAGCCGTACCCGCTCAGTGCCTGCTCGATGACCTGGGCGAACGCGGGGAAGATGGGGTTGGTCAGCTCCGGGATGACGAGTCCGACCAGTCCGGCGCTGCGCTGCCGTATGCGTACGGGCCGTTCGTATCCGAGCACGTCGAGAGCGGCAAGCACCCGCTGCCTGGTGGAAGCGGCCACTCCCGACTTGCCGTTGAGCACCCGGCTGACGGTCGCCTCGCTGACCTGTGCCTGTCCGGCGATGTCGGCGAGGCGGGTGGCGGGCAGCACCGCGGTCATGCGGCGGGCTCCTTGGTCCACCAGACGGTGGTGTCCGCGGGAAGGAGCGCACCGCCGTCGTACGGCCCGCTGGCGAGCAGCAACTCCCCTGGCAGGGCCGGGAGTTCGACGGGGTCCGAAGTGGTGTTGACCGTGCACACGAAGCTGCCGCGCCGGAAGGCCAGGACGCCGGCGGGCGCGGGCAGCCACTCCACCGACCCGCCCGCGCCGAGGCCGTCCTGCTCGCGGCGCAGACGCAGCGCGGCGCGGTACAGCTCCAGCGTGGAGCCCGCGTCGCCCGTCTGTGCGGCCACGGACAACTCGCCCCATCCTTCCGGCTGCGGCAGCCAGCTTCCGCCCGTCCCGAATCCGCAGGAGGCCCCCTCCCTCTCCCAGGGCAGCGGGACGCGGCAGCCGTCGCGGAGGCCGTCCTGACCGGTCTCGCGGAAGAAGGAGGGGTCCTGGCGGGCCTCGTCGGGCAGGTCGGTGACCTCGGGCAGCCCGAGTTCCTCCCCCTGGTAGATGTAGGCGGAGCCGGGCAGCGCCAGCATCAGCAGCGAGGCGGCACGCGCGCGGGGCAGGCCGCCGCCCAGACGGGTTCGGTGGCGTACGACGTCGTGGTTGGAGAGCACCCACGTCGCGGGGGCGCCGACGGGGCTCATCGCGCCGAGCGATTCGGTGATGACCTCACGCAGCGCTTCGGCGTCCCAGCCGGTCTGCAGGTAGTGGAAGTTGAACGCCTGGTGCAGCTCGTCCGCGCGCACGTAGAGGGAGGTGCGCTGCGCGCTGGGCGCCCATGCCTCGGCCACTCCGATCCGCTCTCCGGGGTACTCCTCGAAGACGTGCCGCCAGTCGCGGTAGATCTCGTGCACGCCGTCCTGGTCGAAGAAGGGCAGCTGATGGTTGCCCAGCAGGCGCAGTTGGCCGGGCCGGCCCATGTCGGGGAGTCCGGGGGCCTTGACCATGCCGTGTGCGACGTCGACCCGGAAGCCGTCGACGCCCATGTCGAGCCAGAAGCGCAGTACGGTGCGGAACTCGTCGCGGACGGCGGGGTGTTCCCAGTTGAAGTCGGGCTGCTCGGGGGCGAAGAGGTGGAGGTACCAGTCGCCCTGGCTCCCGTCGGGGTTCTTCACCCGTGTCCAGGCGGGGCCGCCGAAGACCGACTCCCAGTCGTTGGGGGGCACTTCGCCCCGCTCGCCCTTGCCGGGCCGGAAGTGGTAGCGCTCGCGGGAGGGTGAACCGGGGCCTTCGGCCATGGCGCGCCGGAACCACTCGTGCTGGTCGGAGGAATGGTTGGGCACGATGTCGACGATCACGCGGAGGCCGAGGCCGTGCGCGTCCTCGATGAGGGCCGCGGCGTCGCGGAGGTCGCCGAAGCGGGGGTCGACGGCACGGTAGTCGGTGACGTCGTACCCGCCGTCGGCCTGCGGCGAGGAGTAGAAGGGGCTGAGCCACACCGCGTCCACGCCCAGACCGGCGAGATAGGGCAACCGGGCCCGTACGCCCGCGAGATCGCCCATGCCGTCGCCGTCACCGTCGGCGAACGAACGCGGATAGACCTGGTAGATCACCGCCTCCCGCCACCAGTCCGTACGGTCGCCCGCGGGCGTGCGAAGGGCGCGGTCAGCCGTGGGGGGCGGGCCTGCGGCGTGATGCTCGGTCATGTCATCCCTGGAGTAGAGGTGGGTGCGGCGGTCGGGACGCGCCGGCGGCGCGGGGGTCAGGACTTGGTCGCACCTGCGGTCAGTCCAGCGACCAGATGGCGCTGTGCGAAACCGAAGACGAGCGCGGCGGGGACGGCGATGATGACGGCGGCGGCGGTCATCGAACCCCAGTCGGAGCCGTAGCGGTTGACGAATGTCTGCAGGCCGCCGGCGAGAGTGAGGTTCTCCTCGCCGGTCATGAAGGCCGTGGCGTAGGCGACTTCGGCCCAGGCGGTGACGAAGGTGTAGAAGCCGGTGACGGCCAGTCCGGGCCGTGCCAGGGGCAGGATGAGCCGCCAGAACGTGCCGAAGGGGTTGAGGCCGTCGACACGTCCGGACTCGTCGATGTCGACGGGGATGCTGTCGAAGAAGCCCTTCATCATCCAGGCGCAGAAGGGCACCGCGATGGTGAGGTAGGTGATGATCAGTCCGACGGGCTGGTTCAGCAGCCCGAGATTCGCCATCGTGTTGTAGAGGGGCACGATCAGCACCGCCATCGGGAACATCTGCGTGATCAGCAGCACCCACATCAGCGGACGCATCCCGGGGAACCGGAAGCGGCTGATGGCGTAGCCGGTGGTGGCGGAGATGAAGACGCCGATGAGGGTCGTCCCCAGCACCACCAGCAGCGAGTTGCCGAACCATGTCAGGAAGCGGGTGTCGGCGACCACGTGTGTGTAGTTCTCGACGGTGAAGTTCTTGACCAGGGCGGCCGAGAACGACTCGCTCTCGGGCTTGAAGGAGGTCACCAGCAGCCACAGGGGCGGGAAGAGCGCGACGGCGGTCGCGGCGAGCAGCCCGGCGTGCAGTCCGAGGGAGGCGAGCGGGCCCCGTTCGCCCCTTCTCCTGGGTGCGCCGGCCGCCGTGGCGGAGGTCACCGGGGCGGAGGTTCCCGGCGCGGAGGTCTTGCCCACCGCGGTCCTCTGCGCGGAGTTCTCCGGGGCCGGCGACCCGAGTGCGGAGCCCATGGTCACCACACCTCTCCCTGGCGGCGCAGCGTCCGCCTGTAGACGATCGTGAAGAGCGAGAGCAGGAGCAGGATGAGTACGCCCCATGCGGCCGAAGTGGCGAAGTCCCGGGGGCTGTTGATGAAGGAGAGCCGGAAGGCGTAGGTCACCAGGATCTCCGTGGAGTCCTCCGGGCCTCCCCTGGTGAGCAGGTAGATCACCGGGAACATGTTGAACGTCCAGATGGTGCTGAGCAGGATCACCGTGCTGCTGACCGAACGCACGCCCGGCAGTGTGATGTTGCGGAACCGCTGCCAGGGGCCGGCGCCGTCCATCTCGGCTGCCTCGTACAGCTCCCCGGGGATGCCCTGCAGGGCACCCAGCATCGCGACGATCATGAAGGGGACGCCGAGCCAGACGTTGACGGCGATGACCGCGACCTTGGCCCAGGTGGGATCGCCGAGCCAGGGGACGGCGTCGATGCCGCCGCCGTCGAGCACCTTGTTGAGCAGGCCGTTCTTCTCGTTGTAGAGCATCTTCCAGGCGAAGACGGAGACGAACGCCGGGATGCCCCAGGGCACGATCATCGCGACGCGGTAGAAGGAGCGGCCCGCCACCGCGCGGTTGAGCATGACGGCCAGCGTCAGGCCGAGTGAGAAGGTCAGACCGACGCAGCCGACCGTCCATGCCACCGTCCAGCCGAGCCTGTCCCAGAAGACGCTGTCGCCGAGGATCGCGGCGTAGTTCTCGAGCCCGGTGAACTCGTAGGTGGCCGGTATGTGGTTGACGCCGATGGTCCGTTCGACGTTCGCCTCGTCGGCGTTCGTGAGTGAGAGATACATTCCGCGCACCAGCGGATAGCCGATGATGACGCCGATGACGAGAACGACCGGGGCCACCATGGCCCAGGCGTACCAGTGCCGGGACAGCGCCCTGCGCACCCGTCCGGTGCCGTCGGTCCTCTTCGCCCTTCCGGGCCCGGGGACGCGGGCGGCTTCACTCTCGCCGCCCGCGGTCCCGGACGCCGGGCGGCTGGTGGTGGTCTCCACAGCCATGCCCTCCGGCCCGTCCCCTCTTACTTGTAGTCCTTGAGCAGCTTGCGATATTCGTCGCCCACCTTGTCTGCGGCGTCCTCGGGGCTGCGGCTGCCGGTGAGTACGGCGTCCATCTGGCCCCGGACCGGCTCGAAGAGGGAATTGCCCTCGGCGATCCAGGGACGCTGGACGGCCTTGTCCACGGCGGGCTTGAAGAACTCGACCATGGTGTTCTCACGCACGGACGGCTTGTCGTAGACGGATTCGCGGGTCGGCAGCAGGCTCAGCTCCTCGGTGGTGCGCTGCTGCACCTCGGCGGAGCTCATGTACTTGGCGAACTCCTGCGCCGTGCGCAAGTTCTTGCTGCCCGCGTACACGGAGAGGTTCCAGCCGCCCTGCGGCGACCCGCTGCGCTTGCTGCCGGCCGGTACGGGCGCCACTCCGAGGTTGTCCTTGTCGTCCTTGAACTGCTTGCCCTCCAGGGCGCCCGCGATGTCCCAGGGACCGTCGATGATCATGGCGACGTCGCCGTTCTGGAAGGCCTTGAGGCCGTTCTCCTGGCCGTCGCTGCTGTCGGTGACGGCGGCCCCGGAGTCGACGAGGTCCTTCATGGTGGCGAACGCCTCGGCACCCGGCCCGTCGTCGACGGTGATCTTCTTGTCGGTGGCGTCGACGAGGTCGCCGCCCTCGCCGTAGAGGTAGGGCAGGAACCAGTACGGGTCGTCACCGCGCAGGTACAGCCCCGTCTTTCCGGTCTCGCTCTTGATCTCCTTGCCGGCCTTCTTCAGTTCGGCGAAGGACTCGGGCACCTCGACTCCCGCGTCCTCGAGCATCTTCTTGTTGTAGAAGAGGCCGAGGGTGTCGGTGACCTGCGGCACGGCGTACGTCTCGCCCTTGAAGCGGGTGCTGCCCGCCGCCGCCTTGAGGTAGTCGGAGGGCTTGTCGATCGCCGGGGTGCCGTCGAGCGGCGCGAGGTAGCCGAGGTTGGCGAAGTCGGCGACCCAGGCGACCTCGGTGCGCATCACGTCCGGGGCACCGGAGTTGCCGCCCGCGGCGTTCTTGAACTTCTGGTTCGCGTCGCCGAAGTTGACGTGCACGTACTTCACATCGACCTTCGGGTGCTTCTTCTCGAAGTCCTCGGCGATCTTCTTGTACGTGCCCTTCTCGGCGTCGTTCGAGGTGTCCCAGTAGGTGACGGTGCCGGCTATCTCGCCGTTCGCACCGTTGTCGCCGCTGTCGCTGTCCCCGCCGCACGCCGTCGCCGTCAGTGCCAGCACCGCAGCCGCCGCGGTGACTCCTGTGCCACGCCGCATGTCCATTCCTCCCACGAGTGCGCCCCCTCGGCCTCCGGCCTGGGGAGACCCCGGCGCCTTGGACGGCGCCCGGCTGCGGAGGAACGTAACAGCGGAACGAATATTGCGAAAGAGTTTGCGGCAAGTTGCAGCAAGGTGATTTGCGGATCTTGGGCCAGGGCACGGTGGGCAGCGGGGAGGACGGCCGGTACAGTCCACCCCTGTGACCGCACGGCTAGCTGACATCGCAGCGCAGGCGGGGGTCAGCGAAGCGACGGTCAGCCGCGTGCTCAACGGCAAGCTGGGCGTCGCCGCGGCCACCCGCGAATCCGTCCTCGCCGCTCTCGACGTGCTCGGATACGAGCGTCCCGTCAAGCTGCGCCGGCGCAGTGCCGGCCTGGTGGGCCTGATCATCCCCGAGCTGGAGAACCCGATCTTCCCCGCCTTCGCGCAGGTGATCGCCCAGGGCCTGACCCGGCAGGGATACACACCGGTGCTGGCCACGCAGACACCCGGCGGGTCGACGGAGGACGAGCTGACGGAGATGCTGGTCGACCGCGGCGTCGCCGGCATCATCTTCGTCTCGGGACTGCACGCCGACACCACGGCCGACATGCACCGCTACGAACGCCTGCGCGGGCAGGGCGTGCCCTTCGTGCTCGTGGGCGGCTTCGCCGCCAAGGTGCGCGCACCGTTCGTCTCCCCCGACGACCGCGCGGCGATGCGGCTGGCCGTCACACACCTGGCGTCCCTGGGCCACCGCCGCATCGGACTTGCTCTGGGACCGGAGCGTTTCGTGCCCGTACAGCGCAAGATCGAGGGCTTCGTGCGCACGGTGCACGACCAGCTCGGTCTCACGGCAGAGCAGGCGCGGGAGTTCGTGCAGCACTCCCTGTTCACCCTGGAGGGCGGACAGGCGGCGGCCACCGAGCTGTTGGAGCGCGACTGCACGGCCGTCGTGTGTGCCAGCGACATGATGGCGCTCGGCGCGATCCGCGCGGCCCGGCAGCGGGGGCTGGAAGTGCCCGGCGACATCTCGGTGATCGGCTTCGACGACTCACCGCTCATCGCGTTCACCGATCCGCCGCTCACCACGATCCGTCAGCCGGTCACAGCCATGGGGCAGGCGGCGGTACGCGCGCTGCTGGAGGAGATCGGCGGTACACCCGCACCGCACAGCGAGTTCGTCTTCCTCCCGGAGTTGGTCGTACGCGGTTCAACTGCGTCTTTCCCCTCGGCCGCAGGGAGGACGGAAACGGCCGGATCCCCGACCGCAGGATGATCGCCGCTCTGCCGCCTTCTGGCAGACTGTCCCCCCATGGGGGCACCGACGACGAGGACCACGGACGTACGCCGGACGGCCGGCGCGAGCCCGCAGGCGGGCGAGCACGGGGCCGGCCCGGGCGAAGTCGCTGACGAGGGCGGCAGAACGGCTGCGGCGAGGCGACCGCGGGCCGCGCGGCGGCCCACCATCTGGTTCGAGATCGTCCTCATCGCGGTCAGCTACGCGGTCTACTCCTTCATCCGCAACGCCGTACCCGAACAGCGCTCCCAGGCGCTCGACAACGCCGACTGGGTCTGGCGAGCGGAGCAGATCCTCGGCATCGCCGTGGAGGATTCGGTCAACCACGCGGCCAACGGCGTCACCTGGCTCATCCTGAGCATGAACTACTACTACGCCACGCTGCACTTCGTCGTGACCATCGGCGTCCTGGTGTGGCTCTACCGCCGCCACCCCGGCCGTTACGCCGCGACACGCCTGGTCATCTTCGCCACCACGGGGATCGCCCTCCTCGGCTACTACCTCTTCCCGCTGGCGCCGCCCCGCCTGATGCGCGGCGACAGCTTCATCGACACCGTCCAGGTCCACCAGACTTGGGGATCGATGGCGTCCGGCAACCTCGCGGACATGTCGAACCAGTACGCCGCCATGCCGTCCATGCACATCGGCTGGTCGGTGTGGTGCGGCATCACCGTCGCCGCGCTCGCCGGGCCGCTGTGGGTGCGTGCGCTGGGTGTGCTCTACCCGGCCCTCACCCTGGTCGTGATCGTGTGCACCGCCAACCACTTCTGGCTCGACGCGGTGGGCGGCGTGATCTGCCTGGGCTTCGGATTCGCCCTCTCCTACGGCTGGTACGGACGCCTGTCGTACCGGCTGCCGAGACGGGTCGGTACGGAGGGCGCCGCGTCCGCGGAGCGGGAACGGCCGGCGGAGCGGGAACGGCCGGCGGGCCGGGAACAGCCGGCGGACGAGCCCGGACAGCCCTCGAAGGCGTCCGCGCGGCCGCCCTCGCAGCCGGTCCGTCAGGGCCCGCCGGTCCGTTAGGCCCCGCCGGTCCCGTGGTCGTGGCCGGTCCCGTCCGGACCGTTCCCGGCCGCCGTGCGCGGCCCGGTGTTCGCCGCTCGTGTACGCCGCTCGCACTCGGCCCTCGCCCTCGGCCCTCGCCCTCGGCCCTCGCGGTCAGCCCTCGTAGAAGAGCCGCTCCACGACGCTGCGGGCCCGCCGCGTCACACGGCGGTAGTCGTCCAGCATCTCGCCGCTGCCCGCGGCTTCGGCCGTCCGCGGCCCGGGGCCTGCCGACTCGTAGCCGAGGTAGCGCCCGACGGCCCCCAACTCCCGTGCGTCCGAAGGGAAGGTGTCGCCCGCCCGTCCGCGTACCAGCATCACCGCGTTGCGCACCCGCGTCGCCAGCAGCCACGCCTCGTCCAGGATGCGGGCGTCCTCCTCGTCCAGCAGCCCGGCCTCACGGGCGGCCGCCAGGGCGGGACGGGTACGGGTCGTGCGCAGTCCCGGCTCCCTCGCCCCGTGCCGGAGCTGGAGAAGCTGCACCGTCCACTCCACGTCCGCGAGGCCGCCGCGGCCGAGCTTCGCGTGCGTGGTCGAGTCGGCGCCGCGCGGCATGCGCTCGGCCTCCATCCGTGCCTTCAGCCGCCGGATCTCCAGCAGCGCCTCGTCGCTGAGGCCGTCGGCCGGGTAGCGCAGAGGGTCGACGAGTTCGATGAAGCGGCGGCCCAGTTCCCCGTCGCCGGCGACGGGGTCGGCGCGCAGCAGCGCCTGGCTCTCCCAGGCCGAGGACCAGCGGCGGTAGTAGGAGGCGTAGGAGTCCAGGGAGCGCACCAGCGGCCCGGACTTGCCCTCGGGGCGCAGATCGGCGTCCACGAGCAGCGGCGGGTCGCTGGAGGGGAGCTGGAGCAGACGGCGCATCTCGGTGGCGACGGCCAGGGCGGCCTTGTTCGCCTCCTCCTCGCTCACGCCGTCACGGGCCTCGTGGACGAAGAGGACGTCGGCGTCCGAGCCGTAGCTCAGCTCGTGCCCGCCGAAGCGCCCCATGCCGATCACCGCGAACCTGGTGGGCAGTTCGTCGCCCCACTGGCCGCGCACGGCGGCGCGCAGCGCGCCCGCGACGGTGGCGGAGTTGATGTCGGTGAGGGCCGATCCGATACGGTCCACGGCCTCCGCGGGGTCCTCCGTGGGCAGCTCCTCGGTGCCGTACGCGCCGATGAGGTCGCCCGCGGCCGTACGGAACAGCTCCCGGCGCCGCACCCCGCGCGCCGCCGCGACCGCCGACCCGGCGTCCCCGGCGCGGCCGACGGCGGCAAGCACCTCCTGGGTCAGCGCCGAACGCGAGCGCGGCAGCAGCCCGCCCTCGTGGCCGAGCACCGCCACCGCTTCGGGCGCCCGCAGCAGCAGGTCGGGGGCGAGGCGGCCCGCGGACAGGACGCGGGCGAGGTTCTCCGCGGCGGCTCCCTCGTCCCGCAGCAGCCGCAGGTACCAGGGAGTGGTGCCGAGGGCGTCGGAGACCTTGCGGAAGCCGAGGAGCCCGGCGTCGGGGTCGGCCGAGTCGGCGAACCAGCCCAACAGCACCGGCAGCAGGGTGCGTTGGATGGCGGACTTTCTGCTGACCCCGCTGGCCAGCGCCTCCAGATGGCGCAGCGCCCCTGCCGGGTCGGCGTAGCCCAGTGCCTCCAGACGCTGCCGGGCGGCGCTCGGCGAGAGCCGGGCCTCGCCGACGTCCAGCTGCGCCACGGCGTCCAGCAGCGGCCGGTAGAAGAGTTTCTCGTGCAGGCGGCGTACGGCCGCGGCGTGCCGGCGCCACGACTTGTGGAGTTCGCTGACGGGCTCGCTGCGGTGGCCGAGCGAACGCCCCAGCCGGCGCTGGTCCGCCTCCGACTCGGGCATGAGGTGGGTGCGGCGCATGCGGTGCAGCTGGATGCGGTGCTCCATCGTGCGCAGGAAGCGGTAGGCCGCCTCCAGAGCGGCGGCGTCCTGCCTTCCGACGTAGCCGCCGACGGCGAGCGCCTCCAGCGCGGAGAGCGTGGAGGGGCTGCGCAGCGTCGTGTCGGAGCGTCCGTGCACCAACTGGAGGAGCTGGACGGCGAATTCGACGTCCCGCAGACCGCCGGGGCCCAGCTTCAGCTCCCGTTCGATGTGGGCCTTGGGGATGGCGTCGACGACGCGGCGGCGCATCTGCTGCACGTCGGGGACGAAGTTCTCACGCTCGGCGGCCTGCCACACCAGCGGAGCGACGGCCTCCTGGTACGCCTCGCCGAGCGCCGTGTCGCCGGCGACGGGCCGCGCCTTGAGAAGGGCCTGGAACTCCCAGGTCTTGGCCCACCGGTTGAGGTAGGCGAGGTGGGAGTAGAGGGTGCGCACCAGCGGGCCGTTGCGGCCCTCGGGGCGCAGGTTGGCGTCCACGGGCCAGATCGTGCCCTCGGCCGTGGTGTCGGAGCAGATGCGCATCATGCGCGCCGCGAGACGGCCCGCTGCCTGCAGCGCCGGGGACTCCTCCGCGGACTCGGCGGGCTCCGCGACGAAGATGACGTCCACGTCGGAGACGTAGTTCAGCTCGCGGCCGCCGCACTTGCCCATGCCGATCACGGCGAGCCGGCACGCCCTGGCGTCCTCGGGCGCCTCACTCCGGGCGAGGGCGAGGGCGGCGCGCAGCGTGGCGGTGGCCAGGTCGGCCAGCTCCGCGGCGCTCCGGGCCAGATCGCTCGTGCCGCACACGTCGCGTGCGGCGATGGCCAGCAGGCAGCGCCGGTAGCGGTGCCGCAGGTCGTCGGGGTCGGCGGCGACCCCGACGACGGCCTCGAACTCCTCGACGCCGGGATGCAGGTCGGCCGACTCGTAGCTGACGAGGTCGTGCCAGTCCTGGGGGTGCCCGGCGAGATGGTCGCCGAGCGCCTCCGAGACGCCGAGCACACCCAGCAGCCGGTCACGCAGCGGCTTGCTGGTCAGCAGCGTGTCCAGCAGCGGCTGCGGATCGGGCTGCGCCTCGACGAGCCGTACGAGCCCGATCAGCGCGAGGTCGGGGTCGGCGGTCGCGCCGAAGGCGTCCAGCAGCCCGGTGTCCGTGCGGACGGCGGCCAGCGGCGGGGAGGCCAGCAGCCGCTCCGCCGTGGCCGGCTCGGTGAATCCGCGCCGTACCAGCTGTCCGTACCGGCTGTCCCGCCGACCGCCCTGCACGCTGACTTTCCTCCGTCTCTCGCACTCCGCGTGGTCCGCTCGTCCGCCGCCCGGCGGCCACGGGGGGCCGTGTGCCCGGTGGCCGCGCCGGCGACCCGCGTTTCACACGCGTCTCACCGCGCGCTCACAGCACCGGCAGACTCTTGCGCAGTTCGAAGGCGGTGACCTCGCTGCGGTACTCCTCCCACTCCTGCTTCTTGTTGCGCAGGAAGAAGTCGTAGACGTGCTCGCCCAGCGTCTCGGCGACCAGTTCGCTGCGCTCCATCAGCGTGATGGCCTCGCCCAGGTTCTGCGGGAGCGGCTCGATGCCCATGGCGCGGCGTTCGGCGTCGGACAGGGCCCATACGTCGTCGTCGGCGCCCGGCGGGAGTTCGTACCCCTCGTCGATGCCCTTCAGGCCCGCGGCCAGCAAGGTCGCGTACGCGAGGTAGGGGTTGGCGCCCGAGTCCAGCGAACGTACCTCGATCCGGGTGGAGCCCATCTTGCCGGGCTTGTACATCGGCACGCGGATCAGCGCGCTGCGGTTGTTGTGGCCCCAGCAGATGTAGGAGGGGGACTCGCCGCCCTCGCCCGCGGTGCGGTTGGCGCCGCCCCAGATGCGCTTGTAGGAGTTGACCCACTGGTTGGTGACGGCGGAGATCTCGCCCGCGTGGGTGAGGAGCCCGGCGATGAAGGAGCGGCCGACCTTGGAGAGCTGGTACTCCGAGCCCGACTCGTAGAAGGCGTTGCGGTCGCCCTCGAACAGCGACAGGTGGGTGTGCATGCCGGAGCCCGGGTGCTCGGAGAACGGCTTGGGCATGAACGTCGCCTGTACGCCCTGCTCCAGCGCGACCTGCTTCATCACCAGCCGGAAGGTCATGATGTTGTCGGCCGTGGAGAGGGCGTCCGCGTAGCGCAGGTCGATCTCCTGCTGGCCGGGGGCGCCCTCGTGGTGGGAGAACTCCACCGAGATGCCCATCGACTCCAGCATCGTGATCGCCTGCCGGCGGAAGTCCATGCCGACGTGCTGCGGGGTGTGGTCGAAGTACCCGGAGGTGTCCGCCGGCATCGGCCGGGACCCGTCCACGGGGCGGTCCTTGAGCAGGAAGAACTCGATCTCGGGATGGGTGTAGAAGGTGAAGCCGAGGTCGGATGCCTTGGCGAGGCTGCGCTTGAGGACGTAGCGCGGGTCCGCGTAGGAGGGGGAACCGTCCGGCATGAGGATGTCGCAGAACATCCGTGCCGTGCCGGGCGCCTCGGCGCGCCAGGGCAGGATCTGGAAGGTGCCGGGGTCCGGTTTCGCGATCATGTCCGACTCGTAGACCCGGGCGAAGCCCTCGATCGCCGATCCGTCGAAGCCCATTCCCTCGTCGAAGGCCTGCTCGAGCTCGGCGGGGGCGACGGCGACGGACTTGAGGAAGCCGAGAACATCGGTGAACCACAGCCGGACGAACCGGATGTCGCGCTCCTCGAGCGTGCGGAGCACGAATTCCTGCTGCTTATCCATAGTCACCTATCCTCGCTGGTCAGGATGCGCGGTCGCACCCGGTGGAACACTCCCCGCCGGGCCTGTGCAGCCCGGACGGGAACCTCCAGGGAGCCTGGGTGGCCCCGGGGGACCCCAGGGCGGCTCCGAGCATCCCACCACACGGTTTCCGGAGCGTTGCCTGCGCACATCCGGGCTCGCCGCGCCGTTCCCAGTACACCACGGGAGAGGGCAGGTCCACGCAGGCGAACGGGCGGCTGTGCGCGCCGCGCTGCCCTGCGCCCCGGGCGGTCCCCTGCTCACCCGGACGCACCCCGGAGGCGCCCCCGGACGCACCCCCGTCCCACCGGCGGACCTGCCGGCCGGCCTGCCGCGTCGCGGGCATACGAGGGTGCGGCGGGCCACCGGAGAACACGGGGCGGCGCACGCCCGAGAAGACGGCGGGGGAAGAGAGCCGGCAGCTGCACGGGCGGGCTCCGCGCGGCTGCGGACGGACGAAAGCCGCGGCCCGGTAGTGGGGGATACCGGACCGCGGCTGTTGTTGCATGGCCGGGGCGGTCAGAGGGGCCCGGGCCGTGTGGTCTTCGTCGGTGAGCCGCCTTGTCGCGACGACCTCACGCACCGAAGTTCTCACACTGGCGAGTAACAGAACAAGGATTCCCCTCCGGTGGACGAAGCAACACCTCAGTGAGCATTCTTCGCACCTCGGACACCCTCCTCCGCCCCCGGACCGGCCGCGAGCTCACCCGCGGCTCCGGCGGCGATGCGCACACCCTCTTCCGGGGGCTGCGAGACCCAGCCGAGACTCGCGGCGCGCATGCCCAGCTGGAAGCGGGTGCCGGCGCCGAGGCGCTCCATCAGCCCGCTCAGCCGGCGCTGGAACGTGCGGTAGCTGACGCCGAGTTGGCGCGCCATCACCTGATCCGTCAGCCCGGTCGTCAGCAGGGCCAGCAGCCGCGCCTCGTCCGGGCTCGGGGCGTCACCGGCGCCGTGCGGACGGCCCGCCAGGTACGCGGAGAGCGGCAGGGCACGCGCCCAGAGCACCTCGAAGAACTCGCACAGCGCGTCCAGCAGCCCGGAGGGATGCACCACCACGCTGCTGGCCATCTCGTGCGGCGCGGAGCGCAGCGGTATCAGAGCGACCCGGTCGTCCGCGACCAGCAGCTTCGTCGGCGTATCGGCCATCACCCGCGCCTCCTCGCCCAGTTCGGCACAGGCCTCGATGTCCGTGTCGATGCGGTGGAAGGTCTCCAGGCCGTGGGTGTCGTAGATGACGCGGTAGCCGATGCCCCGCCGCATCGTCTTCGCCTGCACCGGCATCATCCCGGTCTTGGGGTCGAGGCGGTCCGGGTCGCTGTTGGCGTACGGGGGCCGGTCGATGCCGCGAATCTGGTGCCGCGCGCTGTGCTGGAGCTGGTCGACCTGCTGGATCACGGCGGCACGGCCGGTCACGATCTCCACCAGGTCGACGGGGTCGCGGGCGGTGGCGTTGGCGCGGAAGCGGGTGGCCAGCAGCTGGATGTGGCGGCGGGTGCGGTGGATGGCCTCCTCGCGGGCCAGCAGCAGCGACTCGAATGCGACCTCGGGGGCGACCGGCAGGAACCTCTCCTCGCCCCGCCTCTCTCCGGGATAGCGGCCCACCAGGCTCAGCTTCTCCAGCGCGACGAGGGTCTCCCGCACTCTGGCGGCGCTCAGCCCCAGCTCCGTACGGAGCTGGGAGACGGTGACCGCACCGTCCACGAGCGCCTCGTAGGTCTGCTGTTGGACGGGTTCGAGACCGAGGGCCTCCAGCATGCACATCCCCTTGAGCGATGGCGAGTTCACGTCACTGACCGATGCCCGCCAGGGGGGCATCGAATCCAGTACAGCAGGTATCGAAATGCTGCGGATACCCTCGCGTAGGGGTGGCTGGGTACTGGATACGGTTGTGATGGCGATGTGAACACCTCGTGACCGGTTCCCTCGCGCCCATTTCGGAGCCGCACGATCTGCTTTGACAGTTGCCGTCCGGACCTTCTCGGGCACCCGCTCCTCATCGCGTCAGAGAGACGATTACAGTGGGGAACGTGGCTCAACTACGTCTCGCTCTGAATCAGATCGACTCCACCGTGGGCGACCTGGAAGGCAACGCCGAGTCGGTCGTCCACTGGACCCGGCACTCGGTCGAACAGGGAGCCCACCTCGTGGCGTTCCCCGAGATGATGCTGACCGGCTATCCGGTGGAGGACCTGGCGCTGCGCGGCTCGTTCGTGAGCGCGAGCCGCGCGGCCGTGCGCGCTCTCGCGCGGCGGCTGGCGGACGAGGGCTTCGGCGAGGTCCCCGTCGTCGTGGGGTACCTCGACCGCGCCGAGGACGCACGCGCCGTACTGGGCAGCCCGGCGGGCGCGCCGCAGAACGCGGCAGCCGTCCTGCACGGCGGCGAGGTGGCGCTGACGTTCGCCAAGCACCATCTGCCCAACTACGGCGTCTTCGACGAGTTCCGCTACTTCGTCCCCGGCCAGACCCTCCCCGTCATCCGGGTGCACGGGATCGACGTCGCCCTCGCCATCTGCGAGGACCTGTGGCAGGAGGGCGGCCGGGTCCCCGCCGCCCGTGCCGCCGGCGCCGGGCTGCTGCTGTCGGTGAACGCCTCCCCCTACGAGCGCGACAAGGACGACACCCGCCTGGAACTGGTCCGCAAGCGCGCCCAGGAAGCCGGCTGCACCACGGCCTACCTCGCGATGATCGGCGGCCAGGACGAGCTGGTCTTCGACGGCGACTCGATCATCGTCGACCGTGACGGCGAAGTGCTCGCGCGCGCACCGCAGTTCGAACAGGGCTGCGTCGTGGTCGATCTGGACCTGCCCGCCGCTCCGGCGGCCCCGCCCTCCGGAGCCGTCGACGACGGACTGCGGGTGGAGCACGTCGTGCTCTCCGCCGACCCGCTGCCCGCCTACGAGCCGGAGGTCACCGGCAGCGAGGCGCCGCGCATGGAGGACGACGAGGAGATCTACACCGCTCTCGTGGTCGGCCTGCGCGCGTACGCGGCCAAGAACGGCTTCCGCTCGGTGCTGATCGGACTCTCCGGCGGCATCGACTCCGCCCTCGTCGCCGCCATCGCCTGCGACGCGCTCGGCCCCGAGAACGTGCACGGCGTCTCGATGCCCTCCCGCTACTCCTCCCAGCACTCCGAGGACGACGCCGCCGAACTGGCCCACCGCACCGGGCTCAACTACCGCACGGTGCCCATCCATCCGATGTTCGACGCCGTCATGGGCTCGGTCGGCCTCACCGGGGTGGCCGAGGAGAACCTCCAGTCACGGCTGCGCGGGGTGACGCTGATGGGGCTGTCCAACCAGGAGGGCCACATCGTGCTCGCGCCGGGCAACAAGTCCGAGCTGGCATGCGGCTATTCGACGCTCTACGGCGACTCCGTCGGGGCGTACGGGCCGATCAAGGACGTCTACAAGACGAACGTCTTCCGGCTGGCGAGATGGCGCAACCGCGACGCGGCCGAACGCGGCGGGACTCCGCCCGTCCCGGAGAACAGCATCGCCAAGCCGCCCAGCGCCGAACTGCGCCCGGGCCAGGTCGACACGGACTCCCTCCCCGACTACGACGTGCTGGACCGCATCCTCAAGCTGTACGTGGACGGCGACGTGGGCCGCGAGGACATCATCGCCCGCGGCTTCGACGCGGAGGTCGTCACGCGGGTGCTGCGGATGACGGACGCGGCGGAGTACAAGCGCCGCCAGTACCCGCCGGGTACGAAGATCTCCGCCAAGGGCTTCGGCAAGGACCGCCGTCTGCCGATCACGAACCACTGGCGTGAGACGGGTGCCACCGGCGCCGTGTGAACGCGCGGGCGGTACGGGCCCGTTGCCCCGCAGCTGAACGCCCGGGGGCCGCGCCGCGGCGCGGCCCCCGGGCCTGGAAAGACGGCGTCACCCCGAGACGCTCTCCGCGGGCTGTGCGCGCCGCAGGCGGGGCACGCCGCGCGCGACGATCCGCGAACGCGAGACCGTGGCGTCCCGGTCCATCACTCCCGCGAGCACGGCGATGCCGAGACCGCACAGCGACAGCACGACACCCACCAGCATCGGCGAGGTCCAGCCCCAGCCCGCCGCGATGGCGGCGCCGCCCAGCCACGCGCCGCCCGCGTTGGCGAGGTTGAACGCCGACTGGTTGCCGGCGGAGGCCAAGGTGGGGGCGTGGCGCGCGTTCTGCATGATGATCATCTGCAGGGGGGTCGTGGTCATGAACCCGACGCCGCCCAGCACCACGACCATCACCATCGCCGCCCACCTGATGTCGGCGACCGCGTGGAAGACGAGCATCGCCACGGCGAGCGTGGCCAGCCCCCCGTAGAGCGTGGGCCGCGGCGCCCGGTCCGTCAGCGGGCCCGCGACCAGGGCGCCCAGCGTCATGCCGATGCCGAAGAGCGCGAGGACGAGGGTGAGGGAGGACTCGGCGAGACCGGTCACCTCGGTCATGATCGAGGCGAGGTAGCTGTAGACGGCGAAGACACCGCCGAAGCCGAAGACCGCTGTCAGCAGGCCGAGCACCACCTGGCGGTGCCCGAGCGCGCGGACCTCGTGGCCGAGGCCGCGCTGGTGCTCCATCGGCACGGCGGGGACCAGTGCGGACAGCGCCGCCATGGAGATCACGCCGATGAGGCTGACGATGAGGAAGGTCGCCCTCCAGCCCAGCGCCTGGCCGATCGCGGTGCCGGCGGGTACGCCGATGATGTTGGCGACCGTGAGCCCGAGGAACATGGTGGCCACGGCGCGGGCACGGCGGTCCCGTGTCACCAGCCGCGCGGCGACGACGGCGCCGACGCCGAAGAAAGCCCCGTGCGGCAGTCCGGCCAGCACGCGGCTCGCCAGCAGCGTCCCGTATCCGGGCGCGAGGGCGGAGGCAAGGTTGCCGACCGTGAAGACACCCATGAGCAGCACCAGCATCCGCTTGCGCGGTACGCGGGTTCCGAGAGCGGTGAGCAGCGGGGCGCCGACGACGACGCCGATGGCATAGGCCGAGACGAGGTGTCCGGCCGCGGGCACGGACGTTCCCATGTCGTCCGCGACGTTGGGCAGCAGGCCCATCATCACGAACTCGGTCGTGCCTATTCCGAAGGCGCTGATCGCGAGGGCGAGCAAGGCCAGAGGCATGGGGCAAAAACCTTTCAGGGCAGGGTGGAGCAAGGTCGTCGGCAATGGAGGCCGCTGGGGCCGGTAGGTATGAGGAGATGCGTGTCCGGCGTGCGCGACGTCATCGTCGGGGCACGGGCACAGCTGATTATGTTCTCACGCGGAACAAATTCTTGCAGACACCTTTTCGCCGAGGCCGCCCTGCATGTTTCAGGACAGCAACAACTGCTCCGCGGGCACGTGATTCACGACACGGGGGCGCAGGACGCAGGGCGAAGGACGCAGCCGCAGGGCGGCGGGGCCCTGCGGCTGCGTAGGGAGCCGAGGAAGGAGCAGCGAGGGGGAAGGGACGCGCGCTGGTCCCTGTCAGAAGCTGATCGAGGCGGCCACGGGCAGATGGTCGCTGCCGGTCGGGGACAGTGCCCAGGACGAGACGGGCTCCATGCCCTTCACCATGATCTGGTCGATGCGCGTCGTCGGGAACGAGGCGGGCCAGCTGAACCCGGGCCCGTCCCCGGCCGCCCCCTGCGTGGAGCGCATCTGCGAGGTGACGGGCGCGAGGGCGCGGTCGTTCATGGTGCCGTTGAGGTCGCCGAGCAGCACGGCACGCTCGAGCGGGTCGTCCGCTATGGCGTTGCCGAGCGCCGAGGCGCTGTCGTCCCGCTGCCCCGCCGTGAATCCGGACGCGAACTGCAGCCGCACCGACGGCAGATGAGCGGCGTAGACCGCGAGGTCACCCTTCGGCGTGGTGACGGTCGTACGCATCGCACGCGGCCATCCCATCTTGATGTCGACCGTCGAGGTGTCGCGCATCGGGTACTTGCTCCAGATGCCGACCGTGCCCACGCGCTTGTGGTGGCGGTACGCGTCCGCCAGACCCTTCTCGTACTGGGCGGCCTGACCTCCGGCCACCTCCTCCAGCGCCACGATGTCCGCGCCCGAGCCCGCCAGTTCGCGTGCGGTGCGGGCCGGGTCCGGATTGCCGGCGTTGACGTTGTGCGTGACGACGGTGAGATCGCCGCCCGTACCCGCCTTGTCGGTGAACTGGCCCCCGAACAGGTTCACCCAGACCAGCGTCGGCAGCAGCAGCGTGATCGTCGCGGTCGGGGAACGGCGCAGCAGCGCCATCAGCGCCAGTACGGGCACGAGCACCCCGCCCCAGGGCAGGAAGGTCTCCCACAACGAGCCGAGGTTGCCGATGGCGTTGGGCACCTCGGCGTGCAGGAACAGCGCCAGCGCCAGCAGGACGTTGACGGCGGCCAGCACCCAGCCGCGCCGCCAGGCCGCCCCGTTCCACCAGCCGGCCGGTCCCGGGCGCACGGTGCGGCCGTCCTCGCGGGCCCGGGAGAGGAATCCGCGCCTCTCGCCCGAAGTCTGCTCGGCCTCCGCCATGTACGCACGTGCCATCCGCTGTCCTCACTTGCCTTGCCGGTGCTTGTCGAACGATAGGCGATCACTCGGTACGTCCCGCTCAGCGAAGGTCGCGCGGCAGTCCGCCCGTGCGGCCGTCTCGCGCGCCCCTCCCTGTGCCATGCAGGACGAACCCCGCAGCGGATCGGGTTCCGGTTCCTGCGCGCTTCCTCCGCGCTGTGACGGAAGCCGCACACACCGCGCCGCACCGGCCCGCCGCACGGTGCGGCCGCGCCGTCCGGTTCCCCTTCCGCCGGGTGGCGGCGCGTGCCAGCATGGACGTGTATCCGGGGACGCCGTCAGGGCGCCTCGAGACGACATACAGGAGCCTTCAGCCATGCCTGATGCGCAGAAGCAGGACGGGCCCTCGACCAAGCAGCCCGCGACCCTCTACGGCGGCGTACGCAACCGCCGCGTGACCGTCCGCGACCTGGGCGCCGCCAAGGAGCGCGGAGAGCGCTGGCCCATGCTCACCGCCTACGACGCGATGACCGCCTCCGTCTTCGACGAGTCCGGCATCCCCGTCATGCTCGTCGGCGACTCCATGGGCAACTGCCACCTCGGCTACGAGACCACCGTCCCGGTCACCCTGGACGAGATGACGATGCTGACGGCCGCGGTCGTACGCGGCACCGAGCGCGCCCTCGTCGTCGCCGACCTGCCCTTCGGCTCGTACCAGGAAGGCCCCGTACAGGCGCTGCGCAGCGCCACCCGGCTGATCAAGGAGGCCGGGGCGGGAGCCGTGAAGCTGGAGGGCGGCGAGCGCTCCGCGCACCAGATCGAGCTGATGGTGCAGTCCGGCATCCCCGTCATGGCGCACGTGGGCCTCACCCCGCAGTCCGTGCACGCCATGGGCTACCGCGTGCAGGGCCGCGGCGAGGAGGCCGCGCAGCAGCTCCTGCGCGACGCCAAGTCCGTGCAGGACGCGGGTGCCTTCGCGGTGGTGCTGGAGGCGGTGCCGGCGGAGCTGGCCGCCGAGGTGACCCGCTCGCTGCATGTCCCGACCATCGGCATCGGCGCCGGGGCGGAGACCGACGCCCAGGTCCTGGTGTGGACGGACATGGCGGGGCTCACCGCCGGCAGGGTGCCCAGCTTCGTGAAGCAGTACGCGCAGCTTCGGCAGGTGCTCGGCGACGCGGCGAGATCCTTCGCCCAGGACGTGATCTCGGGAGACTTCCCCGAGGCCCGGCACAGCTTCTCCTGACGGCGCCCGGGACGTCCGGGCCACCCCCGGGCGTCCCCGGCTCCGGCGCTTCCCCCGCGCACCGCCCGGCCGGGCGGCGCCGACGGCAGGGTGTCAGGACGGGAGCTCCGCCGGACGCACGCAACTTCCTTGCGTTCGAGGCCAGTTGACCGGCGGCTTCCGGATGCCGGTACGGTCTGACCCCATGACCGGCACCTCTCCCCATCCGGACCACTACCGCATCAGCCCCGTCTTCCTCGGACTCACCGCCGTCATGGGGCTCTCCGGGTGGGCTGTCTGGTCGGGCCTGGCGGTCGTCACGGGCGTGGCGGTCTTCTTCTTCGTCGTCTCGGGCTGGATCGTCTCGCTCTGTCTGCACGAGTACGCACACGCCCGTACGGCACTGCGCGGCGGCGACGTGTCGGTCGCCGCGAAGGGCTATCTCACCCTCAACCCGCTCAAGTACACGCACGCCATGCTGAGCATCGTGCTGCCCGTGATCTTCGTCGTCCTGGGCGGCATCGGCCTGCCGGGCGGCGCCGTCTACATCGAACGCGGGCGCATCCGGGGCCGCTGGAAGCACAGCCTCATCTCGGCCGCGGGCCCGCTCACGAACGCGCTGTTCGCCGCACTGCTGACCGCGCCGTTCTGGCTGGGCGCGATGGGTCAGGTGCCCTTCGCCTTCCGGTACGCGCTGGCGTTCCTGGCGATGCTCCAGGTGACCGCCGCCGTGCTGAACCTGCTGCCCGTCCCCGGACTGGACGGCTACGGCGTGCTGGAGCCGTGGCTGTCCCCCGCGGCTCGGCGGCAGGCCGAACCCTTCGCGCCGTTCGGCCTGCTGGTCGTCTTCGGCTGCCTGTGGATTCCGGCGGTCAACGGGGTCTTCTGGGAGGGGATCGGCGAGGTGATGCGGCTCCTGGACGTGTCGGAACTCGATGTCGCCTACGGCTACGACTACTTCCGCTTCTGGCAGGGCGAGCCGGAGCTCTCCGTCACTCCGCAGCCGTAGAACTCCCCGGACCCGCCCCCTCGCCGCTGTCCGGGCCGCCGCCCATGCCGCCGTCGGCGGCGGCGCGCGCCCGGCGTGCCCTGCGCGCGTAGTACCAGGCCATGTTGGAGGACAGCCCCGCCAGCAGCACCCACACGACGCCGAACCAGCTGCCCTTGACGAACGAGAGGACGGCCGCGACCACGGCGAGCACGCACAGGACGGTGGCGTACCGGGCGATCCCCCGGGGTGTGCGGGAGGAGACTGCGGGGGCGGACATGCTGGAGACTCCACTCGGGACGGTGCGGCCGGGCCGTCGGCCTGTCGGGCGGCCGGGGCGGCCCGGCCTGACGTGCCGCACCGCCCCGTCATTCTCCCCCATCGTGCGCGACGGGCCCCGGCCGCTCCCCTCCCCCGGCACGCACCCGTCACATGTCGGTGAGCCGGATACCCGCGTGCACCTTGTAACGCCTGTTGACCGAGACGATGTTGGCGACCAGCGACTCGACCTGGTGGGCGTTGCGCAGCCGGCCCGCGAAGACTCCGCGCATGCCGGGGACGCGCCCCGCGAGTGCCTGCACGATCGCGCAGTCCTCCCGTACCTCGCCGAGCACCATCACATCGGTGTCGATCTTCTCGACCTCCGCGTCGCAGAGCAGCACGGCGGAGAGGTGGTGGAAGGCCGCGGTGACGCGGGAGTCCGGCAGCAGTGCCGCCGCCTGCTGGGCGGCGCTGCCCTCCTCCGGACGGATGGCGTACGCGCCCTTCTTGTCGAAGCCGAGCGGGTTGACGCAGTCCACGACGAGCTTTCCCCTCAGCTCCTCCCGCAGCGACTCCAGGGTGCGCGCGTGGCCGTCCCAGGGAACCGCGACGATCACCACGTCGGAGCGGCGCGCGCACTCGGCGTTGTCCGCGCCCTGGACGCCCATGCCCAGCTCGTCCGCGGCCTGCTGGGCCCTTTCGGCCGCGCGCGATCCGATGACGACGGACTGGCCCGCCCTGGCCAGCCGGTAGGCCAGGCCGCGTCCCTGGTCTCCCGTACCGCCGAGCACACCGACGGTCAGCCCGGAGACGTCGGGGAGGTCCCAGGGGTCCTTCTTCGGGGCGGGGGCGGAGGATGCAGAGGAAGAGGAAGTCATGTGGAGATCCTGCCACCCGGCCCCGCCGCCGCGCCGCACTCCACGTGGTGAAGGTGATCACGTACGGGAGGGCGGCGCCGGGAAGACGGAGCCGGGGAGACGGCGTGCGCCACTGCCGCCCGCGATCCCGTCCGTACGGGTGACCACAGCCGATTCGCCCCTCGCGCAGGGCAGTTTGAGGCATCATGCCGGGCCATGGATGCCGTACGCGTCGCACATCTGAGGGAAGTGCTCGCCGGAACCGAGTGGGTGCGCTCCGCACGCCGGTTCGCCGGATCGCTCCGCGCCTCTGCCGGCCCGAACAAGGGCGGCCTGCTGCTGGTGGGGACGGAGTCGTACGAGCCGTGGCACCTGGCCGCGCACCTGGACGACGAGGCCGCCTGGTCGGGGCTGCCGGAGCTGTCCCCCACGCTCGTACGGCACCGCGTACCGCCCTCCGCGCCGGCCCATCTGTCGGCCGGGCTGGGCCGGATCGAGGCGGCCGGACGCAGGGAGACCGTGCTGGTGGTCACGCCGGAACAGCCGGGCGCGGGCCTGCTGGAGAGAGTGCAGGACGCGCGCCGGGCGGGCGCGACCGTGCTGTCGCTGGACGACCGTACGGCGGGCGACCTGCGCGAACTGCACGGCATCGCGCACGACGTGCTGACCGCGGACGCGGCCGAGGTCGACCTGGACACCGTCCAGCACCTCGTCAGCGCGGCTGCCGGGGAGAGTTTCCACGGACCGGGCGGTCCGGGCGGCGTACCGGGCCTGCCCGGCGGCCGTACGCGCCGGCGGCCCTTCCGCGACCGCCTCTCACGCCTGGCCGACCAGCTCTCGGCGCCTCCGCCCTCCCGCTGGTGAACCCTCCGCCCTCCCACCGCTGAACCACCCTTCCGCCGCCCGGAGCCCGGCCCGGCGGGACGGGCGGTCGCTATGCTGCTGCCGGAACGGTCGAACGAACACGGCAGAACGAACACGGCAAGGGGCCCGCATGCGGGAGCCGGTGGAGCGCAGGCGCCAGCGCATACTCGACGTCGTGCGCTCACGCGGGACGGCGCGGGTGACCGACCTCGCCGCGGAGCTGGAGGTCTCCGTCGTCACCGTGCGGCGCGACGTCGAAGAGCTGGCGCGCGGCGGGGAGTTGCGGCGTGGCCACGGCGTCGCACGGTCGACGGCTCCCCTCGCAGGTGACGGCTCGCCCGCGTCCGTCACGGCAGGCCCCGGCACGCGGCGGGCGGGCGGCGCGCACGGGACGGGCGGGCCGGAGGGCGGGCCGGTCGGCCTGGTGGTGCCCGAGCGCCACGCGTACCTCTTCGAGGCCGTGCACGGGGCGCGAGCGGTGGTGGAAGCGGCCGGGATGCGCGTGGCCATGCACATCGCACCGCACACGGCGGGTTCCGAACGGGCCATGGCGGCACGCGCCCTGGAGGGAGGTGCGCGAGGGCTGCTGATCGCACCGCGCTGGCGCAGCGCCGCGGCGGAACGCGACGACCACGACTGGCTCACCGCCCTGAACGTGCCCGTCGTACTGATGGAGCGGCGCCCCTGTGACGGCGGCCCGCTGCACTCCACGGACTCCGTGCGCTCGGACCACTGGTACGGCGTGCACCTCGCGGTGGAGCACCTGACGGGGCTGGGCCACCGCAGGATCGTCCTGGCGGCGCGGGACGACAGCCCGACGGCGCGCACCGTACGCGCCGCCTTCGCCTCGATCGCGGGGCGTCACCAGGGGATCGACCGGTGGGCGGTGGTCCTCAGCTCGCCGGACGCCGCAGCGGAGGCGGACCCGGAGGCAGGCCCGGAGGCGGACCCGCCGGTCGCCGCCGCGCCCCCGCCGGATCTGGCGGCGGTGCTCGGCGAGCACGGTGCGACGGCGGCCGTGCTCCACGGGGACGTCGACGCGCTGATGCTGGTGCAGCAGTTGGAGCAGGCGGGCATCGGAGTGCCGCACGACTGCTCGGTGGTCGCCTACGACGACGTGGTGGCCGCGCTGGGCAGCACGCCGCTGACGGCGGTCGCCCCGCCGAAGGAGGAAATCGGCCGTGCCGCAGCCGAGTTGCTGCTGCGGCGGCTGCAGCGTCCGCGGGAGGCACGTCCCGAAGCGGTACGCAGGCTGGAGTTGCTGCCCGAGCTGAAGGTGCGCGGATCGACGGTGACGGCACCCGCCCGCCGCACCACAACGATCGTTTGACCGTTTATGGTCTTTCTCTGGTCGATTTCTGATCGCTCCATTGACCCTTTCCGTCACGGCGCTCAGGATGCCGGTGATCCCCTCGCCCCGCGGGAGGCACCGTGCGCAGTCCCCTGCCCCCTCGACCGTCCCCGCTCCGCAGGCCACGCGCGGCTCTCGCGATGAGCCCCGGGGCCGTCCGAAGCGTCCTGGGCCCCGAGTCCCTGGACGCACTGGCCCGGCACACCGAACCCGCTCCGCTGCCCGCCCTCGACGACCTCGGCACGGACGAAGCCCGGCGCGTACTGGCACAGACCGAACTGCTCATCACCGGCTGGGGCTGCCCGCCCCTGGACGAGTCCGTACTCGCCGCGGCCCCCCGCCTGCGTGCCGTCGCCCACACCGCCGGCAGCGTACGCGGGCACATCACCGAAGCCTGCTGGGACAGGGGCATCGAGGTCTCCTCCGCCGCCGCGGCCAACGCGCTCCCGGTCGCCGAGTACACGCTGGCGATGATCCTCCTCAGCGGCAAACGCGTCCTGGAGTCCGCCCGCGCCTACTCCGCGGAACGTGCACGGACCGACTGGCTGCACCCCGACCCCGGAAGGGGCAACTACCGCCGCACCGTGGGCATCTGCAGCGCCTCCCTGACCGGACGCCGGGTGATCGAACTGCTGCGCCCGCACGACCTGCGGGTGCTGCTGTACGACCCGTACGTCACACCGGAGGAGGCCGGCGCCCTCGGCGTCCTGCCCGTGACACTGCACGAACTCTTCGCCTCCAGCGACGTGGTGAGCATCCACACACCGCTGCTGCCCGCCACCCGCGGTCTGGTCAGCCGTGAACTCCTCGCCGCTCTCCGCCCGGACGCCACCCTCGTCAACACCGCACGGGGCGCCGTCCTCGACCAGGACGCACTCACCGAGGCCGTGCTCGGCGGCCGCATCCGGGCGGTCCTGGACGTCACCGAACCGGAGGTGCTGCCGCGCGAACACCCCCTGTGGGACTGCGAGAACGCGCTCATCACCCCGCACGTCGCAGGCTCCCAGGGCAACGAACTGCGGCGGCTCGCCGACCTCACCGTCGGCGAAGTCGCCCGCTGGGCCCGTGGAGAGGGCTTCGCCCATCCCGTACGGCGCGAAAGGCTGGCGTTCCTGGCATGACGGTCACCTCCTCCGCCCGCAACGGCGGCCTCCCGCCGCTGCCCTTCGAACTCCCCCCTCCCGACTGGGAGTCGTCCCCCCGGACCGGCTGGACCCGGAGCCACTGGGAGGCCACCGCCGACGGCCTGCTCACAGCGACCCGGCGCTTCGCCACCCCGCAGGGCGCGCTGATCGACCTCCCGGGCCGCCCCTCCGGCAGCGGGGTGCGCTCGGACGGGCTGGAGGGGTACGCCCGTACGTTCCTCGCAGCCGCGTTCCGCGTCGCAGGGGCGGGAGGCGCGGACCCGCACGGCCTGCTGGAGCAGTACGCCGCGGGGCTGGACGCCGGCACCCGCACCCCCGGCCGCGACGACGCCGAATCCTGGCCTCCCGTCATCGACCACATCGTCGGGGGGCAGCCGATGGTCGAGTCGGCCTCCGTCGCCCTCGGGCTGCGGCTGACCCGCGAATGGCTGTGGGACCGGCTGGAGCCCCGTGTGCAGGACCGCGCCGAGGCATGGCTGCGGGGTGCCCTGCGCCACGTGCCCGCGCCCAACAACTGGTACCTCTTCCCGCTGACCGTCGCCGGGTTCCTGGAGTCGGTGGGACGCGGCGACCGGGAGACCTGGCTGGCCACCGAGCGCGGGCTGGAGCTGCTGGAGAGCTGGTACGCGGGCGAGGGCTGGTACTCCGACGGCGACGGCCGGGCCTTCGACCACTACAACGGCTGGGCCCTGCACCTGTATCCGCTGCTGCACGCCCATCTCGCGGGGGACGCCGCCCAGTCGGCGCACCTCGGCGCCCGGCTGCGCACACACCTGGAAAGCTTCAGCCTGCTCTTCGACGGCAACGGCGCGCCGCTCCACTTCGGCCGCTCGCTGACCTACCGCTTCGCCGCGAACGCCGCCGTGGCCCTGGGCGCGCTGACGGGGCACACACCGCTGGCTCCCGGCGTCTCCCGCCGTCTGCTGAGCGGTTCCGTGCGCTACTTCCTGCAGCGGGGCGCACTCGGCCAGGACGGGCTGCTGACCCTGGGCTGGCACGGACCGCACGAGGCGACGCTTCAGGGCTACTCCGGTCCCGCCTCCCCGTACTGGGCGTCGAAGGGCCTGCTGCCGCTTCTGATCCCCGAGGACGACCCGCTGTGGACCGCCCGTGAGGAGCCAGCGCCCAGCGAGGGCCCCGACCGCGCCCTCGCGCTGCCCTCGGCCGGGCTGCTGATCCAGACGACGGGCGGCGACGGGCTGGTGCGTCTGCACAACCACGGCAGCGATCACGTACCCGCGCACGAGGGGGAGAGCGCCCATGCCGCCGACCCGCTCTACGAACGCCTCGCCTACTCCACCCGCACCGGCCCGACCGCGAACCGCAACGTCCCCGACAACCACTTCGCCGTCGAGGTGCCCACCCCGGACGGCAGCGCCTTCACCGCCGCCCGGCGTCTGCGCGTCCGCCCCCTGGGCGCCGCCACCGGCCCGGACGGGACGTGGGGCTGGGCGGCGTCCTGGCACACACCGGTCTTCCCCGACGGTGCACCGATGCTGCCGGGGCTGCGGGTGCAGAGCCTGACATTCGTACGGGGCCCCTACGAACTGCGCGCGCACCGCGTGCTCGGTGCTCCCGAGGGCACACGCGTACGGCTGACGGGCTGGGCATGCGGGCCCCGGCCCGGCGATCCGCACGGCCCGGAAGTGGAAGAGGTGCCGGGACAGCCACCGGAAGAGGTGACAGCTGAGCTGCACGGTCTGCACGGCTGGAGGGAGAACGGGGCGGCGGCGCTGCGTGCGCCGCAGGGCACGGCCTTCACCCGCTGGGCGCTGGTGCCCTCACTGGACGGCCGCGCGGGCGGGGACTCGCTCTTCGTCGCTCTCGCCGCGCTCACCGCCGGGGCGGGCGGCACGGCAACCCCGCTCGGGCTGCACGAGGCGGCCGTACTGCTCTCGGCCGACGAGACGTCCGCGGAGGTCCGGTGGGCCTCGGACGGCGCCCGCACCCGCGTCGCGTTCGCAGCGGAAACCGTGGAGGTCGACGTCCGGGCCGGGTCCGGGCGGTGAACGGTCCCATGTGAGCGGTCGCCCGTGAACGCCGCCCTGAACGCCCGCCCTGAACGCCCGCCGTGAACGCCGGCCGCCGTGCGCGCGGCGGGGAGTCAGCCGCCCTTCCGGCCGCCGCCCCCGTCGCCCGTGCCTCCGCCGTCGCCCCGCGAGGCCGGGTCCTGCCAGCGCGGGTCGTTCTCCCACTCGGCGTTGCGCTCCTGGGCCGTCTCCATGGCGCGGGCGGCCTCGGCGGGGGTGCCGTAGGGGCCCATGCGGTTCTTGGCCGGGCACTCCGGTCCCTCCTCGACCTTGCCGTGCTGGAGGCAGTAGTACCACTCACCGGGTTTCCCGGCCGTCCTGCGCTTGAAGAGAGCCATACCGTCATGCTCCCCCCTGAGCCCGCCCGGTGCCACAGTTAGACTCGCGCACATGTCTGGCCAGTCTTTGCTCTCTCCCGGTGAACTCTCCCCGCACCGCGCCGTCCCCGCCTCCGTCCCGCGCCCCGAGTACGTCGGCAAGGACGCGCCCACGCCCTACACCG
The DNA here is from genome assembly GCF_000424965.1 of Streptomyces sp. TAA204. Taxonomy (NCBI): domain Bacteria; kingdom Bacillati; phylum Actinomycetota; class Actinomycetes; order Kitasatosporales; family Streptomycetaceae; genus Streptomyces; species Streptomyces sp. TAA204. Next base: position 63,596 of record NZ_KE384283.1, read on the forward strand.
GGCCGGAGGTGCAGGACGAGGAGACCGTCGAGAGGATGCGGACGGCCGGCCGCGTCGCCGCGCGGGCCATGGAGGAGGCCGCCCGGTACATCGCTCCGGGTGTGACCACCGACAAGCTGGACGAGGTCGCCCACACCTACATGTGCGACCACGGGGCCTACCCCTCCACCCTCGGCTACCGGCGGTTCCCGAAGTCGCTGTGCACCTCGGTCAACGAGGTCATCTGCCACGGCATCCCGGACTCCACCGTTCTGCGCGACGGCGACATCGTGAACCTGGACGTGACCGCCTACCTCGACGGCGTGCACGGCGACAACAACGCCACCTACCTGTGCGGCGACGTCGACGAGGAGTCCCGGCTGCTCGTCGAGCGCACCCGCGAGGCGCTCGCCCGCGCGATCAAGGCCGTACGGCCGGGCCGCCGGCTGAACATCATCGGCCGCGTCATCGAGTCCTACGCCAAGCGCTTCGGCTACGGGGTCGTGCGTGACTTCACCGGTCACGGCATCAACACCTCGTTCCACTCCGGCCTGATCGTCCCGCACTTCGACGACGAGAGGGCGACCACCGTGATGCGGCCGGGCATGACCTTCACCATCGAGCCGATGCTGACGCTGGGCACCCACGAGTGGGACATGTGGGAGGACGGCTGGACGGTCGTCACCAAGGACCGCAAGCGCACCGCCCAGTTCGAGCACACGCTGGTGGTCACGGAGAGCGGCGCCGACATCCTCACACTGCCCTGAGAACGGCCGCCGGGGCCCGGCGCATCGTCCAGGCGGGGAGGCCCGGCGCGCCGGTCCGGGAGGGGCTCGCCCGACAGTCGCGCACACCCGCCCGCACGCCCGTGTTTTCCCGACATGCCGTCGGTAAAGAATGAGGCCATGACCTCACAGCTGCCGGCACACCCCTTCTCCGCCTTCATCCGTGACGCGTCGAAGGCTCAGCACACGGAGGCGGAGAACGCGTCGTTCATGAGCGACCTGCTCGGCGGCCGGCTCGGGAAGGCGGCATACGTCCGCTACACCGAGCAGCTGTGGTTCGTCTACCGGGCCCTGGAGGAAGCCGGGGCGAAGCTCGCCGACGATCCGGTGGCCGGGCCGTTCGTACGGCGGGAGCTGTTCCGCCTCCCCTCCCTGGAGCGCGACCTCGACCATCTGCACGGCGGCGGCGGATGGCGCGGCAGGCTCGCTCCGCTCCCCGCCACGGCCCGGTACGCGGAGCGTATCGCCGAGGTGGCCCTCGAGTGGCCGGGCGGCTACGTCGCCCATCACTACACCCGGTATCTCGGGGATCTCTCGGGCGGCCAGGTCGTGCGGTCGGCCGCGGAGAAGGTCTGGGGCTTCACACACAAGGGCGACGGGGTCCGGTTCTATGTCTTCGAGGACATCCCGAACCCCGCCGCCTTCAAGCGCGGGTACCGCGAACTACTGGACGCCGTACCCGCCGACGACCAGGAGAAGCACAGGATCGTCGGGGAATGCAGACACGCTTTCGCGCTGAACACGGCCGTCTTCGGGGAGCTGGGGGCGCCCGAGCCGGCCGGCCGCTGACACTTCACGGAAGGTCAGCGGCGTGCCCGCGGCGTCAGCCCATCGCGTTCTGCGACCTCTCGGTGTCGGTCATCGTCGAGGGGAAGCGGTCCTTGCACAGCTTCACGTGGCCGACGTTGTGCACGTAGCGGGCGCTCACCCAGTAGTTGCTGTTGCGCAGCTTGTACCAGTACGGGTTGTGGTCGATGACCTGGGCGCGGATCTTGCAGTCCAGGCCGCGCTTGGCCTTGTACGGCAGTACGTACTTCACGGAGGAGTCCGTGCTGGGGTACTGGCGGACATTCAGACCCGACTTGGCGGTCACGACGCCGTAGGGCTTGTGCGGGTCGGCGGTGACGGTGGCCTCTGCGGCGCTCGCCCCGAGAAGCGACCCGCCCAGGAGCACCGCGGACGCCGTGGCGGCGATCCGGAAACGACGAGCAGTAGTGGCAGCCATGCAGCTGCCTCCTTTCCGTAAGCCGTGAGCGGGTGCGGCGCCACGAACGACGTCGGAGGACGTTCGCTTCGTCATAGGCCGCACGCCGGGGTCACGGGTGTCTGGAGGTTCTGCCCGATTTTATGCGGGTGTGCACAGCTACAGGCGCATTCACACGCCCGACGGAGCCTTGTGAATTTTGCCGGATTTTTCTGCTGCGGGAACTACGCGATCTGACAGACAACCGTGGACGGCTTCGCCCGAACTTTCGCAGAAAATATGGATGAACAGCGATGGAAGCTCCACGCTTCGCCTAAAGTCAGCTTGTCTGCACGGTGCACGAGGGGAAGTGCCCGTGCATCACTGGGGGTTCCGCGTAACTGGGGGGTTCATGCGGCGCGATCCCGCGTCTGTCGCAAGCGCGAGCGCATCTGTCCTTAATACATCCGTTCACCCCGTGCCTCCGGCGCGGCAGCACAGGCTCAGGGAGAAGGCCCGCTGGTACGCGCCGGCCGCGGTGGCGGTCGACGTCCTCGGCGCCGGCATACCCGTCTTCCTCGTCTTCACCGCCGGGGGGCAACCGCACCCGCTGGCCGCGGGCATGACCGCCTCGGTGGCCTGGCCGGGCGTCCGGGCCGTGCATCTCCGCTACACCCAGCGTCTGTTGGGCGAGTCCCGGGGGGTGCTCTCCACCCTGCACGACTGGCTGACCCTGGCCGGGCTGCTGGCAGTCGTCCAGGTCGTCAGCGGCGTGAGCCCGGCGCCTGCGTACGCACTGGCCGCGATCGCCTCCGCGCCCGTGCTCACCGCGGTCCACCGGGCCCTGATGCACCGGGATCTGACCGCCCGGCGGCGCGCGGCGCAGGCGGTGCGCCGCGTGCTGGTGATCGGTGAGTCCGGCCCGGCCGACCAGGTGGTCGAGCAGCTGGCCGGCCGTACGGACCACGCGTACGTCGTGATAGGCGCGGTGCCGGTGGGCACGGGGTCACTGAGCAGCGGCGTCCCCGAAGCCGGGCGGCTGGAGGAGGCCCCCCGGGAGCCGTCGGCGGACGGGGCCGCCGTTCTGGAGGCGGCACACCGCTGCCGGGCCGAGCTGGTGCTGATCGTGCCCGGCGCCCTGCTGACCGGGGAACGGCTGCGCCGGCTGTCGTGGGCGACGCAGGACGCGGAGCTGCCGCTGATCGTCGCCTCCGGACTGACCGAGGTGGCCGTGCGCCGGCTGCGGCCGGCGAGCGCCGCCGGACTGAACCTGCTGCACATCGCCTCGCCCGTGCGCCGAGGGCCGCAGCAGGCGGTCAAGGGCGTACTGGACCGGGCGGGGGCGGCGCTGGGGCTGCTGCTGCTGGCACCGCTGATGGCGCTGGTGGCCGCGGCCGTACGGGTCGGGTCGGCAGGACCCGCCCTGTACCGGCAGACACGGATCGGACACCACGGTGCGCCGTTCACGATGTGGAAGTTCCGCTCCATGGTCCAGGAGGCGGACGTGCTGCGGCCTTCGCTGGAGTCCGCCGACGAGCAGGACGGGCCCATGTTCAAGATCCGCCGCGACCCACGGGTGACCCGGGTGGGACGGCTGCTGCGCCGCACCTCACTGGACGAGCTTCCGCAGCTGATGAACGTGCTGCGCGGAGAGATGTCACTGGTCGGTCCCCGCCCGCCGCTGCCCGACGAGGTGGCGTCCTACGACACCACCGCGCTGCGGAGGCTGCGGGTCAAACCGGGGCTCACCGGCCCCTGGCAGGTCGGCGGGCGCTCGGAGCTGTCCTGGGACGAGAGCCTCGCGCTGGATCTCGACTACGCGGACAACTGGTCGCTCACCACCGACCTGGACCTGCTCACCCGGACCGTACGCGCCGTCGTCGACGGCCGCGGCGCGTACTAGGGACATTCAGGGAACCGGGGAGATCTGATGCGAAGACACGGACCCGCCGTGCGAACCGCGCAGCCACCACTCGTATGTCTCCCGGATGCCGTCGGCGAGGGCGATCCGGGGGCGGAAGCCGAGCGCGGCGAGCCGGGAGACGTCCAGCAGCTTGCGCGGCGTGCCGTCGGGCTTGGAGGTGTCGAAGGTGACCCGGCCGCCGAAGCCGACCACCTTCCCCACGGTAGCGGCGAGTTCGGCGATGGTCAGATCCTCGCCGCAGCCGACGTTGACCGGCGATTCGCCGTCGTACTCGCGCAGCAGCAGTGTGCAGGCGCGCGCGAGGTCGTCCACGTGCAGGAACTCCCGCCGCGGGGTGCCGCTTCCCCACAGCACGACCTCCTCCCGCCCGTCGCGCTTCGCCTCGTGGAAGCGGCGGACGAGGGCGGGCAGCACGTGCGAGGTGGCCAGGTCGAAATTGTCGCCGGGGCCGTAGAGGTTGGTGGGCATCGCGGAGATGAACGACGCGCCGAACTGCTGCCGGTAGGCCCGCACCTGCGCGACCCCGGCGATCTTGGCGAGGGCGTAGGGCTCGTTGGTCGGCTCCAGCGGGCCCGTCAGCAGGGCCTCTTCGGTGATCGGCTGGGGCGCGTGCTTCGGGTAGATGCAGGACGAGCCCAGGAAGAGCAGCCGGGCCGTACCGGCGGCGTGCGCACCGGCGACGACGCTCAGCTGGATGCGCAGGTTGTCCTCCAGAAAGGGCACCGGCCGGGTGCTGTTGGCCATGATGCCGCCCACCTTCGCCGCGGCGAGCACGACGGCGTCGGGGCGGGCCTCCCGCAGGAAGGCCGCTGTGCGGTCGGCGTCACGCAGGTCCAGGGCCGTCCGGTCACGGGTGATCACCTCATGCCCCTCGGCGAGGAGGCGGCGGGTGACGGCGGAGCCGACCAGGCCCCGGTGCCCCGCGACGAAGACCCGCGCGGAGCGCGGCAGCAGCGAAGCGGAGCTCTCACGGGCGGGGGTGGTGTCACCGCTGGACTCGCCGGTGGAGCGCCCGCCGTCCTTCCCCTGGATTCCCATCATTTCAGTCATAAGGCTGAACTCTGCCAGATCCGGCACCACTTGAGACCGGAATCCGTCCGGGTTCCGACAGGAGGACACCACGCATGACAAGACCCACGGGCCGGCCCCCGCGCGTCTCCCCCGGGCGGACGGAGGGACGGAGCGCACTGATCACCGGCATCACCGGCCAGGACGGCTCGTACCTGACGGAGCTGCTGCTGTCCAAGAGCTACACGGTGCACGGGCTGGTGCGCCGCTCCTCGTCCTTCAACACCGGCCGCATCGACCATCTCTACCAGGACCCGCACGAGGAGGGCCGCTCCCTCGTGCTGCACCACGCGGACATCAGCGACGGCGTGGCACTGGTGAACCTGCTGCGCGATCTGCGCCCCGACGAGGTCTACAACCTCGGTGCCCAGTCCCATGTGCGGGTCTCCTTCGACTCCCCGCTCTACACGGGCGACGTCACGGGCATGGGAACGCTGCGGCTGCTGGAGGCGATCAGGGCCAGCGGCATCGACACCCGCATCTACCAGGCCTCGTCCTCGGAGATGTTCGGGGCGACACCGCCTCCGCAGAACGAACGCACGCCCTTCCACCCCCGCAGCCCCTACGGGTGCGCCAAGGTCTTCGGCTACTGGGCGACGGTCAACTACCGCGAGGCGTACGACCTGTTCGCGGTGAACGGCATCCTCTTCAACCACGAGTCGCCGCGCCGCGGCGAGACCTTCGTGACGCGCAAGATCAGCCGTGCCGTCGCCCGCATCCACGCCGGGCTCCAGAACAGGCTCTACCTCGGCAACCTGGACGCCGTGCGGGACTGGGGCTACGCACCCGAGTACGTCGAGGCGATGTGGCGGATGCTCCAGCACGACACCCCGGACGACTACGTCGTCGCCACCGGTGAGGCGGGCACGGTCCGTCAGTTCCTGGCGGCGGCCTTCGCGGTGGTGGGGCTGGACTGGTCCGATCACGTGGAGTTCGACGCGAAGTACGAACGTCCCAGCGAGGTGGACGCCCTCATCGGCGACGCCGGCAAGGCGGAGACGGAACTGGGCTGGAAGCCGACCGTGCTCTGGCCCGACCTGGCGCGGCTGATGGTGGAGGCCGACATCAGCGCGCTGGAGGCGGAGCTGGCGGGGACGACCGTACGCATCGACCGGTGAGAGCCGGCCCGACAACTGAAGACCCGGACAAGGGGAGCACATGAACAGACGCAGGAAGTCCTCAAGGCCACGCCGGACAGCGGCGGTCGGCGCGGCGGTCACGCTGATGACCGCGCCGCTGGCACTGCACACGGCCACCGGTGCCCAGGACGCGGCGGCGCTCACACCGCCCGTCGCCGTCACCGCCGACGAACTGCCGACCTGGCAGACGAACGGCATCGTGTGGGCGGCGGCGGAGTCGGACGGGGTCGTCTTCGCCGGCGGCACCTTCTCCGCCGTGCGCCCGCCGGGCTCCCCCGCCGGCAGCGACGAGCAACAGGCCCTGAACTTCGCCGCGTTCGACGCCGCGACCGGGGCCCCCACGGACTGCCGGCTCAACTTCACCATCGGATCGGGTACGGCGAAGGTGGCCGCCCTCGTCGTCTCGCCCGACGGGGAGACCCTCTACGCCGGGGGGTCGTTCGGCGCGGTGAACGGCACAGGCGTCAGTTCGCTCGCCGCCGTCGACATCGGCACCTGCACCGTCAAGGGCGGCTTCCGTCCGTCGGTACCCGCGCCCGTACACGCCCTGGACCTCTCCCCCGACGGCGAAACCCTCTATCTCGGCGGCGACTTCACCAACATCGGCGGCCAGGCGCGCGGGCGCTTCGCGGCGGTGAGGACCGGCAACGGTTCGCTGCTGCCGTGGAACCCGTCCGCCGACAGGCCCGGCCGTGCCGTGGAGGTGCTGCCCTCGTCGGGCGGTGCGGGCCGGGTGGCCGTCGGAGGGGACTTCGACAGGGTCCGCGGCACCGGCTCCCACGCCCTGGCCGTCGTCGACGACACCACGGGCGGACTCGTGCGCGCCTATCCCGGATTCATCGAACGGCGCTCCGTCGTCAAGGACATCACCTCCGACGCCACCGGCTTCTACACCGGCAACGAAGGCACCGGCGGCGGCGTCTTCGACGGGCGCATCGCCCTGGACCTGGACGACCTCGGGCAGCGCTGGCGCGACACCTGCCTGGGCGCCACCCAGACGGTCACCGTCCACCGCTCCGTCCTCTACAGCGGCTCGCACGCCCACGACTGCTCCTCGATGGGCGAGTTCCCGGACGGCAGACGACGCCATCTGCTGGCGCAGCGGGTCGACGACCCCAAGCTGCTCGGCTGGCTCCCGGACACCAACGACGGTCTGGTCGAGGCGATCGGACCGCGCGCGATGACGGTCTCCTCCTCCGGCGGACACGACTACATGTGGGTCGGCGGCACCTTCACCACCGTCAACGGCAAGGCACAGCAAGGGCTCACACGGTTCGCCGACGGCCCCGACACCCGCCTGCCCTGGGTGCCGGACCAGGTCAGCGGCTCGGCCACCTGGTCGGGAGACGTACGGCTGAACTGGCGCTCCAGCCTGGATCTCGACGACAGCGAACTGACGTACCGCGTCTACCGGGACAACTCCTCCACTCCCCTGCACACCACCTCCGGTGAGTCGATGCCGTGGCGCCGTCCGCAACTGACCTTCACCGACACCTCGGTGAACCCGGGGTCGACCCACGGCTACCGCATCACCGCAAGCGACGCGGCCGGCAACACCAGCGGCCTGTCCGCCCGGGTGACCGTCACCGTGCCGGGATCACCGTGAGGGGCGGGCACGCCGTGGGGGGCGTACGGACGCTGCTGCTCGCGGCGTTCGCGGGAGCACTGCTGCTGACGACGGGCTGCGGCGCGTCCTCGTCCGAGGGTGAACGGACCGGCAGGACGGACAGTCAGGCGGCCGGACGGACCACCGGACCCAGCTCCCCGGCGGGTACCGGACAGGGCGCCGACAAGCAGGACAGCAAGGAGTCCCGCAAGGAGGCCGGAGCGTCCGGGGAAGCCGGCCCCTCCGGCAGCCCCGCAAGCACGCCAACCGTGCCGAAGGCCGAACTGACCCCGGCCACGGGCTCGTTCACGAAGAAGCAGAAACGGTATCTGGAGGGCCGGGTGCCCACGGGCATCGATCCGGCAGCAGTGGTGGCGGGTGGGGAGGAGATCTGCGAGCGCATCACCCGCACCGCTCGGGTCGACCGCTCCGCCGTCGTCGACGCCATCAGGTCGAAGGAGATCCGCGGCGCCAGGGGCGCGGTCCTCCATCTGTGCCCGCAGCACAAGGACTTGCTCCCCGCGACGGGGCGCTGAGCGGAGAGCGAGGGCGGAGAGCGAGGGCGGAGAGCGAGGGCGGAGAGCGAACCGCTGAACGGGCCCGGGAGCCGGGCCCGTTCAGCGGCCGGTGCAGTCGGTGAAACGCACCTGGGCGCCGTCGCCGGAGCCGGTGCCCCGGATCTGTGCGAAGTCCTCCTGCGGATGGCTGCGGAACGCGCACATGTCGTAGCGGGCCAGGGGCGGGGCCTTCTCGCCGCGCTTCCCCGTCTCGAACAGGTGGTGACCGACGAGACGGCACAGGTCGTAGCGGATCAACGGGCCCTTGCCGCCGGTGCGGTAGCGGTGCGGCGAGATGCCGGCGGAGAAGCTCTTGAACGCGTTCGAGGTGTCGTCGCAGTCGTTGAAGTGGACGGTGCCCTCGTCCCAGGCGCAGTCGATGATCCGCACCCCCGGGTCGCGTACCTCGAAGCGGATGTCCTCGGCGTGGAAGCGCTGCACCGAGTCCGCGTGCGCGGCGCGCGGGAAGCGGAAGAAGGTGCTGACGCGATCGTCACCACTGCCGCCGGGGCGGCGGCCGGTGATGATGTACGAGCCCCCGCGGCAGGTGATGGAGCCGCCGTAGGGGAACTCCAGGAAGTTGCCCCACTCGTACTCGACCTTCATGTCGTTGAACCAGTAGTTGAGGAACTGGTCCTGCTGGCTCGGCTTCTTGGAGCGGCGCGAGAGCCCCGAGTAAAGGAACGCCTTGCGGTAGGCGCCGCCGACGCGGCACGCGTCCCAGCGCATCTCGGAGTTGGTGTTGGTGCCGTCCAGGGCGAGCCCGTACGTCCACTCGCCGGTCCACTCGCACTCGCTGAACCGGTAGTCCTGCGCCTGCCCTTCGGAGTAGGAGGAGAAGAAGGACGCACCGGGCGTGGCCGAACGGAAGCGCATCTGCTCGAACTTGAGGTTGGCCCACATGTTGTCGTTGCGGCAGAGGAAGGCGTCGGCGGCGTCCTTCTCCTCCGGCTGGAAGACGATCTCCGTGATGCGCTTGCCCGCACCCCGGAAACGCAGCCCGTTGGCCTTGCGCTGGGGATCGCCGCCGTCGAGCAGCGCGTGCGGGCGCCGGATCAGGTAGGCACCGGGCGGTACGTCCACGACCGTGCGGCCGATGCCGCCCCGCACGCGGGAGACCGCGTGCCGGTAAGCCTTCTCGAACGCTTCGCTGTCGTCGCTGCGCCCGTCGCCGCGGGCTCCGAAGTCGGCGACGACGTCCACCACCGCCTTGCCGGGCGGTCTGCCGTCAGCGGCCCCGTGCCGGGGGGTGCCGGGCTTCGCGTCGTCCGGCGTGCCGGAGCCGCCCGTACAGCCGGTCACCCCCAGGGACGCCGCGGCGGCCGCGCCGCCCGAGGTGAGCAGTGTCCTGCGGGTGACGGGCGGCCTGGCTGCCATGCGTGTCCCTGTGCTGTAGGCGGTGCGGATACCGTCGCCGCGCCGGCCGCTGCGGCCGCGGCCGCCATGACGGTGAGGTCACGGCGGTCGCGGCCGGTGCGGCGGCTCAGCGCGCGGTAACGTACACGGGTCCGTTGCGGCCCGAGACGTTGTCCCCGTCGGTGACTTCGAGCGAATACCGGTGGGTGGACCCGGGCTCGACCGTCTCGGTGAAACCGAGCGGAGGACGGTCCCAGTAACGCGAGTCGGCGGTGAGGGACCTGTGGTAGGTGCCGTCGCGGAAGATCCGGTAGGTGAGGGTGCCGTCGTCGCGGTCCCAGGCGGCCTTCCACGTGAGCCGCACCTTGCCCTTCGCCGTACTCTCCCCGCTGAGCACCGGCACCTGCGGCGCGCCGGTGTCCGGGGCGGCGGGGAAGCGGGTCAGCGACTGCTGCGGCTTGCTGTTGACGGTGGTGAACTCGCCGCCGGTCCACAGGATGTCACCGGCCATGACCATGGCGCGCGGGCCGAGCTGCTCCCCGAGACCGCCGTTGGTCTGGGGGAACCAGGTCTGGATCGAGCCGTCGGCGACCGAGTTGGCCAGCAGGTGCTGCCGGATGTTGATGTCCGGGAAACCACCGGGCGTGTCCTCGCAGTTGTGCGCGTGCGAGCCGCTGTAGAGGACGCCGTCGTAGGGCACGACGGCCTGTGTCGCGCCGTAGCAGGTGTCGGTCCACTCGCGCTCGCCGGTGGCGAGCGAGGCGGCGATCCTGCCGTCGAAGACCTTGTGCCCGGTGCCCTCGGCGCCGAGGTAGAAGCTGTCCTCGTCACGGTTGAGCGCCTTGACGACGGACTTCTGCTCGATCCAGCCGGGGAAGGTCTTGTTGGTGGCACCGGTGTCGGGGTCGAGTGAGGCGAGGGCGTGCACCTTCTCACCGTTGAGCGTGTCGAAGTCGCCGCCGATGACGACCTTGCCGTGCTCGGGGGCGGCGGTGACGGCCCGTACGGTCGCGTCCACGGTGGCTTTGAAGGGCAGCAGCTCACCGTCCGGACTGACGGCGGCGACCCGCTGCCGGGTCTCACCGTCGACCTTGCCGAAGTCGCCGCCGAGATGGACCGCTTCGGAGGTGGCGTCCAGAGCCCGGACGGTGGCGGTGACGCCCGGGCGGAAGTCGCCGCGCAGTGCGCACCCGCCGGTGTCGAAGGCGACGGCGTTGCTCACTCCGGTCGCTTTGCCGTTCAGCGTCACCGTTCCGAACGAGCCGCCCACGTAGAGCACTTCTCCGTCCGGTGAGGGCTTCATCGCCCGTACGGAACCCGATCCGCCGGTGAAGGACGGCGCGCAGGGCAGCAGTTCGCCGGTCTCCGCGTCGAAGGCCGCGAAGTTCTTCCGGGGGACCTGCTCCTCACCGGGCCCGGCGCCGGGAGGACGCACGTTGCTGAAGACGCCGCCCGCGTAGACGACGCCCTTGGCGTGGGCGACGCTCCAGACGATGCCGTCGGTCTGCCAGGTCGGCATGGGGTCGGCGGTGAGGGTCTCCCCGGCCGGCTCCTTCTCCGCTCCGGCGGCGGCCGCCGTGACGGTGCCGAACAGCCCCAGGGCCGCGACGAGACAGCCCACGGCTCTCAGTCTCCGCATGTTTCCCCTCTGCGATGAGCGACAACTCCACGCGAGGGAACGGACATCGGCCCGGCCGAACGCCCCTGCCCCCCGTCCCCCTCGGGCACACCATATCCGTACCGAACACTCACGCACAGCGGAATGAGGATCAAAAGGGTGAGCGGTCCCATACTCGCCATCAACGATCCCCGCAGCAGGATGAGCTGGAAGAACGCCAGCCCGGGTACGAGCACCACGGCGAGGCTGCCCCGCCGGCCCCGCAGCCGGTCCCGCACGTCGTCGATCCGCCGTGAGAGCGCCCCGTACAGCCCGAACACGAGGGCCACCGCGGGGAATCCCGCCCACAGGTACGTCTCCGCCCACAGCGGCGCCGAGAGGTTCTCGAAGGTGTAGCCCGCGTACCTGGCGAGCCGGGTGCCGGTGTCCTCCGGCTTGTCCGGCCACACGGCGCGCGGCACGAAGAAAAGCGGCGGCCCGACGGCGGTCTCGGGAGCGTATCCGCCGGCGTCACGCAGACTGATGCCCGTCTGCAGCTGCTGGTAGGCGTCGTAGTCGCCGTTGGTGGTGAACTGCGCGCTCGGCGACAGCAGTCGGACGGACTCGCGCTCGTCGTTGCGGAAGTGGTCGCCGTAGGGGAAGACGATCAGCACGACGGCGACCATCGTGGCTGCGGCCACCCGGAAGCCCCGCGGGCGGCGCAGCACCGGAACACTGAACAGCAGCGTCAGCACCACCGTCCCCGCCCAGAAACGCGGCTGGCTCACAGGGTTGTTGACCACGGCGTTCAGTGCAAGAAGCGGCGGCAGCAACGCCCAGCGCAGCCCGCGCAGCAACTGGTCGGCGCCGCGTCTGCGGTGTACGTGCAGCAGGGCGAGCAGCGCCCAGAAGGCGGGGGCGGAAAGGGCCCACGCGGCCAGCGCGCGACTCGCGGTGTCCCCGCCGCTCGCTGCCGCCGACGTCTCGTTGACCGCCTGCCTGCTGGCGAAGAATGCCCCGATGCCGCCCTGTTGGGGAATGAGGAGGGCCGCCAGCGCCAGGGCGGCCACGCCGAGCAGGAGGACGCGCGGAGGTGAAAGCCGGCGCGAAAGCAGCGGTTCGAGTACGGCCGAGGACGGGGTGCGGCGGTGTGCCGCGGCGGCGGAGCCCGCCGTGTAGGCCAGCAGGCCGGTCTCCACGACGGCGCAGGCAGTGGCTGCCGTGTCCTGGCCGACGACGAAGCCCAGCGGGTACGTGCCGGTGGCGAGCATGGCGAGGGGCGCGAGCCCGAGCCAGATGTAGCCGAAGAGCCAGAAGCCGAAGGCCATCAGCCGTACGGAGCTGCCGGCGAGCACCCAGGCGAGCGCGCAGCCGGTGTGCACCACGACCACGCACTGGATCACCAGCGCCGGGCCGGGCGTGGTGACCGTGTCCCCGGAGAGGAGCACCGCGCCGGGTATCACCAGGACGGCCAGCAGCGCCCAGGCGAGTACGGCGGCGGGACCGACTCCCCTGACAGTCTCACGCACCGCGGTACAGCTCCTCCAGCCGGCCGGCGACCGCCCCGGCGGAGTAGAGCTCGTCCACGGCACGCACTCCCGCACCGGCCAACTCCACCGCCTTCGCCGGGTCTTGAAGGATCTCCAGTACTGCCTCGGCGAGCTCCCGCGGTGTTCCGCCGGTCACGACGCTCGCGCCCCGCGCGGCGAGTTCGTCCGCGATGCCGCACCCCACGGTGCAGACGGTGGGGGTGCCCGCAGCGAGCGCCTCCAGGAGGCTGACGGGGAAGACCTCGCGGCTGCTGGGCAGCACGTACACGGACGCTTCGGCGATGCGGCGCAGGGCTTCCACATGGCTGACGGCGCCTCCGTACCGCACTGTTCGGGCGAGGCCGTACTCCTCGATCAGGCTCTCGACCTGCCCCAGCGAGCCCTCGTCGGCGCCGTGCAGGGTGAAGCAGACGCCGGGACGACGGGCGGCCACGAGCGCGGCGGCCTCCACGAACGCCTCCGGGCGCTTGACGGGGTGCAACCGTGCCAGGAACAGCACCTCCTCGGCGGGCGGTTCACCCGACGTGGTCCGGGAGGGGGACGTGGTCCGGTAGGGGGACGTGGTCCGCCCGGCGTGCACCGGAGGGCGGACCACACCGTTGCGTATCCGGTGCAGTGGCGGCCGTCTGCCGGTGCCCAGCACCCGTTCCAGCCCTGCCTGTTCCTCCCCGGTCAGGACCAGGCATGCGCGCGCCCGCCGCAGCAGCGGCACGTACAGCGCGTCGAAGACGCGGGCCACTGCGCCGTGCCGTGGCTGCACCATGCCGTGCGTCTGCACGACGAGCGGGAGGCGGCGCACAGCGGCCACCGCGAGCGCACAGAGCGAGACCAGGTCGCGTGCGGCGTGCACGTGCACGATGTCCGCGCGGCCGAGGTGCCGCCACAGAGCGGCCACGAGGCGGGGGTTGAGCAGCCCGAGGAAGCCGGTGCCCGGTACCAGGGTGCGGGCGCGCTGCGCTTCGAGCGGCACGCCGTCCCAGTGGCCGGGGGCGCGTGTACGTCCGCGCCACAGGGCGAGCAGCACCGTCTCATGGCCGCGGGAGGCCAGTTCGCCGAGCTGAGCGGTCGCGACGCTCACCGGGCCTCCGTACGCGCCGCCTTCGCTGACGAGCGTGACGACGTGGGCGATCCTCACGGCGCACCGCCGGGAGCTGTACGCCCGGCACGCGCGGCGCCGCCCGTGTCCGTACCGGCCGCCGCGCCCGTGTCCGTACCGGCTCCCGCGCCGGTGGGCGTGCCGCCGCCCGCGCCCGTACCCGCAGTGAGCACCTCGTCCGCCGCCAGGTCCCGGTGCGCCACGGCACCCGCACCGACCACCGCGCCCTCGCCGACGGTCACGCCGCGCAGCACCATCGCGCGGGCGGCCACCCACGACCCCGGGCGCAGACGTATCGGCCCGTTGTCGAACTCGAAGGTGGGCGAGCGGCGTTGGTGACTGCCGGTGCACAGCACCGCGCCCTGTGAGACGCACACGTCGGAATCGACGGTGATGGGTTCGAGGTTGATGAACCAGGCGTCCTCACCGATCCACACGTCGTCACCGACCGTGAGCTTCCAGGGCCACTGCACGCGCACGCCGTGCCGGACGATCACGCGGGAGCCGATGCGCGCGCCGAAGGCCCGCAGGAGCGCCGGCCGCAGACGGGGCGGGAACCACCAGGCGCGGAAGGCCAGATGGAGCACGGCGAACCACAGGACCTGCACGGGCAGCGGGCGTCCCTTGTCGTAGCCCTCGCCGGTGAAGCCCCGCAGATTGCGGTCGGTCATGGACGCTCTCCCCCTGGTCGTCGCGGTCTTCCGGTCTTCTGGTCGTCACGGTCTTCCCGGAAGCCCGGGTCCGGCGGGTCCCTGTGGCCCTGGCGTCTCTCCCCGTACTGCCGGCTCTCCCCGTACCTCCGGGGCCTGTTCTCCACGGCCGCACGCCGTCTCCGTCCCGCTCCCGCCCGAGCCGCCCCCGAGTGAGGCGACACGCAGCCACAGGGCGGCGGCCTTGCACGCCGAACCGAGGCACAGCCCCCAGGCCGCCCCCGGAGCACCCCCCAGGAGGAACCCGCCGGCCAGGAAGAGGACCGAGGCGAGGGAGAAGATAACCTGGACCGGCAGCGTCGCCCTGGGCCGCAGCACACGCAGGGCGAGCAGCGCGCTGGTGGCGAGCGCGATGCCCACGTACTGGCCGCCGGTCGCCGGAAGCAGCCGGGAGGCCACCGCCCAGGTGTCACCGAGGAGTTGGCGCCCGGCACGGTCGGGCAGCGCGGCCAGCAGCAGCGCCCACCCCGCCGCGGTGACGGCGAGCACGGCGGCGAGCACCACGGTCGTGCGGACGGTGCGGCCGGTGTCGTGGGCGCGCCGCAGAAGCGGCGGGCCGAAGGCCGTGGCCGAGTTGCACAGTACGTTCAGGGGGCCGAAGAGGGCGGCGGCTCCGCGCAGGGCGCCGACGGTCAACGGGCCGGTCAGCAGCCCCAGTCCGATGACGGCGAGCTGGCTCGACCCGTTGCCGACCGCGAACTCCACGGCGAAGCGGCGCCCCAGGTGCCCGCGTCCGAGCAGTTCCCGGGCCCGGCCCCGGGCGCCGCGCAGCTTCGGGGCGAGCATGGCGCCCCCGAGAGCGAAGGCGGGCAGCGCTGCCAGTCCCCACACGGCCATCAGACGGGCGGGGCCGCTGCCGGAGGGCTGGAGCGCGAGCGCGGGAATCGTCACGGCGAGCCGCAACAGGTCCGCGGCCAGGGCCCGCCCCGGCAGCCGCAGCGTCGAGAAGCAGTAGCGCAGGCCGTCCTGTCCCGTCACGAGGGGCAGTACCACTCCGAGCACGGCGAGGGCGCGCGCCGTGTCACCGGGCAGCAGGGCCAGCACCAGCGCGGCGGTGAAGCCGACGGCGCTGGAGGCGCAGGCGGTGAAGGTGACAGCGCTGCGGCAGGCATCGCGCGCGGCCTGGCCGTCCCGGAGGACGAGTGCCTGCCCGACGTAGCTCGCGGCCAGCCCCGTCAGCACCGTGGCGACCATGTACACGAGGGAGAAGACCGCGAAGTCGCGGATTCCGGACAGGCGCGCGGCGACGACGAGCACCGCGATGTTGGTGACGGCTGCGACGCCCTGATCGGCGACGGAACACAGGACGGCGGCACGCGTGCGCTCCCCGCGCGGCGCGGACTCCCGCATCACCGCCCGGTGACCCGGCCGGCGGGGCGTTCCGGTCCCGACTCCGGTTCCGGCCCGGCGCACGGTTCGACGACGTACCGGTCGACGTCCCCGTCCCGCTCCCGGCCCGGGGTGAGGCCGCCGGCAGCGCCCGTACCGCCGGGGCGCGCGGTCCTCGGCGCGTCGGCTTCCCACCCGGGCCGCTGATCCGGACCGGCGGGCTGGTGGGGCGGGACGTGCGGCTGAACCGAGCTCCCG
Source organism: Streptomyces sp. TAA204 (assembly GCF_000424965.1). NCBI lineage: Bacteria > Bacillati > Actinomycetota > Actinomycetes > Kitasatosporales > Streptomycetaceae > Streptomyces > Streptomyces sp. TAA204. The sequence continues at coordinate 79,733 of NZ_KE384283.1, forward strand.
CCCTTCCGTCCTCCCCGCCCGCCGCCGGAGCCGTCACGCTGTGCGTGCAGCAGCGCGCCCAGTACGGTGCCGCCCGTACCCGTCACCAGCTCACGAACACGTTCGAGGTCGTCCCGGCGCACCTCGCCGGGGTTGCACACGACGACCACACCGCCGACCCGGTCGGCGAGGGCGATGGCGTCGGCCCACGTCAGTACGGCGGGCGCGTGGACGACCAGCGTCGTGCCCGGTTCCTCGGCCTCGGCGAGCAGCCTGCGGGCGGGCGCTGCGCCGAGGGCGCGGGCCGCGTTGCGTACCCGCGCTCCGGGCACGAGTTCGAAGGCGCCCGACTCCCCGGCGTCCATGGGGATCTGGAGCCCGGTGGGCCAGCCGCCGTCGCCCCGCGCGGGTCTGCGGGCCCAGCCGGGGCGAACGCTCTCGGCGTCGCGCAGGCGCTCCGTGAGGGACGGTGTGCGCAGGTCGGCCTCCACCAGCAGCACGTCGTGGTCCATCTCCACGAAGGAGGCGGCGAGATTGACGGACGCGGCGGCCGCGGTCTCACTGCTTCCGCGGGGCGCCACGACGAGCACCGACCGCGGACGGTCCACGAGACGCGCGTCGCAGGCGAGCCGCAGGGCCACCGAGCGGTACTCCTCCGCCGCCCTGCCGGACGCCAGCAGCGGGGCTGACCTGCGCTGCCGCGGCAGGGTGCCCAGAACGGGCGCGCCCAGGGCCCTCGCGGCGCCCTCCTCGGTACGGACGAGCGGGTCGGTCACAGCCCGCACCCATGCGGCGAGCAGCCCCAGCAGCAGGCCCGTGGCCGCTCCGAGGCCCAGCAGCAGGGGCAGGCCGGGGCCGGCGGGCGAGGTGGGAGGCAGGGCCGTACGCACCACCGTGCCCGGTGTGGTGTCCAGGGCCGCCAGATCGGCGATCTTGCTGTCGACGACGGCGAGTTGGGCGTCGACGGAGTCGCTGCTGCCGCGCTGCGGCAGCAGCGGCCGGCGCTGGTCCCGGTAGCGGTCGAGCATCTTCTCGACCTGTGCCTCGGTTGCCTTCTCCCTGTGGTCGAGGAAGGCACGGGCGAAGGCGTTGGCTCGCTCTGCACTGCCACGGGGCGAGTCCGCGGAGTAGGTGAAGCGGAGTATGAGCGTGTCCGGCGGGTTGGTGACCTGCAGCCCCGACTGCAGCCGGGCGCCCTGCCGGCGCCCGCCGTCACCGCTGTCACCGTCGTCACCGCCGGCGTCCCGGGCCTGACGGCCGAGGCGTTCGGCGGCGAGGCGCGCGACCGCGCTGCCCATGGCCGTCTGGCGCTCCGATTCGATACTGATTCCCGCGTCGGCCGGCTTCCCGCCGGCCGCGAAGGGATCGACGGTGGGCTGGCGCAGCGTCACCTCGCTGGAGGCGGAGTAGTCGTCGCTGCCCTCGACGCCCAGCCATCCGCCGCCGAGCAACCCGAGCAGCAGGCCGAGCACCACCAGTGCGCGGTAGCGCAGAAGCTGTGCCAACTGGTCCCGCAACTGGTCCGCTTCACCGTGCTGTGCTGCGCTCCCGCGTGCCGCCGCCCCTCCGGCGGGCGGCTCCTGTCCCATCTGCACGAAGTCCCCCTACCCCTGTGCGGTGTTCAAGTCGCGTACGGCGTCCGGGAATCGAGACCGGGTCCCGGGGAGGCGCTCTTGCGGGCCCGTTGACGTTCCCGCGTCCGCCTCGCCGCCCGTGCCTGTCACAGAGTCCCCGGACGGGTGCGCGTCCGTGCCACTGTCCCCGCCGGGAGCGGCCCGCGTGCCCGTACGCCGCCCGGTGCGCTCCAGCGCTTCGTCGAGGAGGGACGTCATCCGGGCCAGCCCGGCCTCCCTGCTCAGATGCGCCTCCACGTACCGCGGGCCCCGCGCACCCAGGCGCCCGGCGGCCTCGGGGTCGGCGGCCAGCGCCGTCACGGCCTCCGCCAGCGCCCCGGGGTCCTCGGGCGGGACCAGCACGGCGGCTCCGGACCGCCGCAGTTCCCCGGCGGTGCCGCCGCTCTCCGCGACCGAGCCGACGACGGGCCGCCCGGTGGTGAAGTAGGAGGTCAGCTTGGAGGGCACGCTCATGTCCTGCACGGACGCGCGCTGGGTGACGGCGAGCACGTCGGCGGCGGCCAGTACGTCCGTGAAGTCGGCCTCCTGGGCGGGGGGCAGGAAGCCGACGTTGGGCAGCCCCGCGGCGAGCTCACACAGCCGCTGACGCTGGTTGCCCTCACCCATCAGCACGACCCGGATGCGGGGCTCCCGCCGGGCGGCCTCGATGAGCACCTCCAGCCCCTGCTTGAGGCCCATGTTGCCCGAGTGCACCACCACGGTGCTCTCCGCCGGCCAGCCCAGCCTCGCCCTGGTGCGGGCACGGTCCCCCGAAGGGCGGGCCACATGTGACCAGTTGGGCACCACGCGAATGCGCTCGCGGGGTACGCCCATGGCCGCGACGCGTTCGGCGAAGCTGTCGTGGATGACACCGACGAGGGTCGCCTGCCGCAGCACCCACCGCTCGACGGCCGAGGCGGCCGAGGCGGCCCTGTCACCGCCGCGTATGCCACTCTGCGCGGCGGCCGCCCCCATGAGGTCCTGCACGACGGGCACGAAGGGGACTTCGTACCGCCGCGCCGTGCGCGCCGCCAGCACGCCGCCCGCCAGGCTGGGCAGTTGAGCCAGCACGGCGTCCGGCGGACCGCCGGTGCGCGGCGGTGCGATCAGACCGTGCGCCACGATGGACGCCTCGTACAGCGCCCTTCGCGCGGCGGTCTGCCTCGGCGGAACACTGTGACGCCGGCGGTGCACGTGCACTCCGGAGCGCCGCTCCACCGTCCGCCACACGCCCCGGTAGGCCGGGTCCGTGCGCCAGGCCGGGTAGTGCGGCATGCCGGCGAGCACATGGACCTCCAACTCCGGTCGCTGCGCCCAGTGTTCGGCGATCTGTGCGGCGTAGGGGCCGATCCCGGCCTGCTCCGGCGCGTAGTTGGTCGATATCAGCAGCAGCCGCCTGTGCGGCAGCGCCTCAGCATGTTCCGGCAAGACCCGGCCCCTCCCCCACGCTTCCCTCCCGATCCCCAACCGCACCCTAACGGCAATTACCTGACTCTTCCCTACAACCTCCACATCCCGTCCTCATGTTGTGATTGGATCGGCACAGTCGGCGGGCACTGGGGGGTGCTCCGCCGCATTCGTGACTGGGGGGTTCGGATGAGACATACGGTGGGCTACGCACCGGGCGCGTACGACCTGTTCCACGTGGGACATCTCAATCTGCTGCGGCACGCCCGCAGCCGCTGCGACTATCTCGTCGCCGGTGTCGTCTCCGACGAGATGGCCGAGCTGGCCAAGGGCCGGGCTCCGGTCGTCCCGCTGGTGGAGCGGCTGGAGATCGTGCGCAGCATCCGCTTCGTGGACGCCGCGTTCGTCGAGACCGTCCCCGACAAGCTCGTGACATGGCAACAGGTGCGGTTCGACGTGCTGTTCAAGGGCGACGACTGGCGGGGCACGCCGAAGGGCGAACGTCTGGAGGCCGCGTTCGCCACGGTCGGGGTCGAGGTCGTCTACTTCCCGTACACCATGCACACCTCCAGCACCCAGCTGCGCCGTGCCCTGGACGCCCTCGCCGCGCCCGCCCGGGTCACCTCCGGACCGCGGACAGCTCCCGGAACCACTTGACCAGGAACGCAGCCAGGAGCAGCACATGGGCGGCGAAGAAGAACGCGTAGCCGCCGAGGAAGGCGTCTTCGCTGCCCAGCAGCAGAAAGACCGCGCAGAAGACGCCGTAGTCGACGGGCAGCAGGGCCACCGCGCGCAGCCGCGACGGCGGCACGGGGGCGGCAGGGCCCCTGCCTCCCGAGGGGAGCGGGGGCGGCAGCAGCTTGGCGGTGAGCAGCCCGCCGAAGAAGATGAGCACGGCCGCCAGCTGGAAGGCCAGGGGCACCAGCAGCCAGGCGTCGGAGGGCAGTTCGAAGAACCGGTAGAGCGAGACGAGCACGGCCGCGTGCAGAGCGGTGATCTTGGCGCAGTCGACGACGTGGTCCAGCCACTCCCCCGCCGCGCTGCTCTCCTCGCGCAGCCGGGCGAGCTGCCCGTCGGCGGAGTCGAAGGCGAAACCCACGGCAAGCGCCGCGTAGACGGCGACGGCCAGCGGCCAGGAAGGCTCCAGCAGCGCGAGCGCCGCGATGCCCGCCGCACTGAACGCCGCGCTGACGAGAGTGACTTGATTCGGGCTCAGACCGGCCGCGTGGGCCGCCGCCGCGAGTACTCGCCCGGCCGGCCGGTTCACGTACCGCGAGTAGAGCGAGACCCCCTTCGCCGTCTTCTGCGCCCCCCTCAACTCGCCGATCGCCCTGCCGAACCTGCCACGGTGCTCCACCAGGCCCCCCTGAGATCCACCCCGATTGCCGCGCATGATGTCATACGGGACCCGCACCTCGGACACGAAGGCCGTGGGCAGGGCGATAGTGTGCGTTACCGCATGGCGGGCGGGGAGGACACGAGGATGCAGGCGCGACAGGTGCGAGGAGCGCGACGGGTGCGACGGGCACGGCTGCTGGGGGCAGGGGCTTCCGCGACGGCACTGACGGTGATGCTGTCGGGATGCGTGACGGTGCACGGCGAGACGGCGGTCGTTCCGGCGGTCTCCAAGTCCGAGGCCCGGAAGGTCCTGAAGAAGTTCAACAAGACCAGCAACAAGGCCAACGAGACCTACGACGCCTCACTGAACGCCACGATCGAGACCGGCGCACTCGGCGCCATCGACCAGGCGGGCCTGAGGTCGCGCAAGTCGGTGCAGCCCGGAGGGAATCCGAAGTACCAGCCGCTGCGGCTGTCCGACCCCCGCTTCCTGATCCCCGAACAGGCGGGATGGCCCAAGTTCTTCGTCGCCGACACCCGGAGCAACCGCACGCAGAACGGCCGCTGGCTGTTCGTCTTCCAGCGGGCGAGCGCCAAGTCGAACTGGAAGGCGTCGTATCTGTCGGTGCTGGAGAACTCCGAGATGCCGCAGTTCGCCACCGGCAAGGACGGGCGTGTGAAGGCCGTGCCGAACACGGACGGGGGCGGGCTCCTCCTCTCCCCGGACGAGCTGAGCGACGCCTACGTGAGCTATCTGCGCGAAGGCGGCGGGGAGTTCGAGGCGGGTGAGCACACCAGCAAGCGCCGCGACCAGCGCGAGGGGTCGGAGAACCAGCCCGGCAAGCGCACCGAGTTCGCCGACCAGGCCGCGGAACCGCCGCAGTACGCCCCGTTCGGGCTGCGCACCAAGGACGGGGGCGCGCTGGTCTTCTTCGCCTCGCACCACCACACCAAGGAGACCTACGCCGAGGGCTACAAGCCGCCGGTGAAGGACCCGCTGGTGAAGGCGCTGATGACCGGTGAGCCCCGTCAGGCGGTGACCTACATCCGTGTCTCCGAACAGGCCGTCACCGTGCCCCCGAAGGAGGACGGGGAGAAGGTCACCTTCCTCAACCGGATCGACGGACTGGTCTCGGCCAAGGGGGAGTGAGCCGGTCCGGGTGCCGCTCGTGCCGCTCTCCCAACCGCCGTGCGGCGAAGACGTCCGCTCTCCCGCCGTTCGATCCGCAGGGGCCCCGCCGGCAGCCGGCCAGGTCCCGTCAGAGTTCCGTCGCGCTCACCGGACCGGCCAGGATGCCGTCTCCTCGCCCTGGTACGCCGCACAGGCGTCGGTGAGGGCCTCCAGCAGCGTCAACGGCTCGGGCAGCGCGTCGGTCGCCCCGGCCTCCGCCTGCGGTGCCCGCACCCACCGCAGCCCTTCGCGCGCACCCTCCCCCGGCAGCACGGCCGGAGGCACGAGCACATAGCTGCCGCGGCAGTGCCATCGCAGACCCGGGTGCTCATCCATCGTCTCGGGGTGGCAGTCCAGTTCGCAGGGCCACCACTCGTCCTCGTCGTCCGGGGTGCGGGTGGCGGTGAAGAAGAGCATCCGGTCGCCGCCCGAGAGCGCCACCGGACCCAGCGGCACCTCTTCCCTCTCCAGCCGCTCCAGCGCGGCCCGCCCCGCCTCGGCGGGCACGTCGAGCACGTCGTGGTTCCGTCCGGTGGCGGTGACGAAGTTCGCCTCCGGCTGGCTGTCGGCCCAGCGCCCGACCTGTTCGGTGTCGGTGGTGGCCTGGGTCTGCCACGCGAAGGAGACGGGGTGGCGCCCGGGGGTGGGGCAGCCGATGCGTACGCACGAGCAGCCGTAGCCGGAGGGATGAGCGGCGGGCGCGAGCGGGAAGCCCGCCTCTGCGGCGGTCAGCAGGAGCTCCCTGCGGGCCCTGGCCGCGGCGGCCTGCGCGTCGGCGCCCTTGGCACTCGCCTTGTGACCGGACCGCGTGAGCTGACGCAGCCACCGGTCGAACCTTCTCCCGCTTTCCATCTACCGCCTCACTCCGCGCGCGACGACACCGTCGTTCTCCGAGGGTACGCAGCACGGAGCACCCACCGGCGGCGAATCCGCGGATCGTGGCTGACGCGGCGTCATCCCGGCGGCCTCCGCCGTACACCTGATCAAGCACCGCACGGCTTCGTGCACGGCCCCGCGTGCGCTGCCGGAACAGGTGTTGCCCTGTATGCCACGTATCGCCCTCTCCGAGCGGCATGCCCGCTTGTGCCCGCCTAGCTTGTGACCCATGGCCATGGTCACGCTCGGGCACCCCCAGGCGCCCCGCCTGAGGGCCTCCCTCTTCCCCCTCCTCGCCCTGCTGCCGCTCGTGCTCGTCCCCGGCTGCGCCCCCGCCCGTATCCACGCCGACGACGGGCCCCGGGTGGACGGGCTGCCCGGTACGGTCTACGCCGCGCACCGCGGCGGCGCGCTGGAGGTGCCGGAGAACAGCATGGCCGGGCTGCTGGCGACGCACCGGCAGGGCTCCGCCGACGTGCTCGACGTCGACGTGCGGACCCTCCGCGACGGAACGCCCGTCGCCATGCACGACCGGACCCTGGACCGTACGACGGACCACAGCGGCCCGGTGTCCGCGCTCACCCCCGCGGACTGGCGCCGGGTACGGCTCCTGCCCTCCCGTGCACTGCCCGGCAGCTGGTCCCCGGAGCACCCGCCGACGGTTGCGGCGGTGCTCGACCGGCTCGGCGGGCGCACGGTGCTGAACATCGAGATCAAGGACGAGGGGTGCTTGGAGCGCCTGGCCCGTATGGTGCGGGAGCGCGGGCTGACGGACTCGGTGTTCGTGCAGTCCCACAGCCTCTCCCTGGCGTCACGGGTACACCGCGCGGGCCTGCTGACCTCGGTGTGGCGTTCGGCCCGCCAGGCGCGTACGGACCGCCCGGCCAGGTGGCGCGGGACGGTCGACATGCTCAGCGTCGACCACCGTGCGCGCGCCTCCGACATCCGCCGGGCCGTACGCTCCGGCATCCGGCGGGTGTGGTCGCACACGATCACGACGCCGGCGGCGCGGGACAGGGTGCTGAAGCTGGGCTGCGACGGCGTCCTGACGGACGTGCCGCGGCTGCTGGCACGCACAGCCGGCCGCGTGGCCGGCGGGGAGCCCGGGGAGAGGGCTGCGCCGGACGGTACGCGGTGAGCCCGCGTCCGGGGCTTTGCGCACGGACACGGCACATGCCGTCGCGGCGGTCACGCCCGCCGACCGCCTACGGCCTGCCGCCTGCCCGCCTGCCCGCCAGAAGGCGAACGGCATGAGCGAGGGACGTTCCGGACGGATGCCCGGTGTCGTCGGCCCCCGCTCGCACCCGAACCGCGGACGGCTTCCCGGCGGACGAGGCGCGCAGGGGCGGCCCGGCACGACGGGCCGAACCGGCCCCCGTACCCAGAAGCGCGAACTCCCGCGCAAACTGCGGGAATCCAGGGAGAACGGGCCGGAAAGGCAATGCGGGAGAGCCGATCGGGGGCCTGAAAGCACCCGGTGAGAAGCCATTCCGGGCACATCGCGGCGCGAGGGGCTCCTCACACCGCACCATGGGCGAAGCGCAGTGCGCGTCGACCCGTGAAGGAGACTTCGTTGTACGGACCCGGCTACGCCCCCCGCCGCTTCCTGATGTGCCCACCGGCACACTTCCGCGTCACGTACTCCATCAACCCCTGGATGGATCCGGACAAGCCCGTGGACATCCCGCTGGCCATCACCCAGTGGGAGGTCCTGAGGGACCGTTACCGCTCCCTCGGTCACACCGTCGAGGAGCTGGAACCGGTCCCCGGGCTGCCCGACATGGTCTACGCGGCCAACGGCGCCACCGTCGTCGACGGCCGCGTGCTCGGCGCCCGCTTCGCACACCGCGAGCGGGCCGGCGAGGCGGCGGCCCACCGGGCCTGGTACAGCGCGAACGGCTTCACGGACGTCCACGAGCCGGAGCACATCAACGAGGGCGAGGGCGACTTCGCCGTGACCGACACCTGGCTGCTGGCCGGCCGCGGCTTCCGCAGCAGTCCCCTCTCGCACGGCGAGGTGCAGGAGTTCTTCGGGCGGCCGGTGATCGGCCTCGACCTGATCGACCCGCGCTACTACCACCTGGACACCGCACTGTGCGTGCTGGGCGGCGACGACGTCATGTACCACCCGCCCGCCTTCTCGCCCGGCAGCAGGGCCGTCCTCGCCCGCCTCTTCCCGGACGCTCTCATCGCCACGGACGCGGATGCCGAGGCGTTCGGCCTGAACTCGGTCAGCGACGGACACCACGTGCTGCTGCCGCAGGCCGCCGCCGGACTCCTCGGCCCGCTGCGGGACCGCGGCTACGAACCGGTCCCGGTCGACCTGACGGAGCTGCTCAAGGGCGGCGGCAGCGTCAAGTGCGTGACGGCTGAGCTGCGGCCGGCGGCCTGACGCCCTGCCGCAGCGCCCGCGGGGGCCCGTCGTCGGCGGTCCCCCGCGCCCCGGGCCGCGGGCGGGGAGCGTCATTCCGGCGCGTGCCGTGCGCCCTCCGCGTTCCCCGGTACGTCCTGCGCGCCCCGGGGGGCCGGCCCGTCACGGGCGTCGCGGGCGTCCTCGGCTTCGGTGACGTCCTGGGCGTGTGGCGGCCAGATGCCGCCCCAGGCCGCGTCGCGGGCACGGCGGTAGTCGGTGCCGTGCCTCTTCGTGACCGTCGTACGCCGCAGACCGTCCCCGGCGGTGCACAGGTCCAGCAGCACCTGGCCCTTGCGCTTCTGCGGCCTGCGCACGACACGGCCCCCGGCGGGAGCGCCCGCGAGCTCCGGGCGGACGGCCGCGACATAGCTGAACTTCTCGTCCTCGTAGGGCAGCGAGCCGCCCTTGAGCTGCCGGTGCAGGGAAGAGCGGTTCACGCGGGCGGCGAAGTGGCACCAGTCCTCGCCGGGGACCATCGGGCACGGTGCGCTGTGCGGGCACGGCGCCAGGACGCGCAGCCCGGCCGCGGTCAGCATCTCGCGCGCGGCGACGATCCGGGCGTAGCCGTCGGGCGTCCCCGGCTCGGTCAGCACGACGGCCGGAGCGGCTCGGAGCGCCGCCTCGACCAGCATGCGCCGGTCCTGCTCCGACAGTTCGCCGAGCACGTAGGAGACGGTCACGAGGTCGGCGGCGGGCAGCCTCTCCTGGGCGGGCCCGCCCAGCGAGTGCCGGCGCCACTCGGTTCCGCGCAGTGCCGCGGTGGCGCCGGGCGCGCCCGCCAGCTCATTTCCCAGCGCGAGCGCCGCCTCGGAGCGGTCGAGCACCGTCGTGCGGCGCGGGTCGCCGTCCGGGCCGTCCTCGCCCCATACGGCCGCCGCGGCCCACACGGCGGCACCGGTGCCGCCCCCGATGTCGAGATGGTCGGCGGGCCGCCATCCGCCCGTACGGTCCGCGAAGTCCCCCAGCGCCGCCGAGACGGCCGCGAAGGTGGCGGGCATCCGGTACGCGGCGTAGGCGGCGACGTCCGCGCGGTCCCGCAGTTCGGGGGCGCCCGCGGCACGGCCGCGGTAGCCGTCCATCAGACGCTCGACGGCCCCGGCCGCCTGCCTGGGCGGCAGCCCGTCGAGCAGCCCGGCCAGGGCGCGGCGCAGTACTTCCTCGATCACCACAGCAGTCTAGAGCCGCGACCGGCAAGGTTCGCCCGGCGAGGAGGGACGGCCGGTACGTGTGCCCGCGAGGCGGCCGGACGTCCCTGCCGCGCTGCTGCCGGCGCGTTCGGCCAACGCGCCGCCCGTGCCCCGCTCAGCCGCCCGTACCGGTCAGTTCCGCACCCGCCACGGACGGCACAGAGCCAGGAACGCGAGCCCGGCGAGCACCAGCGCGCTGAGCTGGACCACCGCCATCGGCACGGCGGTCCGCTCGCCCGCCACACCCACCAGCGGGGAGGCGACGGCGCCGATGAGGAACTGCGCGGTGCCCAGCAGCGCGGAGGCCGATCCGGCAGCGTGCGGGGCGCGCATGAGGCCCTGGGAGTTGGCGTTCGGCATGACGAAGCCCATCCCGGACATCAGGACGCACAGCCCGGCCGCCACCGGCACCAGGCCGACGTTCCCGAACACGCCGCTCGTCATCAGCAGCAGCGCGACCGCGGCGGCACCGGTCATGCACAGTCCGAACGCGAGGACGCGGTCCAGGGAGACCCGGCCGACCAGCAGCTTGCCGTTGATCTGGCCGGCGGCGACCAGACCGATCGAGTTGATCATGAACAGCAGGCTGAACGTCTGCGGTGAGGCGCCGTAGATCTCCTGGACGACGAACGGCGAGGCCGCCACGTACGCGAAGAGCGCCGCGAAGGCGAGCGACCCGGCGAGCAGATACCCGGTGAAGGCCCTGTCGGCGAAGAGGCCGCGCATCGTGCGCAGGGCCTGCGGGACACCGCCCTTGTGCCGCCGCTCGGGTGGGAGCGTCTCCGGCAGCCAGCGCGCCGCCACGAGAGTGAGCAGTACGCCGATGCCGGTGAGGATGAGGAAGACCCCCCGCCAGTCGGTGAACCGGAGGATCTGGCCGCCCAGTACGGGCGCGAGGATCGGGGCGAGGCCGGCTATCAGCATCAGCGTGGAGAAGAACCGGGCCATGGCGAGGCCGTCGTACAGGTCACGCACGACGGCCCTGGCTATGACGATGCCCGCGGCCCCCGCCAGGCCCTGCACCAGCCGGAAGACGATCAGCGTCTCGATGCTCGGCGCGAGCGCGCAGGCCGCTCCTGCGAGGACGTAGCCGGACATGCCGATCAGCAGCGGCCGGCGGCGTCCGAACTGGTCGCTCATCGGGCCGACGACCAGCTGCCCCACGGCGAGCCCCAGCAGACACCCGGTGAGCGTGAGCTGCACGGTGGCGGCGGGGGCGTGCAGGGTGCCGCTCACCTCGGGCAGCGCCGGGAGGTACATGTCCATCGACAGCGCGGGCAGCGCCGTCATGCTGCCGAGGATCAGGGTCATCAGCAGCCCCGCGCGCCGGCGGCCGGTCATGCCGGGCAGGCCGCCGGACGGAGGGGAGGGCCGTCCGGACGCCGCGGCTGCGGTGCCGGTTGCGGAACCCGTGCCGGAGTCCGCGTCCGGACCGGTGACGGTCCGGACGTCCGAACCGGTCGCCGGACCGGCGGCGCTGCGGGAGCCGGCGGCGGGTTCGCCGGCGCAGGCGGGGTCGGAGACGGGAACAGTGGCGGGGACGGTGGCGGAGGTTGCGGCCTGTCTGACAGGGCCGGGGTCGGACATGCACCTCTCCAAGGAGATTGTTGACGGCAGACACATTCTCCCAGAGCTCTCCGTCCCCGGCCCACCGGTTTCCCGTGCGGAGGGCGCCGCACGGGAAGGTCCGGACCGTGGCCGGCCGGCTGTCAGGCCGTCGTCAGGCCGGGCTCGCCGGCGCGCGAGACGAACGAGGCAGCCGTCACGAGGGGCGCCCCGGGCTTGGTGACCACCTCCACCGCGCGGTAGTCGGCACGCAGTTCCCGCTGGTCAAGGGTGAGCAGGATGTATCCACGCCGCCCGTCGTAGAACTTCATGTGCGGATTGGCGTCCAGCAGGGTCCGCCAGTTGCCCGGCCTGGCCACGCCGTCGCCGCCGCTGGCCACGGAGGTGGTGACCAGTTCCACACCGACCGTACGGGAGGCGGAGTCGTCGAAGTCCTCCTTGATGTCCATGGCGTAGTGCACGTGCACGTCGCCGGTGAGCACGACGAGGTTGTCCACGCCGGCCGCGCGCAGCGCCTCCAGGAAGCGCCGGCGCGCGGCCGGATAGCCGTCCCAGGCGTCCATCGACAGCGGGTAGGGCCCCGCTGTCCTGTCGCGGCGGCGGGAGAGGACGCACTGCTGCGGCACGAGATTCCACACCGCCCGCGACTCCTTCCAGCCGTCGGCCAGCCAGCGCTCCTGTGCGGCGCCGAGCATCGTGCGGTCGGGACGTTCGGTCTCGGCCGTGGGCACCTGCCAGCCGTCGCCGTTCGACTGATCGTCACGGTGCTGCCGGCCGTCGAGGATGTCGAGCTGCGCCAGCCGTCCGAAGTGCAGCCTCCGGTAGAGCTGGAGGTCGGGGCCGGACGGCTGCTGGGGCGGGCGCAGCGGCAGGTTCTCGTAGTAGGCGCGGTAGGCGGCGGCACGGCGGGCGAGGAAGACCTCGTCCGGTGAGCCGTCGGGGACCTCGTCCGCGTAGTTGTTCTCCACCTCGTGGTCGTCCCAGGTGACGATCCAGGGGTGCGCCGCGTGTGCGGCCTGCAGGTCGGGGTCGGAGTGGTAGAGCGAGTAGCGCAGCCGGTAGTCCTCCAGCGTCGTCGTCTCCTTGTTGAAGCTGTCGGGGAGCCGCAGTTCCGGGTCGGCACGGTCGCCGCCGTGGGTGTCGACGGCGTACTCGTAGAGGTAGTCGCCGAGGTGCAGGACGGCGTCGATGTCCTCCTCCTGCGCCAGATGCCGCAGCGCCGTGAAGTACCCGTCGTGGTAGGCCTGGCAGGAGAGGAGGGCGAAACGCAGCGACTCCGGGTCGTCGTCGGCGGCGGGGGCTGTGCGCGTGCTCCCGGCGGGGCTGGTCCAGGAGCCCACCCGGAAGCGGTAGTAGTAGCGCGTACGGGGCGTGAGGCCCTCCGCCACGACGTGCACGGCGTGGTGGAACTCCGGATGTGCGGTGACCTCCCCGCTGCCGGCGGTACGCGTGAAGTCCTGATCGCTCGCCAGCTCCCAGCGGACGGCGACGGCTTCGGAGGGGAGCCCGCTGTCCGGCTCGAACGGCTCGGGGGCCAGCCGGGTCCACAGCACGACGGAGTCGGGCAGCGGTTCGCCGGAGGCGACGCCCAGTGTGAAGGGGTCTTTGTCGATGCGGTCGGGATCGAGCCTCTGGAGGGCGTGGGCGGGCTGGGGGAGGTTGGTCCCGAGGGCGAGCGCCACGGTCGCCGCCGTCCCGGTCAGCAGTCTGCGCCGGCACAAGTGCCGTGCGGCCGCACGGTATTCGCTCTCTGCGCTCAATGGCTGCGTCATACAAGCGATTGCACAGGCCGCAGGAGGCCGCGAGTCGGCAGACACGCGACGGGTGCATGACGAGCCGGTGGCGCCCCGCCCGCGGGTGCGTCCGTGTGGCGGCACGTACGCTGCGCGCATGACGACACAGGACGGTCCGGCACCCGGCAGTGACGGCAGCGGTGCGGGGCCGGCGGCCCCCACGGCGGTCGTGACCGGCGCGGGCTCCGGCATCGGCCGCGCGGTCGCCCTGGAACTCGCCGCGGCGGGCTGGGCGGTGACGCTGGCCGGGCGGCGCCGGGAGGCACTGGAGGAGACGGCGGCACGGGCGGCCGCGGCCGGCCCCGCGGCCGTGCCCGCGGTCACCCCCACGGATGTCACTGATCCGGACGCGGTGACCGCTCTGTTCACCTCCCTGCGGCAGACGCGGGGCAGGCTGGACCTGCTCTTCAACAACGCGGGCGCCTTCGGACCGCCGGTGCCGCTCGAGGAGCTGTCGCACCAGGAGTGGTGCGGCGTCGTCGACACCAACCTGACCGGTGCGTTCCTGTGCGCGCAGGCCGCGTTCCGGCTGATGAAGGATCAGCGGCCGCAGGGCGGCAGGATCATCAACAACGGTTCCGTCTCCGCGCACACGCCGCGCCCCGGCTCCGTCGCCTACACCGCGACCAAGCACGCGGTGACGGGCCTGACCAAGTCCCTGTCCCTGGACGGCCGTCCCTACGGCATCGCCTGCGGCCAGATCGACATCGGCAACGCCGCCACGGAGATGACGGCCCGTATGCGGCAGGGCGTACCGCAGGCGAACGGCACGACCGCGCCCGAGCCCGTGATGGACGCCGCGGACGTCGCCCGCACCGTGCTGCACATGGCGGGGCTCCCGCTGGAGGCGAACGTGCAGTTCGCGACCGTCATGGCGACGGCGATGCCCTACATCGGACGGGGCTGACCCGGCGGGACGGCGGAACGGAGGCGCGAGGGCCGCCCGGGGCCGGACCGGGGGGTAGCCGCAGGGGCCCCGTCCGGCGCAGACTCGGTGCCCCGCGGTTCCCCCGCGGCCGACCAGCGGTTCGGTTTCCGCACGGCCAGATCCCAGGGAAGGTACGAGCGCGATGAGCGAGGCGTCCGAGACGTCCGGGGCAGACGGAGCACCCGCACCGCCCGCACCGGGCTTCGGCAACTACCAGAACGACATCTATCTCAACGGCCTCGACGACCGGTTGCCGCCCTTCACCACCGATCTCACCCTCCTCGGCGCCTCCGCCCGCGAACACCTCGACCCCGGCGCCTTCGGCTATCTCGCGGGAGCGGCGGGCTCCGGCGCCACGCACCGCGCCAACCGCGAGGCCTTCGAACGGCACCGCCTCGTGCCGCGCATGCTGCGCGGCGCCAACGGGCGCGACCTGAGCACCACCGTGCTCGGCACCCGCATGCCCGCGCCCGTCCTGCTCGCGCCGGTCGGCGTCCAGTCGATCATCCACCCCGACGGGGAACTGGCCACCGCCCGCGCGGCTGCCTCGCTGGGCGTACCGACGGTGCTCTCCACGGCCTCCTCGCACACCGTCGAGGAGGTCGCGGAGGCGGCCGGGCCGGACGCCCCCCGCTGGTTCCAGCTGTACTGGCCGAACGACGACGAGGTCTGCGTCAGCATCCTGGACCGCGCCCGCGCCGCCGGGTTCACCACCCTCGTCGTCACTCTGGACACCTGGACGCTGGCGTGGCGGCCGCAGGACCTCGACCGCTCCTATCTGCCCTTCATCCGCGGCATCGGCACCGCGATCCCCTTCTCCGACCCGGCCTTCCGCGCGGGTCTGGAGAAGCCGCCGGAGGAGGACGTGATCTCGGCGGTGCTGCGCTGGGTGCCGATGTTCACCGGCACGGACCGCACCTGGGACCAGCTCCCCTTCCTGCGCGAGCACTGGGACGGGCCGATCGTGGTCAAGGGAGTCCTGCACCCCGACGACGCCCGCAGGGCCGCCGACGCCGGCATGGACGGCGTCGTCGTCTCCAACCACGGCGGCCGGCAGGTCGACGGAGCCGTCGCGGCGCTGGACGCCCTCCCGGAGATCGTCCAGGCCGTCGGGGACCGCACGGAGATTCTCTTCGACTCCGGCATACGCACCGGCTCGGACGTCCTCAAGGCCCTCGCGCTCGGTGCGCGGGCGGTGCTGGTGGGCCGCCCGTACGCGTACGGGCTGGCCCACGGCGGCGAGGAGGGCGTACTGCACGTGCTGCGCAGCCTCCTCGCCGACCTCGACCTCACGCTCGGCCTCACAGGGCACCGCACACCGGGCGAGCTGTCGGCCGACTCGCTGCACGGCGGACACTGAGCACGGCGGACACTGAGCACGGCGGTCACCGAGCACGGCGGTCACTGATCTCTTCCACCCCGGGCGGGGCCTGGAAGCCTCTCGGCGGGCCGGGGCGGCGGCAGACGAGTCGAGCTGTACGCCGGATTCTGTCACCGGCGGGCCTCGCGGCCCGCCGGGAGACGGCCATCCATCTGGGGCCGGCGTTGCCGCCGGCCTCGTGCGGTCCACCCGCGGACTCGGGCGGGCAGCCCTCGATCATCCGCGCAGAGCCTGCCGGCTCCTTTTGACCTTGCTCCGGGTGGGGTTTACCGAGCCGTCCAGGTCACCCTGGACGCTGGTGGTCTCTTACACCACCGTTTCACCCTTACCGGCGCCTCGCGGCACCGGCGGTCTGCTTTCTGTGGCACTGTCCCGCGGGTCGCCCCGGGTGGGCGTTACCCACCACCCTGCCCTGTGGAGTCCGGACGTTCCTCGGCAGGACCGGAAGTCCTGACGCGGCCGTCCGCTCGGCTCGTCTGCCGCACCGCCATGGTAGTCGACCAGACGTGAGGCCGTGCCCCACGACGGGGCACGACGGGGGCGCACGGCGCTCGGCACGGAAACGCCGACGACGGGGACGGCGAGACGACGGGGACGGCGGGAACGGCGGGAGGGCTCACCCCGACGGGGAGCGGGCCGCCTGCCGACCCGGTGACCGTCCGTCCCCCGCGTGTCACCCGCGCCTCAACCACGCCCGGTTCTCCGGCCGTCGCGGGGGCCGGGCAGCGGCGCGGCGGGCCGGGCCGCCGAGTTGCGGCGCACGTGACGACGTCCGCTCCCAACCGCGCTAACCTCGTGCCGCGTGGCATGTGCCGCGCGTGGCCGGCGACAGGTCCCAGGAGACGGGAGGGCAGCATGAGCAGCGCACCATGGACGATCGAACGCATCCGTGACGCCCTCGGCAACCCCGCTCTCGCCCGGCGCTTCGCCACGGAGCTGGAACGGGCGCCCGCACACCAGTTGCTGCATGTCTTCGCCAAGTGGGAGCGGATCGCCAAGGACACCCTCGCCGCCGTCGAGCGGGGAGGCGAGGTGGCGGCCTACGACGCCCAGGGCGAGGAACCGCCCGGCGAATGGATCGACGCCACCGACCGCGTGCTCGCGGAGGCCGAGCGCATCCGCTCCGACGGCTCGGCGTAATCTTCGCGATCCGGTCGCGTCCCGGTCGGCAGCAACTACCCTGAACGGACAGTCCCCCGAACGGTGCCCGGGTCAGGCGCCGCCCGAACAAGGACCGTTCGTGACCTACCGCCTCAAGTACGATCCCGCGGCCGAAGCAGTTCACGACGCGCTGCCGGTCCCGGTCAGCGAGCCTCTCACTCTGGCGCTGGCGGCTGCGTGCGTGGACCCCGTGCAGGCGACCCAGCCCTACGGCGAAGAGGACACGATCATGCGCATGGCCGTCACAGAAGAGGCGTTCGCCGTGCTGCTGGTGGGTCACACGCTGAAGACCGTCACGGCTCTCCAGATCAACTTCCTGGGCTGACAGGCCGGTTGGCCTGCCTGCGGGCGACGGCCGGCACGACCCTCCCGGTGTGCGGCCCCGGACGGCTATCCCAGCCCCTGCTTCTCGGCGTTGGCCAGCAGCGCCTCGAGCCCGTCGATGTCGAAACCGGTGAGCCTGCCGGGGCGGGACGTGCGGTGACCGCCGTTGGGCGAGCAGGTCACCGGCTTGACGCCACGGGAGGTGGAGACGCACTCGTAGGGCTCGGCCACTCCGTTCCCGTTCAGGTCGCGGTTCGGATGGTCGAGCCCGAGGGTGTGGAGCAACTCGTGCACGAACGTGTTGCGAAGCTTGTACGGCGATATGTACCAACTGCCGTCGAAGTACTCGCTGTCCATGGCCACGATGCCGCCCGCCGCGACGCCCTTCGGCGGGTGGGGGCACGGCATCCCCTTGCTGTAACCGCCCCTGCCCATGGGCCGGTACGTCTCGATGTACTGGATGTGGCCCGTGGGCGGGCACACATCGACCCGGACGGACTCCACCCCGCCGAGTGATATCCGCACCCCGGCCTCCCGTATCTGGGCGACGGCGGTCCGCAGATACGGGGTGTAGCGCTTCTTCAGGTCAGCCGACGCGAACGTCACCGTGTACTGGCGGGCAGGGCTGAGGGAGAACACCCCCAGCTGCGTCGTCAGTCTGAACCCGCGGCCTTCGGTGACGAGCGTGGCCGCGCCGGCCGGGGTGACGGTGAGCGCGCAGGCGACGACCAGTGCGGTGCCGAAGGTGATGCCCGTCCTCAGCATGGAACTCCTTGTGAAGTTGTGGGGGGAAGCGCCACCGTGACGCCCGTGCGGCTCGACGACACGCGAAGCCTTCACAGGTCAGACGCCCGGGAGGGCCCGATGGTTACCTCTTTCACCCGTAATCTTCACAACTGCTTGCTGACTGCCCGCTCACAGCCGTGTCCATGCGGAAGTCGGGGCTCTGCGGGCACACTCGGCCACGCCGCTCCCGGGCGAGTGCGCGCCCGCCCGGCGCGCCCGCCCGGCGGGAAGCGTCCGGGCAGAACGTGCCCCGCCGCCCAGGACCGGCGGCGGGCGGGACCGCTACGGGCGCCGGGCGCCGCCGGTCCCGCCCGGCGTTCAGCCCGGGACGGCGCCGCCGTCGGAGGCCACCGCGTCCAGGACTTCCCGGACCGGTGTCTGCGGTGACGTGGCGACGGCCGCCAGGATGTGCTGGAGGTCCGCCGCGACCGTCTCCGCCCTCGCGCGGTCGATGACGTCCGGGCGGTAGTCGAAGCGCAGCGCGACACCGGCCTCGCCGGCGAAGGCGACCAGCGTCAGCGGATAGTGCGCCGCGTCACGGCCCTCGATGCCTTCGACGGTCAGGCCGGGTGCGGGCCTCTCCAGGCCCGCCTGGTCCAGCGGATAGTTCTCGAAGACCACATGTGTGTCGAACAGGTCCCGGCGCCCTGCGAGGCGTTGGATGTCGCCCATCCCGAGGTGGTGGTGGGGCAGCATGCCGGCCTGCTCCTCCTGGAAGCGCGCCAGCATCCGCCCGACGGTCTCCTCCGGGTCGACCGTCACCCGCACCGGGACGGTGTTGATGAACAGCCCGATCATCGACTCCATGCCGGGCACTTCGGGCCTCCGGCCGGAGACGGTGGTGCCGAACAGCACGTCGCGCGTCCCGCAGGAACGGGCGAGGAGCAGCGCCCAGGCGGCGAGGAGGACGTTGTTGAGTGTCAGGCCGCCGTGCGAGGCGGTGCGGCGCAGCGCGGCGGTCAGTTCGCCGGGGAGCACGATGTGCATCGGCTGCGGCGGCACCGCTCCTGCGCTGATGTCGCCGTCGGTGATCCTGGTCGCTCCGTCGATGCCGTCGAGGGCGTCCCGCCAGGCCGTACGGGCGGCTTCCTCGTCCAGCCCGGCGAGTTGGGCCATGTGTTCGCGGTACGGCGTCACCGGTGGCAGGGCGCCGGGATCGCCGCCGGCCGCGTAGAGGCCGAACAGTTCACGGATGAGCAGCGGCATCGACCAGCCGTCGAGCAGCAGATGGTGGTTGGTGAGCACGAGCCGGTGGTCGTGCTCACCGCAGTGGAAGAGGCTGAAGCGCATCAGCGGCGGCCGGTCCAGGTCGAAGCGCCTGCGCAGGTCCGCGGCCAGGAGGCGCCGGAAGACACGCTCGCGGCGCCCCTCCGCCACCGCCGTGAGGTCGATCTCCCGCCAGGGCGGCTCCAGGCCACTCTGGAGCACCTGGACGGGGCGGAGCAGGTCCTGGTGCACGAACGCGGCACCGAGGTTCGGGTGGCGGGACAGCAGTGCCCGCGTGGCGGCGCGCAGCACGTCGGTGCCGGGCCTTTCGCGCAGGCGCAGCACGACCTGCGCCTGATAGACGTCCGGGCTGTCCGGGGCGAACAACGCGTGGAAGACCAGGCCCTGTTGGAGCGGTGTCAGGGGAAGCACGTCCGTCGTCCGCGGGTGCGCCGCCTCCAGCTGTTCGACCTCCTCCTGCCGCAGGTCGACGAGGGGGAAGTCGGACGGGCTGCGCCCGCCCGCCCCTTCGGTCCCGGCGTGCGCCACCAGGGCGTGCAGGGCACTGAACCACAGGTCGGCGAGCTCCCGTATCTCGGACGGGCGGAACACCCCTGCCTGCCAGGACCATTCGGCGCTCAGTACGGGTCCTTCGGGGCCGTCGAGCGTCAGGGAGTTGACGTCGATGAGGTGCCCGCCGGGCAGGGCCGCCTCCTGGGCCTCCTCAGTCGCCTTCCGCTCCTCCTCCCCCTCGGCGCCCGGGATGCCGCCGGGGTCGGCGGCCACGCCCCAGTCGGCCTCGTCCGCGGCGCTCATACGGCCGAGGTAGTTGAACCCGAGCTGCGG
Source organism: Streptomyces sp. TAA204 (assembly GCF_000424965.1). Classification (NCBI taxonomy): domain Bacteria; kingdom Bacillati; phylum Actinomycetota; class Actinomycetes; order Kitasatosporales; family Streptomycetaceae; genus Streptomyces; species Streptomyces sp. TAA204. The sequence continues at coordinate 99,708 of NZ_KE384283.1, forward strand.
CGTGGCCAGTTCGGCGAACTCGGGTGCCGTGCGGGGGTCGAGGTGGCGCAGTACGCCGTAGCCGACTCCGCGGTCGGGAACGGCCCGCAGCCGCTCCTTGACGCGTTTGAGTGCCGTGCCGAGCGCGGGGCCGGCCGCCCATACGTCGCCCCAGTCGCAGCCCGTGGCGTCCAGCCGGACGGGGAAGACGCTGGTGAACCAGCCGACGGTACGGGAGAGTTCGACGTCGGCGAGGTCCGGACGGCCGTGCGACTCCAGGTCGATGAGGACGTCGCCGCCCTGGAGGCCGCGGCGGCGGCGCCACTCCTCAAGGGCGAGGGTGAAGCCCGTCAGCAGGACCGGTTCCACTCCGCAGTGGAAGGCTGCCCCCACCTCGGTCAGCAGCGCGCGGGTGCGCTCCGGCGGCATCGTCGCCCGCAGACTGCCGACGCCGCGGCGTTCGGCAGCGGTGTTCCCGGCAGCGGTGTTCTCCGCGGTGAGTGACGGGACGTCGCCGGAGAGAGCCTTCGACCACAGTGCTTTCTCGTCCTCGCGTGCGCCCTCCTCGCCCTGTTCGGCGAGGAGGCGGGCCCACTGCCGGAAGGAGGTTCCCGCGGGCGGCAGTTCGGCCGGGCGGCCCGCGGCCACGGCCTCGTAGGCGGCGGCCAGGTCGGGGAGCAGGATGCGCCAGGAGACGCCGTCCACGGCGAAGTGGTGGATGACGAGGACGACCCTGCCGTGCCGGTCCGGTCCGCGGTCGAGGAGCACGGCCCGCAGCATGCCGCCGGCAGCGGGGTCCAGCTTCTCGCGTGCCTCGCGTTCGGCGCCGGCGAGGACGGCGGGCACGGTGTCCTCACCGTCTTCGGTGATGCGGCGCACGTCCACGCACTCCTCCGCCCGTACTGCCCCGGGCGGGAGGATCTCCAGCGTCCAGGGGCTCTTGCCGCCCTGCCGGTCCGCGCTGTCGGGCCCGGACGGGTGATCCGGGACGGAACTGCCTTCGGGACGGTCCGCCGCCGTGAATCGCAGGCGCAGCGCGGGGTGGTGGTCGAGCAGTGTCTGCACGGCCGCTGCCAGTCGCTCCCCGGTGGCCCCGAGCGGTGCGCGCAGCGTCATGGACTGGGTGAACATCCGTGTCTCGCCGCCGTGTTCACGCCACCAGTGCATGACCGGCGTCAGCGGCAGCACTCCGGTGTCCTCGTCCCCGGGCGCCGGCTCCGGTTCCGCGGCCTCGCTCCGGGACGCGGACGCCTCCCCGGACCCCTCGCCCTTCCGTGACCCCTTTCCCGCTCCGGCCCCCTTCGCCCCCGTCTCCTTCGCTCCGGTCCCCTTCGCCCCGGTCTCCTTTGCCACGGTGGCCAGTTCGGCCACGGTCGGGTGCTTGAAGACGTCGCGCACGCTGAAGCGCAGTCCGGCGTCGCGTGCGCGGCTGACGAGCTGGATCGCGGTGATGCTGTCGCCCCCGAGGTCGAAGAAGCCGTCGGTGACGCCCACAGAGGGCTGGCGCAGCAGGCCCGCGACGATGCCGCACAGCACCTCCTCACGGGGGTCTGCGGGTGCCGCCTCCACGTTCGCAACGGCGCGCTCGGGCTCCGGCAGCGCGGCCCTGTCGACCTTCCCGTTGCGGGTGAGCGGCAGGCTCTCCAGGACGACATGGGCGGTGGGCACCATGTAGTCGGGCAGCACACGCGCCGCGTGCGCGCGCAACGCCTCCCAGTCGACACGCCCTTCGTCCCTGCCGTCCTCCTCCGGTACGAGATAGGCGACGAGTCGGCGCTCGCCGGGCTGGTCCTCGCGCACCACGACGGCGGCCTGACCCGCGCCGCAGTGCCCGGCGAGGGCGGCGGCGACCTCGCCGGTCTCGATGCGGAAGCCGCGCAGCTTGACCTGGCCGTCGGCGCGTCCCACGAAGGCCAGCACGCCCCCGGGCAGCCACTTCACCAGGTCGCCGGTGCGGTACATCCGCGCGCCGGGCGGGCCGAAGGGGTCGGCCACGAAGCGTTCGGCCGTCAGGGCGGGCCGGTTGAGGTAACCGCGTGCGACGCCGGCGCCCGCCACGTACAACTCGCCTGTCACGCCGTCCGGCTGGAGCTGCAGGGCCTCGTCGAGCACGTAGGCGCGCATGCCGTCCAGCGGACGTCCGATGGGTACCCCCGGGCGGGTGCCCGTGCCGGTCCCGGTGCCGGCACCGGTGGCCGCTCCGTCGTCCGCGTCGGCGGCGGTGACGGTGTGCCGGGTGGCGAACGTCGTGGTCTCCGTGGGCCCGTAGCCGTTCGTCACGCGTGTGTCCGGACAGTGCCGCCGCACCGCGCGGACAGCGCGGGGCGAGACCACGTCGCCTCCGGTCCACACCTCCTCCAGGGTGCGCAGGGCCGCCGGCCTCTCCTCGGCGACGAGTTGGAAGAGCCCGGCGGTGAGCCAGAGCGTGCTGATGTTCTCCTCGGCGACGATCTGCTCAAGGCGCTGGACGTCCAGCTCCCCCGGGGGTGCGACGACCACTTCGCCGCCGGTCAGCAGCGGGCCCCACAGTTCGAATGTGGAGGCGTCGAAGGAGTGCGGTGAGTGCAGCAGCGTCCGCCGCGGCGAGTCCGCGTCACGCGTCCCGTCCAGCACGAGCGCGAGGATGTCGGCGTGGGTGACGGCGACGCCCTTGGGCACACCGGTCGAGCCGGAGGTGTACATGACGTACGCGAGGGCCGCGGGGTCCTCCACCGGGACCGGGGGCGTCCCGGACTCCTCCGGCGGGGCGCCGGCACCGACGTCGAGGACGCGGGACGCGCCGGGCCGTCCCGCGGCGTCCCGCGTCCCGTCCCCGACGACGAGCACGGGTGCGCCGGACTCCGTGACGATCTGCTCCTGCCTGGCAAGCGGCGCACGCGGGTCGAGCGGGACGTAGGCACCCGAAGCCTTCAGGACGGCCAGCAGCGTCACCACCAGCTCCGCCGACCGCTCCAGCAGCACGGCCACGGGGGTCTCCGGTCCCACTCCGCAGGCGGCGAGCCGCGCGGCGAGCCGGTCCGACCGGGCGTCCAGCTCGGCGTAGGTCAGGGTGTCTCCGGGCGAGCGCAGAGCGACGGCGTCCGGTGCGGCGCGCACCCGGTCCGCGAAGCGCCGCGGGACGGTGCCGTGGGCGTCCGCGGGCAGGGGCAGTCCCTTGCTCCATTCCGTCACGAGCTTCTCCCGTTCCGTGCTGCCGAGTATGTCGAGCCGGCGCGCCGCGGTGTCCGGTTCGGCGCACGCCTGCTCCAGCAGACGTGTGAACCGCTCCCCGAAAGCGTTCGCGGTCGCCCGGTCGAACAGAGCGCTTCTGTATTCGAGTTGGCCGTCCAGTCCGAGGCATCCGCCGTCCCGGCCGCGGTGTTCGCCGATGCTCAGGCACAGGTCGAACTTCGCGGCGTTCGGACGGACGGCGCTGACCTCGGTCGTCAGCCCCGGCATGGGGACGGAGTCCGGCGGCGCCTGGGTGAGCGTCAGCATGACCTGGAACAACGGCTGTCCCGGTGCGCTGCGTTCGGGGTTGAGCGCCTCCACGACCATGTCGAAGGGGATGTCCTGGTGTGCGAAGGCGGCGAGGTCGTCCTCCCGCACACGGCCCAGCAGCTCCCGGAACGTGGGGTCTTCGGAGGTGTCGGTGCGCAGCACGACCGTGTTGACGAAGAAGCCGACGAGCCGGTCCAGGCTCGCCTCGCCGCGGCCCTCCACGGCGGTGCCCACGGGGATGTCGGTGCCTGCGCCCAGACGCGTCAGCAGCGCCGCCAGTCCGGCGTGCACCACCATGAACAGACTCGCCTGTTCGCGGGCCGCGAGTTCGGCCAGCCGCGCGTGCACCTGCGCGGGTACGCGGAAGGCCACGCTGTCGCCGGCACTGTCGCCGTCCTCCGGCTCCTCCGCGCCGGGTGCGCGGTCCGCGGGGAGCGGGATGCGGTGCGGCAGATCCGCCAGGGCCCGGGTCCAGTGCCCCAGCCCACGCCGCGTGGACTCGGTGGGTTCGCTGCCGGAGCCGAGGAGGGCGCGCTGCCACAGCGCGTGGTCGGCGTACTGGACGGGCAGCGGCTCCCATGCGGGCGTACGGCCCTCACGGCGCGCGGTGTAGGCGGTGGCGAGGTCTTCGAGCAGGGGCGAGAGCGACGCGGCGTCGCAGGCGATGTGGTGCAGCAGCAGGAGGAGTACGTGTTCCTGCTGCCCGCAGGTGAACAGCTGCGCCCGCAGCGGGGGTTCGGTCTCCAGCCGGAAGGCGTGCCGGGCCGCCGCCCCGAGGGCGTCCTCCAGGCGTGCCGCGTCGGTCTCCACCTCGGAGAGGCGGACGCGGGCCGATCCGGGCGGCAGCACCGTCTGTTCGGGGTGTCCCGCTCGCTCCCGCAGGACGGTACGCAGAGGTTCGTGGCGTCCGGCGACGTCCTCGACGGCGGCGCGCAGGGCGTCCTTGTCGAGGTCTCCGGTCATCCGCAGCACCAGCGGCACGTTGTAGGAGGCGTCCGGTCCCGTCAGCGACTGCTGGAACCACAGGCGGCGCTGCGCGTGGGAGAGCGGGACGCTCTCCGGCCGCTCGTGCCCGGCGGGCAGCGGCAGCGCGGCGGGGGCCGGCTCTCCCCGGCCGGCGCCGCGCGGCACCAGGCGTGCGGCGAGATCGGCGACGCCGGGATGCGCGAAGACGTCCCGTACGTCGATGTCGGCACCCAGTTCGCTGCGCACCCTGCTCACCAGCCGGGTCGCGCGGAGGCTGTCGCCGCCGAGGTCGAAGAAGCCGTCCGCCGCGCCGACTTCGTCGACGCCGAGCAACTCGGCGTACAGGAGGGCGAGCCGGCGCTCCCGCTCCGTCATCGGCTGTTGCGCGGGACCGGTCCGGGGTGCCTTCCGTAGTGCCCCGGGTGCGGGCAGCGCGTCCCGGTCGAGCTTGCCGTTGGCGGTCAGCGGCAGCCGCTCCAGGGGGACGAAGACCGCCGGAAGAAGATGGGCGGGCAGCCGTCCGTGCAGGTGTCCGCGCAGGGCGTCCGTGTCGAACGGGTCTGCTGTGCCGTGCTGTTGCCCGTCCCCGTGGGTCTCTTCGTGGTGGCCGCCGTCCGGCACGACGTAGGCGACGAGCTGTGCCTCTTCCGTGCCGCCGCCGTCCTTCCTGGCGGCCACCACGGCGTGCGCGACACCGGGCGCCGTCGCCAGTGCGGCTTCGATCTCGCCGGGTTCGATGCGGAAACCGCGGAGCTTGATCTGGTCGTCGGCTCTTCCGGCGTACTCCAGTCCGCCGTCGGCTCGGCGTGACGCAAGATCGCCGGAGCGGTAGAGCCTGGACCCGGGCGGGCCGAACGGGTCGGCCACGAAACGTGTCGCCGTCAGCCCGGCACGTCCGAGGTAGCCGCGGGCCACGCCCGCGCCCCCGACGTACAACTCGCCGGTCACACCCGGCGGCACCTCCCGCAGCCGGCGGTCGAGCACATGGAACCGCGCCCCGGGTATCGGCACGCCGACGGGGCTGCCGTCCTCGGCGGGATGGTCCCCGGTCAGGTCGAGTCTGCTCGCGTGCACGGTGGTCTCGGTGATGCCGTACATGTTGACCAGCACGGGAGAGCCGCCGGTTCCGGGGAGCCCACGCCGCCGCAGCCAGGAGCTCAGCCGGTGGGGGCGCAGTGCCTCGCCTCCGAAGACGACGTGGCGCAGGGCCAGTTCACGGCCGCCCCGCACCCCTCGAGCGGCGGCGTCCTCCGCGTCGGCCAGGTCCAGGGAGTGGAACGCGGACGGCGTCTGGTTCAGTACGGTGACGCGCTCGCGGTCCAGCAGGTCGAGGAACTCATGCGGTGAACGGCTCACTTCGTGGTCCACCACGACGAGCCGTCCGCCGTGTGCGAGCGCGCCCCACATCTCCCAGACGGAGAAGTCGAAGGCGCAGGAGTGGAACATCGTCCACACGTCGTCCGGTCGGAAGCCGAAGGGCGCGGCGGCCTCCTCCAGGAGCGCGACGATGCTGCGGTGCTCGACCACCACTCCCTTGGGGCGGCCGGTGGAGCCGGAGGTGTAGATGACGTAGGCCGCGTGCGAGGGTGTCACGGGTACGGGCCGGTCGGCGTCCGTCACATCGCACGCGCTCAACTGCTCGTGCGGCTCGGCGAGATCGTCCGGCCCGAGGGTGAGGACGGGCTCGGCGTCCGCGAGGATCATCCGCACCCGCTCATCGGGCCAGAGCGGGTCGACGGGCAGGTAGGCGGCGCCCGTCTTGGCCACGGCGAGGATCGCCGTGACGAGGTCCGCGGTGCGCGGAAGCAGCACGCCGACGGTCTTCCCGGGCCCGGCGCCGCGCCGCAGGAGGGCCCTGGCGAGCCGGTTCGCGCGCGCGTTGAGCTCTCCGTAGGAAAGCTCCGTGCTTCCCGATGTGACCGCGCGGGCCCGGGGATCGCGTGCGGCCCAGCGTTCGGCCAGCTCCGCGAGGGTCGGGGCCGTCCCGCTGACGCTCACCGGCTCTCCGGCGCGGCGGGCAGCGGCACCGGGGGCCGGGCCGCGGGCCGGACCGGAGACCGTGCCACTGGCCGGCGGACGGGGTGTCAGCACACGCCGCTCCCCCGGTGTGAGCGCGTCGAGACGTCCCACGGGACGGTCCGGGTCCGCGGCGAGCCGGCTCAGCAGATGCGCGAACCTGCGTGCTTCGGCGCCGGTTTCGGCCCCGGTGAAGCGCTCGGGGTCGGCGTCGACGTCTACGCGCAGTCCGGCCCCGTCCGCTTCCCGGTAGACGGTGACGGACAGATCCTCCACGGGCCCGATCGCGACGTTGCGCATCACCATCGGCCGTCCCGCGAAGAGACGGCCGTAGTCGAAGGGCAACACGTTGAGCGAGAGCCCGTACAGGCGCCCTCCGTTGCCGGTCAGGCCCAGGTCGTGGCGCAGGTCCTCGTAGCGGTAGCGCTGGTGGCCGAGTGCCGCCCGCACCTCGCCTGCGGCGGCGCGCACCAGTTCGGTGCCCGGCCGGTCCTGGTCGACGGGGAGCCTCAGCGGCAGGACGTTGGAGGCCGTGCCGGACGCCGTGAGGACGTCGCGGCTCACGCGGGCGGCCACGGGCAGCCCCAGCATGACCTCCCCGCCCTCCGCGCCCGTGCGGGCGTGTACGTGCAGCGCGGCTGCGGCGGTGGCCAACGCGGGCCAGCGGACGTCCAGTCGGTGTGCCTGCGTACGCACCGCCTGCCAGGCCCGCCGGGGCACCGCCGCGCTGCGGCGCACCGCTAGTCCGTCCGCGCCGGGATGAGCGGGCTCCCCTCCGCCCGCGCGCCCCCTTTCGGACATGCGTCCTCTTCCGGACGCCCACGCCAGGTCACCGGGGTCCGGGCGGCCCGCCATCCTCCCCAGCCAGAAGTCGCGGTCCTCGGCACGCTCCTGCGACGTGCGGTACCGCTCCTCCTCCTCCAGCAGCGCACCCGGCGGTCCGAACTCCGCCTCCGCGGGCGGCTTTCCCTCCTCCAGCGCCGCGTGGACGTCCCCGAGCCGCCGCGCCAGGAGAGCGGAGGAGGTGCCGTCCAGGACGAGGTGGTGCGCCCCCAGGTACCAGCACACGGTGTCCTCGGCGAGCCGGCTCAACGCCCCCCGGAAGAGAGGGCCCTCACCGAGGTCGAAGGGCCGCGCGAGGTCCGCGCGCATCCACTCCCGGGCGGCACGCCGGGGGTGCCGTTCGTCGCGCAGGTCGACGAACGGCACGCTCCATGACGGCAGCGGCCCGGTGTGCTGCCGTACCCGCCCGTCGTCCCCCGTGGTGAACCGGGCCCGCAGTGCCGGGAATTCGCCGACGACGTGCCGGAGCGCCGCCTCGAACGTCCCCGGGTCGAGCCACCCGGAGACCTCGACGCTGAATCCGACGTGGTAGCGCGACGAGTGCGGCGCGAGCGCCTGGCCCAGCCAGATGCCGGACTGGGCCGTGGTGAGCGGTACGGGACCGTGCTCCCCGTCCTCGCCGCCCGGCGTCGGGCGCACCGTCATGCCCCTGCCCTCTCTTCCGCCGCCTCGGTCCCGCCGCCCGCGCGGGCCACCCGTCGGGGCCGTGTGCGGGCCCGACGGGTGGTGGCCGCGGGGGCGTCGCTCATGAACCGCCCCCGGGAACCGTGGGGTCCTGCTCCAGGCGGGGCAGCAGCGCTCTTCCGATCTCACCCAGCGCGTCCGGGCGCCCCATCTCGCCGTGCGAGTACTCCACGGACCTGACGTCGGGCTTGCCTCCGTCCAGATACGGCAGCCACAGCTCCGACGCGAGCTGGGGGTCGGTCTCACGCGCGGCGAAGACGAGCGCGTCGCCGGCGAAGCGGCGCGGCGTGTGCGCGCGGGAGATCGTGCCGTTGTTGAGGAAGATCCGGCAGATGGCCGCGACGCGCGACTCGTCGAACGTGGCCAGCAGACCCGTGCGTTCACGGGCGATCTCCAGGAAGCGGGCGTAGGTCAGCGTCTCGCCCTCCCAGGCCGCCGGGTCGTATCCGAAGAACTCCAGGACCATGCCGAGGACGGCCCCGACGCCGCCGTCCGCGGGCGCCTCCTCCGCGCGACGGGACGCGTCACCTGCCCCGTCGTCGGACTCGCCACCCGACGCCGCCGACTCCCCCGGGCCGGAGGCATCGGAGGGGAACGCGTCCAGCATCGAGACCAGTCCGACCCGCTCGCCGCTCTCCTGCAGCTGCACGGCCATCTCGTGCGCCACGAGGCCGCCGAAGGACCAGCCCAGCAGGTGGTACGGGCCTTCGGGCTGCACCCGGCGCACCTGCCGCAGATAGTCCGCGGCCATCTCCGCCACCGAGGCCGGCAGCACTTCCGTGCCGTCCAGACCGCGGGCCTGGAGGCCGTAGACCGGCTGGTCCGCGCCGAGCGGAGTGGTCAGTCCGGCGTAGGACCAGGCGATGCCGGCCGCCGGGTGCACGCAGAACAGGGGCGGCCTGCCGCCCTCCTCCCGCAGCGGCAGCAGTACGCCGATGCCGCTGACCTCGTGCTCCTGCTCTTCTCCGGACGGACCGGCCGGGGCCGCGTCTGCGTCCGCGCTGCCGGAGCCACTGCCACTGCCGCCGGACTGCTCTGCCCGCACCGGCTGCGCGGAACGCGCGGTCTCCTCGTCCTGCCCGCTCTCCCCCGTCCGCTCGGCTCCCTCTGTCTCGACACCGCCCACGCTCCTGGCGGGGTCGGTGGCCACCGTCGTCAGCAGCTTCTGCAAGCGGGAGGCGAGGGACTGCACGTACTCGCGCTCGAGGAGGTGCGGGCGGTAGTCCAGGCGCAGGAAGAGACGCTCGCCCCGTGCGGAGACGATCAGTCCGAGCGGGTAGTGCGGGGCGTCGTCACCGCCGGCGCCCTTCAGGGCGAGACCGGGTGCGGGTTCGTCCATCACGCCGTCGATCGGGTAGTTCTCGAATGCCATCACGGTGTCGAACATGTCGCCCATGTCCGTGATCTGGCGGATCTCACCGAGACTGATGTGCTGGTACGGCATCAGCCGCGTCTGCTCCTGCTGGAGCCGTACGAGGAGGGTGCCCAGCGACTCGTCCGGGTTCATCCGTACCCGGGCCGGCACGGTGTTGATGAAGAGGCCCACCATCGTCTCCACGCCCGGCAGTTCGGCGGGGCGGCCGGAGACGACGGACCCGAAGACCACGTCCTCGTTGCCCGTGGCCAGGCCCAGCAGCACCCCCCATCCCGCCTGGAGGACGGTGTTCAGCGTCACCCCGTGCCGGCGCGCCATCTCCACCAGAGCCGTCGTGGTCTCCTCCGTCAGCTCGACGGCCACATGGGACGGCGGTTTCGGCTCACGGTCGCCCTCGTCCGGCGCGAGCCGCGTGGTGGTCGTCAGGTCGGCGAGCGCCTCGCGCCACGCGGCCTCCGCCTCGCCGCTGTCGACGCTGTCCAGCCACGCGAGGTAGTCGCGGAACGGTGTGATGGCCGGCAGGTCCTGCACGCCGCCCGCCGCGCCGACGGAGTCCCGGTAGAGCGCGAACAGCTCCCGCACGATCACGGGCAACGACCAGCCGTCCAGCAGGATGTGATGTGTCGTCAGGACGAGCCGGTAGCGCTGCTCGCCCGTCGTCATGAGCATCATCCGCACCATCGGCGGCCGGGACGGGTCGAAGGGACGGCCCCGTTCGGCCCGCATCAGCCGGTGCGTCTCCCGCTCCAGGCCCTCCTCGCTCAGGCCGCTCAGGTCCTCCTGCCGCCACGGGAGTTGGGCGTCCGAACAGACCACCTGGACGGGCTGGCGCAGCCCCTCGTGCACGAACGCCGCGCGCAGGTTGCCGTGGCGCTGCAGCAGCGCCTGGCCCGCCTCGCGCATCTTCTCCGCGTGCAGCGTGCCCTCCAGGTCGAGGGAGAGCTGCACCGTGTAGAGGTTGCTCCTTGCCTCGTCCGCCTCGGCGCTCCCGCTCTCGTCGGCGTCGCCGGCCAGCGCGCCGAGCAGGACGTGGTAGAGCATGCCCTGCTGGAGCGGGGAGAGGGGGAGGATCTCCTCCAGGTCGGGGTGTGTCTCCTCCAGTTCGTCGATCTCGTCCTGGTCGAGGTCCACCAGCGGGAAGTCGGACGGCGTACGGCCGCCGGCCCCCGGCTGCGTGGCGTACTCGGCGAGGGAGTCGAGGATCTCGAACCAGGCGTCGGCCACGTCCCGCACGGTCTGCTCGTCGACGACGCCCTCCGGCCACACGAAGGAGACGGCCAGTTCGGTGCCGTCCTCGGCGTCCTGGGTGAGGGCGTTGATGGACAGCGGGTGCGTCAGCGGCATCTCCGCGTCCGCGCCGGCGCTCATCGTGGTCTCCGGCGCCGGGGCCCAGTCCCTCTCACCGGCCGCGGCGGGAAGCAGGAACCGGCCGAAGTAGTTGAAGCCGATGTGCCGGGCCGGAGCGGCTGCGAGCGAGAGCGACGTCTCCGGGTTCAGATAGCGCAGCAGGCCGAATCCGATGCCCTTGTCGGGAATCGCGCGGAGCTGCTCCTTCACACGGCCCAGCGCACGTCCCAGCTCCCGTCCCGAGCCTGCCCCGTTCGCTGTCCCCGTCGCGCCGGGCGCGAGGCGCACCGGGTACATGCTGGTGAACCAGCCGACGGTACGGGAGAGATCGGCCCCGGGGACGACCGGTTCGCGGCCGTGACCCTCCACGTCGATCAGCACGTCGCCCTCGGTGCCCACGCAGCGCCGTACGGCCATGGCCAGTGCGGTGAGCAGGACGTCGTTGATCTCGCAGTGGAACGCGGCGGGGATCGTGGTGAACAGGTGCCGGGCACGCTCCGCGCCGTACGTCATCAGGTGTGCGCGCGCCGCTCCGGTGGTGTCGCGTGCCGGGTCCAGCGGGCGGTTCGCGAGCTGCGGACCGGGGGTGTCGAGCATCTCGGTCCACAGCGGCAGTTCGGCCAGCCGCTGCTCCTGGCGGGCCTGGGCGTTCAGCTCGCGGCTCCAGTGCCGCAACGACGTCTCGACGGGCTGGAGTTGCGGCGTCCGGCCGGCCTCCAGCGCCTCGTAGGCGGCGGCGAGGTCCGGGACGATGATGCGCCAGGAGACGCCGTCGACCGAGAGGTGGTGGCCCATGAACATCAGCCGGCCCGGCTCGTCCTGACCGGCGTCGAACCACAGGACTCGCACCATCGTGCCCGACCGGACGTCCAGTTCCTCCTTGGCCCTGGCGGCCTCGCGTCCGATGGTCTCCGCCAGGCCGTCGCCCGCGCCCGAGACGTCGATCCGCCTGATGCAGGACGACGCGGGCACCGCACCACGCGGACGCACCGTCATCTTCCAGTCCCTGGAACCCGTCGAGGACATCTCCAGGCGCAGCCGCAGCGCGTCGTGATGGTCGAAGAGGGTCTGAACGGCCTTCGTCAGCACGTCCTGGCGCAGACCGCCCGGCACCTGGAGCAGGACGGCCTGGTGGAACCCGTCGACAGGACCGTCCAGTTCACGCAGCCAGTGCACGATCGGCGTGAGGGGCACCTCGCCGACGCCGGACTCGGTCTTTCCGCCGGATGTGCGCGTGGTCTCCCGCGCCACGGCGGCAAGCGCCCTGACGGTCTTGTGCTCGAAGACGTCCTGCGGCGTGAGCACGAGTCCGGCCTTGCGGAGCTGGCTCACGAGCTGGATGGAGACGATGCTGTCGCCGCCGAGGTCGAAGAAGCTGTCCTCCGGGGCTACTTCGGACAGCCGCAGCACCGACGCGAAGACGGCGGCGACCGCTTCCTCCCGCGACCTGCCGGGCTCCTGCCCGGGGCCCGTCCCGGAGGACACGGGGGCCGGCTCCGCGGGGGCGGGCTCCGCGGGGGCCACCGGGGCTTCCGGCGTTCCCGGGACCGCAGGGGTCTCGACGGTCGGAGCGGCGGGGGTCTCGGCGGTCGGAGCGGCGGGGGTCTCGGCGGTCGGCTCCGGCTCGGGCACAGGCTCGGGCACAGGCTCGGGCTCGGAGGCTGCGGGACGGGCTTCCGCGGGACGGGCTTCCGCGGACGCTGCCCTCGCGGACGCGGCGCCGGTCACCGGCCCGGGACCGGGCAGCGCCTCCCGGTCGAGCTTCCCGCTGGGCGTACGCGGCAGGTCCTCGACCACCATGACGGCCCCCGGTACGAGGTACGCCGGAAGCCGCTCGGCCAGCCACTCCCGCAACGCCTCGGGCTCGGTGCGCTCCCCCGCCGCCGGCACCACGTGCGCGACGAGCCTGGCTTCGCCCTGCGCGTCCCGCCGGACGGCGCAGACCGCCTCGGCCACTGTGCCGTGGCGGCCGAGTACGGACTCCACCTCGCCCAACTCGATACGGAAACCACGGAATTTGACCTGGTCGTCGATGCGGCCGAGGAAGTCGAGCTGTCCGTCGGGCAGCCAGCGCACCAGGTCCCCGGTGCGGTACATGCGCTCACCGGGCGCGCCGTAGGGGTCGGCCACGAAGCGGTCGGCGCTCAGTCCGGGGCGCCGCAGATACCCGCGGGCCAGCCCGTCGCCCGCCAGGTAGAGCTCGCCCGGCCTGCCGGGCTCGACCGGCTGGAGCGCTCCGTCGAGGACGTAGGTGCGTACGTGCCCGAGGGGACGGCCGATGGGCGGCCCGGACACGGACTCGTGCCGGGAGGTCCCGTCCGCCCACGCCGTCGCGTAGACGGTGGCCTCGGTGGGCCCGTAGACGTTGAGCAGGCGGGTGCCCGGCATCGTCTCGCGCACCCGCTCGGTGAGGGACGCGGGCAGAGCCTCCCCCGCCATCGACAGCGTCGCCGCCGACAGCTCCAGGCCGCCGTGTTCGGTGAGTTTGGCCAGCACCGACGGAATCGCGCACACCAGCCCGCCGGTCCAGCGCGGCGGGTCACCGTCCATCAGCGACAGCAGGTCCCTGACCACCTCGACACGGCCGCCGGCGGCGAGCGCGGGGAAGATCTCGGCGACGGACACGTCGAAGCTGAACGAGGTGGCGGCGAGGGTGTGGGCGAGCGTGGCGGACCCGAACTCCTCGCTCGCCCAGGCGATCAGGGAGAGCACGTTGCGGTGCGGGACGACGACACCCTTCGGGGTGCCGCTGGAGCCGGAGGTGTAGATGACGTACGCGGGGTGCGAGGGCTCCAGCGGGGCCGCGCGGTCGGCGTCCGTGAGCGGTGCCGGGGAGCGGCGGTCCAGTTCACCGGCGGTGCCGGCGCTGTCGAGGACGAGCAGCGGGGCGGCGCCGATACCGCGGTCGGCTCCCGCGGAGTCCGTCAGCACGCACGACGGGCGCGCGTCACGGACCATGAAGCGCAGCCGCTCAGCCGGGTAGCCCGGGTCCAGCGGCAGGTACGCCGCACCTGCCTTGAGCACCGCGAGCATCGCGACGATCGTCTCGGACGACCTGGGCAGCAGCAGACCGACGACGCGTTCGGGACCGGCGCCCCTCTCGATGAGCAGCCGGGCCAGCCGGTTGGACCGCTCGTCCATCTCGCGGTAGGTCAGGCTTCCCGAACGCCCGGTGAGCGCGGTCGCGTCCGCGTGGCGTGCCGCCGAGCGCTCCAGCAGTTCGGGGAGCGTACGGGCGGGAAGCGGGCGGGCGCCCGAGCCGCGGGACCAGGACAGCACGCTCCGCCGCTCGTCGGCGCCCAGCAGGTCGAACGCACCCACGGGGCGGTGCGGCTGGGCCGCCGCCTCCGCCAGCAGCCGCTCGAACCGGTCGCGGTGCGCGTCGAGTTCGGCGGAGGTGTACCGGCCGGCGGCGCCGGTGAAGGTGATTCGCAGCGTGCGGTCGGCGGGGTCCTCCTCGACGCCGACGCACAGGTCGCCGGGCACGGGAGTGCCCAGGCGGCGGACCGAGGCGCTGTGGTCGCCGAAGCGCACTTCGAGGCCGGGGGTGCGGACGTCCACGACCGCCCCGTACAGGCTCGGGGGCACCTGGCCGGTGTCCGCGCCGCCGGTGCCGCCAGTGCCGCCGGCGGCCAGCTCACGGCACAACTCCGCGTGCCGGAACCGCTGATGGCGCCGGACCCGGCGGCTCTCGTGCGCCACCTGGCGTACGAGGCGGGTGAAGCCGGTGCCGGACCGTACGGTCACGCGCAGCGCCGCCGTGTCCTGCGCGGCCCCCGCAACGCGCCGTGAGGCGCGGCTCGTACGGCCGTCGACCGGCAGGCCCAGCACCACGTCCGTGCCGCCGGTCAGCCGGTGGGTGTACGCCGCGACGGCGGCGAGCAGCACCGCGCCGGGGTCGGTGCCGGTGTGCCGGGTGGCCTCCCGCACGCGATGGCTTGCGGCGGCACTCAGCACGGACTCCCGGGAACTCACGGTGCCGGACGTCCCGGCCGGGGCGCCGGGCGCCGCACCTGAGGCGAGCGAGAGAGGCTCGGGGCGGTCGGCGTACCGCTTCAGCCAGAACTCGCGGTCCTCCGCGGCCTGTTCGGAAGCCCGGTACTCCGACTCCTCGGCCTCCAGCTGGGACAGCGGCGCCAGTGCCTCGTCCGCGTACGTCCAGCCCTCGGCCAGTGCGGTGTAGACCTCGGCGACTCGGCGTGTGACCAGCGAGCAGCCGAAGCCGTCGAGCACCGAGCGGTGGTGGCGGTGGTACCAGCGGAAGCGGTCCGCGGACAGGCGGATCAGCGCCTGGGACGAGGTCTCGCGCTCCGGCGGGCGTGCCGTCTCCGCTCGTTCCCACTCCTCGGCGGCCGCCAGGGGGTCGGCCTCCGTGCGGAAGTCCAGCAGCGGCAGCGGGAACTCCCCCGCCGCCTCCAGCTGCGGCGGCTCCTCCCCCGGCCCGGCGTCCGGGGCGAAGGAGAGCCGGAGCGCCTCGCTCTCCGCCGTGACCGCCCGCACCGCCTCCTCGAAGAGGGAGGTGTTCAACCGCCCGCGTATCTCGACGACTTCGGCTGCGTACGGGCCGGGTGCCCCCTCGCCGGACTGCGTCTCGCGCCAGATCTCCCGTCCGGCGGCGGACATCGGGAAGCGCGCGGAGTGGTGGTCAGCCATGACTTGTTTCTCCCCGTGGGACGAGCGGGCTCTTCGGATACTGATGGAAGCCGCTGCCCGCCTTGCGGCCGACGCTGCCGTCGGTGACGAGCTTGAGCAGCAGCGGGCACGGCCGGAAGCGTTCGTCGCCGGTGTGCTCCCGCAGGACGTCGAGGGTGTCGACGATGGTGTCGAGTCCGATGAGGTCGCCGGTGCGCAGCGGCCCCATGGGGTGCCCGAAGCACTCCTGGAAGACGCGGTCGACCGTCTCGGCGTCGGCGGTGCCCTGTTCCAGGACGGCCGCGGCCTCGTTGACCGTCAGCATCAGCACGCGGTTGGTCACGAAGCCGGGCCCGTCCCCCACGACGAGCGGTTTCTTCCCCAGACGCTCCAGGAAACCCAGCGTCAGCGCCAGGGTCGCCTCGCTCGTGTGCGGCGAACGGACCACCTCCACCGCGTCCTTGAGCGGCGCGGGGTTCATGAAGTGGGTGCCGATGACCCGGTCGGGGCGGCGGGTGAAGGAGCCGAGGCGGGCGATGGGGATGGCCGAGGTGCAGGAGGCGAAGACCGTCTCCTGCCCGCACTCGGCGTCCAGTCCGCGCAGGATCTCCTCCTTCACGGACTCCCGCTCACGCGCGCATTCGACGACGAACGACGCCTGCGCCAGAGCGGCCAGGTCCGCGGAGAACTCCACGAGCCCGGAGGGGTCTGCCGGGCCGGCGGCGCCCGGCGCGGAGGTCTGCGCGCCCTGCTCCCTGCGGCCCTCCCGCTCCGCGTCGCCGTCCTTCGCGGCCGCACCGGCGCCCGCGGCGCCTCTGCCGCGCAGCAGGCTCCGCAGCCGCAGCCCGGAACGGAGCCTGGTGGCCCCGTCGCGGCGGGCATCCGGGTCGGGGTCGACGACCACCACCGGATGGCCGGCCTGTGCGAAGCACTGGGCCACGCCTGCGCCCATGGTGCCGGCGCCGACGACGCCCACCGGCGCGGCCGGCTCGATGTCCTTGCGTTCGCCCACGGTCGCGGGGTCCCTTCCTCTTCCGTTTCTGCCCGTCGGAATGTCAGTCGTCGTACAGGGAGCTGCCGGAGAGCCAGAGATCGCTCAGCGGCACCTCCGGCTCGCGGCAGCCCAGACGCAGGAGCGAGACCAGGTCGGCGGACATGGCGGCGACACCGGCGGCGTCGAACATCTCCGTGCGGTAGTCCACGCAGACGTGCACTTCGCCGGCTCCGGGGCCCTCGACGACCGACCAGGCCAGATCGGGGCCCGGGGCACCGGGACCGCCGCTGCCGGACGTGCCGTCGCCGGGAGGGCCGTCGCCGGCGGAGCCGCCTGCGGAGCCCGCTTCGCCACCCGCGGGCAAGGTCAGCCGCGCGGCACCCGATCCCGGCCAGCGGACGGGGCCCACGTCGAGCCCGGCCTCGCCGCCCAGCGTCCGGGGCAGCCGGTGATGGGCGTACGCCACGTCGAACAGCGGCGCCCTCCCCGGCTGCCGGGGAAGCGCGAGCGCCCGTACCACGTCGTGGAAGGGCACATCGCTGTGGCCCTCCGCGTCGGCGAGCACGTCGCGGACACGGCCGGTCAGGGTGCCCAGACCCGGGTCGTCGAAGGTCCCGATGCGCAACGCCAGCGGGTTCGCGAACGGACCGATGAGCTCGCCCAGCCGGGGCCGTGAACGGGCGTCGGGGGCGGCGTCCGGATCGGGAGCCGCCTCGGTCAGCCCGATCACCACCTCGTCCGTACCGGAGCGCAGGCACAGCAGCGTCGCGATGCCCGCCAGCAGCGCCTCGCGCGAACCGTGGCGGGCGAGACCGGCCGCCAGCCGCTCCGGGAGGCGGAATCCGTGCGAGGCACGGGTGTGCGGCCCGTGCGCGGGGCGGGGGCGGTCGGCGGGCGTCTCGAACGCCTTCAGCCCCCTCAACGTCTGCTGCCAGTGGGCGAGCTGGCCGTCCAGCAGGCCGTCCGCGCGCAGGTCGCGCTGCCACTGCGCGTAGTCGTTGTAGGTGACCGGGAGAGTGGCCGGGCCCGCCGTGGCGCCGCCCGAGCGAGCGGCGTAGAGCGCGAACAGGTCGCCGAAGAAGACCCCGGGCTGGGCCCCGTCGTAGACCTCGCGGTGCGTGGTGACGACCAGGACGTGGTCGGCGGGGGCCGTCGTGATCAGCAATGCCCGCAACGGCGATCCCGTCGCCGGGTCGATGGCCACTCGCCCGTGAGCCAGCGTCAGGTCCCGGGCGGCGGTCGCGGGGTCGGCACGGCCCGAGACGTCGACCGTGCTGAAGAATCCGGCGGCGGGGCTCCGGGGAGGCCGGGCGAACGGCGAGAGGGTCTGCTCGGCCGTGGGCACGGGGAAGCGGGTCCGCAGCACGTCGTGCCGGTCGGTCAGGTCGTCGAAGGCTTCCCGCAGCACCTCGGCGTCGACGTCACCGCGCAGCCGGAGGCAGGCGGTGACGCCTTCGCCGTCGGAGTGCCCGGCCTCGCCGCCCTGACCGGTCCGCGGAGTGTGCCCGGCCTGCGGAGTGCGCGTGGTCTGCGGAGTGCGTGTGGACGGGGCGGACTGCGCGGCCTCGGCGGCCCGCGGGGGCTGCGGCTCCTGTGGTTCGCGGCCGGCCCCCGGGTCCGGCGCCTCCGTCCCTTCCGTGGCCTCCGTGGCTTCGGTGGCCTCCGCCGGCGGCAGCACGGCCCCGGCGGAGGTGCCCCCGCCGGGCCGGGTCACCTTCGGCGGACCGGCGGGCAACTCCCGGTAGCGGGTGCCCTCGTCCTCGGCCGCGGCCCACAGCAGGGCCAGCAGTGAGTCCATCATCGCGGCCACCGTGCCGGCGTCGAAGAGCTGCGTGCTGTACTCGACGGCGACCTCGAGCTCTTCGACGTCGGGCCGCTCCGCGACGACGACGGTGATGTCGAACTTGGCAGTGCCCGGCGGGAGTCCGGGGAAGAGCGGAGTCTCCTCCTCCTCGCCGCCGGGACGTCCGGGATTGAACGTGCTCTCGCCGAAGGAGAAGTTGGGCGGGAGCGTCTGGTGGACGTACATGATGTCGAAGATGGGGTTGCGGCTGGGGTCGCGGTCCGGTGCGACGTCCCGCACCACCCTGTCGAACGGGATCTCCTGGTGCTCCATCGCTCCCAGCACGACCGCACGCACGCGGCGGAGCAGTTCGCGGAAGCTCACATCCCCCGACAGGTCGGAGCGCAGGGCGATGGTGTTGTTGAAGAAGCCGAGCAGGCCCCACAGTTCGGGCCGGCTGCGGCCGATGGTCGGCGTGCCGACGACGATGTCGCGCTGACCCGACCAGCGGGAGAGCAGGACGTTGAGACCGGTGAGGATCACCATGAACAAAGTCGCCGTCTCCCGGCTGCCCAGCGCGCGCAGCTTGCCGACCAGTTCGGCGGGGACGGTGAAACCGGACGTCGCACCGGCGTAGTCCATACGCGCCGGGCGGGGCCGGTCGGTGGGCAGCTCCAGTGCGGGCGGATCGTGCAACTGCTCGCGCCAGTAGTCGAGTTCACCGTCGAGCAGTGAGCCTTCGAGCAACTCGCGCTGCCACTTGGCGTAGTCGCTGTACTGCACGGGCAGCGGCTCCGGCCGGTGCACGCGTCCCTCACAGCGGGCCTCGTAGAACTGGAGGAGCTCACCCATGAGGATCTGCGGTGCCCAGCCGTCGTTCACGCCGTGGTGCATCGTCCAGCAGAAGAGGTGGTCGCCCGGCCCGATGCGTACGACCGTCACCCGGACCAGCGGGTCACGGGCCACGTCGAAGACCCAGTGCGTCTCGGCCTGCACTGCCCTGCGGGCCGCCTGCTCCGGGTCCGGTTCGCCGGAGACGTCCAGCACGCGGAAGAAGTCGCCGAGTTCGTCACGGATGACCAGCCGCGGGCTGCCGTCGGCCTCGGCGAAGTTCGAACGCAGCACCTGATGGCGCTGGGCCAGGTCCTCCCAGGCCAGCCGCAGTGCCTCCAGGTCGGGTTCGCCGCTCAGCCGGGACGCGCCGGGCAGGTTGTAGAGCGTGGTGGCGGGGTCGAGCTGGTGATGGAACCACATCCGCTCCTGCCCGTAGGAGAGCGTCGGCTCCTGACCCGGACGGATCGCCGGCAGGCGGTGCACGCCGCCCGGCGCCTCCGGCGCGTCCGCGTCCTCCGCCCGGGGCTGCCGCGCGCCGGGCGACGTGTGCGGCTGGGGCGCGGACCCCGCCGTGCCGGCCGGGCTCTGCGGCAGGCGCTCGGCGACGGCCCCGGCCAGGTCGGAGACGAGCGGGTGGGCGTAGATGTCGATGAGCTTGAGCGAGGCGCCGTACCGGGTGAGTACGCGCTCGATGAGCTGGAGGGCGATGACGGAGTTGCCGCCGATGGAGAAGTAGTCGGCGTCGGCGGCGACCCGGTCCGCGTAGAGCAGCTCGGCCAGGGTCTCGCGCAGCCAGGCCAGCACCTCCTCCGCCCCGGAGGCGGGGGCCGCGGCCGGTTCCGGTGTGCCGGGGGAAGTCTCCGGGCCGGGAGCGGGAGACGCCTGACCGCCCGGGGAACGGTCGGACTCCGCCGTGTCCGGGGACACCTGCGGAGGCGGCGTCGGCGGCTGGGTCTGCGACGGCGGCTGCGCCTGTGACGGCGTCCGGGGCCGGGTCCGGGGCTGAGCCGTCGCCTCCCGTGGAGGCTGCGGCCCGTCGCCGGGGACGGCCTTGCGGTGCCGTCCGACCGTCGCGTGCTGCTCAGCGGAGAGCGGCGGCTCCGTGGCGGCGGGCGGAGCCGCCGGGCCGGCGGGCCCGGCGGCCGTGGTGGTCCCGGCGGTCCCGGCGTCCGTGACGGCCCCGGTGGCCGTGCCCGTCCCCGCGGCGGGCGGAGCGGCCCCGGAGCCGTCGAAGCGGATGACCTCTCCCAGCGGACGCGCCCAGCAGCGGACGCCGCGGAAGGGGTGTCCGGGAAGCGGGACACGCCGCGGCGGGCGGCCCTCGCCCGTACCGGCTCCCCCACGGCGCTCGCCGGAGAGCCGCAACGCGCCCCAGTCGGGGTCGAACCCGGCCTCGTAGAGCCGGGCAAGGGCGTCGAGCACGCCGTCGGGACCGTCCCCGAGCGTGACCACCTCGGCACCGGGACGCCCGCCGGGACTCGGCGAGAGCAGGTCGCTGATCTCGCCGCGTGCCGCGAGTTCGACGAAGACCACCGGTCCGGCGGCGAGTTGTTCCTCCACGGCAGCCTGGAGCCGGTCCGCGCGCGGCGGGCCGCCGAAGACCTCACCGGCGGCGTCACCGTCCGCCTTCGCCCGCTCCAGCGCACGGGTGTCCGCGGCGGAGAGCCTGCCCTGGAGCCAGCGGACGGCATAGCGGGAGGCACCGGAGCTCATCAGCCCCTCGACCCGTACCCCGGCCTCCGTGAGCCGGGCGTGCGCGGCCAGTTGGCCCCGTACCCGTTCGGCGAGGACGGACGGCAGCGGCAACTCCTGCGGCAGCGGGGCGTCTTCGCCGGCCACTGCGCCTTCGGCGTCACCGGACAGCAGCAGGACGACACGCGGTGCCGCCGCGGGGGCGCTGTCCGCGCCACCGGGTCCGTCCGCGTCCCGCGGGGACTGCGGGGCGTGGGGCCGCTCGCTCTCCAGCCGCCTCCAGGTGACCTGGGCGGCCAGCTTCAGCGCCAGCTCCGGGGTGCTGCGGGCGACCATGCCCATCCGGTGCGGGTGGTGGTCCCGGCCTTCGTTGAGCGTCATCGCGACATCGGCCAACGGTGCGGCGCTCTCCCGCAGTTCGAGCGAGAGACGCTCGCACAGGGCGATGAGGTCGCCGGCGCTGCGGGCGGAGACGCCGACCAGTTGCGCCTGCTCCTCGGCGGACGCGGGGCGCCGCGCGGTGTCGCCTCCCGCCGTCCTGGCCGGCGGCTGCTCCACGACGCAGTGTGCGTTGATGCCGCCGAGGCTGAAGGAGCTGACGCCCGCCCGGCGTACGGGCGCCTCCCAGCTGCGAGGGGAGGTCACCACGTCGAGCCGCGCCGCTGCCAGGTCGACGTCCTGGGCGGGGCGCGTGAAGTGCAGCGTGGGGTAGAGCTCGGCGTGCCGGACGCTGAGGACCGTCTTGACCAGGCCCGCGATTCCGGCAGCGTGATCGAGGTGCCCGAGGTTCGTCTTCACCGAGCCGATGGGAAGGTCGCCACCCCCGCCGCCGTCCGTGCCCGCTCCGGTGCGGGCCAGCGTCAGGCCCTCCACCTCGACGGCGTCGCCCAGCCGCGTACCCGACCCGTGCGCCTCGATGTAGCCCGCCGTGGCGATGTCCTCCCCGGCGGTGCTCCACGCCTTGCGGATGACCTCGGCCTGGGAGTTGGCGCTGGGCGTGGCGATGGTGGCCGAGTGACGGCCGTTGTGCACGACGGCGCTGCCGCGGATGACGGCGTGGACGAACGCGCCTTCCTCCAGGGCCCGCTCGAGCGTGGTCAGCAGCAGCACCGCTCCGCCCTCGCCGCCGGCGGCGCCGTCCGCGCCCTCGTCGAAGGCACGGCACTTCGCGGTCGGGGAGGCGATCCCGGGGAAGGCTCCCACGGTCTCGGCGGGCGGTACGACATGCTTCAGGCTGACGCCGCCGACCACCGCGAAGTCCGCGTCGCCGTCGCGCAGTTCACGGGAGGCCTGGTGCACCGCGACGAGTGATCCGTTGCAGCCGGTGTCGACCCCGTAGCAGGGGCCGGTGAGTCCGAACAGGTGCGAGACGCGGGCGGGAAGGCCGCAGGGGATGTTCCCGATCATGCTGAGAGTGCCGTACTCGCGCACCAGCGGCAGATAGCCGTTGCTGGGGGAGCTGAAGATGACGGCCGTACGGGAGTCCCGCATCGCCGAGGCCGCGTAGCCGGCGTTCTCCAGGGCCTCGCGGGTGAGCTGGAGCGCGAGCCGGTGCTGGGGGTCGGTCACCTCCGCCTCACGCCGCGAGAGGCCGAAGTACTCGTGGTCGAAGAGGTCGATGCGGTCCAGATACCCCTGATGGGGGTAGTCCGCGTCGGGGTCGAGACAGGTCGCCTCCACCCGGTCCGCCGGCATCGCACGCACCGAGTCTCGGCCGGCACGCAGGTTCTCCCGGAACTCGGCGAGGCTGTCGGCCTGCGGGAACCGGGTGGATATCCCGATCACCGCGATGCCGGGCCGGCCGTGTGCCGCGCTCGTTGCGCTCATATCGCCTTTCCGTTCATGCGCACTCCGCCCTCACAAGCACTCCGCGTCACAACTCGTAGGCTGCGGGGATGTCTTCGTCCGGCCGGGAGGCCCCGACCGGTACGCCGAGCCGGGCCGTGACCGCCTCCGCCTGTGAGGAGATCGTGGTGAGGTCGAACAGCTCACCCACCCGCAGCACCCCGGGCCACTCCTCCTCCAGCCGTTTGTGCAGATCGATCACCTTGAGCGAACTGCCGCCCACGGCGAAGAAGTTGTCGCTCGGCCCCGACTCGTCGTGCCCCAGCACCCGGGACCAGATCCGAGCGACGCGGTGTACCCGGCCACCGGGACCGTCGTCGTCCTCCCCGCGGCCGGCATCCGAGGACGCGGGTGCGGGGATCATCTTCGCCAGCGCCGGACGGTCCGCCTTGCCGCTGGTGTTGAGCGGCATCCGCTCCAGCGTGCTGAAGAAGACCGGTACGGCCTGCTCGACGAGGAACTCCCAGCAGTGGGAGCGCAGTTCGGACCAGGAGGGGGTACTGCCGCCGGGCGAGGCGGCGGTGAGGAAGGCGACCAGCCGCGGCTGCCCGCCGTCGGCGGCGTCCAGCACGACCACGGCCTGCCCGATGGCCGGGTGACGTTCGAGGGCCGCCTCGACCTCGCCGAGTTCCACCCGGGCACCGCGGATCTTCACCTGCTGGTCGCCTCTGCCGTGGTAGTGCAGCGAGCCGGACCCGTCCACATGCGCGATGTCCCCGGTGCGGTAGAGGCGGCTGCCCGGCGGGCCGTACGGGTCTGCCACGAACCGCTCAGCGGTCCTGCCCGGTTGCCCGGCGTACCCCATGGCCACGAACGTGCCGCCGATGTACAGCTCGCCGCGCTCCCCGCGAGGCACCTCGCGCAGCCGGTCGTCCAGCACCCGCGCCTCGGCACCCGGCCAGGGCTTCCCGATGGGTATACGGGCCCACGACGGATCGAGGCCGGGTTCGACCGTGCAGGAGATGGTCGTCTCCGTGGGCCCGTACTCGTTGACCAGTTCCGCGCCGGGCAGCTGCTCCCGGTGTGCGCGCACCAGTTCGGGAGTGCACGCCTCACCGGCGACGACGACCAGTCCCAGCGTGCGCGGCAGCAGCCGGCCCTCGTCCAGCAGCGCGCGGTAGTAGGAGGGGACGACGATGAGATGGGTCGCGCTGTACTCCCCTGCCAGGCGGGCCAGTTCGTGCACCTGCTTGAGCTGCTTGTCGTCGGGGAGCACGAGGGTGTGGCCGCGGGTGAAGGACCAGAACATGCCGCCCAGCATCCCGTCGAAGGACAGCCGCATCGCCATCACGAAGGTCGAGTGCCCGCTGCCGTAGACGCCTTCGCGTGGTCCGACGGACGCGGCGAGCTGCCCCCTGCTGACCATCACTCCCTTGGGCGTTCCGGTCGAACCCGAGGTGCAGACGATGTAGGCGGGGGCCTCCTCCGGCACGGCCGCGATCTCCCCGTCCGCGAACGCGGCCCCCGCCTCGATGAGTTCGCGTATGTGCACCCCGGCAACGTCGAGCGTGCCGGGTGCCCCGGGCAGGCCCTCCAGCACCGGGTCCGGCCCGGAGGTCAGCACGACGGCGCAGTCCGTGTCGGCGAGCAGGGCCCTGAGCCTGCTGGGCGGCTGGTCGGGTTCGACGACCGCCCAGGCGGCACCCGCCCGCAGGGCGGCGAGCATCGCGGTGACGGCGACGGCGTCCTGTTCGAGCCGGATGCACACGACGCGGCCGGGGCCGGCACCGCGGCGGCGCAGCCGGTCCGCCAACGCCGCCGAGGCCAGGTCGAGTTCGCGGTAGGTCAGCTCGGTGCCCCCGACGGCGAGCGCCGTCGTCCCCGGCGTGCGGGCGGCCTGCCGCCGGAAGGCTTCCAGGAGCGGGGGCCACCGCAGGGAGGTGTCCGCCGCCGGTCCCGAGGCGGCCGTGCCGGTGTGCTCACCCGCGGATTCGTACGTCACTGCGGCCCCACTCCCTCAGTCCTCGTCCGCGACGACGCGCACATGGCCCTGTTCCGCAGGTGCCAGGCGCTCGGGGTCGAAGGCGAGGACGAGCGGGTCCTCCTCGCCCGGGACCGGGACGTACCCGGCGAACCGCAGCGTGACCAGCATCTGGCGGTTGGCCTCGGTGGGCACGAAGTGTGCGACGGGCCTGCGCCCTTCGGCGACGGCCTGCCGCACCAGATGGTCCAGCAGCACGGTGCCCACTCCGCGGGAGGCGACCCGGCACGACATGAGCATCAGCCGCAGCACGGAATCGGCGGAGGTGAGTTCGCTGACGGCCAGCCCGATGATCCCGTAGTCGCCGAAGCGGTCCCGCAGCTTCGCCACCAGCACCCGGTGGCGCGGTGAGGCCATCAACTCCCGCAGCTGCTCCGCGTCGTAGGTCAGCCCGGTGCTGTTGAGCTGGTGCGTGCGCACCGTCAGCTCACTCGCCCGCGACAGGTCCTCCTCGGTCGCCTCACGGACCGTCATGACGAGGCCGAGCGAGGAGAGGAAGCCCCTGCGGTCCGCGCCGTACTCCTCCTCGACGGCCTGGCGCCGCCTCTCGGTGCGGTAGAGGTGCCGCCGCCTGCCCGCCTCCTCGGTGACGAACTCGGGCTGGAACTCTGCGAGATCGGGAAGAGTGCCGACCTGGTCGGCCCGGTAGCAGCGGACCACCGGCAGCGCGGAGGCGACCTCGGCTCGTTCCACGGGGTCGTTGTCGACGAAAGCGACGGTCTCCAGACCGATGTTGAGGCCCTCGGCGATGCGGCGCACCGCGGCGGACTTCGCTCCCCAGCCCACCTGGACGTCACAGAACCACTCCTCAACGCCCTGTCCGTCCAGATGGCGCGAGGTGACGGCGGGCTCGCCGCGGCTGGCGGCGGCGTGCAGGATGCCACGCTCGTCCAGGACCCTGAGCGTCTTGAGCGCCGCGGGGAAGGGCACGGGCTCGTCCCCCTCCAGCACGACGCCGTCCCACAGCGTGTCGTCCAGGTCCCACACGAGGCACTTGACCACCGGCGCGGCGCCCTCGGTCCCGCGCTGCCCGTCCTGGCGGACCTCGCGCTGCCCGTCGTCCTGCTGCCCGTCACGGGGAACGTCCTGCGGGGCGGTCATGCGGGCACCCCCTCGCCGCGGGCTGCGGCGGGCTGCGGCGCGTGCCGCCGCAACAGCTGCTCGGCGATGTGTTCTTCGGCCACCTGCTGCGCTCCTTCGATGATCTCCATGACCTTCGCGTCGCGGAAGTGGCGTCCGGAGCGGCTGTCCGGACCGCATCCGGCCGAGCCGAGGACCTGTACGGCGTCCCGGCTCGCTGAGGCGGCAGCGGCGGCGGCCGCGTACTTGGCGACGATTGTCTCGTTCACACCCCGCTGGGCCCCCTTGGCACGGAACTCGGCGGCGCGGCGGGCGAGTTCACGCGCTCCGGCGGTCTCCACCGCCGCCCGTGCGAGCAGCGCCCGTACCGACTGATGCCCGAAGAGCGCCGATCCGCCCTGCGTACGGGCGGCGGCGTGTGCCGTGGCGTCCTCCACGCACGCCTCGGCCATGCCGACGCACCCCCAGGCGACGGTGAAGCGTCCGTGGTCGAGCGCCGTGGCGGCGACATGGGAGAGCCCGAGCCCCGCCGGGGCGAGGAGGTTGCGCCGGGGCACCCGTACGGCGTCGAAGGTGACGTGCGCGATCTGCGCGGCCCGCATGCCGAGTTGGCCGCCGACGGGCTCCCTGCCGACCCCGTCGCGGTCTCCCTCGACGAGTACGGCCGCCGGCCTGCCCCGGTCCTGACCGAGCACGAGGAAGACCTGAGCGTCCTGCCCGAAGGTGAGCCACCTCTTGCGGCCCGTGACGACCACCCCGTCACCCTCGCCGCCCCCGCCGGTCTCCGCTGCCCCTTCGATGCGCGTCTCCACCGCCGGAAGCGCGCTGCCGGCTCCCTCCTCGGTGGCGGCGAAGGCGGCGGTCAGCCCGCCGTCGGCCAGGCGGGGCAGCCACTGCTCCCGCTGCTCGCGCGTGCCCCAGCGGTTCACGGCGGCCGCGACCATTCCCTGTACGGTCACAAGGCCGCGCAGCGCGCTGCAGACGCCGCCCAAGTGGGCGCACATCTCGCCGAGTTGCGCCGGTGTGACCTCCGATCCGCCGTAGCGCCGGGGCAGGTCGGGCGCCAGCAGTCCTGCGGCGGCCACCTCCTTGCGTACCGCGGCGGGCAGTCCGCCCTCCCGGTCCCAACCGGCCGCGTGCGGGCGCAGGTCGGCGGCCAGCCGCTCGGCGGCCGTGACCGGCGACGGCTGCTCCTGCGCTGCGGCGGCCCTCTCCTCGTCGCCGCCGTTCACTGTGTCTCGGTGAACTCGGGCGCGCCGGTCTTGCGTTGTACGAACCGGGCGATGCGGTCGGCCGTGCGGAAGCTGTCGAGGTCGAGGTCCTCGACCTCGACCGTCAGGGAGAAGCGCTCCTCGACGAAGGTCACCAGTTCCAGCGCGAACAGCGAGTCCGCGAGGCCCAGCGCGAAGTAGTCGTCCTCGGGGCCGACCGGCCGCCGCAGGGCGGCCGTGAGGAACTCGGTGATCTCCTGCGTGGTCTCGTTCACGTTCTCGGCTCCCCGTGTCCGATCTCGGCCAGCAGCACGCTCCACGCCGCCACTGGGCTCACGTTGATGAGTACGGCGCGGTCCCCCGCTGCGAGTTCCCCCCGGTCGATCGCCGTGCGCAGGTTGAGGAAGACGTCGTTGGGGCCCAGGTGTCCCAGGTCCCGCAGGTTCTCCCTGCACGCGGGCATGATCTCGATGCCGAGGGACTCCTCGGTGAAGGTGAACCCGGCCATCGACAGGTTCTGGCTGAGGTATCCGCGTACGTCGCCCGGTTTCAGCCCGTTGCGCTCCAGCAGCCCGTTCAGCAGGGCCGATATCCGGCCCCGCGTCTCCATCGCGAGACGGAAGGAGTACGTGGAGGGGTCCCGGCACTCCTCGCGCCACTGATCGGCGGTCCGGTCGCGGTACTTGACGTGGAAGAGGTCCCAGTGGGCGCCGTTGGTCTCCTGGACGATGTCGAGCAGCCGTACCGGGCCTTCGCGGGAGAGCAGGAGGGCCTGGCCGCCGTCGCCGTTGACCGTCACGGGGTGCCGGTAGCGGCCCGCGGCGGCCGGCTTGCTGCCGTGGACGACGAGAACGTCGCCCAGCTCCGGGTCGGCGCACATCAGTCCACGGGCCGCGAGCAGCGCGGGGGTGATCGAGACGCACCCCAGACCGCCGACGGTGAAGGTGACCGCCCGGTCGGCTCCGAGGCGGTGCTGGAGCCGTGTCGCCTCGGAGCTGAGCAGCGTCTCCGGCGCACGGGGCTCCACCACGACGAGCGCGCCCAGTTCACGGGCGGCGACGCCCGCCTCCTCCAGAGCCTTCTTCGCGGCGCGTTCGGAGAGGTCGGCCGAGCTCATGCCGTCGTCGGCCCGTACGGACTCCACCCCCAGCGCCAGACACGTACGGCGCTCGCTCTCCGGCAGCGCCGCCAGTTCGGGCAGCTCGGGCACGGGCACAACCCGTTCGGGCAAGTGCCAGGCGGCACTGCGCACAGCGACAGGAAATGCCCCGTTCTCCGCGACTTGAGGCGTCACACAACCTCCCCCGGTCCTGGTCAGAATCCGGATGCTACAGCTCCGACTTGACGAGGAGAAGGGACCGCAAATGGAAATCCCGCGCTCCGTGAAAGGTGGCCCGATCAACCAGTCGGCGATTTAGCCGGGTATAGGCACCGACGCGGATGTGCATCGTTCTGAACGTTTTGCCGGAGAGGTCACGACGGCGTCCGATCCGTACCCCGGAGCGTCATCCGGAATGAGTCGCTCCAACTTACCGGGCGGTTTTCTGGAACATGATATTCCGCAACGCCGGTAACCCTTGCCTCCCCCTGAACAGCGACAGCGGCGCACCCTCACCCGGAGCAATGTACGCACAACAGCGAGTGACCCCGGAACGTTCCTGGTGAACGTTCCGGGGTCACTCGCCGCTGGGTGCCAGGGCCGGCCTTGCCCGCCGGTGGGGAAGGTGCTCCGCCTGTCAGCCCGCGCCGTTCACAAGACTGGCGGGCCGCATGTCGCGCCAGTTCTCCTCGACGTAATCGAGACACGCCTGGCGGCTGTCCTCGCCGAAGGCTATCGTCCAGCCCTCGGGAACGTCGGCGAACGCGGGCCACAGCGAATTCTGCTTCTCCTCGTTGACGAGTACATAAAAGGTGCCCTGCTCGTCGTCGAACGGATTGGTCATCAGATCCCTTTCGCTCCTGCGCGAGTGGAAAGCCGCACCCCCGCCCTCGGCGGCATACTCCCCCAGCCCGAACAGGCCCCGCAAGTATTCCGCGGACGAATTGCCCGCACCCGGCGAAAGAGGCTCCGGCTCCACGGGAACGGTCACCGGGAGGCCGCGGATCACCGCTCCGCAGCCCGGATCGGGGCCCCCTCCCGGCGTCGTCAACGCGGCGTCGTCAGCGTGTCGTCAGCGCGAGACCCCGTACAGGCGGCGCGGACTGTTGATGCCGGGGAGCCCGACCAGCGCCTCGGCCTGACCCGGTTCGTAGGGGGCCGGCCCGTGCCACTCCACGAGCATCATCGTGGCGTCGTCGACGAGGCGTCCCCGGTGGTACTCCAGGTGGTGCCGGATCAGCCGGCGCATGGTCTCGGGGACGGGCAGCCCGTCCGCGTGATGCCGGATGAGGAAGTCGGTGAAACGCTCCAGGCCGAATTCGTCCCCCTGCGGATTCCGCGCCTCGGTGATGCCGTCCGTGTAGAGCAGGACCCGGTCGCCGGGTTCGAGCTGGTGCCGGCAGACCGTGGGAGAGATTCCCAGCCCCGTACCCATCGGCGGAGCGGGTGCGCAGTCCAGGGCGATGGCGAACCGGCCTCCCCGGATGACGACCGGGGGGTAGTGGCCGCGGCTGATCCAGGTGAGTTCACCGGTGGAGATGTCGATCTGGGCCAGGATGCCCGTGGCGAAGCGCGTGTCCTCGAACTGCTCGACGAGCGCCTTCTCCACGCCGTTCGCCGTCTCCACCAGATCGCTGCCCTGCCGGCGGAGGTTGCGGGTGGCCGCCACCGCCAGGTTCGCCGTCAGACCGGCTGCGGTGTCGTGGCCCATGGCGTCGATGACGCACAGATGAGCGACACCGTCGGCGAAGGCGTAGTCGAAGGCGTCACCGCTGACCTCGTACGCGGGCTCCATCAGGGCGCTGATCACCAGCCGGTCGGTGGCGAACGTGCGGGGCGGCATCAGGCGCCACTCCATCTCGGCGGACACGTTCATCCGCCGGCGCCGCACCAGCCGGGCGTAGGCGTCGCTGGTCCCGCGCTTGGTCACCACCAGCAGGGCCACCAGTCCGGCCAGCTCCCGCATGTCGCGCATGGAGTCCTCACCGGCGTCCGCGGTGGTGACGCGCATCAGGCCGACCCGTTCGGTGCCGTTCAGGACGGGCACCCACCACTGGTCGCGCTGCGCCGAGGTGGGGAGGATCTCGCCGAGCTGGAAGGCACGGCCCGGTGCCGTCCCGTCGATCCGGATCTCGGTGCGCGCGCCCTCGCCCGCATCTCCGCCGTCCAGGCTCTCGCCCGTGAGCAGGGAGAGCACGCTCTGCTGGATGTCGGACAGATACAGCAGCACTTCCGGCCAGCCGTAGGCGGTGGCGTAGTCGCTGACCAGGCCGGGGACCTGGGTCAGAGTGGTGAAGTGGCTGGCGGAGATGAGTCCGCCCAGCATCTGGGCCCGGCCGGACGCCCTGGCCATCACACACCCTCCTTCGGCGCGGACGCGTCCTGGACCGGCCGGCGCCCGCGACGAACCGGACGGGCGGACGGACGGCACGGACGAGCCTCACGCCCGCCACCCGGACCGTCAGGACGTACAGCCGTTGCCTTCATGGGTCCACGCTCCGCTTCCAGGCTGCACCTCACTCCCCCGGGCCGCCACCCGGCGCCGTGCCCGCGCCGGGTTCCCCGCCGCCTCCGCGCCCACGGCCCGCGCGAACCCCGGCGCCCCGCCGGGATTCCCTCCCGCCTTCCCGTCCGGATTCCCCTCCTCCCCGCCTGTCCCCGTACGCTGCTCAGCGGCCCGCTGACGTACCCGCGAAGGAGACCCGCCGTGCTCGTGCTGCTGCCGCCGTCCGAGGGGAAGGCCGCGGGAGGGAGGGGACGTCCCGTCGAACCGGGCGCGCTGTCGCTGCCGGAACTGGCCCCGGCACGGGAGACAGTCCTTCAGGAGCTGGTGGCGCTGTGCGCCTCCGACGAGGACAAGGCCCGGGAGGTGCTGGGCCTGAGCGAGGGGCTGCGCGGCGAGGTCGCCAGGAACGCCGGGCTGCGCGACGCGCCCGCCCGTCCGGCCGGGGAGGTCTACACCGGCGTTCTCTACGACGCGCTCGGGCTGGCCACCCTCGGCCCGGCGGCAAAGCGGCGTGCCGCACGGTCCTTGCTGGTCTTCTCGGGGCTGTGGGGAGCGGTGGGGATCAAGGACCGAATTCCCGCGTACCGATGTGCGGGCGGTGTCCGGCTCCCGGGACTGGGCGCGCTGAGCGCGTACTGGCGTGAGCCAATGGCGTCCGCGCTGCCGCGCGCGGCCGGTTCCGGGCCGGTGCTGGACCTGCGCTCGACGCCCTACGCACAGATGTGGAAGCCGAAGGGCGAGCTGGCCGAACGGACGGTCACCGTACGGGTGCTGCAGTCCACGCTGGTGGACGGCGTGGAGAAGCGCTCCGTGGTCAGCCACTTCAACAAGGCGACGAAGGGCCGGATCGTACGGGCGCTGCTGGAGGGGGACGCCTGGCCCGGCACACCGGACGCGCTGGTCGAGACGCTGAGCGGACTCGGCCACGTGGTGGAGGAGACGGCCGGGGCGAAGCCGGGGAAGCCGCGGTCCGTCGACGTGGTGGTCAGGGAGCTGTAGAGCGGGGCGCGACGGACACGCCGTACGGGCGGGCAGGCGGACGGCACCGGTCCGGTCCGGTTCGGTTCGGTCCGGTTCGGGGAGGTGTCGACGGGCGTTGCGCCGTGCACAACGCCCGTTGCGCAGGCCGTGACGCCGGGGGCAGGATGCCCCCATGGTCCCCTCCCCCACCGCTCCTCCGTCCGCCTCGCTGCTCGACCTCGCCCCCGTCATCCCCGTGGTCGTCCTGGACGACGCCGCGGACGCGGTGCCGCTGGCCCGGGCCCTGGTGACCGGCGGACTGCCGGTGATCGAGGTGACGCTGCGCACGGCGGCGGCACCGGACGCCATCCGGGCCATCGCGGACGAGGTGCCCGAGGCGGTCGTCGGCGCGGGAACCGTCGTCACACCCGAGCAGGCGAGCGGCGCGGTGGAGGCCGGGGCACGCTTCCTGGTCAGTCCGGGGTGCACCGACCGGCTGCTGGAGGCGATGCGCGAGCAGGGAGTACCGGCCCTGCCGGGGGCCACGACTCCCTCAGAGGTGATCGCGCTGCTGGAGCGGGGGGTGACGGAGATGAAGTTCTTCCCGGCGGAGGCGGCGGGCGGCACCGCGTATCTGAGGTCGCTGGCCGCGCCCCTCCCTCAGGTCCGCTTCTGCCCGACGGGCGGCATCCAGGAGGCCGCTGCCGCCGAGTATCTCGCGCTGCCCAACGTCGGCTGTGTGGGCGGCTCCTGGATGCTGCCCGGCGAGGCGCTGGCCGCGGGGGACTGGCCCCGCATCCGGCGCCTCGCCGAGAGCGCCGCAGCACTGCGGCCCTGAGGGCGGGCCGTAGGGACGGTCTTCCCTTACGGCTGTACGGCGGTACGGCCGGCCGGGTAGGACGGAGCACCGGACGGGATGCCGCGGTGCGCCGTTCAGGCCCGCTCAGGCGGGCTCCGCCTGAGCGTCCGGCCGGTCCTTCTCCGCCGCCTGTTCCCTCTGACGGGCCCGCCTGGCGAGTACGCGGATCGACGCGAGCGCGATCACCGCCAGCCCCATGATGTAGGCCGAGACGGCCATCGACGTGCCGCTGACCTCCAGCAGCAGCACCATCATGAACGGGGCCAGGCCACCGCCGACGACCGCGGCGATCTGATACCCGAGCGAGGCACCGGTGTAGCGCATCTCGGCCGTGAACAGCTCGGCGAACAGGGCGGCCTGGGGCCCGTACATGATGCTCAGGAAGCAGCTCGTGACGAACGTGCCCAGCCCCAGCAGCCACAGGGACCTGGTGTCGATGAGCAGGAACATCGGCACCGCCCACAGCAGAAGCCCCACCGCGCCCGCCGTGTAGACGGGCAGCCGCCCCAGCCGGTCGGACAGTGCGGCCGCGGCGGGTATCAGTACGAGTTGGGTCACGCTGACCAGCAGCGAGACCATCAGCACCGAGCTGCGCTCCATGTGCAGGTCGCGCGTCGTGTAGTCCAGGACGCCCGTGATGATGATGTAGAAGGTGGCCGTGTTGACGGCGAAGGAGCCGCCGGCGAGCAGAACGGTGCCCATGTGGTGCCGCAGGATGGTGCGCAGCGGCGAACGCTCGCGCTCCCCCTCCTGCCCGGGTGCGCCTCCGGCGCGCTCCGCCCGCTCCCGCTCGGCGAGTTCGCGCTCGGCGGCGCGGAACTCCGGAGTCTCCTCCACCCGGGCGTGGATGTACCAGGCGAGCAGCAGCACCAGGACGCCGACACCGAACGGCACGCGCCAGCCCCACGAGGAGAAGGCGGCGTCCCCGGTCAGGCTCCCCGTGACCAGGAAGGCCACATTGGCGGTCACGACACCGATGGGGACTCCGAGTTGGACGAGGCTGCCGTACAGTCCACGCTTGCCCTCCGGCGCGTACTCGGTCGCCATCAGCATCGCTCCGCCCCACTGGGCGCCCACGGCGAGCCCCTGCAGGATGCGCAGCGAGACCAGGGCGATCGGTGCCGCGATGCCTATCCGGTCGTAGCCGGGCAGGAACGCGATGGCGGTGGTGGCGAGCCCCATGGTGGTGAGTGCCAGTACGAGCATGGGCTTACGGCCGCGCTTGTCACCGAGCTGCCCGGCGATGATGCCGCCGACGGGACGGGCGAGGAAGCCGACGGCGAACGTCGCGAAGGCGGAGAGCACTTCGGCGACGGGACTGCTGGAGGGGAAGAACTTGCCGCCCAGTACGAGCGCGGCGGCGATGCCGAAGATGAAGTAGTCGTACCACTCCACCGCGGAGGCGGCCGCCGCGGCGGCGGCGACCTTGCGCCGGTTCTGCCTCCCCGGCGGTCCTGCCTGGCCGTTCGGGGGCTGGGATGCTGCGGAGTCGGATGAAGCCGTATCCATTGCTGCACGCTCCGGTTTCGGGACGCGGGGAGGGACGGAGTGCTTGCGGCGCCGCGATTCCGGGTGAACGTACCGACCAGACGGTAGGTGGTCAACAGAAGTGACACCGCTCTCTGCGCGGAGAGTTGTAGAGGGCGGCTCCGGGGCCCCACGGGGCGGCTCCGGGCGGGGCCGGTCACCCGCGTTTGCGAACAGGCCGCGTGGGGGTGCGGGCACACAGAAGCCGGGTGCGGCGGCGCGGCGCAAGGCACCGCACCGCCGCACCCGGCGACGTGGAGGAGGCGGAGACCGGGCCGGGCCGTGAGACCGGACCGGCGGGCCGGGGCCGGGTGGGCCCGGTGTCCGCCCGGGTCAGCTCAACCCAGCAGATGTCCCGTGTCGTTGAGCAGACGCAGCGAGGCGCTGCCGTCCGCGTAGTAGTCGACCGTCGAGACGGATGCGGCGGAGAGCTCCATCCGGAACAGCGACATGGGAGGTGCGCCCAGCGCCAGCCGTACGAGTGTCTTGACCGGGGTGACGTGCGTGACCACGAGCAGCCGCTTGCCGGGGTACCGGGCCAGCAGCTTGTCGCGGGAGAGCGCGAGGCGGCGTGCCACCGTCGCGAAACTCTCACCGCCGCCCGTCGGCCGGACGTCCGTCGACTGCAGCCACGCGTCCAGATCCTCGGGGAAGCGCTCGCGCGCCTCGGCGAAGGTCAGGCCCTCCCACGCCCCGAAGTCGGTCTCGCGCAGGCCTTCGTCGACGCGGACGTCGAGGCCGGTGCGTTCCGCGACGGCGGCGGCCGTCTCGCGGCAACGGAGCAGCGGGGAGGTGACGATGGCCTGGATTCCGCCGCGTGCAGCCATCGCCTCCGCGACGGCCCGCGCCTGGCTCCGTCCGGCGGCCGAGAGTCCGGGGTCACTGCCGCCGCTGCCGGAGAAGCGCTTCTC
Source organism: Streptomyces sp. TAA204 (assembly GCF_000424965.1). Lineage (NCBI taxonomy): Bacteria > Bacillati > Actinomycetota > Actinomycetes > Kitasatosporales > Streptomycetaceae > Streptomyces > Streptomyces sp. TAA204. The sequence continues at coordinate 134,312 of NZ_KE384283.1, forward strand.
GGGAGTGAGCGGCGTCTCGCCGTGCCGCAGCAGCACGAAGGTCGTGGGCGGGCCGAGATCCGGGCCCCAGCCGCTGTGCCGCGCGTCCTCCTCCGAGGCCGCGGTGCCGCCCGGCCGTATGCTCTGCGCCCCCTCACCGGTCACCCGGCCTGCCCGGCCGGCGTCGCCCGTACGGGCGGCCTCGTCCGCGGTGTCCAACTCGGCCGTCGAGACCTCGGGCGACCACTGTTCGCCCCGTCTGCCCGCGTCCATCGCTTCGTTGGCGAGCCGGTCCGCGTGCTTGTTGCGGGCACGGGGAATCCACTCGTAGCTGATGGCGGCGCCCGGCGGGAAGACGGAACCGGCCTCCACCGCGAGCGGCCGCATGTCCGGGTGCTTGATCTTCCAGCGGCCGGACATCTGCTCGACGACGAGCTTGGAGTCCATCCGCACCCGCACGGACGCCTCCGGGTCCAGCTCGTGCGCGGCTCGCAGCCCGGCGATCAGACCGCGGTACTCCGCGACGTTGTTGGTCGCGACTCCGATGAACTCGGCGACCTCGCGCAGCACTTCACCGCTCGCCGCGTCCCGTACGACCGCGCCGTACCCGGCCGGCCCCGGATTGCCGCGCGACCCGCCGTCCGCCTCGACGACGAAACCGCGCCCCGCGCCGCCCCCTGCCGCCGTCACAGGCCGGACTCGGGCGTACGGACGAGGATGCGGCGGCAGTTCTCGCACCGCACGACCGCGTCCTCGGCGGCCGACCGCACGTCGTTGAGCTCGGTGATGTTCAACTCCAGCCGGCAGCCCTCGCACCGGCGCTGGTAGAGCTTTGCCGCTCCCACGCCGCCCTGCTGCTCACGGATCTTCTCGTACAGCTTCAGCAGGTCCTCGGACACCGACCCCGCCACCGTCCCGCGCTCCTCGCGTACGGTCCCCGCCTCGCCCTCGATGCCCTCCAGCGCGGCGTCGCGCCGGGACTTGGCCTCCGCCGCCCTGGCCTGCACGGACTCGACGCGCTGCGCCAGCTCGGCCGCCCGCTCCTGCGCGGCCTCGTGGCGCTCCATGACCTCCAGGACGATGTCCTCCAGGTCCCCCTGCCGCTTCGCCAGCGAGGCGATCTCGCTCTGCAGGCTCTCCAGGTCCTTGGGGTTGGTGACCGCTCCGGAGTCCAGCCGCTTCTGGTCGCGGGCGGCACGCTGGCGCACCTGGTCGACGTCCGACTCGGCCTTGGTCTGCTCGCGGGCCGTGTCGCTCTCCTCCGTACGGGAGGCGACGAGCAGGTCGCGGAGCTGGGCGAGGTCGGCCTCCAGGGTCTGGATCTCCTCGTGCTCCGGCAGGTTCTTGCGCTTGTGCGCGAGCTGCGTCAGTCGCGTGTCCAGGGCCTGGACGTCGAGCAGTCGGATCTGGTCGGCGGGCGCGGCGTTCAGTTGGGGGCTCCCGGGGTGAGTTCGTCGGAGTCGCTGCGGTCGGTTTCGGGGTGCGGGACGGACGACGCGGCGTGCGCGGTCCAGGGATCGGTGACCGTACGCGAGACGTGCGTGCGCAGGCCCCATCCGTTCCGGTCGGAGATCTCGTCCAGTTGAGCGGCGGCCTGCTCGCACCAGGGCCACTCGGTGGCGAAGTGCGCGGCGTCCAGCAGCGCGAGCGGAGAGTGCTCACGGGCCTCGGAGGCGGGATGGTGCCGCAGGTCCGATGTCAGATAGGCGTCCACACCCGCGGCCCGTACCTGAGCGAAGAGGCCGTCCCCCGAACCGCCGCAGACGGCGAGCGTGCGGACCGTGCGGTCGGGATCGCCGGCGGCACGCACGCCCTGCGCCGTGACGGGCAGCCGCTTCGCCGCCCACTCCGCCAGCTCCGACAGCCGCATCTCACGGGGCAGTTCACAGACGCGGCCCAGGCCCCGCCTGCCGTCGCCGTCGGTCGCGTCCGGCACCAGGGGGCCGGTCACCCGCAGGTCGAGGGCGCCGGCGAGCGCGTCGGAGACACCCGGGTCGGCGGTGTCGGCGTTGGTGTGCGCGACGTGCAGGGCGATGCCGTGGCGGATCAGCGTGTGCACGACGCGGCCCTTGAAGGTGTCGGCCGCGACCGTCGTGGTGCCGCGCAGATACAGCGGGTGGTGGGTGACGAGCAGTTGGACGCCCAGCTCGACGGCCTCGTCGGCGATCTCCTGCACGGGATCGACGGCGAAGAGGACCCGGCTCACCCGGGCGTCCGGGCTGCCGACGTCCCCGCAGACGGTGCCGACGGCGTCCCACTGCTCGGCACGTCCCGGCGGCCAGAGGGCGTCGAGCGCGGCGATGACTTCGGAGAGTTCGGGCACGGGTGAAAGGCTACCTCCCAGCCCGGCCCGGCCCTCCGGCCGCCGTACTCCCCTCCCCGCGCCGCCACATGCACGGCCCCATGGTCTCGCGCAGGCAAATCGCACATCCGCCACCCTTCCGCGTGAAGCGTCCGAACTCGCATTGTTCGGACGCCCTGTCGGCACCTACTTTCCTCACTGGAGGTGACAGACCAATGACCGCCTGTGTCACCGAGGCCATCGCGAACGACAGCCGTACGGCACGGCACTCCACGTTCACCATCGCGGCCGACGGCTCCTACGCGGCCCGGCTCAACTCGTCGGGAGACGGCTGGTACCCGGAGCGCTGGACCCTCGACGGACCGGAGCCGTACGCGGTGCCCCTGCCCGGCTCACGGCCCGAGCAGGCGGACAGCCAGGTCCTGCCCCTGGCCGACGGAAGGGTCCTGATCGCCCGCCGCGACGCGGAACGCCACCAGTTCGCCCTGCTGTATCCGACCGGCCCCGGGACGGGCGAACTCAGCCTGGGCGCCGTCGAGTCGGAACGGCTCACGCTGCTGCCGCCCGCGCCGTGCGGGCGGCGCGCCTACGCACTGGCGCACGGCGAACGCTCCACCGGCGTATGGCTGGTCTCCGGCAGCGGCGACGGATACCCGCAGCACGTGGCGGAGGTGCCGGGGCGCTGCTCGGGCGGCGCCTGGCTCGACCACGAGGGCAGACTGCTCGCGGTGGACCGCACCGACACCGGAGGCACCGGCCGCACGAAGACGGTCGTGGTCGACCTGGCACGGCGGGGAGAGGTAAGCCCGCTCCTCCAGATCACCGAGGACAGCGACGACCGACTGCTGCTGGCCGACGCCGACAGCGGCCTGCTGATCGTACGGTCGGACGCCCCCGGGGAGTCCAGGCTGGGCTGGGGAGTCCTCGGCAGCCACCGCCCCGTCCGCTTCCCGGAGTCCCTGCATCCGAAGGATGCGCTGCTCACGCCCTTCGCCGTACAGCCCGGGCAGATGCTCCTGCCGGAGAGCTGCGCCGTCGCGATGCACGGACAGACGACGGGGGCGCGCGCGGGCGGCGCCTGGCTGGGCGTGTGGCGGCCCATGCAGAAGGAGTTGAGGCGCTTCCGGGCTCCCGCCGGGTGGCTGCCGGGCAGGGGTGTGTGGACGCGGGAGGGCGAGCTGCGCCTGCCGTGCGCGACGGCGCACGCACCGTGCGGGCTGGCCCGGCTGCGGATGCGCGGGAGGGGGCCGGGCGGCGAGGCACGCGCCACGGCCGCGGGGAGCGACGCGGACTCGGACTCGGACTCAGGGACAGGCACGGGCGCGGACGCCGGTTCCGGTGCCGGTACGGGCGTGACAGCGGACGCCGGTACGGACGCCGGCATCGGCACCGAAGCCTTCGCCGAGGGCGCCACAGGACCGGGGGCCGGAGCCACGCCCGTCACCCCGGCGGCACTGTCCGCGGTGGCCGCGATGGCCGCCATGGCCAGGACGAACGGTCCCGGCGCACCGGCCGTCCAGGTCGCACACGGAGAAGGCGAACCCGCCCACGGGCGTGAGCCGTTGGGCACCGACAGCGTCGCCGAACCGGCGTCGGCCGAAAGTTCCGCCTCCCCCGGCGCGCCGGCCGCCCCGGCCGCCCCGTCCGGCAGCCCCTCTCATGGGGCGGGGTTCGCGGTGGTGGCGCGGCCCGTCGGCGCTCCCCCCTCACTGGAGGCGGCGTTGTCCGGCCTGCCCGGCAGCAGGCCCGTGCAGCGCCGGCCCCTCCAGCGGCCGCAGCGTCCGCCCGCGGCCGGCCGGACGGGAGAACAGGCCCGCGCACAGGCCGCCGACGGGGCAGCGGACACGGCGGGCCCCGGCGGCACGGCATCCGTGGTGCCGGGCGCCGGTGCGGACGGGCCGGGCACCGGCGCACCTCGCAAACCGGTGCCTCTCCAGGACGCACCGCTGCCGACAGGACTGCACGAACAGGTGGTTCACCCCCGCCCGGCATAGGCGGGCGCGGCGCCGGGTCGTGTGCGCCGCGCTGCCGGGCACGGTCCGGGCCCGCCCGCGGGAGCGGGGTGTCCCGTCAGGAGTGCCGGACCACCGCATCGCTCAGTACGGGTGCGTCGTCCCGCTCGACCGCTGTGACGGCCAGCCGGACGCGGGGGGCGCCGCCCTCGTCCCCGGTCCACATGCGTACGCGCAGCGTCTCGCCCGGGAAGACGACCCCGGCGAAGCGTGTGCCGTATCCGCGCACCCGGGTCACATCCCCGCCGAGCACCGTGTCCACGACGGCCTTGAGCACCATCCCGTACGAGCACAGGCCGTGCAGGATCGGCCGGTCGAACCCGGCAAGCCGGGCGAAGCCCGGGTCCGCGTGCAGGGGGTTCCAGTCCCCCGAGAGGCGGTAGAGCAGCGCCTGGTCCTCGCGGACGCCGCGGCGCACCTCGCGGTCGGGGCTGCGTTCCGGGACCTTCGAGCGGGAGGAGGGGCCGCGGTCACCGCCGAAGCCGCCCTCGCCCCGCACGAACAGTTCTGCTTCGGAGGTCCACAACGGGCCGTCCTCGTCGGCCGCCCGGGCGCGCAGCACGATGACGGCGGCCTTGCCCTTGTCGTGCACGGCCACGACCGAGGAGGTCAGGGTGGCGCTCCCCCCGGCAGGAACGGGCCGGTGCGTCTCGAGGCTCTGGCTGCCGTGCAGCACGGCAGCCAGATCGACGTCGATGCCGGGCGCGGAGAGCGCGCCGAGTACTCCCGGTCCGCCGCCCGCGACGGTGGCGAAGCTGGGCAGCACGTGCAGCCGGCTCTCCAGGGTGTAGCGAAGCTCGTCCGGGTCGGTCGTGGGAACGCCCGCACCGATGCCGAGGTGGTAGAGCTGAACGTCCTTGTGGCCCCAGGTGATCCGGATGCTGCGGGGCTCCGCGGACACAGCCCGCTCGGCGTCGATGGGCATCTGGTCCCGGCTCCTTCGCATCGGTCGTGAACACCTGCACCCGCCGAGGGCCGCGAGGCCGGTCACCGGTACCGCGACGCGTTCCGTTCCCCGGGATCGACGAACTCGCCCGCGCCTCCCGGTACTTCCTTTTCGGCAGCTTACGCCTCCTCGCGGCGGAGGCCGGCATCCGCCAGTTCCTCGACATCGGCACCGGCCTGCGCCCGTCGCCGGCTTCCACGACGGCCACTCCACGGACGCCTCCGCGAGGGCGGTGACCGGCGGATGCGCCGGTGCGAGGTGAGCGTTCTCAGCGCCTCCGACGGACGGCTCCGCGCGCTCGGCACGGTCGTCTACGGCTTCGTCTGAGCGGACGCGCGTCGCCCGCCGGGCTTCTCCTCCCGGGTCTCCCCCGGGTTCCCGTCCGGGGACTCGACCGGGTTCTCCCCCGGGCCGTCCTCGCGTTCCGAGCGCGGCAGCGCGAACAGCACGATCGCCGCACACAGCACGAGGACCCCGGCGGCTGTACGGAAGGCCAGCCCGTATCCGGACGCCAGCATCTCCGGGCTGCCTCCGCCGCCGATACGGGCCGTCGCCACCGTCGAGAGCACGGCCAGGCCGAGCGAACCCCCCATCGTCCGCGAGGTGTTGACCAGGCCGGAGACCAGCCCCGCCTCACCGTGGGGCGCCTTCGCCACAGCCACGGAGGCGAGTGGCGTCCCCGCCATTCCGGCTCCGAGGGCCATCAGGATGCCGGGGCCGGTGACGGTCTGGAGGAAGCCGCCGTCCGCGTGCATGCCGCTCTGCCACAGACAGCCCAGCGCGGCGGTCACCACACCGGCCAGGGTGACCGCGCGGGCGGAGGTCCGTGCCATCAGGTACGGGGCCGCCTTGGAGCCGACGACGATGCTCAGGGACTGCGGCACGAAGCCGAGGCCCGCCTGCAGCGGGGTGTAGTGCAGCACGTTCTGCATGTAGAGCGAGACGAAGTACCACATGCAGAACATCGCCCCGCCCAGCACGAAGATCGCGGCGTTCGCCGCCGAGACGGCTCTGCTCCTGAAGAGTCTCAGCGGCACCAGGGCGGCCGCCGTGCGCGCCTCGACCGCCACGAACACCGCCAGCAGGAACAGTCCGGCCGCGAGCGGCACCAGCGAGACGGCAGCCGTCCAGCCCGCGGACTCGGTCTGCACGACGCCCCAGGCCAGCGTTCCCAGCCCCGCAGTGACCAGCAGCGCTCCCGGCAGGTCGAGGCGGCGCGGCGCGGAGGGGGCCCGGACCTCCCGCACCCACAGCGCCGCCGCGAGCAGCACCACCGCGCCGACCGGCACGTTGATCAGCAGCACCCAGCGCCACGACAGCGCGTCGGTGAGCACACCTCCGACGAGACCGCCCGCCGCTCCGCCTCCCGCGCCGACGGCGCTCCAGGTGGCCACGGCACGGGTGCGGGCGCTGCCCTGCGGAAAGGAGGTGGACAGGATGGTTAACGTCGCCGGTGCGAGCACCGCGGCGCCCGTCCCCTGCAGAACACGGGCGGCGAGCAGTTGCCAGGGCTGCTGCGCCAGGCCGCCCAGCAGGCTGGCCGCCGTGAACAGCGCGAGCCCCAGCAGGAACATTCTCTTCCGGCCGAAGATGTCGGCGGCCCGTCCGCCCAGCAGCATGAAGCCGGCGAAGGTGACCGTGTAGGCGTTGACGACCCACTGGAGTCCGGCCGCGTCCAGGCCCAGGGCGGTCCGCATGGACGGCAGGGCGACGTTGACGACGGAGATGTCGAGGACGACGAGGAACTGCCCGGCGCACGCCGCCAGTACGACGATCCAGGGGCGGGCGGGCACGGAGTGGTCACCGTTCGCTGTTCCGGCGGGTGCGGGGGCGGCGGAGGACATGACGGGCATGTTTGCACCTGTCTGCCGGTGACGCCCACCGGGATTCGCCCTGCGGGCACCTGAGGGGCGGCACGCACAGGGCGCGGCCGCGGTTCGCCGTACGGACGGAACGGTTCGCCGTACGAGCGGCCGGGGCCGGTGATCCGGCCGGTACGGAGGCCGTTGGCCCGTTGCCCGGTTCGGGAACGACGCGGACGGCGGGTGCGGTCGCCGCGCCCGTGCCGTGCCGTGCCGTGCGGTTGCCGTTGCCGTTGCCGTTGCGGTTGCCGTTGCCGTTGCCGTTGCGTACGGATCTGCGGTCCGCCGGCTCGTCAGTCGCTCTCCCGCTGCCCGTCCGTGGCTTCCCACAGAGGGTGCTCGGCGCGGGCCCACGCACGGTCGGCCGTACCTGTACGCATCGCCTTGCGGGCCTCGGGATGCGCCACGGCCATCGCGATGTGCCCGGCGAGTACGGCGCCGACGGCGAGCGCCAGCCAGTCGTGCACGAAGGTGGCGCTCGTGCGCCAGGCGAGCGGCGCCAGACCGGTGAACCACATCAGCACTCCCGTGCCGGTCATGACCAGCACGGCGCCCGCGATCCACGCGGCGAAGACTTTCTGGCCCGCGTTGAACTTCCCCGCCGCCGCGAACGCCGCCTCCCCCGGGCGCGGGTGCGCACGGCGGGCACGCACGGCCGCGCGAAGCCAGCGCCGGTCGTGCGGACCGAAGCGGTTGAGCAGGCGCAGATCGGCACGCAGGGCGCGCGAGGCCAGCCCGAGCAGGAGCGGCACGGGCAGCAGCAGCCCGGACCACTCGTGCAGGAGCACCAGCAGACGGCGCCGTCCGACCAGTTCGGCCAGTCCCGGCAGGTACAGGCACAGGGCGGTGCCCACGCACAGCGTGATGAGCGCGGCGGTGCCGTGATGGCACCAGCGGACGGCCCGGGTGAAGCGCAGCACGCGCCGTCCGTCCGCACGTCCGTCCGCGCCGCCGTCCCCCGTCGGCTCATGGCGGGCCCCGGGGACACGGCCCCCGGGGACGGAACCGGAACCGGGGGCGGCCCCGGGAGGTTCAGGCGGCTGTCGGAGCATCATCACGTCCGTTCGACCGTCCGACCCAGGCGTCGACCGCGTAGCCCCTCTTCTCCCAGTAACCGGGCTGCACCTCACGGGTGAGGGTGATGCCGGAGAGCCACTTCGCCGACTTGTAGAAGTACATCGGCGCGACGTACAGGCGTACCGGCCCGCCGTGCGCGTGACTCAGCGGCTCGTCCCTCATGCGCAGGGCGACCAGCACGTCGTCCCGCATCGCCTGCTCCAGGGTCAGGCTCTCGCTGTAGACGCCGTCGAAGCAGGTGAAACGGACGGCCTTCGCCTCGGGCTTCACGCCGGCGGCTTCGAGGAGAAGGGAGAGGCGTACGCCCTCGAAGGGCGTGGCGGGCACCCGCCATCCGGTCACGCACTGCACGTCACGCACCATCCGCTGCTGCGGCAGCTCGCGCAGTTCGCCGAGCCGGTAGCGGGCCGGACGGTCGACCAGGCCGCCGACCGTCAGCCCGTAGTCCCGGGCGCCGCGCCGGGGCACGGAGGAGGCAACCGAGTAGTAGCGGAAGCCGCCCCCGTTCGGCAGGAGTCCGGTGACGCCGGTGGGGTCCTTGCCGGAGACCGCGCCCAGCACGCTCTCCGTACCGCGCTGCAGATACGGCGCTGTCACCAGTCCCGCCGCGCCCAGCCCGAGCATGCCGAGCATCAGGCGGCGGCCGACCGGGGAGCCCTCGCCGTCGGCCGGGGCCGGTTCCTCTGGTGTGTCCACGTGGACGATTCGAGCACCGTCCGCTCCCGCGGCGCCAGAGCGCGGACGGACGCGTCAGGATTCCGTCACCTCCGCGCGCCGCCGTTCCGCACCCGCCCGGCGTGCCCGACGTCCGGACAGCCGCCCGGACAGCCGCCCGGACCGCCGCCGCGCCCGTCCCCCCGTGGAGGCATGCTCGGGCAACTCGGTGCGGGTGTCCCCGTGGGCCCGCCTGCGCGCCGGTGCCTCGCTCCGTACGGCATCCTGCCGGGCCGCGCGGCCCGGCGGACCCCCTGGCGGGCGCACCCTCACAGTGGGGCAGCATGGTCGGCGACGTCGCGCCGCCGGAGGAGCAGATGAACCAGTCCAGCGAGGCGGCCGGGCTGCCCGCACCGCACGGCGCGGCGGTGCCGGACGCCCGTACATTCGCCGCGTTCGAGGCCGCGAAGGGCTTCATGCCGGCGGACGAGGGACTCGCGCTGTACGCCGCCGCCGTCCAGGCGGCCCGGCTGGGGCTGCCTCTGCTCGAAGTGGGCACCTACTGCGGGCGTTCCACGCTGCTGCTCGCCGACGCCGCACGCCGGGGCGGGGTCACGGCCGTCACCGTCGACCACCACCGGGGAAGCGAGGAGCAGCAGCCGGGCTGGGAGTACCACGACCCGGACGTGGTCGACCCGCGCACCGGGCTGATGGACACGCTTCCCGACTTCCGGCACACCCTGCACGCGGCCGGTCTCGAGGAGCACGTCGTCGCCGTCGTCGGCCGCTCACCACGCGTGGCGGCGTTGTGGGGCGGCGCGTTGGGACTGGTGTTCGTCGACGGCGGGCACACCGACGAGCACGCCGCCGCAGACTACGAGGGATGGGTGCCGCACCTCGCGCGGAACGGCCTGCTGGTGGTGCACGACGTCTTCGAGGACCCTGCCGACGGTGGCCAGGCTCCTTACAGGATCTACCGGCGGGCGCTCGATTCCGGTGCGTTCGGGGAGATTTCGGCGACCGGGTCGCTGCGCGTTCTGCGACGCACGGGCACGGCGGGACGGACGGGCCAGTAGCATCCCTGTCGTGTCCAACGGAAGCCCGCCGCCCAGCAGAACGCCCGACACCCGGTGGGCTCCCGGCACGAAGGGGTCCGGCCGCGCGGGGAGGCGTGCGCTGGTCGCTCTCGCTGTGCTGTTCCCGCTGTGCTTCGCGGCATGGCTGGTGTGGCAGTCCTCGGGCGGGAAGGCCGAGGCGGGAAGGCCCGCACCGACACTGGTGCCGCCGCCCGCCGGGCCGAAGTCCCCCTCGTCCGGCACTGATGCCGCCCCCGGGGAGGACCCGTCCGGCTCGCAGCGGGACGAGCAGGAGGGACGTCCGGGCGAAGGGCCGCTGGCGGGCAGGACCGTCGTCCTCGACCCCGGTCACAACCCGAACAACCGTGACCACGCCGCCGAGATCAACCGCAGCGTGAACATCGGCACCGGCCGCAAGGAGTGCGACACGACCGGTACAGCCACGGAATCCGGTTACACCGAGGCGGAGTTCAACCTCGACCTGGCCCGCCGCGTACGGGCCGACCTCGAGAAGCGGGGCGCGACGGTGAGGATGACGCACGACGGGAAACGGAAGTGGGGCCCGTGCGTCGACCAGCGCGCCGAGGCGGGCAACCGGGCCGGGGCCGACGCCGCGGTCTCCCTCCACGCCGACGGCGCCCCGCGGGGTGCGCGCGGTTTCCACGTGATCCTTCCCGCGTCCCTGCACGAGGGCGCCGCCGACACCCGCGCCATTTCCGGCCCCTCGCGCAGCCTCGGGCGTGAACTGGCCACCGCCTTCCGGGACTCCACCGGCGAACAGCCGGCCGAGTACATCAACGGCGGCACGGGCCTCGACACGCGTGGCGATCTGGGCGGGCTCAACCTCAGCCGCGTCCCGAAGGTCTTCCTGGAGTGCGGGAACATGCGCGACGAGCGCGACGCGGACCTGCTGACCGACCGCAAGTGGCGCGACCGCGCCGCGCGCGGGGTCGCGGAGGGAATCGCCGGGTTCCTGGAGGGGAAGCGCTGAGGGCGGGCGGAGGCTGCCGGCAGGACGACCCGCGGCAAGGGAACGTACGGCCATCCGTACGATAGGGGCCACCCCGCGCCACGTTCCCCGAAGCGGCGACGACGACACCGACTGACGACATCAACAGAGGACATTACGTGAACATCCGCTCCCTCACCCGAGGCGACGGCGTGGTGATCGGCGCAGCGGTGCTGCTGCTGGTCTTCTCCTTCCTGCCGTTCTTCAGTTTCGACGACTGCAACGGCGACGACTGCAGCGTCAACGCGTGGAACCCGGCTGTCTTCCCGGTGCTTCCGAGCGTTCATCTGGCCGCGTTCGTCGCCGCGGGGCTCATCGCCGTGGCGCGCATGAAGCCGGCGGGCCGCAAGCTCGCCGGTCTCGGCCTCGACCAGTGGGGTGTCGCACTGACGGTCTTCGCGGCCTGGTCCGCGGTCTGGTCGGTCTTCTCCTCCCTGTGGTACGTGCCGGAGGGCGCCGAGGCCGCCGGTCAGGTCGGCGACATCTTCGACGAGCTCGACCGCAACACCAGCATCGGCTACGGCGGCCTGGTCTCGCTGCTGCTCACCCTGGTGATCGCCGCCGCGGCGATCGCGTCCACGGCGGTCGCGGCCCTCAAGGCCCCGCTGCTGCCGGCACCCAAGCCCTCCTCCCCGTACGGCGGCCAGCCGCAGGGCGGTTACGGCTACCCGGGCGGACCGCAGATGGGCCAGCCCGGACAGCCCGGTCCGTACGGCGGCCAGCCGCAGGGCGGCTACGGCTACCCGGGCGGACCCCAGATGGGACAGCCCGGACAGCCGGGCCCCGGACAACCCGGTCAGCCCGGCCAGCCCGGACAGCCCGGTCAGCAGCAGGCTCAGCAGCCCGGTGGTCCGGCGGCAGGCGGGGGCGCCCCGGACCCGAACTTCCAGCCGTTCTGGTTCGCCGTGCCCGTCACGCGTCCCCTCTTCGGTGAGGACGGCTCGCAGCAGCCGGTGGCCGAACTGGCCCCCGGCACGTGGTATCTGGCTGTCGAGCAGCGCGGTCAGGCACTCGTCGCGCAGACGCAGGACGGCCGCCGCGGCGTGCTCCAGGACACCTCGGGCATCCAGCGCGGCTGATCCGCACAGGGCGAAGACGGACGGCCCCTCTCCCCCCGGCAGTTCCGGGGGAGAGGGGCCGTCCGCGTCGTGCCCGTGTCTCAGCAGCAGCCCGTGGGGAGGCCGTCGGGGAGCCGCCAGCCGCCGAAGACCTCCGTCGTCGCCTCGTCCCCGCCGAGTGCGGCGACCGCGAGGAGCAGCGACCCGGCCGTCCATGCGGTCAGTTCCTCCGGCCAGATCGCCTCGTCCTCGTAGACGTAGCCGGTCCAGTAGAGGCCGTCCTCCGCGCGGAGGTGCTGCACCCACTGGAGGATCTGCAGCGCCCTGTCGGACTCGCCCATCGCCCACAGTGCCAGGGCCAGCTCCGCGCTCTCGCCGCCGGTGACCCACGGGTTGGGCAGTACGCACCGCACGCCGAGGCCCGGCACCACGAAGCGGTCCCAGCCCTCGTCGATGCGTGACCTGGCCGCCTCCCCGCGCAGGGCGCCTCCCAGGACGGGGTAGTACCAGTCCATCGAGTAGCGGCTCTTGTCCAGGAAGCGCTCGGGGTGTCCGCGCAGGGCGTGCCCGAGCTGTCCGAGGGCCAACTCCCAGTCCGGCTGCGGCTCTTCACGGTGCTCGGCGAGGGCGAGGGCGCACCGCAGGGCTTGGTGGACCGAGGCGGAGCCGGTGAGCAGGGCGTCCGTGACGGGTGTGCCGTCGGCCTCCCGCTTCCAGCCGATCTGGCCGCCGGGCTGCTGCAGCCGCAGGACGAACTCCACGGCGGCGGCGACCACGGGCCACAGCCGTTCGAGGAAGGCGTCGTCACCGGTGGCGAGGTAGTGGTGCCAGACGCCGACCGCGATGTAGGCGCAGAAGTTGCTCTCCCGGGCCCGGTCGGTGGGCCGCCGGGCGTCGCCGTCGGCGTAGGCGGAGTACCAGGAGCCGTCGGGGAGCTGGTGCTCCGCGAGCCAGCGGTAGGCGGCCTCGGCTCTGCCGTGCTCACCGGCCGTGTCGAGGGCCATGGCGGACTCGACGTGGTCCCAGGGGTCGAGATGGCCGCCCCGGAACCAGGGAATGGCACCGTCGCCGCGCTGCACGGCGAGGATTCCGGTGACGGTCTGGCCGGCCTGCGCGGCGGTCAGCACGCCGTCGAGGACGAGCCGTTCCGTACGCTCGGGGCTCGTCACGCCTGCTCCTGCACGGCAGCACCGGCCGCGGCCGTGTCCGGTTCGCCGGCGGGCAGGTGGGGTTTCGTCGCGTACGCGACGAAGCTCTTGCCGATGAGCGGGTCGAGTGCCCGCTCCGCGAGTCTCGTGGCCAGCGGCTTCTTCATGATGTCCCACACCAGCAGCCGGTGGTAGGCGCGGACGGGCAACGCGGCGTCGTCTCCGTCACGTTCGACTCCGAACGCGCACTTGAGCCACCAGTACGGGGAGTGCAGTCCGTGCGCGTGGTGCGTGCCGTACGGGCGCAGGCCGGCCTCGCGCATCCTGTGCAGCAGTTCGCCGGCACGGTAGATACGGATGTGGCCGCCCTCGACCTCGTGGTAGGCGTCGCTCAGCGCCCAGCAGACCTTCTCCGGGCCGTAGCGCGGCACGGTCACGGCGATCCGGCCCCCGGGCCGCAGCACCCGGACCATCTCCGCGAGAACTCCCTTGTCGTCGGGGATGTGTTCCATGACCTCGGAGATGATCACGACGTCGAAGCTGTCGTCCGGGAACGGCAGCGCGAGGGCGTCGCCTTCCACCGCCGTGGCACTCGCGCCCGTGGGTGCCTCGCCCGCCTCGGCCATCGCCGCGAACCAGCCCGCGACTTCGCGGATCTCCTCGGCGTCGCGGTCAAGTGCGACCACGCGTGCCCCGCGCCGGTAGCACTCGAAGGCGTGCCGGCCGGCGCCGCAGCCCAGGTCGAGTACGCGGTCGCCCGGCGCGAGCGGGAATCGGGAGAAGTCGACGGTCAGCACAGGTGGCCTCTGCTTTCGGACGGCGGAGCGGGAGCAGGCGGACAGCGGGAGCGGAAGAGGGGAGGGGCGTGACGGCGGCGGGACGCGGAAGGAGGCCGCTTCAGCTCCGCGCGGGCACGGCCGGTTCCCGTTCGGTGTCGCGGGCCGTGCGCGCGCGTGCGGCGATGGCTGCGCGGTAGTGCGCGACGGTTCCGCGCGCCGCCTGTTCCCAGGTGAACCGCCGCAGGACGCGGTCGCGTCCTGCGGCGCCCAGGCGTGCGCGGAGCGCGGCGTCGCCCAGCAGACGGCCCAGTGCCGCGGCGAGGGCGCCCGCGTCGCCGGGCGGCACGGCCAGGCACGTCTCTCCGTCGCGTCCGGCGACCTCCGGGATGGCGCCGCCTGTTGTGGCGACGAGCGGCGTGCCGGTCGCCATGGCTTCCGCGGCGGGCAGGGAGAAGCCCTCGTAGAGCGAGGGCACGCAGGCGACCTGTGCCCCGCGCACGAGGTCCGCCAGTTCGGCGTCGCTGACGCCCTTGACGAACTCCACGGCGTCCCGCAGTCCGTAGCGCTCCACGGCCGCGGCCACCGGACCGCCGGCGGGCTGCTTCCCGACCACGACGAGGTGGGCGTCGGCGGCTTCCGTACGTACCTTGGCCAGCGCCTCGATCAGATGGACGAGTCCCTTCAGGGGTACGTCCGCGCTCGACGTCGTCACGATGCGCCCGGGCACCTCGGGCACGGAGGCGTCCGGTGAGAACAGCGCGGTGTCGGCGCCGATGTGCACGACGTGCACGCGCTCCCGGCGTACGCCGAGCTGGTCGGTGATCTCCTGCGCGGAGGAGCCCGAGACGGTGAGCACGGACGGCAGTCTGCGTGCGACGCGCCGCTGCATCCGCGTGAAGCCGTACCAGCGGCGGACCGAGAGCCGTGCCCTGAGGCTGCCGGCGGCTTCCAGCTCCAGCTGACGGTCGACGGTGACGGGGTGGTGGACGGTCGTCACCAGCGGCGCCCCGAGGTCGCCGAGCAGCCCGTAGCCGAGCGTCTGGTTGTCGTGCACGATGTCGAACTCGCCGCGACGCGCGGCCAGATGCCGCCGCGCCCGCAGGGAGAAGGTGAACGGCTCGGGGAAGCCGCCGGTCCACATCGTGCCGACCTCCAGCAGGTCCACCCAGTCGCGGTACTCGCCGGGCGCGGGAGTGCGGAAGGGGTCGGGCTGGCGGTAGAGGTCGAGGCTGGGCAGCTCGGTCAGCGTGACGCCCTCGTCGAGCACGGGATAGGGCTGCGCCCCGATCACCTCGACGGTGTGGCCGAGCCGGGCCAGTTCACGGGAGAGATGCCGCACGTAGACGCCCTGGCCGCCGCAGAACGGATTGCCCTTGTAGCTCAACAGAGCTATGCGCAGCGGTCTCTCACCGCCTGCGCCGCCACGCGTGGCCGTGCGGTCCGGCGCCCCGGGGGCGAGTGGCAGGGGTCCGGCGGGCGGACTGTCCGCCGTGAACGCCCCGGCGGGGACGACCCCGGCAGAGGCTCCGGCCCGGGTGTCCCGTACGGCCTCTGAGGTCACTCACGGCCCCCTTCTCACTTCACTTCGCCGGAGCGTAGCCGTCGGCGCTGATCCGGACCAAGTTTCACAAGACCGGACCGGCCGGGCCGCTCCGACCCTCGGGGCAAGAATTTACCGGCCAGTCACTTTCTCCGACGGGCCGGAGCGGGTGATTCGCGCCACCCCCGGCCGACCTGCGAACACCCGCGCACGACAGGGCGGTGGGGCGCCGGGGAAAAGGGCACCTCCGGCGAAAGCGGCCCAATCCTCCCCATTGACCGGCGCCTTCACCGCCCCGTCACCGCCCCCGCCCCGCAGCCGGATCCAATCCTTCCCGGGCCGTGGACCGAAGACAAAGAGTAACGATCGAAACACACAGGGCGCATACCGTGCTGCCGCACGCCCGGCGTGCGCTTCCAATGAGCCGGTCTCGTGACCTGATCGGCTGCTCACGAGACCGTCCCAACCGGTATGTGTTTACCAGTCCTTCGCATAAGCAGCGAAGTATTCGCCAGGGGGGTGGGACTTGTTACGGGTACTGCTGGTGCATGACGCGTACCTCCTCAGATCGGGGCTGGAGGCACTCGTGAGCCGTGCGTCCGACATGGCGGTCAGGACCGCCGACTGGAGCAGCGCGCTGAAGACGATGCGTACCGCGCCCGCGGACGTGTGCCTGGTGGACATGGAGTCCGCCGGAGACCCCGCGCTGCAGGACATGGCCCGCGTCCTGCGCAGGGACGGAACACAGGGCGGGCTGCTCGTACTTGTCGACGCCGACCGTCCCGGCGTCCTGCGCAGTGCGCTCGACGCCGGCGCCGTGGGCTTCCTGGACCACCAGGCCACGCCCGATCGGCTGCTGGCGGGCATCAGGGAGGTCGCCCGGGGGAAACGGTTCGTCGACGACTCGCTCGCCCTCGCCTTTCTCCGCGCCTCTCAGATGCCGCTGACGCCAAGGGAGTTAGCTGTGCTGTCCGTGGCCGCCGAAGGCGCGTCGATAGCCGAGATCGCCGATCGCCTCAGCCTGTCCGGCGGCACGGTACGCAACTACATGTCCGCGATCACCCGTAAGACGGGTGCCCGCAACCGGGTCGACGCCATCCGCATCTCACAGGGAGCGGGCTGGCTGTGACGGGGCCGACGACGGGTTCCAGCCCGCCGCCAGATCACGGTAGAGCGCGGAGCGCTCCAGCAGCTCGCCGTGCGTACCGAAGTCGGCCCGCGCACCGTCCAGGACGAGGACACGGTCCGCCCGCAGTGCCGAACTGACGCGGTGCGCGATCACGATGAGCGCGCCGGGGGACGGCACGCCTCCGCCGGGGGGCCCTGCGCCCTTCTCACCGGACGCACCGCCCTCCCCCGGCGCCGCCAGGGCCACGGCCCGGGCGGCGAAGGCCCGTTCGGCACATGACTCGGCGGCCGGGTCGAGATGGCAGGTCGCCTCGTCCAGTACGGCCAGCGGAGCGGGCGAGAGATACGCCCGCACCAGCGCGATCAGTTGCCGCTCCCCCGCCGAGAGCGCCCCCGGCTCCACCGCGCCGTCCAGGCCGCCCAGCCGGGCGACGGGCGCCTGGGCACCGAGAGCCCTCACGGCAGCGGCGACAGCCGCGTCCGGCGGCGGGCAGGGGCACAGATGGGCGAGATTGTCGCGGAGGGTGCCGGAGAAGACGTATGCCTCCTGGGGGATCAGCACCCGCGCGCCCGCCGCCTCGCGCCCGCTCGCGGGGCGCCCGCCGATGTTCACGCGGCCCTCGTCGGGCTCCGCGAGCCCGGCGATGAGCGACGCCAGCGTGGACTTGCCGATTCCGCTGGGTCCGACGACAGCGAGGTGCCCTCCCGGCGGCACCACGAGGCCGAGCCGGTCGATGACGGGCGCGGCGTGGGCTCCGTAGGCGAAAGTCACCCCGCTCAACTCGACCGCCGGGGGTGGGAGGGCCGTCGCCCCGCGCGGGGGCGGCACACTCGCCGCGTGCTCCGGCGCGGTGGTGTCGCGGTGCAGGGGAGCGCCGCCCGGGCCGGACGGAGGAGCGTCGGCCGCCTCCGCCCCGGGTGCGGGGGCGCGCAGGCGCCCGATGACGACCGCCAGACGCGCCGACGCGCTGCCCAGACCGTGGACGAGGCTCTGCAGAGCCGGAAGCAGAGCCTGCGTCAGATATGTCAGCGCGCCGGCGAGCGCACCCGCCGTCACCCCCCGGGAGAGCAGCCAGGGGGCCAGCGCCAGCAGCAGCACGACCGGCAGCCGCCCGCCGACGCCCAGTGCCACCGCGCGGGTCACACCCCACCGGGCGAGGCTCTCCGCCGCACGGCGCTCGGCTTCGATTCGGCGCCGTCCCCCGTGCAGCACACGCTCCTCCTCTCCGCAGGCCACCACGTCGCGCAGCCCCGAGAAGGCCGTGCCCAGCTCGTGGGCGACGTCCTCGTCCGCGGTCAGGAAGGTGAGCTGACGCCGGGCCATCGGCCGCAGCGAGGCGGCGAACAGGCCGAGTCCGAGCACGAGGGGCGGCACGACGACGAGCAGCAGCAGCGGCGCCAGGGCCAGCAGCCCGGCCAGCGCGCCCGCCACCGTGAAGAGGAACGACCGCGAGACCATGACGACTCCGGCGAAGCTGTCACGGGCGATCTCCACCTGATGGGTCAGCCGTGAGACGACGGCACTCCCCTCGCCGCCGCTGCCCGCCGGTGCCCCGGTGCCGACGGCGCGCTCCACGGCCCCGTCCAGCGCGTTGCGCACGACGGTACGCACCAGCTCGTCCCGCAGCGGCTCGGCCAGCGCCGCCACGGCGCCGTGGACCCGGCCCGCGCCCAGGGCTCCCAGGGGCACGGCGAGGGCCGTGACCGCGAGCCAGGCCAGCCCGGCGGCCGTACGGCCGGCGAGGAACCCGTCGTCGAGAGCACGGGCCAGACCGAAACCGAGCGCGAAGGTGTGCGCCGCCTCCAGCACCGACCAGCCCGCCAGGGCCGCCAGGGCCCGGGGGCGGCGGCGCAGGAAACGCAGCCCGGCCCGGACGAGGCCGCTGCCGCGTCCGCGGGCGGGACGGTGGGGACCGCCGGGACGCGGGCGGGGACGTGTGCCGCCTGTGTGCCGTTCCGTCATCCCGGACGCCCCTCGGTGCGGGCCGGTCCGGCGGCTGCTTCCTGCCCTTCGGGCCGGTCGCGTACAACGGGCCCGTCGCGCGGGCCGCTCGCGTGGGGCTCCTCCGGCTCCTCCGGCTCCTCCGGCCCGTCCTGCCCGTCGGGCACGTCCGGCTCGGTGAAGACCGCCCGGTAGTCCGGGAGTCGCCACAGCTCCTCGTGGGCTCCCACGGCTCTGACCCGGCCTCCGTCGAGCCAGGCCGTCAGATCGGCACGGGCAGCGGTCGAGGCACGGTGGGCGACGACGAGGCGGGTACGTGCACCGGATGCCTCGCCGAACAGCGCCTCGGTGACGCGCAGTTCGGTCACCGTGTCGAGGCTGGAGGTCGCGTCGTCCAGGATGAGCAGCCGACCGCCGTGGCCGAATGCCCGTGCCAGACCGATCCGTTGACGCTCACCGCCCGAGAGCGGTGCCTGCGCGCACGGGGTGTCGTACCCGGCGGGGAGCGTACGGATGAAACCGTCGGCGCACGCCGCACGCGCGGCCTCGGCCACCCGTGCTGCCCCCGGGCCCGCGCCCGCAGGTCCCCTTCCGGCCTTCCGCGCGCTCTCCGTTCCGCCGTGAGCGTGTGCGCGGCTGCCGAAGGCGATGGCCTCGCCGATCGTCGCGCCGAGGAGCGCCGGGCGGGCGAAGGCGCAACTGACCGCGCTGCGCAGCGACTCCCGGTCCAGACAGGCCAGTTCGACGCCGTCCAGCAGCACGCGCCCCGCGTCCGGCTCGGCGAGCCGACCGGCGAGAGCCGCGAGAAGCGACTTGCCCGACCCGGAACGTCCCACGAGAGCGACGGTGGCACCACCGGGCACCACCAGATCCACGCCGTCCAGGACGGTCCTCCCGCCCGCCACGGCCCGCACACCGCGCAGCTCCAGCCGTCCGGGACCTCGGCGGGGAAGCCGGGACCGCCCGTACCGGGGCGCGGGCACCCGGTGCACCTCCGCGAGACGGCGGGCGGCGACCCGGCTGCGTACGAGGGAGTTGAGCCGGCCCACGAGCACGCCCACCCCCGCGGCCAGCGCCGCGTACCGGGCGGCAGCGATCAGTCCGCCGACGCTCAGCTCGCCCGCGGCCAGCAGGCTTCCGCCCACGGCGACGACCGCGACCTGGAGCAGCGGCACCAGCACCGCGGCCTGTGCCGTGGCCCGCCCCTGCACCCGCCACACGCCGTGGCCCGCGCGGCTGAGTTCGTCCAGCGGCTCCAGGACGCGCTCGCGTTCGCGCCGCACGGTGCCCGCGGCGGCGATCGTACGGGCGCCGCCCAGTGCCTCCACGAGACGTCCCGCGAGCCGCGCCTGCGCCTCCTGGTAGCGGGTGCTCCAGTCGGCGGAGGTCCGGGTGAAGGCCCGCAGGAGCAGCACCAGCAGGGGAGTTCCGGCCAGGAAGACGGCTGCGAGCCTCGGGTCGATCAGGGCGAGGGCCGCCAGGCCGCCGACAGGAACGGCGAACGCGGCGAAGACGGTGGCCGCGGCCGAGGGTGCGCTCCCCGCGAGCGCGGCGTTGCCGGTCGCGCGCGTGACGAGGTCGCCGTCGCCGAACCGGGCGCCGCGGCCCGGGCCCAGGGCGAGGACGTGGCCGAGCAGCCGTGTGCGCAGCCACGCCGTGCTGCGGGCGTTGAGCGTGCCGGTGAGCAGTGCGTCGAGGACGTCCAGCAGCACCAGCGCCAGGCTGAGCCCCGCGCAGACCGCGATCCAGCGGCCCGCGTCGGTGCCGGTGACCGTACCGGTGGTGCCTGCCGTCAGAAGCTGGTCGAGTGCGCGGCCGAGCGCGGCCGGAAGCAGCAGGGTGACCGCGGCGGTGAGTGTGGCTGTGCCGCAGAGCGCCGCAGTTCGCGCGGCGCTGTGGCGCACCGCCGCGACGAGGAGCCGGGTACCGGTGACGGCGGTCTGTGAGGTTTCCGTGTCCGTACCCGTGTCCGTGCACCTGCCCGCGTCCGTGTACGTGCCCGGCGCGCGCACGTCCGGGCCGGGCGCCGTGCGGTCGCTCGCCATGGCGCCTCTCCTCCCGGGGTGAAGTGGCCCCGGACAGGAGTGGGTTCGCCACATCCTGTCCGGGGCCACGGACCGTCAGCTCACTTCAGCGAAGTGCCGGTGACGCTCAGAGGCACAGCAGCGCGCTGTGGGAGCTGAACTTGTCGCACAGCAGCAGGCTGGCGCTGCTGTCGTCGCCGCCTCCGCCGGTGAGGTCCTCCTGCGGCTCCAGCGACTGCAGATCGAGAAGTGCCATGTCGGTGTTCCTTTCGGTTGTCTTACGGGGACGGTGGTGCATCGGTACGGCCCGTTTCCGGACCGGTCTTGGGGCCGCCGCGGGGCAGCGGCGGGAGGAAGGGCAGGCCGGTGGGCGGCTCGCCCCTCAGTGCTGCGGCCGCGGCACTCGTGGCGAGCAGGCAGCCCGCCGTGCCGGTGGCCAGGTCCATCGACAGCCGCATCATCTGGTTGCCGGGGAAGGCGAGTCCGCCCCGGTAGTTCATGCCGTACCAGGCCATCGCGCCTAGTTGGGCGTCGATGCCGGACGTGTCGGCGCCGGGAGCCGTGGTGCGGCTGAGGTACAGCAGCATCCCCGCCCGCCCCTGGAAGAGCCCCGGCTGCGCGTAGTACCGCATGCGGGCAGCGGGTAGGACCGCGGCCCGCGCCCTCTCGAACTCCTCGGCACCGGGCCGGTGTTCGAGCAGGTCGTCGAGGACCATGCCGATGCCGGCGCTGCCGCCGCCGAGGTAGGGCATGATGCGGTTGCCCTCGTCGACCTGCAGCGTGCCCGCGCGGTCGGCCACGCAGCGCGCCAGGTCGCGGCGCAGTGCGAGGGCCGCCAGGTCCAGCAGCCCCGCGTCGCCGGTGCGTTCGTGGAGGCGCAGGAAGAGCAGAGCCGCTCCGGTGGCGCCGTGCAGCAGGCCGGCGCGGCCCCGCCACGGGTCCTGACCGCCTCTTCCTCCGTCGCCGGCCTTCCCCGCCTCCGCGGCCCCGGACTCCAGGCTCTCGGCGAGCAGTCGGGCGGCCGTGGCGGCGTGGTCGTGCAGTACGGACTCGCCCGTCGTGGTGCCGAGACGGTCCAGTGCGAGCCCGATGCCCGCCAGTCCGCCGTTCAGGGTGGGCCCGAGGCGCTGCCACTTCTCGTCGAGCACCCGGTCGGCCAGCTTCAGCGCCTCCTCGCTGTGCCCGAGCCGGTCGAGGACGTGGGCGACGCCCGTCAGCCCGTCGTAGAGCCCGAGCGGTGTGCCGGGCGGCGGTGCCCCGCTGTGCCGCAGCAGCCACTCCTCGCCCTCGGGGCAGGAGGGGGCACCGATCTCGGCGAGCGCGTAGAGCACACCCGCGGCACCGTGGGCGAGGCCGAGGCCGCCGCCGTCCGCGAACTGCGCGATGTCGCCGGGGAAGAGCCGGTCCTCACGCTCGGGTGTGGCAGAGGCCAGAACGGCCTTCGCCATCGCGTCGCGGCCGTGCGGCTGGGCGGACGGACGGACGGCGGCGGACGGCGGCGGCGGCGTGTGGGCCGCCGCGTCGGCGGACCGCAGCCGGCCGCCCCAGCGGCCCTCGATGGTGGCCACCGCGTCCCGCAGGAACCGGGGCGGCAGCTCGGGGAACTGCTCCGCCGCCACCTCCGCGAGGTGCGCCGCCTTGGCACGGTCGACGGCGAGCAGCATCGTCATCGGAACGAACAGCGCGATCCGCAGACAGGCGAGGGCGTAGTGGTCGATCTCGTAGCCGACGCGGTCCGCCGGCGCGATGAAGCCCGGGTGGGCGACGATCTGGCGCGGGTCGTCCTCGGCCGGTGCGGCGGCCTCGAAGTCCAGCAGGGACACGGACTGTTCGTCGGGCGCGACCATGATGTTGAACATGTGGAGGTCGTTGAAGACCAGTCCGCGCGAGTGGACCGCCTCGACGGCCTCCTCGACCATGCGGTGGATGCGCAGCGCCCACCGGGTGTACTCGGCGACGTCAGCCGGGTCCGGGGTCTCGGTCAGCAGCGGATGCCGTCGCGCGAAGAACGAGTTGAGGGTCTGACCGGGCAGATGGTCCATGACGAGGAAGCGGTGCCCGTCGAGCGTGAACCAGTCGCGCACACCCGGTGCGACGGACAGCCCCTCGAGCCGGTCCAGCGCCGCCTTCTCCCGCTCCAGCCGGGCCACCGCGTCCGCGCCGTCGGCGGCGAGTCCGGCGTGCGGCCGCGCCTCCTTGAGGACGACCTCCTCGCCGGTGCGCACGTCCGTACCGCCGTAGACACCGCCGCCGTTGGAGAAGTGCAGGGCGCTGTGGACGCGGTACGGGAGGCCGCCGAGGGAGGACCCCTGCCGTGCCTCGAGGTGCGGCCGGAGGAAGCCGGGCAGTGTCACCCAGTCGGGGACGTGGAAGACGGGGTCCCGGCGGTCGGGCACGAGCCGGCCGTCGGCGTCCTCGATCGCGGGCACCAGCGTGCCCTGCGGCGAGAGGCAGAAGCGCCGGGCGAAGCCTCCGTAGCGCACGTAGAGCGGTCCCTCGCCCCAGCGCAGGTCGGTGAGGATGTACGGACCCGGCTCGCCCGCGAGCGTTCCGCCCAGTTCGGTGAGGAGGGTGCGCAGCTGCTCCTCGTTCTCCGGATAGACGGTGGCGAATTTGCCGCTGGTGTCGCGGCCCGCGTACTTGGCATTCCGCAGATAAAGCAGAGTGCGGGCCGGCACGAATTTGAACGGGATGTTCCGCGGAACGCAGTAGTCCCACACAGCGGCAGCCACCGTGTCGGCGTTCCGCAGAGTGGCCGAGGCATGGACCTTCCAGCCCTGGGCCCGCAGTTCACCCCGTACGGGGCTCAACTGGAGCCAGTCGCCGGAGCGGTCGGCACGCCACCCTTCGGGCACGGGACGCAGCGCCGTGGGAAAGGCACCGGATGTCCCGGCCGACGCCTCGGTCCCAGCCTCGGACGGGCCCTCGGACAAACGGTCCGGAGTTTCGTAGAAATATCTGTCGGCGAGACAGAAGACCTCGTAACGCTTGTCCATTTCAATCCCCCCTCGGCGGCACGAAAAGAGAATTTCACGCGGCCCGGAGGGGGAACAGTCACGGCTGTCATGAGACGAGCGTTAAGAACGCACGAGTAACCAGGCTTTTCGGACGCGGCAGTCGGCGTCTGACCGGAAACTGCCGCCGCTTCCCGCAGGGTGTGGCGTTGCGTGCGCCGGGCGTAGGTGCGTGCGTACGGGGCGCGGGCGCTGAGCGCTGGGCGCGCGCGGAGGGTGCACCGGGTGGTGCGCGTGCGGGTCAGCCGGCGGGCGTGAAGCGGACGGGCGTACCGGGCGCGGCCTGTGCCACGGCTGCCAGTGCCTCCAGCGGCACGACCCCGATCACCGGATAGCCGCCCGTGACGGGGTGGTCGGCGAGGAAGACCACCGGACGTCCCTCCGGCGGCACCTGCAGCGCGCCCGACGCGATGCCCTCGCTGGGCAGTTCACCGTCCCGCGCACGCTCCAGCACCGGGCCCTCCAGGCGCAGGCCGATGCGGTTGCTGGCCGAGGAGACGCGGTACTCACCGGTGACGAGGGTGCGGCGTGCCCCTTGCGTGAACCAGTCCGCCCGAGGCCCGTACACCACCGGCAGCAGCAGTCGCCGGGGCGGGGCGCCCCAGGGCGCCGCATCGACCGGCGCCTCCGCGGCAGGACGCACGGCGCGGCCGCCGAGCCGCAACCGGTCGCCGTCCCGCAGGGGTTCGGGGCCGAGCCCGGAGAGCAGGTCGGTGGCGCGGCTGCCGAGTACGGGCTCCGCGTCGACGCCGCCGGCGAAGCCGAGATAGCTGCGTACGCCCGTCTGAGCCGGACCCGCCTCCAGCACCGCTCCCGCAGGCAGCCGGAACGGGATGCCCCAGGGCGCGGGACGACCGTCGACGGTGACGGGGCAGGGCGCGCCGGTCACCACCGCCTCGAGCGCCGCGCCGCACCCGGCTTCGGCACGCAGGGCGCAGCCGTTCAGCGTGGTCTCCAGAGTGGCGGCTGCCTCGGGGTTGCCGAGCAGGCGGTTGGCCAGCCGGTGGGCGGGCTCGTCCAGCGCGCCGGAGCGGGGCACGCCCAGGTGGGCGTGGCCGGGCCGCCCCAGGTCCTGGACGGTGGTCAGCGCGCCGGCCCGTACGACGTGGAGTGCGGCGGGGCTCACCGGCTCTCCCCCCGCTCCCGCTGGCGCGCCTGGTCCCGGTCCTCTTCCCCGCCCTGGCCCCGGTCCTGGTCTCCGCCCTGGTCCTGGTCCTCGGCCACGAAGCGGACCTGGGTGCCCGGCGCGAAGAGCGCCGCCGGCTCCCGGTTCTCGTCCCACAGCACGGTGCGGAGGGCGGTGCCGATCAGCTGCCAGCCGCCGGGCGAGGAGCGCGGGTAGACGCCGGTGTAGGGCCCGGCGAGTGCCACCGCGCCCGCGGGGACCTTGGTGCGCGGGTCGGAGCGGCGCGGCACGTGGTACTCCTCCGGGAGCCCCGTCAGATATCCGAACCCCGGTGCGAAGCCGCAGAAGGCCACCCGGAACGCGGTCGCCGCGTGCACCCGGCCGACCTCCTCGGGCGGGACGCCCCACATCCGGGCGACGTCCGCCAGGTCGGGGCCGTCGTAGCGGACGGGGATGGCCACGGCGGACTCGCTGCTCCGCGTGAGCGGCGGGATCTCCCAGTGGGGCAGCTCCCGGGCCAGCGGCCGCGGCTCGGTGATCCCGTCCAGCAGGACGGTGCGGGCACCCGGCACGATCTCGGTGATCCGCGGCAGCAGCCCGGCAGCGCGCCGGCGCAGCACCTCGGCGTGGAACGCCTCGGCCTCCTGGGCACCGGGCAGTTCGACGAGCAGTCCGTGCCGTCCCACGGGGAGGACGACGGGGGCGTCCCGGCGGCTCATGTGAAGGCCCGTACGGTCATTCCCGCACCGGTCAGCTCGTCGCGGATGCGGCGTGCCAGCCGGGCGGCGTCCGGTGTGTCGCCGTGCAGGCACAGCGAGCGGGCGCGCAGGCGCAGCGGCCGGCCGTCGGCGGCCGCGATCTCCTCGCCGCGGGCGATGGCCAGCGACCGCTCGATGATGCGTGCGGTGTCGCTCAGCACGGCGTCGGGCTCGCTGCGGGGCACCAGGGTGCCGTCGGCGCGGTAGCCGCGGTCGGCGAACGCCTCCTCGACGACGGGGAGGCCCGCCGCCGAGGCGGCCTCGTGCAGCTTCGAGCCGTGCAGTCCGAGTACGGGCAGGGTCGTGCCCGCTGCCCGTACGCCCTCGACGACGGCCGCGGCCTGGGCGGCGTCGTGCACGCAGCGGTTGTAGAGCGCACCGTGCGGCTTGACGTAGCTGACGGCGGTGCCGGCGGCACGGGCGAAGATCTCCAGGGCGCCGATCTGGTACGTGACCTCCGCGGCGAGTTCCGCGGCGGGTACGTCCATGCTGCGCCGGCCGAACCCGGCCAGGTCGCGGTAGGAGACCTGGGCCCCGATCCGTACTCCGCCCGCCGCGGCGCTCTCGCAGACGCGGCGCATGGTGAGGGGGTCGCCGGCGTGGAAGCCGCAGGCGACGTTGGCGCTGGTGACCGAGGTCAGCAGGGCGTCGTCGTCGGTGAGCCGCCACCGTCCGAAGCCCTCGCCAAGGTCCGCGTTGAGGTCGATCATCACCGTCAATCTAAGGGATTGTTGAACAATACGGCAAGGGGTATGTTGTCTCGTACTGCTTTCTGGGTTTCACTTGGCGGACCACATCCCGAGGGAAGAGCACCATGGCCGCCGACACCGACTCCGGCTCGGAGTTGTCCGAACTCACCGCCGACCGTGCCCTGTTGGGCCGCACCAGTACGGCCGAGCGGGTCGCGGGCATCCTGCGCGAACGTATCGCACAGGGGTTCTTCCTGCCCGGCGTGCGGCTCTCCGAGGAGCGCATCGGCAACGCCCTCGGTGTCTCGCGCAACACACTCCGTGAGGCGTTCCGGCTGCTGACGCACGAACGGCTGCTGGTGCACCGGCTCAACAAGGGCGCGTTCGTCCGCGTCCTGTCCGCCGCGGACATCGCCGACATCTACCGCGTGCGCAATCTCGTCGAGTGCGCCGCCATCCGGGGCCTGGAGGAACCTCCGTACCCCCTGGAGAGCGTCGCGAGCGCCGTCACGGACGGCGAGCGGGCGGCACGCGAGAACGAGTGGAACGACTGCGGCACCGCCAACATCCACTTCCACCAGGCCGTCGCCGGTCTCGCCGGCAGCGAGCGCACGGACGACCTGATGCGCGGCGTCCTGGCCGAGCTGCGGCTGGCCTTCCACGTCATGGACGACCCCCGCCGCTTCTACGAGCCCTACCTCTCCCGCAACCGCGAGATCCTCACCGCGCTGGAGGCGGGGGACGCGGCGGGGGCGGAACGCAAGCTGGGCTTCTACCTGGAGGACTCCCGGCGGCAGGTGATCGAGGCGTATCCGGAGCAGCCGGACTGAACCGGGCGGCCGGACCCCTGCGGATCAGAGGCGGTCCCGCCCGCCACCGTGACGCGCCCGGCCGGGCCGGGGCGATCGTTGAACGATTTCCGGGTCGCGCGAGGCGGCACACTTCACACGTGAACCGCCGCGGACGTGAGCCGCTGCGGACGAGAGCGGACGAGAGCCGCCGCAGACCGTGTGAGCGGCGGGAAGTCGGGTAGGGCGTGTTGCCCGGGGGCCACCCCGGCCCTCCCCCGTCGCTCAGCTTTGCCGATGCGCAGGAAGGTGGCCGCGCAGCAGTGGATCAGCACCTCGAACACCACTACTCGCACCTCGCGGAGACCTACGACTCCACCTGGGCCCACCGGCCCGAGTACCTCGACTGGATGGAAGAACAGATCAACTCCCGGCTGGACCTGCGGCACGGGGAGTGGATCGCCGACATCGGCGCGGGCACCGGGCTCTTCCTCAGGCGCCTCCTCCAGTACGCCACGCCGGAGACCCCCCTGACATGCGTCGACCCCTCCCAGCCCATGCTCGACCAGCTGCCGGACGACCCCCGCCTGCTGCCCGTACGCGCCACGGCCGAGGAGCTGGCCCGCGGGGTTCTGAAGGAGGGCGCCCTGCCACGTACGGACTTCGACGCGATCGTCATCAAGGAGGCCGTGCACCACTTCTCGGACCTGCCCGGCACACTCACGGGGCTCGCGCAGCGGCTGCTGCCCGGCGGACGCATTCTCATCGTCACGCTGCCGCCGGAGCTGGAGTACCCGCTCTTCCCGGAGGCGCTGCACAGATTCGCCGCGAACCAGCCCGAACCGGGCGATATAGAGGCGGCGTTGCGTGCGGGCGGCCTCGAAGCCCGTACCGGTTACGACGAGTTCCCCGTGAACGTCGACCCCGGCCACTGGCGGCGGCTCGTCGAGGGCCGCTGGATGTCCGTGCTCTCCACCTTCTCCGACGCCGAACTCGCCGACGGACTCGGGCAGATCGCCCGCACTGCCCGTACCGGGGCGGACGGCCGCCTGACCTTCCCGGACCGCTTCGCGTTCGTCGAAGGAAGGGCCCCCGAGGCGGCCAGCTAGAGTGGCGGTTCAGCCGTCGTCCGAGGGAAGCCGGTGAGATTCCGGCGCTGACCCGCAACCGTGAGCGGCGTCCGTGCATGCGAAGCAGGCGCGCGGGCCCGTGAGCCGGAGCACCCGGCCGGAGGCATGGCTCGTGGAGCCGGGGCCCCGCCAGGCGGCGGGGACCACGGCTCCCACCGTCGAGGTTTACGGAGCTGAGCCGGGTGTGCCGCAGAGTGGCAGCGTCTTCGGACGCGCACGCGGGCGGGACGGCCGTGCACGGCTGCGGACCGCTCACCGAAAGGGCACCCCCATGATCCTGCGCCGGAGAACCGCGGCCCTGGCCGCGTTCACCGCCCTCTGCGCCGTCACAGCACCGGCGGCGTCCGCTGCGGCCTCTGCCTCCGGTCACGACTCCGGTCCCGGCTCCGCTCACGGCTCCGGCGGGCAGATACGGGCCGCCCTCGCCGCGGGCACGGACGACGCGAAGGGCGCCAAGGATGACAAGGGCGCGAAGCTGCCGGCCGGGCTGTACGGCACGGCCGACCCCAAGTTCGACGGGGTCTGGCGGCAGTCCGTCGCACTCCTCGCACAGAAGGCCGCCGGTGCCACGCCCGCGGCGAAGGCCGTGAAGTGGCTCGCCGGACAGCAGTGCGCCGACGGCTCCTTCACCGCATACCGCGCCTCGCCCAGCACCCCGTGCGACCCGGAGAAGACCCCTGGCGACACCAACGCCACCGCGGCGGCCGTACAGGCGCTGTCCGCCACCGGCGGACGCGACGGGACGGTGGACGAGTCCCTCGCGTGGCTGCGTTCCGTGCAGAACGAGGACGGCGGCTGGGGATACAACCCCGGCAGCCCCTCGGACGCCAACTCCGTGTCCGTCGTCATCGGCGCCTTCGCGGCGGCCGGCAAGCAGCCCGGGAAGACGCTCAAGGACGGGAAGTCCCCCTACGACGCGCTCGCCGCGCTCCAGCTCGGCTGCGACGCGGAGAAGAAGGAGCGCGGCGCCTTCGCCTACCAGCCCGGCGAGAAGGACGGACTCGCCGCGAACGACGACGCCACGGCAGCAGCCGCGCTCGCCGGGCACGGCAGGGGTCTGCTGGCCCGGCAGGACGGTGGGGACGGTGGGGACAGCGAGAAGAGCGGGAACGACGACAACGGTGAGAGCGGCGGTTCTTCGAAGCCGCTGAAGCCGCTGGAGTGCGGCGCGGGCGGCGAGAGCGACAAGGGCGGCGACGAGGCCGGGGAGAGCCGCAGCCCGCAGCGTGCCGCGCAGGCGGGTGCCGCCTACCTCGCGTCCGTGCTCGACGAGAACGGCGGGCACCTGAAGTCCGCGACACCGGGCGCCGAGAGCGGCCCCGACTACGCGAACACCGCCGACGCGGTCATCGCGCTCGCCGCAGGCGGCCACCGCACCGAGGCGAAGGAGTCCCTGAACTGGCTGGGCGAGGAGCTGGACTCCTGGGACAAGTCCGGGGACGACCCCGCCGCCATCGGCGGCGTCATGCTCGCCGTGCACGCCACGGGAGGCGACGCGGCCACGCTGAAGGGCACCGGGCTGCTGAAGCGCCTCAACGCCACGGGCCCCGAACCGGCCCGTATGCCGGGCGGTTCGGGAGACTCCGCCGGGTCCTCCGGCGAGAAGGAGGACAGCTCCGTGCTGACCTGGTCCCTGGTCGGCGCGGGTCTCACCGCCGGTGCCGGAGTCGGCTTCCTGCTCAGCGGCCGCCGGAAGCGGCAGGGTCTGTGAGGGCGCCGCTGACGGTGCGCCGCGTCCTCGGGGCCGGCCTGCTCGCGCTGCTGGCGGCGGCGGTGCCGGGCAGCGCCACGGCGCGGGAGGCCGCCCCGGCGCAGGCGGCGGGGCGGGAGGCGCAGGCTCAAGCGGCTCAGGCACGGGACGCGGACAGCTACCGGTACTGGTCCTTCTGGGAGGGAGACGGAAGCGGCGGGTCCTGGTCGTACGCGACCGAGGGACCGTCCGTGCTGCGCCCCGGGGACGGCGACGTGCTCGGCTTCCGCTTCTCCCTCAGCGAGGACTCCGGGGACGCGGCGAAACCGCGCGCGGACGTGGAGTTCGAGAAGGCGTGCGCGCGTACGGAGACGGAGAAGGACCGCAAACGCGTCGCGATCGGCATCGACTTCGGCACCCCGGCCGACGCACCCGGCGAGGAGCGGCCCCCTGAGGCACGCGCCGCCTGCGCATCCGTCGCCGAGGACGCCACCGCCGCCGAGGCGCTGGCCTCGGTCGCCGAGCCGCTGCGCTACGACTCCTCCGCGCTGCTCTGCGCCATCGACGGCTATCCGAGGCGTGGTTGCGGCGAGATGGTCAAGGGCGCGGACAAGGACGCGGGCAAGGGCGCCGACCAGGACGGCGGCAGCGGAACCGGTGCGGACGACTCCAGCGACGGCGGCGGCGCGTCCGCGGACGACGGCGGTGAGGGGGACGGCGCTCTCGGCCCCGTCGCGGGCGTCGCGGCGGGCGGTGCGGCCGTCGCGCTGCTCGCCGCCGCGGCCGTTCGGCAGTCACGCCGCCGCCGCGGGTGAACCTCATGACCGGCCGCCGCTCCGCCCGTTCCGCTCCCGGCCCGGACAGGCACGTGCCGGTCCGGACCGCCGGGCGGGCACACCACCGCACCCTGGACCGGAACCGTGCCTCGTCTCGCCTCCGTGCACCCGAGGCGAGACGAGGCACGGCCCTGCACCCCGGTGCGTGGTGGCTGTGGGCGCTCGGCCTGGCCACAGCCGCGTCGCGCACGACGAACCCGCTGCTGCTCATGCTGCTGTGCGCGGTCGCCGGCTACGTCGTCGCCGCGCGCCGTACGGACGCGCCCTGGGCCCGCTCCTACGGGGCGTTCCTCAAGCTCGGACTCGCCGTCCTCGTCATCCGGCTGTTCTTCGCCTTCTTCCTCGGCTCCCCCGTCCCCGGCAGCCAAGTGCTGCTGACCCTGCCGGAGTTGCCGCTGCCCGAGTGGGCACGGGGCGTACGGATCGGCGGTCGGGTGACCGCCGAGGGCATGCTGTTCGCGCTCTACGACGGTCTGCGGCTGGCCACGCTGCTCGTGTGCGTGGGCGCGGCGAACGCCCTGGCCAATCCCGCCCGGCTGCTGAAAGCACTGCCCGGCGCGCTCTATGAGGCCGGAGTCGCAGCGGTCGTCGCGATGACCTTCGCGCCGAACCTCGTCGCCGACGTCCAGCGGCTCCGCGCCGCGCGCCGCCTGCGGGGACGTCCCGACAAGGGCGTACGGGCGCTGCTCCAGGTCGGACTGCCGGTGCTGGAGGGCGCGTTGGAGCGCTCGGTCGCCCTGGCCGCCGCGATGGACGCACGGGGCTACGGGCGCAGCGCCTCCGTTCCCGCCGCCGTACGCCGTACCACCACCCTCCTCACGCTCGGCGGGCTGCTGGGCGTGTGCGCGGGTTCGTACACGCTGCTCGCCGCACAGGGAGCCGCCTACGGACTGCCGGTGCTGCTGGGCGGCGTGGTGCTGGCGCTGGTGGGGCTGCGACTGGGCGGGCGGCGCAGCGTCCGTACCCGCTACCGTCCCGAACGCTGGGGCGGGCGCGCCTGGTCGGTGGCCGCCTCGGGGGTCGCGGTCGGTGCCGTGCTGGTGGCGGCGGGCGGAGCCTTCCCGGAGGCGCTGAATCCGCCCGCTGTGCCGCTGACGGCGCCGGACCTTCCACTGTGGCCCGCGGCGGGCCTGCTCATCGGTCTGGTGCCGGCGTTCGTGGCGCCGCTCCCCGCACCCGCAGCCCGTGCCGCTCCGGCGCCTCCGGCGCCGCGCCGGTCGCCGTCCTCGTCACCGTCCCCGTCCCCGTCCTCGTCACAGGCCGCGCCCGCAGCTCCGGCGGCATCCCCGCCCGCGTCTCGGTGCGCGCCCACGCCTCCGCGTGCGTCCCCGTCCGAATCCCCCTCCGAATCCCCGTCCAATTTCCCGTCCGATTCCGAGGAGAGCGCACAGTGATCCGCTTCGAGCAGGTGTCGGTCCACTACGAGGCCACGGCAACCGCTGCCGGCGTGCCCGCGGTGCGCGGCCTGGATGTGGAGATACCCGAGGGCGAACTGTGTCTGCTCGTCGGCCCCTCCGGTGTCGGCAAGTCGACTCTTCTGGGAACCGTGTGCGGTCTCGTGCCGCACTTCACCGGCGGCACCCTGCGCGGCCGCGTCACCGTCGCCGGACGCGACACCCGTGCGCACAAGCCGCGCGAACTGGCAGACGTCGTCGGCACCGTCGGCCAGGACCCGCTCGCGCATTTCGTCACCGACACCGTCGAGGACGAACTCGCCTACGGCATGGAGTCGTTGGGCCTGCCTCCCGGCACGATGCGCCGACGCGTCGAGGAGACGCTCGACCTGCTCGGCCTCAACGAACTGCGCGAGCGTCCCCTGGCGACCCTCTCGGGAGGCCAGCAACAGCGCGTGGCGATCGGCTCGGTGCTCACACCCCACCCCCGGGTGCTGGTCCTGGACGAGCCGACGTCCGCACTCGATCCGGCCGCCGCCGAGGAGGTGCTCGCCGTGCTCCAACGGCTCGTGCACGACCTCGGCACGACAGTTCTGATGGCCGAGCACAGGCTGGAGAGGGTCGTGCAGTACGCCGACCAGGTGCTGCTGCTTCCGGAGCCCGGCGCCGCGGCCCGGCTGGGCGCTCCCGCCGAACTGATGGCCCTCTCGCCCGTCCGTCCGCCCGTGGTCGCGCTCGGCCGGCTGGCCGGCTGGTCGCCGCTGCCGCTGTCGGTGCGGGACGCCCGGCGCAGGGCCGGGCCGCTGCGCGCCGAACTGGCGGCCGCCACCGCCGCTCCGGCCGCCGCCACGGCCACCCCTACAGCGGCCGCCGCGAGTTCGGCCACCACGGACGCGGTCGCGGACACGGACGCGGACACGGACGCGGCAGGAGCACCGCCCCGGACAGCCGCTCCCGGCGGGCAGCCTCCGCCGGCCGCTTCGCGGCCCCGGCTCCTGGACCGCATCCGTGCCGCCACCCGCCCCCGGACACCGCGCAGTTCCCCTCCCCCTCGCCCCCCGGACGGGGACGGGCCTGCGGCCGCACCCGAGCCCGCACCCCGCACGGGTCCGCTCGCCGAGGTCGCCGGACTCTCCCTGCGGCGAGGCACCGTCACCGCCCTGCACGAGGTGGATCTCACGCTGCGCGCCGGAGAGACGGTGGCCCTGATGGGCAGGAACGGCGCGGGCAAGTCGTCGCTGCTGGGCGCCCTGGTGGGCTTGCACGAACCCGCCTCCGGGACCGTCACTGTCGGCGGCGCCGACGCCCTGGCACCCTCCCGCACCCGGCCCGGACGCCTCCTGCGGCACGTCGGCCTCGTACCGCAGGAACCCCGTGACCTGCTGTACGCGGACACCGTCGCCGCCGAGTGCTCCACCGCCGACGAGGACGCCGGCGCCGAACCGGGCACGTGCCGCGCCCTCGTCGCCGCGCTGCTCCCCGACGTGGCCGACGGCACCCACCCCCGTGACCTGTCGGAGGGGCAGCGACTGGCGCTGGCACTGGCCGTCGTCCTCACCGCCCGTCCGCCGCTGGTCCTGCTCGACGAACCGACCCGCGGCCTCGACTACGCGGCCAAGTCCGCCCTCGTCGGCATCCTGCGCACCCTCACGGACGAGGGTCACGCGGTCGTCCTGGCCACCCATGACGTCGAGTTGGCCGCCGAGTCGGCACACCGGGTCGTCATCCTCGCCCAGGGCGAGATCGTCGCCGACGGCCCCACCGCCCAAGTCGTCACCTCCTCCCCCGCCTTCGCACCGCAGGTGTCCAAAGTGCTGGCGCCCGCACGCTGGTTGACCGTCCCGCAGGTGGCCTCCGCCCTGCACGAGGCGCGGCACGCCGCACCGGCCGCGCGGGACACGCAGGACGCGCAGGACGCGCCTGACGACCAGGGCGGCCCGGACGGTTCGGCCTCGCCTGGCGGACCGGACGAGAGGAGACGGCAGTGAACGCCGAAGTGAAGACGCCGCCGCGGCCCGCCCGTACGCGACGCGGCACCCCCCGGGCCCTGCGCCTCGGCCCCCGCTCCGTGGCGGCACTCACGCTCACCAGCGCCAGCGGCGTCGTCGCCTTCGGCTGGCCGCTGCTGGCCGACTCGGCCTCCGGCCTGGCCCACTCCCGCGACGCGCCCTGGCTGTTCGCCGCACTGCTGCCGCTGCTGCTGGCCGTCGTCGTGGCGACGATCGCCGACGCCGGGATGGACGCGAAGGCCGTCGCGATGCTGGGCGTACTGGCGGCGGCCGGCGCGGCCCTCAGACCTCTCGGCGCTGGAACCGCCGGTCTGGAGC
Source organism: Streptomyces sp. TAA204 (assembly GCF_000424965.1). Taxonomy (NCBI): domain Bacteria; kingdom Bacillati; phylum Actinomycetota; class Actinomycetes; order Kitasatosporales; family Streptomycetaceae; genus Streptomyces; species Streptomyces sp. TAA204. The sequence goes on from NZ_KE384283.1 coordinate 168,600, forward strand.
CGATGTTCTTCCTGATCGTGCTGTCCGGCCGCGTGCTGGGCCCGGGCTTCGGCTTCGTACTGGGCGCACTGTCGATGTTCGCCAGTGCGCTGCTCACGGGCGGCGCCGGGCCGTGGATGCCCTTCCAGATGCTCAGCATGGGCTGGGTCGCGATGGGCGCCGGGCTGCTCCCGGGGGCCGAACGGCTGCGGGGGCGGCGGGAGTTGCTGATGCTGGCGGCCTACGGCGCCCTCGCGGCGCTGATGTACGGACTGGTGATGAACCTCCAGGGCTGGCCGTACATCGCGGGGCTGACCTCCGGCGTCTCCTTCGTGCCGGGCGACCCCCTGGCCGACAACCTCACGCGCTACGCGGCGTACGTCCTGGCCACCTCCCTCGGCTGGGACGTACCGCGTGCCGTGCTGACGGTCGTGCTCGTCCTCACACTCGGCGGCACGGTGCTGCGTGCGCTCCGCCGCGCGACGCGCCGGGCCGCGTTCGAGGCACCGGTCGGCTTCGTCCCCTGACGAGCGGTACGGCACGATGGGCGGCATGAGCATCGTCAAAATCAACGTGTGTGCCGAGCCACGCACATGAAGTGATCAGGAGCGGGCGGGCACGGAGTGGTCACCGTTCGCTGTTCCGGCGGGTGCGGGGGCGGCGGAGGACATGACGGGCATGCTTGCACCTGTCTGCCGGTGACGCCCACCGGGATTCGCCCTGCGGGCACCGGAGGGGGCGGCACGCACCCTGTTCACACCGCTTCTGAGCGTGTGTGCGTACGTCGACCGTGCCACCAACTCCAGATCGTGTGGCCCACCAGAGCCAACGCAACAGCGCCGGCGGCGAATCGGATGACGTCCCACGTCATTCCGACAACCTGACCCTGCCCGTCACTCTCCACGGACAGCCGCATCGAGGTCTCGTAAAAGGCTACGAACGGAACGACCAGTCGGAAGCCGAGGCCGGAGGCACCGGGGATCCGTGCCAAATTGCCCAGGAACCCTGCCGGAGCTCCGAGAATGAAAGCCGCCGTTCCCCACACGAACATCTGAGAGGAAACCACTCCACCGGAGGCGCCGGAACCCATTCCGGCCGGAGTGGAGACGGACTTCACGCCGTCCGGAAGGGCGGGGCTCATGTCTTTGAATATGTAGTATGCGACTACACCTATGGCCAACCCCAGAGATGCCAGCAAGGCGGATTCAATTTTGGATCGACGGAAATAGCCCACCAAGAATGCGTAGCAGACCCACGACCAGCCACCGGAGAAAGCGGTACTCACGGCGACGCCGACTGGATTTTCCCATTTTCCGGCGAAGGGACCCCGCCAGACCAAGCAGCAACCCCGTCCCGAGAGACACAGCGACCGGCGCAGCGCGAGTGCGCAGAAGGCGCATGATTCCCATTCCTTTTCGTGGTTTCGCCGATGCTGAAGGTGACGCCGCCCGAGGGCTGCGCGGTGTCTGCGCACTGCCTGCCGGGCAGGGCTGATCGTCCATTAACAGGATTTTGGGAACAGCCTGGGTGCCCAACATCGGGTTCGTGAGAACAATCCTGGCTCGGCGTGCCGCTGGATTATCCGCGCTACCGTTTCCGATAGATGAGCCAAATGAGGACGAGGGCGACGCCGGTACAGATGAACCCCCAGGTGGTGACCGTCGAGCTTCGATCAGCCCACTTGTCGGCAAGAGCAAAGTAAGACTCAGTCATCGCTACCTTCGGGATTGAAAGAGAAGGAAAGGCCCTGCCGCAAGAAACAGAATCGCGAACGGAGTCACCACGGTGAAACCCCTGCCTTTGACTACATCAGAAATAACGAAGACGGCCAACAGCAACCCGAGAAAAACCTCGACCATGCCGACGGCGCGAAATATACGCTTCTTCCTGTCCATATTCACCTCCGTCCACATTCGGGGCGGTCGGCGAAGCCGCCCCGAATGTGCCATGACCAGTTGTAATTCTCTGATACGTAGGTCCCAGCAGCTGCGCCGATCATGGAGCAGAACGGCAGCGCAGGACCAGCGAGGCTGCCACCCGCAGGGGCGGACACTGCGGCAGCGCCAGCTTCACACAGACCCGGGACGCCAATCCCCGTGAGAAGGCCGGCGAAGTTGGCTTCGGCTAGATCCATGTCCCCCCGTCAAAGCACCCCCAACAATGTTGACCACATTCGCACCATTGAATATCCCGTGCGCGCTCTCCAGCCGGGCGCGGGGGAACCGGCGCAAGGGCACGCGGCGGCGGTGCGGCAGGATGGGGTGCATGAGCATCGTCAAAATCAACGCCCTGACCGTCCCCGCGGATCAGCGCGAGGTTCTGGAGAAGCGGTTCGGCGCCCGTGCGGGCACCGTCGAGAGCTCGGACGGCTTCGAGTGGTTCGAGCTGCTGCGTCCCCTGGAGGGCACCGACCAGTACCTCGTCTACACGCGCTGGCGCAGCGAGGAGGACTTCCAGGCGTGGATGGAGGGCTCCGGCAGGCGCGCTCACGGCGGCGACGCCAAGCCGGACGCCGGCAAGCCCGGTGAGGACGCCGCCGATGCCGGTACCGGTGGCGGTACCGAGGGCGCAACCGCACAGCGGCCCGCGCCCGCGGCGACGGACTCCACCCTGTGGACCTTCGAAGTGGTCCAGCAGGAGGGCCCGAAGCCCGGCTGACCCACGAAGGCGACCTCTCTCACCGGCGCGGTGCTGTGCGTACCCGGTGTGCGGACGCTGGAGCGCCGCGGCCGCCCGGCCACGTCACCGGTGGCGGGCGCACTGGAGAACGAGCCTTCCGGAGGCTCCGGTTCGGGCACCGTCTCCGCCAGGCAGGCGGACCGAGGCGTGAGGACCTTCAGTCCGGGCCTGCTCACGCCTTCATCCCGGGCTCTGGGCCCGGTCCCCGAAGCTCAGGCGCACTTCGCCGCCGGCGAGGGGCTCGACGACGAGCGCGGTCAGGTCCTCGACGTGCACCGTGGGCCCGTACGCCGCCGCACGTGCGCCGACCCCCACGACCCGCATGCCCGCCGCGCGGGCCGCGGCGATGCCCGCGCCGGAGTCCTCGAAGGCCACGCACTCGTCCGGGGTGAGGCCGAGTTCGGCCGCGCCCTTGAGGAAGCCCTCCGGGTCGGGCTTGCTGGCGCTCACGGATTCCGCGGTGACACGGAGGTCCGGCACGCGCAGTCCGGCGGCGTTCATACGCGCGGTGGCGAGGCCGGTGTCGGCGGAAGTCACCAGGGCGTGCGGCACCCGCTCAACGGCCGCCAGGAAACGGCGGCTCCCCCGACGGGGACGATGCCGTCGACCTCGCGTGTCTCCCGCGCCAGAAGTTCGCGGTTCTCCGCGTGGTTGACTTCCGTGGGGCGGTCCGGGAAGACGTCGGCCATGGTCAGGTGTCCCTGACGGCCGTGCGCGATCCGCAGCACCTCGGCCGGGTCCACGCCCTTGGACTCGGCCCAGTCCGTCCAGACACGTTCGACGACCGCGTCGGAGTCGAGCAGTGTGCCGTCCATGTCGAGCAGCAGGCCCCGGGCGGTGAGACCGGGTCGCGGTCCGGGCATGACGTGCGTGCTCCCTGTTCGTACGAGAAGGAACAAGGTGGTCCCGCCCGCCGGTCAGGGATGCCCATCCGTCAGGTCGGGCTCCCCCTGGGCCACACGGCTCAGGGGGAACGGGCGGGACCACTTTGTTTCTCCACGATACAAAGAACCCGGCGAACGCGCCAGTGCCCGCGAGCACTCGCAGTCACACGACCGGCTTGCACACGACGGGATTGCACGACCGCCGGCACGCGACTGGCCGCGGACGACAGGCAACACACGACCTGCGGCGGACGACCGGCGGCGGACGACCGCCCCGGCCGGCGCACATGCGACCGCACACACGCGGACGGCACAGACGCGGTCCATAGGCGCGGTCCACAGGCGCGTCCCACGGCCCCCGACACCCGCACCTGCTCCCGCCTCACCCCGCCGTGTGCGACTCCAGCGCCCAGCGGGTGTTCGGCCCGTACTCGCCGAAGTCGTCCCCGCGCACCTGGCGCGCGGCCTGGTACCGGGCGACGCCCCGCTGGACGTCCCGTGAGTAGACACCGTCCTCCGGCGCGTCCTGCGGGAGTGCTCCGGCCTGCTTGAGGCGGCGCTGCAGCTCGACGACCTCCGTGCCGGTGTCACCCACGCGCAGCGTCGGACCGCCCGGCTGCTCCGGCCGCTGGGGCGGGCGCGGCCTGTCGCGGTCACGGTCCCTGCTTCCGTCCCGGCCTCCGTCACGTCCGCGCTCACCCTCCCGGCCGCGCTCTCCCGAGTCGCCGGAGCGGCTCGGGGCGGAGGAGGAGCCGGCCGGCGGGACGGCGTCCCGCGACGTGTGCTCGTCGCCGTCACGGGCGGCGCGCGGCGTTCCGGTGGCGGTACGGGAGGGGGCCGGGGCGGGCTTGTCGCCGCGCTCGCCCGTCTCCGGGCGGGAGGGTTCCTCGGTCGGTCCGCCGCTGGGGACGTCGGTGAACGTCCGGTCGTCGGCGCTGAGGTTCCGATCGTCGCCGGTGCCCTTGTCGCCCGTCAGCGACTGGGTCGTCAGCAGACCGGCGCCGAGGGCCGCCGCGACGCCGGCTGCCGCGAGCGCGGCCGTGCCCCCTCGGCGCCTGCCGCCTGCGGCTGCCTTCTCCCGCGGGACGGGCCGGGCCGTCGCGCCGGGCACCTCGGAGGCAGGCGGCAGGCCTGGCGCGCGGGATGCCCTCCGGGAGCCCGCACGGGACTTCTTGCTCCTGCGGCCCCCGTCGCGCGGGGCGGGTGACTGCCGCGCCTCGCCGCCTTCTTGAGCGGGCGGCTGCTCGGGCGGGAGAACGGCGTGCAGTTCAGCGGTCTCCTCCGTGCCGCAGCGCGCGAAGGGTTCGAGGTCCGGGGAGTGAACCCCCGCCAACTCGGCCTCCGGCAGGTCCACGTACGGACGTATGTGCATGGGGTCGACGTGATCGGCCGTGAACGGACCCACGCAGCCGCACGACGTCCCCCCGTGAGCGGGCTGTTCCGCGCCGCATCCCGGGCAGCACCTGTGCGTCGTCATACCGGCCCCTCCCCTGGGCTTCGCCGCCGCACCCCGTGCGCGACCGCACCACCCGAATCGCCAGTGACTGTCCAGCCGTGCACCTTACGCGGTCGATGTTCGACTCGGTCGGCCGAGGTCCGAAAAGCCGTACGAGCAGGGCGGATTGCCGCTGTGCCCGCTGTCGTTGCGCTACGGCGCGACCGCCTCGTACAGGCTGAACCCCGCGAGGGCGAGCATCAGCAGCGCCGCCACACGCGTGATCCACTTCAACGGCACGAACCGCATGAGGGTGCGCCCCCCGAGGATGCCGAGAGCCGCCACCGCCCACAGCGCGAGGACGGCGCCGAGGCCGACCGAGAGCGGATCGTCGTACCGCGCCGCGAGGTTGGCGGTCATGATCTGGGTGAGGTCGCCGAACTCCGCGACCAGGATGAGCATGAAGCCGCTGGAGGCGACCTTCCAGAAGGACTGGTCGGCCGGTGCCTTCGCGGGCCCCTCCTCCTCCGCGTCCTTCTTCAGCAGCAGCGTGACGGCGCCCGCGAGGAAGAGCAGACCGACGACGGCCTGGAGGAGGCGGTGCGGAAGCAGCGTCAGAACACTGCCCGCGGCGACGGCCAGTACGACGTGCAGCACGAACGCCGCGGCGACACCCGCGAAGACGTACGAGGCGCGGTAGCGGGTGCCCAGCATCAGCCCGGCGAGGGCTGTCTTGTCGGGCAGTTCGGCGAGGAAGACGACGCCGAAGACGACGGCGGCGACGGAGAAGCTGATCACGGAGTTTTCCTCTGGGACAGGGCTGCCGTACCGACGCAGCGCACACCCCGGCACGGCAGCGTCGTACAGGACGGACGCTGCTTGCCGAAGGTCTCGCTGGCGCGACGGTGACGACAGGGCGGGGGTGCCGCCTGTCCGAGGTGCCGCGCTCCGGGCGCCGGGGCCCGGTCACCTGCGGCGGCACCGCACGAGGCGGTGACGGCGCGACAGGCACGAGCCCAGTGTGTCGACGGTCCGGCGAAGAGCTACTCCCCTTCTGCTGCGCGCAAGGCTACCGGGCGCGGCGGCGGGACCGCTCGGCGGCCCGCGCGACCGAGGAGACCGGGACGAGTGACAAGTCCCACACTCCGCGGCTTCTTCGCGGCCGGAATGCGCGGGGGCGGGAGCGCGGGCGCGTGCGCGGCGCCCGCCGCTCGCACCGGGCAGGGGCAGCCGGCAACCCGAGGCCGGTCACATCTGCCGGTCTTCGGGTGTACGGCGGCGAGTTGGTCCGCAGCCGTACGGCGGGAGGAAGCGTGGCACGGCACCGGACGGCGAGGAGGCGGAGCGGCGCAGAAGGTGCGGATCGCGGCGAGTGAGGCGCAGCGAGGAGAAAGGGACGGAAGGTGCGATGCAGCTCGCCCGGAGCCGCGGGAACAACGGCCGGTCACAGCCAGGGTCTTGATGTGACGTGAACACGTCGTCACGCTGTTACCCGGCGCCCGCCTTCCGGCAACCCGGCGCCGGCAACGTAAGACCGTACGAGGTGCAAACCTCGCAATATCCCCCCACAACGAGGGAGTTCGTATGCAGGAGCGCATACGCACAAGTCTCTACGCGCGTCGACGCAAGTCGGTCATCACCGCCGCTCTCGCCGCGCCGCTGGCAGGGCTGCTGCTGTTCGTCAACGGCACCGGCACCGCCCAGGCCGAACCGCCGGCGCCCCCCAGCGCCGCCGAGGCCCAGACCATGCTCGAAGGGCTGACCGAGGAGGCCGAAGGCTCCTCGGACGGCTACGACCGCGACAAGTTCCCGCACTGGATCGACCAGGGCGACAGCTGCGACACCCGCGAGGCCGTACTCAAGCGTGACGGCACCGGCGTCGAGACGGGCAGCGACTGCTACCCCACGAGCGGCACCTGGGAGAGCCCCTACGACGGGGAGTCCTGGACCGACCCCTCGGACGTCGACATCGACCACATGGTGCCGCTCGCCGAGGCGTGGAAGTCCGGCGCCAGCAGCTGGACCGAGAGCGAACGGGAGGCGTTCGCCAACAACATGGACGTGGCGCAGCTCCTCGCGGTCACGGACAACGTGAACCAGTCGAAGAGCGACCGGGACCCGGCCGAGTGGATGCCTCCGGCCACCGGTTACCACTGCACCTATGCGCGGATGTGGATCTGGGTGAAGGACACCTACGACATGACCGCGGACTCGGCCGAGAAGAGCGCTCTCTCGGAGGCCCTGGGCACCTGCTGACGGACAGACCCCTGTTCACGGCGTAGAGCACTGCTCCGGAACCCGTCTCTCCCCCTCGCGCGGCGGAGCGGTTCCGGAGCGGTGCTCTCTTTGCGGAGCAGCACGTGCGGGCGCGAGCACCGCCCACGACGGGACCGCTGCCGCCGCGCCGGCGCCCGCGGCCGTCACCCCGCAGAGACATGCGGAATGAGGGTGCCCGGACACCGCTGACCGTGAGCGCGCACAGAGCGGTGCTCACATCACGGATTGATGCTCCAGGAACACGAATCGGGCACAGAGCGCCACTCCGGGCCCCGGGCACTCGCCGATCACCCCGGTCGTTCCGTAGCGTGCGGGACGACGGAGGGAGAACTTCCATGGTCAGGCTGCGCCTGGGACCGCTGCTGCGCTACGTCGACGAGGACACCGCCACGGTCTGGATCGAGACCGACGCCCCCTGCGAGGCGGAGGTCCGCTGCGACACCGGAAGCGCCGGCGGCAGCGCCCGTACCTGGCAGGTCTCGGGCCACCACTACGCGCTGATCACCGTCGTGGGCCTGGAGCCCGGCACGGAGACCCCCTACCGTCTCCTCCTCGACGGCGAGGAGGTCTGGCCCGAACCGGGCTCCCCTCTCCCCCTGAGTACGATCCGCACCCCCGCGCCCGACTCCGGCGACGTCAGCGTCGCTTTCGGTTCCTGCCGCTGGGCCGCCCGCCCCGCCGCCAGTTCGCACGACGCGATCGGGCCCGACGCGCTCGACTCCCTCGCCCAGCGCGCCATCGCCGGAGGTGAACGCCCCGACGTCCTGCTGCTCCTCGGCGATCAGGTGTACGCGGACGAGACCTCCGAACCGGTGCGCGGGAAACTCGCCGAGAAGCGCGACCTGTCCGAGCCGCCCTGGCAGCAGGTCGCCGACTTCGAGGAGTACACCGTCCTCTACGACGAGTCCTGGCTCGACCCCGAAGTGCGCTGGCTCCTCTCGACCGTGCCCAGTTTCATGATCTTCGACGACCACGACGTGATAGACGACTGGAACACCAGCGACTCCTGGCGCAGCGAGATGCGGGCGAGCGGATGGTGGCGTGAGCGCATACTGAGCGGCCTGGCGTCGTACTGGGTCTACCAGCACCTGGGCAACCTCTCCCCGGGCGAGCTCGCCGAGGATCCGACGTTCGCCGCGGTGCGCGCCGCCGGGGACGGCACGGCGGTGCTGCGCGAGTTCGCCCACCGCGCGGACACGGACCCGGAGACCGTGCGCTGGAGCTACCGCCGGGACTTCGGCAGGGTGCGCCTGCTGATGATCGACACCCGTGCCGGACGCGTGCTGGACGAGCAGCAGCGCGCGATGCTCGACGAGAAGGAACTGGCGTGGCTGCGCGAGCAGATGCTCTCCGGCCTCGGTGGCGAACAGGGCAGGCGCGGCGAACAGGGCGAGCGCGGCGAGCGGGGCCTGTCCTTCGACGCCGCCGCGCACGCCCCCGCGCCGGTCCCCGGGCCCTCCGGCCCGGACCGCGCCGGAGGGGACGGCGGTTACGACCATCTGCTCGTCGGCACCTCGCTGCCCTGGCTGCTGCCGCCCGCGATCCACGACGCCGAGGCGTGGAACGCGGCACTGTGCCGGGGCGCCCGCGGCCCGCGCTGGGCGCGGCTGGGCGAACGGCTGCGCCGCGCCGCCGACTTGGAGCACTGGGCGGCCTTCCCCCGTTCGTTCGACGCGCTGACGGAAGCCATCGGCGAGGTCGCCGGCTCGCCCGACGCGCCCGCGAGCGTGTGCGTGCTCTCCGGGGACGTCCACCACGCCTACATCAGTGAGCCCCGCTTCCCGCAGCCGGTCAACTCGCGGGTTCTGCAGTTGACATGCTCGCCCATGCACAACAGCATCCCGGCGGTGATACGGGCCGGTTTCCGTTTCGGCTGGAGCCCCGCCGGTCGCTGGCTGGGCAGGGCTCTGGCCCGCCACGGACGTACGGCGAAGCCGCCGGTGAAGTGGGCGCGCGCGGGCGGCCCCTGGTTCGGCAACCAGATCATGACGCTCCGGCTGCGCGGCCGTTCGGCCGAACTGTCGCTGGAGCAGGCGCGGGCGGTGCCGGAGGGCGCCGACAGCCCCGGAGGGGTTCCCGGTCAGGGCCGCGGCACAGGTTCGCGGCTGGACCGGGTCCTGCGACGCCTGCTGGTGCCGCCCCCGTCGGGGCCGTCCGGGCCGTCCTGAGCGTCGGGGTCGTCCTGAGCGTCGGGGTCGTCGGGGGCATCCGGCCGTCGGGGCCATCCGGGTCGTCAACCGGCGGGCCGGCCTCGTCACTTCCCCCCACGCCGGACGGGCGGCCACCGGCACGGGGCTGGCCTGCCGCTTCCGCCCCGACACAACGGCCGTGACGCAGCCGAGACAGACCTGAGATCGATCCCGCACACCTCGAACGCCCCTCCCGCAACGCCCAGGCGTACGCTGTCGGTGGGCAGTTGAGTACGTGGATGAGCTGCCTGTTCAGGGGACGAACGGGGGAGCGAGTGCTGGACATCCTGGGGTCGGTGACCGGATCCCCATGGATATACGGGGTGATCGCGGTCTCCGTCCTGCTGGACGTCTTCGTTCCCCTGCTGCCGAGCGGCGTCCTCGTCGTCGCCGCGGCCACCGCCGTCGCGGGCACCACCGCCGCGGACGCCGCCGACCTGCCCAGCCACGCACGGCGGGCCGCCGAATCGCCCCATCTCCCCGAGATGATCGCCCTGGTGCTGTGCGCGGCCACCGCCTCCGTCGTGGGTGACCTCTTCGCCTACCGGCTCGCCAAGCGCGGCGGAACGCGCTTCGACCGCGCCCTCGCCCGCTCCCGCCGTCTCACCGCGGCACAGGAGAAGGCCGGGCAGGCGCTCGCGGCGGGCGGAGGCGCGCTGGTGGTGCTGGCACGCTTCGCACCCGCGGGCCGCTCCGTCGTCAGCCTCACGGCGGGGGCGGCGCACCGGCGTGCCAAGGACTTCCTCCCCTGGTCGGCGCTGGCCGGACTGACCTGGGCGGTCTACGCCGTGGGGCTCGGATACTTCGGCGGCCGCTGGCTGGGCGCCTCCTGGCTCGGTACGGCGGTCTCCGTGCTGGCGCTCTTCGCGGCGGGCACGCTGGCGGCGTACGTCATGCGGCGCAGGCCGCGTTCGGGGAGCGAACCACCGGAGGACGGCGCGGAGGCGGCCGGCAGCACGGGGCGCTCCGACGACGCACGCGGCGTACGCCGTGCGCGCGGTCCGGCGGGCGCGGACCTCGACGCACCCCAGCCCGTCTGACACACCGGTGAGCCCCGGAGGCCACCGGGCAGCACCCGGGGCCATCGGGTATCGCCGGGAGCGACCGGGGATCCGGCACCCGCAATACGGGTGACGTGCCCGGTGCCCGAGGTGCAGCATGAACCGCATGAGCGCACCCGCCGGACCCTGGCCGACACGCACCGAACGTGCCGGACGCGCCGAGGACGTCGCCGCCGTACGCCGCATCAACCTCGCCGCGTTCGAGTCCGCCGCGGAGGCGGATCTTGTCGACGCGCTGCGCCAGGACCCGCGGGCCTGGCTTCCCCGGTTCTCCTGCCTCGCCCTCGCCGGGAGGGAACCCGTGGGGTTCGCCCTGCTGAGCCGCTGCCACGTGGGCGTCACGCCTGCCCTCGCCCTCGCGCCCTGCGCCGTACCGCCCCGGCACCAGGGCAGGGGCGCGGGCAGCGCCGCCGTCCTGCGGGCTCTGGAGGAGGCGCGGGCGGCGGACGAGCGTACGGTCGTCGTGCTGGGCCACTCCGCCTACTATCCGCGCTTCGGCTTCACGCCCTGCGCGGACTTCGGCATCACACCGCCGCCGGGGCAGCGGTGGCCACGGGAATCCTTCCTCGCGCTCTCCCTGGACGGCGGTGAACTGCCGGCCGGCGCGGTCCGCTACGCGCCGGCCTTCGGCCTCTGAAGCCGATCCGGTGCCCCGCATCCGCCGTGCCGCATTCAGCGCACTGCTCAGCGCCCGTGCTGGGCCAGCACTCGTGTGTACTGCCACGGCTCCTGCGGCACCCCGGAGCAGGAGTCCTCAGCGGGGTAGGGCCGGCTGCCGCACGGCCGGTCGCGGTTGACCGACCAGAAGGTGAGCCTGCCCAGCCGGTTGGCCCTCGCGTGCGCGGCGATGGTGCGGAAGTCGTCCACGGTGACGGTCTCCCCCTCCCCGGTGATCCCGTTCATCGAGGAGACGCCGCTGTGCGCGTACGCCTCCTGCTCGCTGTAGCCGTACGCGCTGCGCAACCGGTCCTTCAGCCCGTCCACGGCGCGTGTGCTGATGCGGCCCATGTCCTCGCCCTTCGCGGACGGCACGAAGGAGAACGGCATGACGCTCCACGCGTCCGGCTCGACGCCCATCTCCGCGGCCCGGTCGATCAGGGAGGAGTCGGGTCCCGAGCGATAGCTGGGCAGCGTGACGTAGACGACCAGGTCCGGATCGGCCTTCTTGACGAGGCTGAGCGCACCGAGGGTCTTCCGCTGCGCGGCCTCGCTCCGGTACGCGCCCGTCTCGATGTCGATGTCGACGGCCTTGAGCCCGTACGCGTCGATGACCTTCTGGTACGCCGCCGCCAGCGACTCCTTGTCCGGGCAGCTCTGCTCCAGTTTGTGGCCCAGCCCGCCGCCGAAGGACGGGATGACGTCGCCGCCCGCCTTGCGTACGGCGCGCACCGTACGTTCGTCGACGCCGCCGGTCAGCGGGCGGCGTCCGTCCCAGTACGGCTCGCAGGTGCCCTTGCTGAGCACGAAGGCGAGCGAGAACCAGCGCACGCCCGTCGCCTCCATGACCTTCTCGGGGCTGGGCGGGCTGCCCCAGCCCAGCGAGAGGTAGGGCGCCACGGCCATCGGGGAGGGCGGCTGCGGTGCCGCCGGTCCGGGTGCGGAACGGGAGGTCGCCGCGGTGGCCGCCATGCCGAGCGTGGCCATGGCCAGTGCGAGCACGGCACCCGTTCGGGCGGCGCTGCCTGCGGCACGGCGGGTACGGCGGGCGGGGGCGGTCCGACAGGTGACGCGAAGGTGGCTCAGTGGTCTCATCCGTCCCTCATCTCTCGGCTTGGGCTCTCCCCCCGGCCTTCACCGAGATGGTGATCACACCGCACGGCTGGGCACGGCATCCGTGCCTTCGGCGTGTCCCCGCCCCTCGCGGGCGGACGGGAGGGCGGAGCCGTCGACGTGCTGCCCGCCCTCACCCCGACATTGCTTGAATGCCGCACAACCTTTGGGTGTGCCCGACGGTCACATCAGCGCCACCTCGCACCCACGTTCCATCCACTTTCCAACACACGTCAGGAAGCGCGATGATGAGCGGACAGCAGCCCCGCCGGGACGCACGCTCGCGGCCGTACCCGCCGCCCCCGCGACTCCGTCCGCGCGGACGCTCCACGGGCGGAAGACCCGCCGCGAACGTCATCGGTCTCGTCTGTGTCGCGATCCTCGCCGCCCTCGCCTGGAGCGTGGGGCCCGACGCGGGAAGCTCCGGCGGCGACACGGACAAGACGCCCGTCGCCCGGCAGGCGGACGCAGGAGAGGCGAGGGACCAGGGCACACGGGTGCCGGAGAAGAAGCAACCGCCGAAGGCCGTCTTCAGGGTGTGGGGCTCCGCCCCCGCCGGGGTGGAGACCACCTTCGGCAGCGACTCCCACGACGTCCGGAGCGAGGGCCTGCCGATGACCGGAACCCTCGAACTCAGGGACGACGCCCTGTACTACGCCGTCCGGGCACGGCTGCGCGGCCACGGTGACATCCGCTGCTCGGTCACGGTCGGCGACAGGACGGAGCGGGGTCGCGCCTCGGAGGGTCGTGCCTCGGACGGACACGCCTCGGACGGGCGCTCCTCGGACGGGCACGCGGTCTGCGAGGCCCGGCTCCCCGGCGATCAGCCCGGCGGACGGGGCTGACGTACCGCTGCACCTCAGCGGGAACGAGGCGCGCACGGGCCCGCCGCCGGGCTCCGGCGCAACTCCCCCGCCCCGGACGTCACATCGCCCCGTCAGTCGGCCAGCACCTTCAGCAGCTCCTCGGTGTCGTCGAGTCCGGGGAGGACCACCTCGGCGCCCGCGGCGCGCAGTTCGTCCTCGCCGCTGCCGCCGGACGCGACGGCGACGACCCGCACGCCGCACGCCTGCCCCGCCTCCACATCAGCGGGCGTGTCCCCTATGAACACCACTTCTTCCGTGGGCACTTCACGCCCCGGCGCCTGAGCGGCCCTCCCCAGCGCGACCCGGATCAGCTCCGCGGGCTCGTCACCGTCCTCGCCGAACGCGCCTATGGAGCACTCGATCTGCGACTCCAGGCCCAGCACACGCAGTTTGACCTCGGCCGCGCCACGGACGTTGCCGGTGACGACCGTCTGCCTCACTCCGGACAGGGAGGCGACGCCGCTCAGCGCGGCCGCGGCGCCTCCGAGGACGTGACCGCGCTCCCGAATGGCCGGAGCACACCGCAGGTGCTGCTCGGCCAGTGCGGCGGCGAAGCGTTCGAAGTCCTCGCGGGGAGCCTGGAGTTCGAGCGACCTCGCGGCCTCGCGGAAGGCGACGGCGTCGGTCTGCGCCCCTTCCGGCCGCTTCGCCTCCCGGCCCGTCACCTCACGGAACGCTCTGCCGAAGAGCTCGCCGCTGACTCCGGGTGTCGAGACCAGCGTGTGGTCGATGTCCCACAGCACGAGTTGCACCATCCTGCGCTCCGTAACTCGACGGCATGTCCCGGTCTGCGGGGTGCCCGGGCGGGCCCCCTCCACCCTCGTCCGTGAAGGTCACCGGTTCCGCCCCCGTCCGTGAAAGTCACCGGCCCTCGCACCTTCGTACGCCTTCCCGCCGGAGCCCGGATCACTCGGAAGGACGCCCGCCGTCATCCTCAGTCGCCGCCGCGGACGCGCGCACGGTACGGGACCGCCGTCAACTCAGCACGGACCACGCCTCGTCGAGCGCCAGATGCCACGGATACACCGCCGGGTCGGCCTCCCCCGGCGGCTCCGGCCTGAACCCGCCCTCCCCGTACAGCATCCGCACCCCGGCCGCCCGCAGCGTCTCGACGCTCCGGCCGAACTGCGGGTGCGTGGCGTACGCCGAGTTCAGGGAGGGCATCATCACCAGCGGCCACCTCTTGCCGATCGCCTCCACGGCGAACGCCGCCACGAAGTGCGGAGTGAGCCCCAGCGCACATGTGTTGACGGTGTTCAGCGTCGCGGGTGCCACGAGCGTGACGTCCGCACGGGGCCACAGGTCACGCTCGTCCGGACGGCGGGGCGCGCTGCGCACCGGACGTCCGGTCGCCTCCTCCACCGCGCCGGCGCCCTCCCCCAGCCAGTCACGTGCCGTCGGTGTCAGACCCACACACACCTCCCACCCCCGCTCACGCGCGTCACGGACGACAGAACCGATGTCGAGTACGGGCGGCGCGGCGGTACCGAGGAGGTAGAGCACTGGTGCGGTCATGGCCGCATCCCACCACACACGGCGACCCCGCTCACGGAGCCGCCGCACCCCCGCTGTTCACCACCCCGACTGCCCTGCGGGCCGGCCCGCTCGGGGCTCGCGGCACCCGGCGCGCTCGACGGCGCGCACTGGACGTCGCCCCGGGCGGACACGAGTCACCACGTTTCCCGGACAGGCACTCCGCAGCGCTGGTAGGAACGCCCGTGGCAGATCCTTGGTCCGCACCAAGTGCAAGGAGGATGCAAGTGAGCAGCAACCGGCCCTCCGGGCCTGTGACTTCACGCCGCTTCCGACGGTCGCTCGGCACCGTCGCCGGCGCGGTCGCACTCGTCTTCGCCTTCCCGGCCGCCGCCTACGCCGCTCCGCCTCCCGCGCTGCCCGGCCAGGCCGGGGAGGCGGAGCGGAAGTTCCAGCCCGCCTACGACTACGACAAGGACGGCTGCTACGCCACTCCGGCCATCGGCCCGGACGGGACGCTCAACGAAGGCCTCGAACTGGGCGGCGACGTCAACGGCAACTGCCGCGACGAGTCCGACCTGGAGAACACCAACACCTACTCGCGCGAGAAGTGCAACAACGGCTGGTGCGGGATCGTGTACGCCTCGTACTTCGAGAAGGACCAGGTCTCACTCGGCGGAGGCAGCGCCGGCCACCGGCACGACTGGGAACACATCGTGGTGTGGGTGAAGGACGACCGGGTCGAGTACGTGGCGACCTCGGCCCACGGCGGGTTCACCGTCCACAACCGCGCCGACATCCCCTTCGAAGGCGACCACCCGAAGGTCGTCTACCACAAGGACGGAGCGAGCACGCACTGCTTCCGCGCCGCGAGCGACGGGGACGAACCCCCTGAGAACCACAAGGGGACCTGGCAGTACCCGTCGCTGGTGGGCTGGGACGGCTACCCCGAAGGCATCCGCGACCGGCTCACCGGGGGCGACTTCGGCTCCGCCACCCTCGGCATCAAGGACGACACGTTCAACTCGCACCTCGAGGGCGCCAAGCCGGACGACATACCCTTCGACCCCAACGCCTGACCGCAGCCCGCCGGCCCCTTCATCCGGGACCGACACACTCGAAGGGGCATCCGCGAACGTTCGCGGATGCCCCTTCGAGCACTGATCACAGTGGGTGTCTGCAGAACCTGCTGGGTGGGCACAACTGGGATCGAACCAGTGACATCTTGCTTGTAAGCCAAGTGGGCCCCCTCGTCGCCCTGGACCAGCATCCGGGTTGAGCTGGGACGACGCCGACAGTCGATCCGTGACCGTCCATGCCGTGCTGCCGACCGTTGGGGCGTCTGGCTCCCCAAGTGGCTCCCTCCCCCAACGCGATCGGCTGCCCCAGCATCATCAGCACCAACGACTGGGGGAATGACCCGGCGGAGCGGAGGTAAAACCCGGGTTGTTTTCATTGGAACCGCCGACTCGCAGCGGTTAGGTTCCGACTATTGGCGAAGTCCGAATTAGCCGCAGCAGATGTGACGGGTAGTCGACTGCTGCTGGGAAAGGAGCGGGGCATGTCGCGGGGTGGGAAGATCACGGTCATCGCGGTCGCTGCGGTATTAGCCGTGTCGACACCCTTTTTTTGGCTGCTGGACAACCCGGATACGGGTCAGCTAGTGGGCGCTTCCATCCAGGGCGCCACCGGCGTCGCCGCGCTAGTATGGGCACTGCTCCAGCCGGCCACAACAGTTCCTGAGCCGGCGGATACCGCTGTGGCTACCGGGACGGCGCAGGCCACTGGTGGGGGTACGGCGTCCACGGGGGTGCGGCGCCCGCAGGGCGCGGGGAGAGGTTCCGCGAGCGTGGAGCGGACCGGGGATGCGACCGCAGACGGCCCGGGCAGTAGCGCCACCACAGGCATCGACTACAGCTGACCTAGCAAAGCACTGCCACAGCACACGGGGAATGGGGGCATGTCCGCGATGACATGGCGTAAGGACCGGCCAGTTCCTGCTCCTGGCTCCGTTGCCGCCGGGCCCGAACCGGCTGACAGCAGTGCTGTGGAGGAGCCGGTTGTGGATGCCGTGGATACTGGCAACGCTACGGCTGCCGATGGCGGGGCGGCGGTTACTGGCTATCGCGGGGGGAAACCCGGGCACAACACCCGGGTGGAGGTGGCCGGCACCGGTGACGCCACCGCGGGGGAAGGCGGCATCGCCAACAGCGGACACCTGGCAGTCGACTCTCTCACGGTGGTGCAGCCCGCGCGGACGCCTGCGGCATGGCCGCACCAGGTCGGGGTGATCCCTCCCAAGGCCTCCTTCTTCCAGCCCCGGGCCGAAGTCGGTCAGCTACGGACAGTGGTGGCGGGAGGAGGCACTGCGGTGCTGTGCCAGGTTCTGACCGGGACAGGCGGAGTGGGCAAGACCCAGCTGGCCGCCGACTACGCCCGCACCGCCTGGGAGAACGGGGAAGTGGACGTGCTGGTGTGGATCAGCGCCAGCACCCGTGCCGCAGTCGTGGCCGGATACGCGCAGGCCAGTACCGAGGTGCTGGGGGCCGACAATGGCGACCCGGAGGCGGCCGCCAAGAGGTTCCTGGCCTGGCTGGAGCCCAAGACCGGCAAGGAGCCGTGCCGGTGGCTGATTGTCTTGGACGACGTTAGCGACCCAGCCACCTTGCGCGGACTGTGGCCGCCCAACGACCCGCGCGGCCGCACCCTGGTCACCACCCGGCGCCGCGATGCCGCGCTCACCGGACAGGGCCGCCGCCTAGTCAACGTGGGTCTGTTCAGTCCCTCTGAGGCCTCTGACTACCTCTCCACAGCGCTTACCTCGCATAGCCACCCCGAGCCAGCCGACCAGCTCAACGGCCTCGCCGCCGATCTGGGATACCTGCCTCTCGCCCTCGCCCAAGCAGCCGCGTACCTCGTTGACGCTGGCATGAACTGCGCCACCTACCGTCACCGGCTGTCCGACCGGGTCAGATCCCTGGCAAACCTGCTCCCCGAACCCGACGCATTGCCCGACGACCAGACAACCACCGCGGCCGCCGCCTGGTCCCTGTCCATCGAGCGCGCCGACCAGATCCGCCCGGCGGGCCTGGCCCGCCCCATGCTCCAACTCACCGCGATGCTCGACCCCAACGGCATCCCCCACGCCGTCCTCACCGGTGAACCCGCCCGCGCCCACCTCGCCAGACACCACACTGTCACCGACCGAGAACCCGCCGCGGTGACAAGCCAGGACACAGCCGACGCACTTCGGGCGCTGCACCGCCTCAGCCTCGTCGACCACGCCCCCGACACCCCTCACCAGACCGTCCGCGTCCACCAGCTCATTCAACGCACCACCCGCGACAGTTTCAGGCCCGATCAGCTCGCGAGCTTCGCTCACGCTGCCGCCGACGCCCTGACCGCTGCATGGCCCGTCATCGAACGTGACACCACCCTCGCCCAGGCCTTGCGTGCCAACACCGACGCCCTCACCCATTCCGCCGAAGACGCTCTATACCAGCCCCAGGGCCACGCCGTGCTATACCGCACCGGCCAAAGCCTCGGCGAATCCGGCCAAGCCGCCGCCGCACGCGACCACTTCCTCCACCTGACCGCGGAAACGCAACGCCGCCTCGGCCCGGACCACCCCGACACCCTCACCACGCGGTCCTACCTGGCCCGCTGGCTGGGCGAGGCAGGCGATGCGGCCGGCGCCGCAACCGCGTTCGAACAGCTGCTGACCGACCAGCTACGCATCCTCGGCCCCGACCACCCCGACACCCTCACCACCCGGTCCAACCTGGCGCACTGGCTGGGCGAGGCAGGCGACATAGCCGG
>NZ_KE384283.1:187179-187664 GCF_000424965.1 Streptomyces sp. TAA204
ATCCTCGGCCCCGACCACCCCCACACCCTCACCACCCGGAATAACCTGGCTCGATGGCGGGGCGAGGCAGGCGACATAGCCGGCGCCGCAACCGCGTTCGAACAGCTGCTGATCGACCGGCTACGCGTCCAAGGTCCTGACCACCCCGACACCCTCGCCACCCGGCACAACCTGGCGCACTGTCTGGGAGAACTGGGCTGGGATGCAGCCGGCGCCGCAAACGCCCACGAGCAACTGCTGACCGACCAGCTACGCATCCTCGGCCCCGACCACCCCCTCACCCTCACCACCCGGCACAACCTGGCTCGGTGGCGGGCCGAGGCAGGCGATGCAACCGACGCCGCAACCGCCTACGAGGAGCTGCAAAGTGACCAGCTACGCATCCTCGGCCCCGACCACCCCGACACCCTCACCACCCGGAGCATCCTGGCTCGGTTGCGGGCCGAGGCAGGCGATGCGACCGGCGCCGCAAACGCCCATGAGCA
>NZ_KE384283.1:187682-188372 GCF_000424965.1 Streptomyces sp. TAA204
CGATGCGACCGGCGCCGCAAACGCCCATGAGCAACTGCTGACCGACCAGCTACGCATCCTCGGTCCCGACCACCCCGACACCCTCACCACCCGGAACAACCTGGCGTACTGGCGGGGGGAATTAGACGGCGATGCAGCCGGCGCCGCAACCGCGTTCGAACAGCTGCTGACCGACCAGCTACGCATCCTCGGCCCCGACCACCCCCACACCCTCACCACCCGGTCCAACCTGGCGCACTGGCTGGGCGAGGCAGGCGAGGCGACCAGTGCCGCAGCCGCCTACGAGCAACTGCTGACCGACCAGCTACGCATCCGCGGGCCCTTCCACCTCCATACCCTCACCACCCGGCGCAACCTGGCTCGGTGGCGGAGCCGAATCGAGAATGGGCGCTAGGTGTTCTGTCCACGGAGGTTGGTGACGGTGATCACCGGTAGGTGATCTTGAAATGGGTGAGGGCCTTCTGGCTCGGTGTGGATTGCGACATCTGCACCGGCGACCAGAGAGGCCCTCATGCCGCACCGTAACGCACCCCTGACCGAGACCGGACGTGTGCGGCTGGCCCGCTGTGTGGTCGAGGACGGCTGGCCCTTGCGCCGGGCGGCCGAACGGTTCAACGTCTCGGTCACCACCGCCCAGCGGTGGGCGACCCGCTACCGGGCTGGCGGCGAGGCCGCCATGGTTGACCGCTC